>NZ_JPYQ01000024.1:0-166828 GCF_000757525.1 Rhizobium sp. YS-1r | reverse complement strand
TTATGCCGAGCCGGCGATCGCCGGACGCGAACTTGCCCAATCGGGAAGCTGGCTCAAGAAGCCCTACACGGCACGAGAGCTTGCCACCCGTTTGCGCCAGCTCTTGGATTGAAGATCCACGTCGAAGCTCCCCATGGCGTGAGATGTGAATGAGATGCGCAGGCTATTTGCCGGGCGCATCCCCTTACACCGATACTTCTAATTTCCGGGTTTCGCCGATCGCTGCGATGGACCATGCGCGTTGACGCGTCGGCAAATCATCGGGCCGAAACTCTGAAGATATCGCACGCGGGTTCCACTTCCTTATTGCAGTGCGGAATCCAATTTCAGAGTCTCATTGCATCAGAATGTTGATTTGAGACATCAATAGGTACATCATAACTCGCGAATATCAGAGTCTGCGTAATATAAGCGATGGATGAATCGTGATTACTGCTGCTCAGATGAGAGCCGCCCGGGCTCTTCTTGGAATCGACCAGCGCCAACTGGCCGAGCGGGCGGGAATTTCGGTGCCGACAATCCAGCGCATGGAGGCCAGCGTCGACGTCGTCCGCGGCAATGTCGATTCTCTGATGCGTTTGCTGGCGGCACTGGAGAACGCCGGGATTGAACTCATCAGAGAGGGCGCTGTCAGTGAGGACGGCGGACGAGGGGTCCGGTTGAAAACGAGAGCCAACCCGCCCGAAGACGGGGCAGGAAGATCACCTGCCCGCAGGAATAAGGCGGGGTCGAGCTCATGACATCGCTTTCCGTCATCCTGTCATGTATTGTCATGTTTCTGGTGACGGGAGGGCTCGGGATTTTGATGAGCCGGTCACACCGGGCGACCCCGGCCATCTATGGGCTGAGCCTTCTTCTCTCGGCCATTGCTTTCGTCACCAGTCTTATGCATCTCGCGACATCTTTCGTTGACGCGCCGACCCTCATCCTTCCCATCGGCCTGCCGTGGCTCGGAGCCCATTTCCGGCTCGACGCGCTCTCCGCCTTCTTCCTGCTCGTGGCCAATCTCGGCGGCACGCTCGCCAGTCTTTACGGTCTCGGCTACGGCCGGCACGAGCATGCGCCGCACCGGGTGCTGCCGTTCTTTCCGGCCTTCATCGCCGGAATGAACCTGGTGCTGCTGGCCGACGATGCGTTCACCTTCCTGATTTCATGGGAGTTCATGTCGCTCGCCTCATGGGCGCTGGTGATGTCGCATCATCGCGATGCGGGCAATCGCAGGGCGGGCTACATCTATATCGTCATGGCAAGCTTCGGGACGCTGGCTCTGCTGCTGGCCTTCGGCCTGCTTGCCGGGCCTCAAGGCGCCTACGGTTTTGCCGCCATTCGCGCGGCTGAACATACGCCGCTGACGGCAGGCCTTGTCCTGATCCTCCTGCTGCTCGGCGCCGGCTCCAAGGCGGGGCTCGTGCCGCTGCACGTCTGGCTGCCGCTGGCTCCCCCCGCCGCGCCGAGCCATGTCTCTGCATTGATGAGCGGCGTCATGACCAAGATCGCGATCTATGGCTTCATCCGCGTCACCTTTGATCTTCTCGGCGCGCCGTTGTGGTGGTCGGGCCTCATCGTCCTGCTGCTGGGCGGAGCGACGGCGGCGCTCGGCATTCTGCATGCCCTGATGGAACGCGACCTCAAACGTCTGCTCGCCTACAGCACCATCGAGAATATCGGCGTCATTTTCGTCAGCCTCGGTTTGGCGCTGGCCTTCAAGGCAAACGGCATGGGACTAGCATCGGCGCTGGCCCTGACCGCTGCGTTGTTCCATGTCCTCAACCATTCGCTCTTCAAGAGCCTGCTCTTCTTCGGCGCCGGCGCGGTGCTGACGGCGACCGGTGAGCGGGACATGGAGAAGCTCGGCGGCCTCATCCATCGCATGCCCGTCACCAGCTTTACCTTCCTTGTGGGCTGTGTCGCAATTTCGGCCTTGCCGCCGTTCAACGGGTTCGCGTCGGAATGGCTTGCCTTCCAGGCCATATTGCAGAGCCCCGACCTGCCGCAATGGGCGCTGAAGATCGCAGTGCCGGCTGTGGGTGGCCTGCTCGCCCTGTCGGCCGCGCTGGCGGCCGCCTGTTTCGTCAAGGCTTTCGGCATCACGTTTCTCGGCCGTCCCCGAACTCCGGCGGCTAGCGAAGTCGCGGACGTGGACCGGTTCTCTCTTGCGGCGATGTGCGCGCTTGCAGGCTTGTGCCTGCTTGCCGGCATCCTGCCGGGGATCGTTATCGACGGCACCTCGCCCGTGGTACTTTCCCTGGTCGGCGATCGCATGCCGGTGCAGATGGATATCCCCTGGCTGTCGATCGTACCGATCGCCGAAAGCCGCAGTTCCTACAACGGCCTGCTGGTCTTCCTGTTCATCGCCGTCTCAGCCTCGGCAACGATCTATGTCGTCCATCGCTGGGCGTCGCGGGCGCTTCGTCGTTCTGCCGCCTGGGATTGCGGCTTTCCCGAAAACAGCCCTTCGACACAATATACGGCAGGCAGCTTCGCCCAGCCCGTCAGGCGCGTCTTCGGCACGCTCGCCATGCGTGCCCGCGAACGGGTGGATATGCCGGCCCCGGGAGATCTCCGGCCAGCCACCTTCTCGGTCGAGCAGCACGATCTGGTCTGGGAGGGACTCTATGTGCCGATCGCGGGCGCCGTCGGGTTCGCTGCCGAGAAGCTCAACCGCCTGCAGTTCCTGTCGATCCGGCGCTATCTGAGCCTGGTCTTCCTTGCGCTTGTTTTCCTGCTTCTGGTGTTGGCGCTATGGTCCTGATTTCGGCTCTTCTCGTTCAGGCTTTCCAGATGGCGCTTGTCGTGCTGCTGGCGCCGCTGCTGACCGGTCTCATCCGCAAGGCCAAGGCGCGGCTGTTGCGCCGGCAGGGCCCCTCGCTGATCCAGCCCTATCGCGATCTCCTGCGGTTGTTCCGCAAGGAGGTCGTCGTCGCGGAGAACGCATCCTGGCTGTTCAGGGTGGCACCTTACCTGATCTTTGCCTCCACCTGGGTGGCGGCGGCCGTCATCCCGACATTCGCGACCGGCCTGATCTTCAGTTGGACGGCGGACCTGATTGCGATCGTCGCCCTTCTGGGCAGTGCGCGGTTCCTCCTGGCGCTCGCTGGCATGGATGTCGGCACCAGCTTCGGTGGGATAGGTTCAAGCCGCGAGGCGATGATCGCAACGCTCGCCGAACCTTCAATGTTGCTCATCATCTTCACGCTTGCCCTGGTGGCCGGCTCGACGCAGCTTTCGACGATCGCCGGGTTCATGAGTTCCCCTGAGGTCGGCTTGCGCGTTTCCCTCGCGATCGCCCTGGTCGCGCTCGTCATGGTGGCGATTGCCGAGAACGCCCGTATTCCGGTGGACAATCCTGCGACCCATCTGGAGCTCACCATGGTGCACGAGGCTATGGTGCTCGAATATTCCGGACGGCATCTCGCGATGATCGAACTGGCGGCGTCGCTCAAGCTGCTCCTCTACATTTCGCTGATCGTCTGCATATTCGTGCCGTGGAAACTAGCGGCCCCGGAAGCGGGGCCGATCGCCTATCTGGCCGGGCTCGTCGTCTATCTGACCAAGCTTGCGGTCGGGGGCGCGCTTCTTGCCTTGTTCGAAACCTCGATCGCCAAAATGCGAGTTTTTCGCGTGCCGGAATTCTTAGGTGCCGCGCTCATGCTCGCGCTGCTTGCCACTCTTCTGCGTTTCGTTTCGAGGAGCCTGTGATGAATGGTCCGGTCTTCGACATCGCTCACATGCTTGCCGGCGGACTGGTGCTGGTGAGCATGATGATGCTCTACCAGGACCGTCTTTATGCCCTGCTCAACGTGTTCGCACTGCACTCGCTGGTGCTGACACTGTCGGTCGCCTGGCAGGCTTTCGTTCAGGACGCGCCGCATCTTTACGTGACCGCGGCCATTGCCCTCATCTTCAAGGCCATCGTCATTCCGGTGGCGCTCCATCGCATGATCCGCCAGCTCGGCATCCATCGCGAGATCGAGACGGTCGTCGGAGTCGGCCCGACCATGCTGGCCGGCATCGGGCTCGTCGCGCTGTCGATCGTGGTCATGCTGCGCGTCACGCCGGAGGCCGATCCGCTTGCCCGTGAAGATCTTGCCTTCGCCCTCTCCGTTCTGCTGCTCGGATTGCTGATTATGGTCACGCGCCGCAATGCGGTCAGCCAGGTCGTCGGTTTCATGTCGCTGGAGAACGGGCTGGTGCTGGCCGCGACCGGCGCCAAGGGGATGCCGCTGGTCGTCGAGATCAGTGTCGCCTTCTCGATCCTGATTGCCTTCATCGTCATCGGCGTCTTCCTGTTCCGCATCCGGGAACGGTTCGATACCGTCGATGTCAGGGCACTCGACGATTTCAGGGGGAGGAGGCGGAAGTGAACGCGCTATCCCCTTTGCTCGCCTTCGATGCGGTGGCGGCGGTCCTGCTGATCCCCGTCGCGGCGGCGGCGCTTCTGGCCCTCTTGCCCGGCTACAGGATCACGGCGCGGCTCAATGTGCTTGCAAGCCTGCTGACGCTGCTCGCCGCCCTTTCCTTGTTCGTCACCGAACGGCCCGAGCCGGGACAATACCTGCTCGTCGATGATCTCAACATCGTCTTCATCGTCCTCAATGCCTTCGTCGGGTTCACCACCAGCATATTCAGCGCAAGCTACATCGCGCACGAACTCGAAACCGGGCGGCTGACGCCGTCGAACCTGCGTTTCTACCATGCCATGTATCAGGTCATGATGTTCGGCATGAACCTCGCCTTCGTCTCGAACAATATCGGGCTGATGTGGGTGGCGGTCGAACTTGCGACACTGACGACGGTGCTGATGGTCGGCATCTATCGGACGCATGAGGCGCTGGAAGCGGCCTGGAAATATTTCATCCTCGGAAGCGTCGGCATCGCCTTTGCGCTCTTCGGCACCATCCTCGTCTATCTCGCCGCGCAGCCGGTCGTCGGCGAAGGTTATGATGCCATGGTCTGGACCATTCTTGTGGAGCATGCCGCTACCTTCGATCCGGCGCTTCTAAATGTCGCCTTTGTCTTTCTGCTTCTGGGTTACGGTACCAAGGTTGGCCTCGCGCCGCTGCATGCCTGGCTGCCGGATGCGCATGCCGAGGGACCGACGCCGATCTCGGCGGTGCTCTCCGGCCTCCTGCTGAACGTCGCACTCTATGCGGTCCTGCGCTTCAAGATCCTGCTTGCCGCCAGTCCCGAGGCGATCGCCGCCGGGCCGCTGATGATGACGATGGGGCTGACGTCGCTGATCTTTGCCGCCTTCATGCTCTATCGCCGCCGCGACATCAAACGCCTGTTTGCCTATTCCTCGATCGAGCACATGGGCATCATCGTCTTCGCTTTCGGGTTGGGCGGGCCACTCGCCAATTTTGCCGGCCTGCTGCACATGGTCATGCACTCGCTCACCAAATCGGCGATCTTCTTCGCCGTCGGCCATGTCGCCCAGATCAAGGGAACGCAAAGGCTTTCCGCCATCCGCGGCCTGACCGAGACGCATCCTGGCCTGGGCTGGGGATTGCTCGCCGGCGTCATTGCCATTGCCGGCCTGCCGCCGATGGGTATTTTCATGAGCGAGTTCCTGATCGTGAGCTCCACCTTCGCACGACATCCGCTGCTCGCGATCCCGCTTGTCTTCGGGTTGTTGGTTGCATTCGGGGCCCTGCTTCTGCGGCTGACAGGGGTGGCATTCGGCCAACCACGGGGCAGCGTAGCCCCGGGCAAGGCGTCCTATATTCCCATGTACGCCCATCTGGCGCTGGTACTCGGCGCCGGCATTTATCTGCCGCCGCCGCTGGTCGCCTGGTTCCAGCATATCGCCAACCTTCTTCGATGATGAGGGGGACGGGTATGCCGATGCTGAGCAATTTCATCCGGACCGGTCGCCTCATCGAGGCGCATCAACCTTGGCCACGTATCGTTGTCGATGCCGATGCCTGGGTTTTCCTGGCCGAGGCTCTCCGGGATGGACACTTGACCTTGCTCGGCCTTTGGGGCGAACGGAACAGGGTGCATATGGCGCTGCTGGACGAAGTCGACGGCGCGGTCTGCGTCGCCAGCCTTGAGGGGCTGGAGGGGGCCTATCCTTCCGTCGCGCGACATCACTCACCAGCGCTTCGCCTGGAACGGACGGTCCGCGATCTGACGGGTCTTGAACCCGAAGGTTTGCCGGATACCCGGCCTTGGCTCGACCATCGGCGCTGGGATATCCGCTTCCCGCTCGGAGAGGAGGCGCTCCGTTCTTCCGAAGCGGCTCCTTACGAATTTCTGCCGGCGACAGGAGAAAGCCTGCACCAGATTCCGGTCGGACCGGTCCATGCCGGCATCATCGAACCGGGGCATTTCAGGTTCACCGCCAATGGCGAGACAGTCGTTCGCCTCGAAGAGCGTCTCGGTTATGTCCACAAGGGGATCGAAGCTCTGATGGCGGGTGCGGACATCGACAAAGCGCTCCAGCTCGCCGGACGGACATCAGGCGACAGTACGGTTGCCTACGCCTATGCGTTCTCGCGGGCCGTGGAGGCAGCGTTCGGGCTCGAAATACCGGGACGCGCGGTCTGGCTCAGGGCACTCATGGCGGAACTCGAACGACTTGCCAACCATCTCGGTGATATCGGCGCCATCTGCAACGACGCGGCATTTTCATTGATGCTCGCCCATTGCGGCGTGTTGCGCGAGCGGGTGCTGCGGGCGGCGGACATCGCTTTTGGGCATCGCCTGATGCGCGACCGCATCGTGCCCGGCGGCGTCGTTGCCGACCTCGATGACATCGGTATCACCGCCTTGCGGGAATTGCTCGCGGAAATCCGCCGCCGGTTTCCGGCCCTGATGGAACTCTACGACAATACCGCCTCTTTGCAGGACCGGACCGTTGGAACCGGCCGACTCGTGCCGGAACTCGCCCGCCAGTATGGCGCGGGCGGTTATGTCGGACGTGCGTCAGGCCGCGATTTCGATGCTCGGCGCGCCTTGCGCTATCTGCCCTACGGAGAACTTGCCTTCGACGTGCCGGTTCTGCGCGAGGGTGATGTCAATGCGCGCGTCTGGGTTCGCATTCGGGAGGTGGAGAGCAGTCTGTCGCTGGTCGAACAGATCCTCGACCGGCTCCCGGCCGGGCCGGTGCGGATCGAGGTCCCCGAAAACGGCGAGGTGAGGGAGGGCATGGCGATGGTCGAGGGCTTTCGCGGCGATGTGCTGGTCTGGCTCCGGCTTGCCGGGAATACGGTGGAACGCTGCCATCTGCGCGACCCTTCCTGGTTCCAGTGGCCGCTGCTGGAGGCAGTCATCGAGGGCAATATCGTCGCCGATTTTCCCCTCTGCAACAAATCGTTCAACTGTTCCTATTCCGGCCACGATCTCTGAAGGGAGGCCGTCATGCGCAAGCTCCTTTTTGGAAGTGTGATCCGACCGCCATTGACCGAACCGGCGCCGGATATTTCCGATGTGGCGGCGGAGGAACTGGCGGCGGCGCTCGACAAGGCGGCCCGCCGGCGGCTCGGCCGCAGCCTGTCGATCCGCGCCGTCGATGCGGGGTCCTGCAACGGCTGCGAACTCGAAATGCATGCGCTCAGCAATGCCTTTTACGACATCGAGCGTTTTGGCATACGTTTCGTCGCCTCCCCCCGGCATGCAGACGTCCTGATGGTAACGGGGCCGGTGACGAGGAACATGAGCGAGGCCCTGTTGCGAACCTACAACGCCACGCCCGCACCCAAATGGGTGGTCGCGCTCGGCGGCTGTGCCCGCGACGGCGGCTGCTTTGCCGGCAGCTATGCGGTCGTGGGCGGGGTTTCGAAGGTCGTTCCGGTAGACCTCCATATTCCGGGCTGCCCGCCCTCTCCGACGGACATCCTCAAAGGTCTGCTCGCGCTGCTTGAGCAGTCGGACAAGGGAGCCCGCGCTTCGTGAGGACGGTCTTCCATGATGCGACGTCTCCAGGCAGCACTCTTCGCAACCGGCGCCCATATAGCAGCTCTGCTCACAGCAGCGTTCTCATCACTTGCAGGTATCCGGAGACGGCGATCTCCGCTAAAGCCGCTCCGCCGCTCGCGCCATAAAGGCCCGGAAAACTATCCGGCGGATCAGGTCACGCGCCTCGCGGTCGATGCCAGCGAGCAGGTTTTCCGGCGGGATTTCAAATGGTTCTTTCGTCGGATACCGGAGTCCGATATCGGCATAGAGGCGCGGGCGGAAATTCTCGATGAAGGGAGAGCCACGGGCCGGTTCATGGCGCTGCACATCCGGTCAGAAACGTCCTGTGTCCGGGAAGAGGAAGGATACCTTTATCATGGGCGCAAGGAGCACCTGGACTATTGGACGAGGCATTCGCTGCCGGTCTATCTTCTCGTTGCCGACACGATCGGAAAACGGATCGTTTGGCAGCGCATCGAACGGCCTTTCTGCCGGGAGACAGAAGCGGAATGGTCGATCGTCGTGCCGGATGCCAATCGGCTCGACGCCGCGGCACGGCTGCTTTTCGAAGAGGCAATCCCCGCCGATCCCGAAGCCCTGATGCGTTCGATCTTTGCCCTCGACCGTCCGCTGATGGAGGACATGCAAGATCGGATAACTGTCTTCGTCTGGGATGAATGGATCGACCCGCCTTCGACCTTCTGCAATCTCCGCATCTATTTCAAGGAAGACAGAGATAGCGGTCCGGACATGCGGTTCGACTACCATTTGCGGGCAGACAGTCTCCACGAGATCATGACCAGACTTTTCCCGTGGGCGAGCTATTCCTATGCCGAACCGATTGCGGAATATTCGGAAAAGATCGCCGTTCACGTGCTGGACGTTGAACTGCGTCCGGAAGCCTGTGCCTATCTCGATGCCGAAAGCTTTCTGGAGGCAGGCTACCCGCACGAAAAGGAACCAACCGCTCCGGAGCCAGAGGATTTCATGACGCAAGAGGAGGAGCGTGAATTCTGGCGCAAACGCGGCGTCAACCGGGCTTCCGATGACCGGGAAAACTGATGTGTCGGCGCCAGCTCTCTTTATAATCTGTCAGGTGATGGATGCGGCCCTCGAATCGGGCAAATTTCTTGGCCTCGACCGAAGGCATTCCCGCCAGCAGCGCAGCACCCTGGCTTGTTCCGGTTGATCCAGGCAGCGCAATCACCTCGCGGCCCAGCAACGATGCCAGCGTGCGAAGGTATGCGGCATTCGAGGCAAACGGACCTTCCACCAGAACAGGTCCTTTGGCGCCAATCAGGTGGAGGCAGGTCTCTGTCATCAGCGCGAGATAGAGACAGGCGGCGGTCCAGCGTTCGTCTGTCGAGGTGCCCCTGTCGTTGATCCATTGCCGTTCGTGGCCGGGGAAGGGGCCTGAGCCTGCTGCAATATTCGGCAGCAGCATGACACCTTTTTCGATTACTGCAGGCATCGCGGCCAGGGCGGCCTCCAGCGGGAACTCGCCAAGCTCGGCGGTCAAAAGTTCGAATTCGCGGCCGCCCATAAAGCGGGAGGAGGGCACCGCGCGGCCATAGGCATCGACATTGGCGAGTGTATCGCGCTCAGGATCGAGATGGTCGAGATCACCGCCGGCCGCAAAACTCACCACCCACGTGCCGGTCGAGACGACGGCGAAAGGCGGCTCGCGTCCAATCAGGTGCGGCAGCAGCGAGGCGTTGGAATCATGGATGCCGCAATATACCTGAACCGGTTTCATGAGGCCGATTCTTTCGGCGATCTCCGGCAGGACCGGCCCCAAAGCATCAAAGGCGGAGCGCACCGGCGCCATGAAGTTCCGGATGCCGAGCGCATCGACGAGCGAGGAGTAGGCGCCTTCGCGCGGTCGCCAGAGGTCCGTATGGCAACCTAGCGAGGTGACCTCGTTCGCCGCTACTCCGGTCAACCTCCACGCCCAGTATTGTGGATAGGTCAGGATCGTCCGCACCCGGGCGAAATCCTCCGGAAAGACCGTCTTCTGGTAATGGAGTTGCGCCCCGACATTCAAGCCGCCGGAAAGGGGCGGCGAGAAGGTCTCTGAGAAGGGCGGCCGAAGAGCTGCATAGGCCTTTTGAATTTCTTCCGGATATTGATGCTCGTAGTCCAGGGCCGGCAAGGCGAGATTGCCCGTGTCATCCAGAAGCACGGCAGCTGCGCCATGCGTGGTGATGGAGATCGCATCGAAGCCGGGTTGTTGCGCGAAGTTGGTCAGCGCTTCCAGCACAAAGGTCCACAGCGCTTCCGTATCGTAGTGAGGATATGGCGGATCGGAGAGAACCCGGTTCGGCATGCGCCGTTCGGCGATCTCCTGGCCAGTTGCGAAATCGAGCACGACGACCTTGGCGTTGGTCTTGCCGATGTCGAGGACGGCGATCTTTCCCGGCTCGTTCATGGCAAGTGAAATACCGTCACGAGGTCGGTCGCGACCGGCGAATTGTCCGGATTGGTTTCCATGATATCGGCCATATGTGCCCACCACTTCTTCATGACCGGATGGTCCGGCAGGCCCGCCATGCCATGGTTCTGTGGACGGGTCAGCACCCCGAAGAGGATATTGGTTTCGCGATCGAGATGAATGGAATAGTCGCTGACACCTGCCTGGTGCAGCAGATCGACCAGTTCCGACCAGATCTCGTCATGACGCTTCCGGTATTCCGCCTCCATGCCCGGATTGAGCTTCATCTTGAAGGCATATTTTTCCAGAGTCATCGGCTCATTTCCCTGATGCGGCGGGTAATGATCGGCACGGCGATGGTGATGATCAAAAGCAGACCGACGAAGATCGACATGACGATGCCGGGTACGTTGAGCAGGCCCAACCCGAAGGTGACGAGCCCCATGACGAAGGCGGCAATGACGACGCCGGCGATCGTGCCGGCGCCGCCGAGGATCGAAACACCACCCAGCACGACCATGGTGACGATTTCCAGCTCCCAGCCCTGTGCGATCGATGGCCGGGTGGAACCGAGCCGCGAGGTGAGGCAGACGGAAGCGACGCCGGCCATCAGTCCGGTCAGGAGGAAGAGGATGAATTTGACCCGCTCCACCGGAATCCCTGAAAAACGCGCAGCGAATTCATTATTGCCGATGACGTAAATCTGCCGACCGAAATTCGTCGCATGCAGGAGGACGGAGAAGGCAATGGCGAGGACGATGAACAGCACGAATTCGAAGGAGAAGACCCAGGCGACGTAGCCCTGTCCGAAGTAAGCGAAGCTCTCCGGATATTTGCCATAGGCCTGGTCGCCGAGCACAATGTAGGAAATGCCCCGGAAGAGGCTCATCGTGCCGATCGTCACCACAATGGACGGAAGGCGCAAACCTGCGACAAGCAGTCCATTGAAGGCCCCGCAGACAAGCCCGGTGCCGATGCCGATCGTCACCAGTCCAGGCGTGCCGATACCAGCCTGTGCGGCTGCGCCCATCGCCGTCGAAGCAAGCGCGATGATTGCCGCGACCGACAGGTCGATCTCGCCGGCAATGACGAGCAAAGCCATGGCAAAGGCGATCATCGCCTTTTCGGTGAAATTGAACGTCGCGTCGGAGAGATTCCAGGCGTTGAGGAAGTAGGGCGAGGCGAAGGCGTTAAAGATGAAGATCAGCACCGCCACGCCGAAGAGCAGGATTTCCCAGCTGCCGAGCATGCGCGAGGCTTTCGTCCCAAGCCGGTCTGGAATAACTCGTTTCGTGGTAGCGACGTCGTTCATGCGGTTACCTCGGGAGCTGCGCGGTTGCGCAGGATGATGCGGCCCGCCTTCTTTTCGGCACGGGCATTGAAGACGACGGCGAGTACGATGACGATGCCGGAAATTGCCATTTGGGCGAAGGGCGATATGCCAATGACTGGCAAGGCATTCTTGATAACGCCGAGGAACAGGGCGCCAAGCACTGCGCCAGCAACGGTGCCAATGCCGCCGGCAATGGATATGCCGCCGATCACGCAGGCTGCAACCGTATCGAGCTCGAAACCGGCTGCAATATCCACATAGGCAACGGCATAGCGCGATACCCAGAGATAGCTGGAAAGACCGGCCAGCGCGCCCGACAAGACGAAGGCGAGGAAGCGCGTCCGACCGATATCGATTCCGGCATAGACCGCGGCGGTCGGGTTGCCACCGGAGGCATACGCCGCGCGGCCGAAGGGGAGGCGCGTCAGGACGAACCATGCACTGATGACGATGAGGATTGCGATCCAGGAGAGGACCGGCAGGCCGAGCACCGGCATGCGAGGGACATTGAGGAAAGCCGGCGTCATCTGATGCGCATTGACCCAGCCGCCGCCCGAGAGCACGAAGGCCATGCCACGATAGATGGTCAGCGTGCCAAGGGTGACGACGATCGGCGGGATCTGCAGCGCCCAGACGAGAAAGCCGTTGATGGCTCCGAGCAAAGCGCCGATGCCGATTGCCATGACGATCAGGAGCGCCAGCGGCAGGTCGGGGTAGGCGGCGTTGGTCATCGCCACCGCCATGCCGGTAAAGGCGAGGTTGGCGGCGACCGAAAGGTCGATCGATTTCGTCAGGATCACCGTCATCTGGCCGAGCGCCAGGATGATCAGGATCGAGGTGTCGTTAAAGATGTTGGCGAGATTGCCCGGCGAGGCGAAGCCCGGCGCACGGGTCGAGAAGGCGGCCACCATGATCGCAATGATGACGATGAGAAGGATTTCGCGGTTTTTCAGGAGGCGGTTCATCTGTCTTTCCTCACTGATTGCCGGTTGCAGCACGCACAAGCACTTCGGCGCTGAGACGATCACGTTCGAAAATGCCGGCGGAGAGGCCTTCGCGCATCACCATCACCCGATCGGACATGCCAAGGATTTCCGGAAGTTCGGAGGAGACCATGATGATCGACAGGCCCTGCGCGGCCAGTTCGCTGATGAAGCCGTGAACGGCCGCCTTGGAGCCGATATCGATACCTTTGGTCGGCTCGTCGAGAATGATCACCTTCGGCTGGGTCGCCAGCCATTTGCCGATCACCACTTTCTGCTGGTTGCCGCCGGACAGTGTGCCGACCGGCACGGAAAGGGCGGCGGCGCGCAGATCCAGCCTCTCGGCATATTTGCGGGCGAGTGCCAATTCGTTGGCCGCCTTCAGGAAACCGGAGCGCGACGTCTTCTTGAGAGACGGTAGCGACATGTTCTGGAAGATCGGCATGGGCAGCGCCAGGCCATGGCGGCCGCGCTCTTCCGGCACGTAGACGATGCCGGCGCGGATCGCATCGCTCGATGAGTGGATATCGATCGGCTGACCTTCCAGAGTGAGGCGGCCGGATGAAGGTCGGGTGATGCCGAACAGCGACTGGCAAAGCTCCGAGCGACCGGCGCCGATCAGACCGTAGAGCCCGAGGATTTCGCCTCGCCGGAGTTCGAAGGAAATGTCGCGGAATTCTGTCGGATGGCTGTAGCTCTGGACTGAGAGAACCGGTCCGCCGATCTCGACATTGACTTTCGGAAAGACGTCCTTGACGTCGCGGCCGACCATCAGGCGGACGATCTCGTCCTGCGGCGTCGTTTTCAGCTTGCCCTGGCCGACGGCGCGACCGTCGCGGAAGACCACGAAGTTCTCGGCGATCTCGTAGACCTCGTCGAACTTGTGGCTGATGAAGAGGATCGCCTTGCCCTGGCGCTTCAGGTTCTGGACAATGCGGAACAGGTCGTCGATTTCCTTGCGGGAAAGGGCGGCCGTCGGCTCGTCCATGATGACGATGCGCGCCTCGACCGAAAGCGCCCTGGCGATCGCTACGAGATGGCGCTGGGCGATCGAGAGGTCGCGCAACCGGATCGTCGGGTCGATCTCGCTTTCGAGCTGCCGCATGAGCGTTTTTGAGCGCTCGTTGATCTGCCGCCAGTCGATCGTGCCGAAACGGGTGCGCGGCGCGTGGCCGAGAAAGATGTTCTCTCCGACGCTCAGCTCGTCGAACAGCACGGTCTCCTGGTGGATGGCGGTGACGCCTGCATCGATCGCAGCCTGCGCACTGTGAAAGACGATCGGCTGGCCGTCGATCAGGATCTCGCCCTCATTGGGGCGGTAGATACCGGTAAGGATTTTGACCAGCGTCGATTTGCCGGCGCCGTTTTCGCCGATCAATGCCGTCACCTGGCCGGGATAGAGTTTGATGCTGACACCGTCGAGGGCCTTCACGCCCGGAAATATCTGGCTGATGCCGCGCATTTCGAGGATTGGTGTTTCGGTAGCGATTGGCTGTATTTCGATCATCGGTGCCGCGGCGTTCATCATCGGTTTCACCTGCAAAAGCCCCTCATCCGCCTGCCGGCACCTTCTCCCCGCATGCAGGGAGAAGGGATATGCCGCATCGTTTTCCTTCATCCGCAATGTTGCGTGTGGCACGTTCCCTCTCCCCGCGGGCGGGGAAAGGGTTAGGGTGAGGGGCAACTTGCTTGCGGCTCAGAAAATCTTCGAGAACTCGTCGATATTGGAGGCATTGTAGACGAACGGGTCGGACATCGCGGCTTCGCCGTTGTCGTCGATCTTGATCGCGCCCATGCGGCCTGCCTTGATCTCGGAGCCCGGCTTGCCGTCCGCGTTGCCCTTGACGATGTGATAGGCGATCTGCGTTGCAGAATAGCCGAGGTCGATCGGGTTCCAGATCGCGAATTCCTTCGTCGCGCCCGACTTGATGGCGCCAGCCATTTCAGATGGCAGGCCGAGACCGGTCACGTAGACCTGGCCGATCTTGCCGGCATCCTTGACGGCCTGCGATGCAGCCAGCACGCCGACTGTGGTCGGGGCGACGATGACCTTTACGTTCGGCTGCGAGGTGAGCAAGCCCTGGGCTTCGCGATAGGACTTGTCGGCCAGGTCGTCCCCGTAAACGGTGGTGGCGAGGTTGAGGCCGGGGAAATCCTTGAGCTGCTTCTTCATTTCGGCGATCCAGGTGTTCTGGTTCGTCGAGGTGGTGGTGGCAGACAGGATCGCGAAATCGCCCTTGCCGCCTTCCAGATGGTTCTTGGCGAGCGTCAGGCACATCCTGCCGATCAGCTCGTTGGAAGACGGATTCAGATGCATGATGCGACCTTCAGGCGCCACACCGGAATCCCAGGAAATTACCTTGATGCCGCGCTGAGCAGCCTTCTTCAGCGCCGGAACGACGGCATCCGGATCGTTGGCGGAAATGGCGATCGCATCGACGCCCTGCGCGATCAGCGAATTGATCACTTCGATCTGGCCTTCGGCCGTGGTCGTCGTCGGGCCGGTATAGATGACCTCGACGCCGCCGAGTTCCTTCGCTGCTTCCTGCGCGCCCTTGTTGGCGGCTTCGAAGAAGCCGTTGCCGAGCGATTTGACGACAAGGGCGATCTTCATGTCGGCGGCACTTGCGGCCGTCGTCATGGCGGCAAAGGCGAGCGCCACGCCGAGCGCAAGTTTCTTGGCTAGTTTCATTTTCAGTCCTCCCAGTTGAACAGGTTCATTTCCCTCCCGTCGCCTCTCAGGCGGCCGACGGGGAATCCTCCTTGACAGTCTCCGCCACCGCGGCTCCGGCAATGATCAGCTTGACGCCCGCGTCCTCGATCATCCGCGCGGCATCCTCAGAAATGCCGTCATCGGTGATGACCGTCGTCACGCGTTCCAGCGGGCAGAGAATGAGGCTGGAACGGCGGTGGAATTTCGAGGCGTCCACCATCACGATCAGTTCTTCGGCTTGGCTCATCAGCTTCTGTTCGCTCTGAATCACCAAAGCATCGGCTTCCATGACGCCGAGCGGACCGACGCCTTGCGCGCCGATAAACATCCGCCTTGCATAGAAGTTGCGGATCGCGTCGTTTTCGAAAGGCGACAGGATGAGGCTCTGCTCGCGATAGATCGCGCCGCCCGGCACCGTCACCGTGCTTTTCGAATGCTTGACCAGATGCTCGGCGATCGCAAACGAATTGGTCATCACCTGCAGGCGGCGCGCCGACATGAAATGCACCATCTGGAACGTGGTCGTGCCGCCATTGATGATGACGGAATCGCCTTCTTCGCAGAGTTCGACTGCGCGGCGTGCAATCGCACGCTTCTTATCGATATTGACGGATTCGGAAACCCGGAACGAGCGGGCGGCAAGCTGGCCGATCTGTGGCGGATGAACCGCCTCGGCCCCGCCGCGCACGCGTCGGAGCTTGCCCTGGACGTGCAGTGCCGCGATGTCGCGCCGGATCGTCGCTTCAGACGCTTCGGTCAGCTCGGCGATATCCTGCACCGTAATGACAGGCTTTTCCTGGACCGCGCTCAGAATGATGCGATGGCGTTCACGTTCGTGCATGGGGTTCCTCCTGAGCGCCAACTATTGCCGGAAATATTCCGTTGTCAATCAGAAACGATCAAATTCGCTTTTATTGCGCTGCACAATGAAAGTTTATGATCGTTTTTGATTGACATATGGCGAAGCAATGCGCGATATCCACCGTATGGGAGACGGCGGCGCCCGGTCGCTGTGAGCCGAAACACGTTGGGAGGAAAGCGATGTCGGGCCAAACCCGCCTTCTCGAAAACCGCTGGGACGATTCTTACGCTGCGAAGCTCGATGAGCCGGGCAAGCTGCTCTACCGCTCCAACCTCCTCGGCGCCGACAAGCGCATTACCAATTACGGCGGTGGGAATACCTCTGCCAAGGTGATGGAGAAGGACCCGCTGTCCGGCGAAAAGGTCCGCGTCATGTGGGTGAAGGGTTCCGGCGGCGATGTCGGCACGATCAAGCTCGATGGTTTCGCCACCCTGTACATGGACAAGCTGGAAGCGCTGAAGGGCCTCTACAAGGGAGTAGAGGACGAAGACCGCATGGTCGGTTTCCTGCCGCATTGCACCTTCAATCTCAATCCCCGCGCGGCTTCCATCGACACGCCGCTGCACGGTTTCGTGCCCTATACGCATGTCGACCACATGCATCCGGACGCCATCATCGCGATTGCCGCCTCGAAGAATTCGAAGGAACTGACGAAGCAGATTTTTGGCGACGAGATCGGTTGGCTGCCGTGGCGGCGGCCGGGCTTTCAGCTCGGGCTCGACCTTGAAGCATTCGTAAAGGCCAATCCGAATGCCAGGGGCGTCGTATTGGAGAGCCACGGCCTGTTCACCTGGGCAAACGACGCGAAGGCCTGCTACGAACTGACGCTTCAGATCATCAACAAGGCGATCGACTGGTTCGCGGGAGCGACCGAGGGCAAGACGATCTTCGGTGGCGCCGTGGCGAAGAGCCTGCCGGCAGCGGAGCGCCGCGCGATCGCCGCGAAGCTGATGCCGGAAATCCGCGGTCGCATCGGAAAAGCCGAGCGCAAGCTCGGCCATTTCGACGATCAGGATGCGGTGCTGGAATTCGTCAATTCGAAGAACCTGAAGCCCTTGGGCGCGCTCGGCACGTCCTGCCCGGACCACTTCCTGCGCACAAAGATCCGGCCGCTGATCCTCGATTTCGATCCGGCAAGACCGGATGTCGATGCGGTCATCGCCGTGCTCGACGAGGCGCTGGAGGAGTACCGCGCCGACTACACGCGCTATTACGAAACCTGCAAGCACGACAATTCGCCGAAGATGCGCGATCCCAATCCCGTCATCTTCCTGGTGCCGGGCGTCGGCATGCTGTCCTTTGCGCGCGACAAGGCGACCGCCCGCATCGCCGGCGAGTTCTATGTCAACGCGATCAACGTGATGCGCGGCGCCTCCACCGTTTCCGAATACCAGGGCCTGCCGGAGCAGGAAGCCTTCGACATCGAATACTGGCTGCTCGAAGAAGCCAAGCTGCAGCGCATGCCGAAGCCGAAGAGCCTTGCCGGCCAGGTGGCCTTCGTCACCGGCGGTGCGGGCGGGATCGGCCGGGCGACGGCTTCGCGGCTGATGGGCGAGGGGGCCTGCGTCGTGCTCGCCGATATCGACGGCGGTGCGCTTGAGGCGACCAGGGCGGATTTCGAAAAGTCCTTCGGCAAGGATGCTGTTCGAGGCGTCATTCTGGACGTCACCAAGGAAGACGCGGTCCTCGCCGCTTTCGTGGAAGCCTGCGTCGAATTCGGCGGCGTCGATATCCTTGTCTCCAATGCCGGCATTGCCTCCTCGGCCCCGGTCGAAGAAACCACGCTCGCCATGTGGAACAAGAATATCGACATCCTGACGACCGGTTATTTCCTTGTCTCGCGTGAGGCGTTCCGGCTGTTCCGGCGCCAGAAGCTTGGCGGCAATGTCGTCTTCGTCGCCTCCAAGAACGGGCTTGCCTCTTCGCCGAACGCATCGGCCTATTGCACCGCCAAGGCTGCCGAAATCCATCTTGCCCGCTGCCTGGCGCTGGAAGGTGCTGAAGCCGGCATCCGCGTCAATACCGTCAATCCGGATGCTGTGCTGCGCGGCTCGAAGATCTGGAGCGGCGAGTGGCGCGAACAGCGGGCGGCATCTTCAAAGATCGAGGTGAGCGATCTGGAGGAACATTACCGCAAGCGCTCGATGCTGAAGCTGAACGTCTTTCCGGAAGACATTGCCGAGGCGATCTACTTCCTTGCGTCCGACGCATCGTCCAAGTCGACCGGTAACATCATCAACGTGGATGCGGGCAACGCCCAGAGCTTTACGCGCTGACAGTTCGTCCGCCCGTTTCCGGCTCTCCCAAGGCCGGCGGCGGGTGGACCCTCTAAATTACGCCTTGGGGAGGAGACGTCATGACAGAGCTGAAGATTGCTGCGGACCTGATCGCTGCGGAAAACGACAAGCGCGCAGCCGCACTCAAATCCGATTACGCTGCGCTCGGCGAAAATCTGTCGCGCCGCGAAATCGATATCGACGCGATTACGAGACAAGTCGCGGATTTCTTCGTCGCGGTGCCCTCCTGGGGCGTCGGCACAGGCGGCACCCGGTTTGCCCGCTTCCCGGGATTGGGCGAACCGCGCGGCATCTTTGACAAGCTCGACGATTGCTCCGTCATCCATCAGTTGACCCAGGCAACGCCGACAGTCTCCCTGCACATTCCCTGGGACAAGGCGGATGCAAAGGAACTGAAGGCTAAGGGAGATGTGCTGGGCTTAAGCTTCGATGCGATGAACTCCAACACCTTTTCCGACGCGCCGGGGCAGAAACATTCCTACAAATACGGCTCGCTCAGCCACACCGATGCTGCGACGCGCAGCCAGGCGATCGAACACAATCTCGAATGCATCGAGATCGGCAAGACGATTGGCTCCAAGGCTTTGACGGTGTGGATCGGCGACGGCTCGAACTTCCCGGGCCAGAGCCATTTTATCCGAACCTTCGAGCGGTATCTTGCCTCCATGGGCGAGATCTACAAGGCGCTGCCGGACGACTGGCGGCTCTTTACCGAGCACAAGATGTATGAGCCCGCCTTCTATTCGACGGTGGTGCAGGATTGGGGCACGAACTACCTGATCGCCAACACGCTCGGATCCAAGGCCTTCTGCCTCGTCGACCTCGGCCACCATGCACCGAATACCAATATCGAGATGATCGTCGCTCGCCTTATCCAGTTCGGCAAGCTCGGCGGCTTCCACTTCAACGACTCGAAATATGGCGACGACGACCTCGACGCCGGTGCCGTCGAGCCCTACCGGCTGTTCCTCGTCTTCAACGAGTTGGTCGATGCGGAACATCGTGGCGCAAAGGGCTTCCATCCGGCCCATATGATCGACCAGTCGCATAACGTGACCGACCCGATCGAAAGCCTGATTTCCAGCGCCAACGAAATCCGCCGTGCTTATGCCCAGGCGTTGCTCGTCGATCGCGCGGCACTCGACGGCTATCAGCAGGACAACGATGCGCTGATGGCTTCGGAAACCTTGAAGCGCGCTTATCGCACCGATGTGGGACCGATCCTCGCGGAAGCCCGTCGCCGTGCCGGCGGCGCGGTAGATCCCATCGCAACATACCGCGTCAGCGGTTATCGCAAGAAGGTCGCGTCAGAGCGCCCGGCGTCAGCTGCCGGCAGCGGTGGGATTGTTTAGATTCTGATAGGCCGGCCGAAGGGTTAGGTGTGCCGTTCCTTAAAAAGGCATCGGTTCCAACTTCGAATTTGATTACCATGTTTCCGGTATTTCTCTAAGAAACCGGCGCGCGCCCGTAATGCGGCAGCTCAAAACGTGCATCGATAACCATCGGATTAATTGTTCCTTGATTATCAAATCCTAATGTTTCGGCTTGCAGGAATAACCTGCTGTTTATACAGATGCCGGTCCTATAGATGCAGAAAAGCCTACGCGCCCGATCCTCCCATTCCGCCCTTCTTGTTATAGCCGCTGTGACAGCGTTCTTCATCGTCGTCGGTACCATCCTGGCGGTGTTGGTGGCTTTGGCGGTCAAAGACATGACGGGGGCGGCAACGGCGATCGATGATGCCCGCGCACTCAATGCCGCTGGCGCCGCTGTGCGGGCCTTTCGGAACAATCTCAGCGCAACGGTCAGGGACAACGCCGTCTGGGACGATGCCTACAGGGCAATCGCGTCGGAGGATGCAAAGGATTGGGCCGTCGAGAACTGGGGCACGACGACGGAAGACTATCCGCTGTACGACATTGCCATCGTGCTGACGGCAGAGCGGGAGGTATTGATCTCCTACAAGAAAGGGCAGGAATTTGACCCAATCCGCTATTTCGGCGCAACGCTCTTTGAGTTTTCCGAAAAAGCGAGCAAGGCGGGCCAGAATACGGTTGCAGGTTTCGTGGCGACACCTGACGGCACCGTGCTTGTCGGAGCCAGTGCCATTCAACTTTATACGGCGACGGCCGATATCCCTCCGAGGTTCAGCACGCTCTTCCTCGCCAAGATGCTGACACCTGAGGCAGTGGCACAACTGGACCAAACCTTTCACCTTGGCGACTTGAGACTTGTTAGTTTTCCCAATGCCGACCATTTGAGCACGCCACTTCCAGGCGTCGACGGCAGAGCCATTTCCTATCTGGAATGGCCAAGCCGGGATCCGGGTTCAAAGATCTATCAGGAAGTTCGGGGCTATTTGCTTGCGGCCGCGTTGCTTCTCACCGGCTTCTTCGTTGCCATTGTTGTGACCGGTTCCCTTTCTGCCCGCAACTTCAAGCGATCGGCGCAACAGGCCCATCAGAGAGCAATTCATGATCCATTGAGCTCCCTCCTAAATCGAGCAGGATTGCTGGAAAGGCTGGACGAGCGGCTGGTTCGAAAGGTCGAGATGGACCTTCATTTTCTCGATCTCGACGGGTTCAAAGAGGTCAATGATGCGTGGGGACATGCCGTCGGTGACGCATTGATCAAGCTCGTTGCCGCCAGGATCGAAGCGCTTCTGCCCGATGATGCATTGTTCGCGCGTCTCGGTGGCGATGAATTCGCCATTGCCGTAGCGAAGGGAGCCGTCGATGAGCTTTCGGAAACGATCCTGCGCGCATTGGCGACCCCGTTCATTATCGGTGGAAGGACAATAGAGATCGGGGTAAGCATCGGTCTTGTTTCCACCGATGCAACTATCAATGACCCTCTCGAATTTGTCCGACGCGCCGACATGGCCTTGTACCGGGCCAAAGAAAATGGCCGAGGTCAGGCTGTCGCATATCACGGAGACCTTGACCTTGAGCGGGAGCATCGCACGAGACTAGAGGATAGTCTCCGTTCGGCGATCGCGTCTGCAAGCATTCACCCAGCCTATCAGCCATTGGTGGATGCGGAGACCGGAGAGCTGAAGGGGGTCGAAGCCCTGGCTCGGTGGACAACCGAAACCGGCCCGATCAGCCCGGAAGTCTTCATTCCGATCGCCGAACGCGCCGGTCTGATCGATGAACTTGGCCTGCACGTACTCTCGGCGGCTATCGACAGCGTTCGGCAATGGGACGATATCACCGTTTCCGTCAATGTCTCGCCGATACAGCTCAAGAATCCGAACTTTGCTGCAGATGTCGCAGCCGTTCTCAAGGCGAAGTCTTTCGATCCAGGCCGGCTGACGCTTGAAATCACCGAAGGTGTTCTGATGTCGAATCCTGAACACGCCAAGCGTTCGATTGCCAGCCTGAAAGCGATCGGCGTCAAGTTCGCCCTTGACGATTTCGGTTGCGGTTATGCGAGCATCGGGGCGTTGCGGGAGTTCGGTTTCGACCGCATGAAGATAGATCGATCGCTGGTAACGGCGATTGATAGCGAGCGGGGAGCGCGGATATTGGCCGCAACCATCTCCCTTGCCAATGCGCTCAACATTCCCGTAACGGCTGAGGGCGTCGAAACGCCGGCACAGGCCAAAGTTCTCAAGCTTTCCGGATGCGACCAGCTTCAGGGCTATTTGGTAGGCAAGCCCATGGCGGCCGTTGAAATCGAAAAAAGATTTATCTCACACGTGGCCTGAACCGCGCCAGGAGATTCCTTTCCTAGCGGAACCCTCCGCCTCAATGCTGGTTATTCCTCAAAGAAGGAGGATTTGACATGGGCATGAATGCACCAAAGAAAGGCGCACCGGGTACGACCGATCAGTCTCCGCGGTGGGAAGGACCACAGGAAAATATGCCGCGAGGCTACATGCCGGCCAAGGATGATCCGGATCGGGACAGAGATGCGCGCGGCGAGAACAATCGCGATCCATCTCGCGAAAAGCTTTCCGATGCCGGCAAGACCAAGGGAGACTGACATGAAGGAAAGCCAATCGCCCCGCGGTCCCGAAGCCGACGCAAAAGGTCAGTTCGCCAAGTCGCAAGCCGACAGGAAAAGCAGCGGCGTTCATAGCGCCAAGCCGACGGTCGTAACCGGGTCCGAGGATGCCACGGCACATCGCAACCCGCCAGGAAGGAAGGGTAAGGGGGGCTCCAACGACCATTAGTGCGGTCCGCACCAGGGCGCTGGTGCGGACGTTACTTCTTGAAAAACCAAAGGCCACTCACCAGATTGATTTCGCTTCTTTATCCGGTTTGACAGCGAAAGGAGGAAATCATGTACATCCCGGATATGCCATTTCGTGCGCCTGTCACGATCCGCCTGCAATCGGGCTTGGAGCGCAGTTTTGGAAGCGTCTATGACGCGCTGGATTTTCTGGAAAATGAATGGCCTTTAAAACACGGGGAGCGCTATCAGCGCGCCGTGCGAAGGTGCCGGGCAGCTTTGAACAGGATGCTTCCGACCGAGGTCGCCCGCGAGGCATTCATCGCCGCCTGCCTGGAGGCCGGCATGCCGGCGATCATGGTCGGCGGCATTGCTTTTGCTCCATCGGGTAACGGCAGGATCGCGGCTTCGTAAGCGAAGGCGGGGGACCGGTTGCCTGCATCGCGCCCGTTCCCCTGCTCGTTGAACGCATCTCTCGTACCCGGCATCGTCATGACTGGCCGCCTGACCGCAAGGCGGCCAAATCGCTCAGCGCTCCGAGGTTGTGCTAAGCTCAACCTTATCCCCATCCTCGTTCCCGATGAGGCGTTTGGATTGGGTATCTCGCTTTGTTTCGGCATAGGCCATCATCAGAGGCCCGACGCCCTTGATGTCATCCGGGCGGATTTCCTCCGAAAGATAATATTCCACCGTGCCGTCCCTGTATCGGCCGTTAAAACCGCCAAGACCCGCTACGCAACAGACATTGTGAAGCCTGATCATGCCATCCGGAGCCGGCCGCAATTCGTGTTCGATCAGCGATTGGAGAGCTGTCCGGCCGGCGTGCGCATAGGATGCCGATCCGGTGAGGCGCGCAAGCTTCTGGAGGAAATAGGAAAACATCGCTGTCGCCGAACTTTCTGGGTAATTCCGGGCTTCGTCGGGGCGGTCGATGACCTGCAGCCAGCGGTGGTCCGGCGTTCGAAGGGTCAACAATCGGGATGCGAGCGCCGAGGCTCGATCGACAAGTTCCTGCCGAACTGGGCCAAACGGCAGGCTCTCGATAATGTCGACGAAGGCCATGGCGAGCCAACCAATCGATCTTCCCCAATGGGCGGGCGAGAGGCCGCTTTCCGCATCCGCCCAGGATTGCTGCCGAGATTCGTCGTAGCCATGCCGGTAAAGGCCGGTCGCCTGGTCGTAAGTCAGGTCGAGCGCGGTCAGGAATTGCCGAAGCGTCTCATCTGCCATGTCGGGCCGGGAGGTGGCGCGGGCATATTCCATCTTGAACGGCAGAGCCATGTAGAGACCGTCCAGCCAGATCTGGTGCGGGTAGCGGAGCTTATGCCAATAGACGTCGCTTTCGGTGCGCGGATGCGTTTCAAGTTGCCGCGCGAGTAAAGTGGCGGCACTAAGCCAGGCAGTCTCGCCGGTTAGCCGGTAAAGGAAGACGAGGGCGCGGCCGGCCAGGATATTGTCGATGTTGAATTCCTCGATCTCATACCCGGCCAGCCGACCCGAGGCGTCGATCTGACCGCCGACCAACCGGATAAGATGGTCGAGCCAGCGGTCGTCGCCCGTCGCTTCATGGAGCGTAATCAGACCGCGATAGAGGCACCCGTCTTCGTAGCACCAAGCGCCGCCCTTATAATATTCGTAGTTGCGGACATAGGTCTCGAAGTAGTCTTGAAGCATCGGATTTCAGTCTTGTGCTGGATGAATGGAAAGAGGGGAGAGCCGTACAAGGCGGCTGAACGTGGCGTTTTCCGCAATGATTCCGGCGTGGCGGAGAGGCGAGAGACGGCAGGCCATTTCCGGCACCTCTGCCTCCGCCTCGGGCGCGAAGGAAACGGAATAATTCTCAAAGGTGATGTCGTGGATTGCCGCTTCCGGCAGGCCGTAAAAGACGGCTGCCGCCGTGCGGGCGCCGGAGACGGTAACATTTTCGATCGAGATTGATCTGATACTCGGCGTCTCGATGGATATCGGTAGCGGCGCTCGGGACTGGACGTAGTCCGACCGGCCATCGGCATCGCAGAAATAGAAGGAGTTGACGGCTACTGGTGTCGCGACCTCCTCCATAAGGCTGTCCGCAATCCTGATGTCCGAAACCATGCCGCCGCGTCCCCTCCGGGTCTTGATGCGCAGGCCGCGGTCCGTGCCCCTGAAGTGGCAATTCCGGATGGTGATGTCCCGGACACCGGCACTCATCTCGCTGCCGATGACGACGGCGCCATGGCCGCGTTCCATGAAGCAGTTGGAGATACTTACGCGTTCCGTGGGCAGGTCCGGCCCGCCGCGCGGGCTGCGCTTGCCGGCCTTTATGGCTATGCAGTCGTCTCCGACCGAGATGTGCAGCCCGACGAGACGGACGTCAGCACAGCTTTCGGGGTTGAAACCGTCCGTATTCGGCGAATCCGGATGATTGTAGATTTTCAGGCCGACAGCCAGCACTCGCCTGCAGAGGACCGGATGAATCGTCCAGGAGGGCGAATTGCGGATGGTAAGGCCGGAAAGGGTCACGTCCTCACATCCGGAGAGAAAGACGGTCCGTGCCCGGCGGGCGCCCTGACGTGTCTCCTTGGGCCAGGACCACCAGTCTCCGCGGTCGCCGCCGCCATCGATGATACCGGCGCCGGTGATCGAAAGGTTCCGGCAGTCGATCGCGTTGATGAGGCCTGCATAACAGGCTTCCGCCACGCCCTCCCAAGTACCGAGTACACGGCCATCGGGATGACGAGCAGGTATGATAGGAAAGTCTTCCCTTTCGGAGGTCGCCGCCAATTCCCCTCCCTCTTCAATCAGCAGTGTCATGCTGCTCTTGAGGAAGACCGGGCCGCTTAGCCAGCGGCCCGCGGGTATCTTGAGCGTTCCTCCGATCGGAAGAGCGGCAATGGCGCTCTCAATCGCTTCAGCATTGTCCGATGATCCGGTCGACGCGCCGAAATCGCGGATGTCAATTAAAGCGGTTTCGTTTCGCGTTGTGAACTCAAGACGGGCATCGCCTATCTGGAGAGAATAAAGGCTGCCCGGCTCCAGCCCATTGACCGAGGAGACGACACGCCGTGTCGTCTCCTCGGCTACAAGGCCACCATCAGCATCCCGCACTTCCCAGGCGAACGTAGCGTCACGTTCAAAGAAATACCTTCCGGCATCGACGCTGAAGGTCGCACTGCGTGATCCGGTCGTCAGAAGTTCGATGGTGGCCGTCACGTCTTCAGATCCCCGTCAGTGCTTCATTGATGCCGGCGATGATTTCGGCCGCGGCGTCCTCGGCGGACTGTTGGCCGTAGGCGAAGGCTTCGAAATTGCTGTCGAAGGCTTCGGTGACCCGCGGATGCTCGTTGAGCGGCGAAACGCCGGGGCTCGTCGGCTCCATCACTTGCTTGTAAGCCTCCAACTGCACAGGCTTGATCTTGCCTTCCTTGGTCAGGATATCGAGGGCTGCCTTGCTGGAGGGAATGCCTCGAGTGGCGCCCATCACCTTCGCCGCTTCCGGGTCGTTGAGCAGGCAATTGACGATCTGCGCTGCCGCCTTCGGGTCCTTGCTGTTCTTGGAGATCGCAAACAGCATGGAAGGCTTGCGATAGACACCGTCCGTCTTGGCTCCGTCGATCGTCAGGAGCTTGACCGGGACCAGTTCCTGCCCCTTTTCCATGGGGGTTGAAATCTTCCCGTAGGTGCTGTCCCACTGATAGGTGCCGGCGATCTGGCCCTTCGCCCATTTCTGGTTTTCATGCAGCGGCGTGTTGCCGGCGGCGGCAACCTGTTTCCAGGATTCGATGACGCCTTTGTCGACCAGGGTCTGGTAGAATTCGAGACCCTCGACGAGCTCCTCTTCCGTCCAGGCGACCTGGTTCGTCGCAGGGTCGATCAGGTCCTTGCCGGTCTTTTGCGTGGTGCGTAGGATGACCACAAGCCGGGCGTCGAGGGCGGCGCCTTCGAAGGGATAGTAGTCCTTGCCGAGCTTTTCCTTCATCTTCGGTGCGGCAGCGGTCAGTTCATCCCAGGTCCTGGGGATCGGGACACCGGCCTTGTCGTAGGTCGTCTTGTTGAACATGAAGACGCGCCCGGTGGTGGAGACCGGAATGCCGTTCAGCTTGCCCTTGACGGTGCCGCTGTCGAGGTCGGCCTTGGTCCACTGGCCGAGGTCGATGATGTCCTTGTACTGATAGAGATCGGCAAAGCCGGTGCCGTTCTTGGTAAAGAGCGGCAGCCACGGCCAGTTGATCTGCAGGATATCGGCTTCGGTGCCGCCGGCAAGCTGGGTGGCGACCTTCTCCTGATGTCCGGTCCACCCGGTGAACTCGGGCGCGATCGTGTGGCCGAACTTGCCGCCGCAAATCTTCAGGGCTTCCTGCGTTGCAAGGTGACGGTCGTCGCTGCCCCACCAGGACATGCGCAGATCCGCAGCGAATGCTGTCGAAAGGCCGGTAGCGGCAAACAGTGCCGCCGTGATGATCATGGTTCTCATTTTGGCTCCTCCCAGGTTGGAACGGTGAAATTTCAGACCGCCAGGCTGATATTCTCCCCGGTCTGGCGGTCGAACAGATGTACTCCCCTCGGGTCCGGGCTCAGCCAGACCCAATCGTCGCGCAATGCGCCGCGGTCGTAGGCCGCAGACGGCACGACGGCGATCAGTCGCTTCGGGCCGATGTCGACATAGAGGTAGACTTCATGGCCCATGAACTCGATGTGATTGAGCTTGCCTTTGAGTGTTGCCGGCGTCTCAGCGGCGGCAAGGCGCAGATGCTGAGGCCGGATGCCGAGCGTTACCGCGCGGTGCGAATTTCCCGACAGGCGAGAGGCGAAATCTTCACCGAGCTCGACCGTCTGATCCGCTGTCCGGATGCTGCTTTCTCCCACAAGCTCTCCGTCCAGGAAGTTCATTTCCGGACTGCCGATGCAACCTGCGACAAAGGTATTGGCAGGGCGATTGTAAAGCGTCACCGGGTCGGCGACCTGCATGATGTGCCCGTCCTTCATCACACAGATGCGGTCGCCCATGGTCATGGCTTCCGTCTGGTCGTGGGTCACGTAGATGACGGTCGCCTGCTGTCCCTCGGCCTTCAGGCGCTTATGCAGGTCGGTGATGCGCACACGCATCGAGGCGCGCAGCTTCGCGTCGAGATTCGAGAGCGGCTCGTCGAACAGGAAGACCTGCGGCTTCTTGATGAGTGCCCGGCCGACAGCGACCCGCTGGGCCTGACCTCCGGAAAGTTGCTTCGGAAGCCGGTCGAGGAGCGGGTCGATCTCCAGAAGGCCGGAGACGTGCTGCGTCGCCTCCGCGATCTCTGTAGCCGGGCGGCGCTTCAGCCGCATGCTGAAGGAGAGATTCTTGCGCACCTTCATATGAGGGTAGAGAGCATAGTTCTGGAAGACCATGGAAATGCCGCGGTCGCCCGGGGTTTTGTCGTTAACAAGCTCACCACCGATGAGGATCTCGCCGCCGGTAATCCGTTCGAGGCCGGCGATCATGCGCAGCGTCGTCGATTTGGCGCAGCCGGACGGGCCCACCAGCACCATGAACTCACCATCCTCGACATCGAGGTTGATGCCATGCACCGCGCGGAACGAGCCATAGTCCTTTTCGAGGTTTCTCAGTTGCAGACGCGCCATGTCGATTATCCTTTGATGCCGCCGGACGAGATGCCGTCGATGAAATATTTCTGCGCGAGGAAGAAGACCGCGAGCGCCGGCGTCAGCGTCAGGACGGACATGGCGAGCACGCGATTCCATTCGAACGCTTCCGTGGTGTCGATCGAGAGTTTCAACGCCAGCGAAACCGGATATTTGTCCACCGACGAGATGTAGATCAGTGGCCCCAGGAAGTCGTTCATCGTCCACATGAACTGGAAGAGGCAGACGGAGATCAGCGCCGGCATGAGCAGCGGCACGACGATAAAGATCAGCGCCTGCCACGTGGTGGCGCCATCGACACGTGCGGCTTCTTCCATGTCGCGAGGAATGGCGCGCAGGAACTGCACAAGCATGAAGACGAAAAAGGCGTCTCCCGCAAAAGCCGAGGGTACCCACAGCGGCAGAAAGCTATCGAGCCATCCGAGGTCGCGGAAAAGCAGGTATTGCGGAATGCGGGTGACCACGTTCGGCAGGAGCAATGTCGCGATCAGCGAGGCGAAGAGCAGCTTCTTGAACGGAAACTCGAAGCGAGCGAAACCGTAGGCGACTGCCGTGCATGAGATGGCCGTGCCGATCACTTTGGGGACGACGATCCAGAGCGTGTTCAAAAAGAACGTGCCGAAGGAATAGGGCGTCGACGTCCTCCAGCCCTTGATATAGCCGTCAAGTGTCGGATTCTCGGGCCAGAAGCCGGGATTGGCAAAGATCTCGGAATTGGTCTTGAAGGATGCGCCGATCAGCCAGATCAGCGGATAGAGCATCAGCAGGCCCACTCCGGCGAGCAGTGCATAACGAAATGCCATGCTGAGCCGATGGCTGCGCACTTCGCGCGCGCGCATGGTGTCAATGTCGCCGACCGTGGGTGCGGTATTGGAAAGCACATGCTCGGTCATGATCAGTTCCTCTTGTCGCCGGCGTAGTAGACCCAGTGGCGCGAGGACCAGAAGGCCACGAGTGTGAGCAGCATGATGATGACGAAGAGGACCCAGGCGATCGCCGAGGCATACCCCATGTCGAAGCGCTTGAAGGCCTCATCATAGATGTAGAGCGGCAGGAGATAGGTGGATTTCAGCGGGCCGCCTTGCGTGATGATGTAGGGGCCGTTGAACTCCTGGAAGGCCTGGACCATCTGCATGATCAGGTTGAAGAAGATGACCGGGGTGATGAGCGGCAGCGTGATATAGACGAAGCTTGTCCAACGGCCGGCGCCGTCGATCGCGGCAGCCTCATAAAGCGTCCTGTCGATGCTCTGAAGTGCGGCGAGGAAGATCACCATCGCCGAACCGAACTGCCAAAGCCTCAGCAGCGTGATGGTGAACAGCGCATTGGCCGGATCGCCAAACCAGTTGACGGGTTCGAAGCCAATCAGATTCAGGCCCATATTGACGAGGCCGACATCCGCAAAGATATATCGCCACAAAACGGCGATTGCGATCGAGCCGCCGAGGATGGACGGTACATAATAGGCCGTGCGGAAGACATTGATGAACTTCAGCTTGTAGTTCAGGATCACCGCCATGAAGAGAGCGAAGGCGAGCTTCAGCGGCACGGTCGTGAAGACGTAGACGAGCGTTACCCAGAGTGATTTGCGGAAGGTCCGGTCGTTGGTGAAGAGTTTGATGTAGTTCGCCAAGCCGGTGAAGATCGGCTCGTTCATCAGGTTATAGTTGGTGAAGCTCAGGTAGAGCGATGCCACGAACGGAAGGGCCGTGAAGATCAGCAGCCCGATGATGTAGGGCGATAGATAAAAAAGACCCAGGAACCGGCTCTCTCCGCTCATGCCGCTGTCCTCGACTTTGCCAGCGCTTCGGCCTCCCGGTGCTGGGATCTATCGATGATCTGGCAGGGGTCAGAAATCCGGATGAGCAGGGCGAGCGTTCCGCCCTGGGCAAGGTCGCCCATGAGTTTCGCCGGCCCGTTGCGCGCGCCCCTGCAAAGGGCAATGTTAAACGACGAGATACTTCCCTTATTGTGCATCGTATTTTTGGCACAGAAATCCCGCGGCGCCCGCAACGACGGCGGGCTCCTGAAAAATCTAACGCCATTTCCTCCCAATCTGGCCTTCAAGCGTGTTGAGGTCTTGGTTCCCGCACTGATAATCTCATCTTGTTGTAGAGATCAAATCGACAAATTCGGGGAAAAGGATGGATAAAATTGAAGGTAGCGTACTCGCCGGGATTCCGATGGGTGCACTTGCCCTGACACTCACGCGTTCAACCATAAGGATGCAGCATTCCCACACCTGGAGCGTCGACAAGTCTAACAGTGTCCATGATCTCATCATCTGTCTGACGGGCTCGGCGCATTACGAGGTGGACGGAGAGGCAATCCTCATGTCGCCGGGCCGGGCGATGCTGTTGCCGGCGGACACGCACTTCATCGGCTATTCGACCTCGAAGGAGCCTTATACGGGAATTGCCCAACACTTCATGCTTGACCTCTTCGGTCGGCTGGACATGATCTCCCAGATGCATCTCAAGCGGTCCGTTGCCCTTGCCCGCTGGGATATGATGGAGCCGCTGACGCGCTACTATCACGACAATTCGCCGCCCTATTCCACCACACTCCTGCAGCATCATCTTTTCATGTTCCTTCTGATCGAATTCATCGAGCAGGCACATATCGGATGGCGAGAGCAATCGGTCGGTAACGTCAACAATCCCGACGCGCTTTCATTTTCCATCATGGTAGCGGCAAGTCAGATTGCCGCCGATCCGCTCAACGATCAGATTGTGGAACGCGCTCTGAATTCGGCGCCTTATAATCTCGACTATTTCAAGCGCGAGTTCCGCAAGCGCGTTGGATGGACCCCGGACAAATTCCAGGAATTCAAACGGATGGAGAGAGCCATGGGGCTGATGGCTGGAGGTTGCAGCGTCAAGCGCGCGGCAGAGCTTTCGGGATATTCCGATGCCTATTATTTCTCCCGCATGTTCAAGCGCTATATCGGCATCAGCCCGCTTGGATATCAACAATCGGAAAAACGTAACCGCGAAGGCGCATTTCCGCGAGGCGAAGAGGACGGGCAGCTCCTTTATCCCCTGCCACGATGAGCTCGATGGTGTGTGGCATCCACGAAGGCACGGATTGATCCCAATTCGGTATGAGATAAAAGTCCAGGCTTGCCTCAAGCTACGGCCTGAGCGTTTCGAAGCTCAGTTCATCTGGCCGGCCGACGGATCGGAAGACGCCAGAGAGAGGACCTTTTCCCCTTGAGAAGGAATTGAACGGGCCTTTCCAGGCACTCGTAGCCGGCGACACCCGCGAGTGTACCGAGCACGACGGCCGCAAAAAGGATTGCCGGAGCCGCGAGCGATAACGAGACGCCAACCTGTGCCACGACGGAAACGGCGAAAGTATGCCAGAGATAGATGGAATAGGAGCTGTCGCCGAGATAGGTGAGTGCGGGAAGATTCGGCAGCTTACCGCTGGCTTCAACGGCCAGCGCTCCCGACACGAGCATCACCGCCAGCGGTCCACATGACCAGGCATCGAATTCAAGCTTCAGCAGATGGATCGCAGCAAAGCCTGCTATTGAAGTTCCCACGAGAACAAGGCCGATCGAGGGGGAGGGCAAACGTCCGCTGCGCCACAATTTTGCGAGCGCCGCTCCGGCTACGAATTCGAGGATGACCGGTGCCGTATAGAAGCCGATGATCTGGCTCGTTGGCTGCAGCAAGGCTCCGGCGGCAACAAGCAGGCCAAACAGGACGGCCAGGGCCGGGAGCCGTGAGGCGGGTTTCAGAAACAAGATCAGCGCGAATACCGCATAGAAGAAGATCTCGTAGTTCAGCGTCCACCCCTGCACCAGTACCGGCCACAGGTTTCCCGAACTTGGAGACGTTACCGGGATGAAGAAGAACGATCCGAGCATATGCTCGAGGTTGAGTTTCAGGTTCGGGAAGAGCCCGATAACCGCACCGATGATCATGACCGCAGTCGCGGCCCAATAGGCCGGTGCGATGCGCTGAAGGCGGCTGCGGAAGAAATCGGCGGGGCTGACTGGCCGGCTGTCGCTGAGAGCCACCATGATGAAACCGCTGACCACGAAGAAGACATCGACGCCGGCCGCGCCGATCGTGAAATGCAAGCCGGTGCGCTCGCCGGCATGAAAGATCACGACGGCCATCGCTGCGAATGCCCTCAGGTACTGAATTGAGTAGAGCGTCTGCATCCTGGGTATCCTTCAGCGCGGGGTTTAGGCGGTCCGGCGCCCCGCGATAAGCGTTCAGCCCGTATGGGCGCTGTTCAGGCCGGAAACATATTGGTCGAAATAGGGGCGGGAGAGGCGGGACTGTACGATCGTCAGCTTCCCGACGGCAAAATAGAGGAGGAACGAGCCGATATGATAAGGATGCATGATGTCGATCTCGACAAAGGAACGGACCAGCAGCAGGCTGGCTATGCCGAAGAGGAGAAGCGATCCGGGATTCCTGTCGACGGTCAGCAGTCGTCTCAGGTGACTAACGATGGTTATCAGCAGAATAAGGGCAAGCAGAAGCGTGCCGCCCAAGCCGGTTTCCACCATGGCTTCGATATAGGTGTTGTGGAAATGGAAGCCGCTTCGCGAGGCGATGAAGAAGTCCTGCCACAATCGTTCCGCTTCGGAAAACCCCGGCACCCAATAGGCCTGATAGCCGATTCCGAAATAGGGGTTATCGCGGGCTGCGGCGATGCCCTGTTGCCAGAGATAGGTTCTGCCGGTCAGGGTCGAATCCTTGCCGAAGACGGAGAGGATCACATCCATCGCGCCGAATTGCAGTGCCCCAACGCCGATGACTGCCATTATGATCAGGGACGCGGCGAAGAATACCCGCCGGTTCTGTGGCGTAAAGAACATGATGACCTGCATACCGACACAGAGAGCCACGGCACCAAGCGTCGTAATGACGGATGTTGCCGATTGTGACGCGGCGAGCGAATAGACCGAAAGCAGGCCGATCAGGCCGGAGGCGATGAACCAGAGACCGCGCGCCCGGAAGATCAACACCGTTGCATAGGAAAAGAAAACGCCGAGCGAAGCATAAAGGCCGAGCTGGTTCTTGGAGGAAAAGGCGCCGACGAAACTGTAAGTGCCATCAAGCGAATCGTAAAGATAGGTTCCGAACAGAAGCGAATACAGCAATACCAGCCCGCATCCAGCGACGGCGCCGCGCGATAGAGTAGCGACGGTCATCGTCCGCATTGCGATCAGTGCACAGATGATGTGCGTCAGATACTGCACGGATGCACGCATCGATACCGGAGGAGCCGCCGACCAGAACACCGACAGGAAACAGAAAAGTGCGAAGGAGAATACCCACAGGTATCTGAAGGAGTTGCCGAGGACGCGGCGATAGTCGATCAGGACGAGCGGAAACCAGACGGCATAATAGGCCAGGATGGAAACCTGCCCCAGCCGGCTCGAATAGGCGAACACGAAGAAAGAAAGCGCGATCGCAGCCACGCCGTAGACTTCATTGCGGGCCGGATCGATCAACGCAGATTTGGCTATCCTCATGCATGCCTCATTGCATCAAAAGCTCGGAACTGACCTTGATGACATCGCCGGGCAAGAGCCTGTCGTTTTCGCCCACCATGACTTCCTTCGGCCCTTCTCCCTGGTCCCGCACGACGACATATTTGATGGTGGCAGCCTTGCCGGTAGGGTCGAATTTCAGCGCTTCAGCGGATTGGGCCAGCGCTTCCGACATCAGTTCGCGACTGGTGCTGAGCTGCAGCCCGAGTTTTTCGAGTTCGGCTTCGGTATCCTGCAGTTCCTTGGCGCGTTGCGCCTCCCAGTCATTACGCAGATTGATTTCGTCCTGATTGGCCTGGTTGATGTCCTGTTTGGCGCGAAGCGCTGCCGTATCCGTATCCAGCATGTTCGATTCGAGATCGGCTGCCCGCTCCTCGGCCGTCAGGCGCCGGCTGGAAGTGGCAAGGCCTTGTTCCGTCAGCTTGGCCATCTTGTCGCGGTCCTCGCTGACAAGCTGCAGCTGGCGCTTCTGTGTCTCGGACTTCTGGGCGAGCGATTGGACTTCCTTTTCGAGCAGTTCCCTGAGATCGGCCAATGCCTTCAACTGAAGTTCATAACGATCCCGCCGGGATTTCATCAGCGCCGTCTCGCTGGCGATAAGCTGGTCGGCATTTGCGACATTCTGAAGCTCCGGCGGGACCTTCAGTTCGTCGACGCCGGCGACTTCCGCAAGCAGGCGGGCGCGACGGGCAAAAAGCCGGCTGCGCCCGGAATCATAGACTACCGCTTCGCCGCGAGCATTAATGAAATCACGGGCGAAACGTTGTCCTGCATCGGACCGGCGGAGCCCGCCGGCGAGGCTGACGGCCTTCAGAACCGTCAGGTTGGGGCCATAGGGATATTCGCCGGGCCTATCGACATCGCCGGTTACGAAAACCGGGCGGAACTCAGCGATTTCCACCGAGGCTGATGGCAAGTTGCGTAATGCGAACTTGCTGCGCAGCTCTTCACCGATGGCTTTTGCCACGTCGGCGGTCGTCTTTCCCGCAGCTGCGAGGTCACCGATGAAGGGTAGCGAGAGGGAACCCGTTGGCCCTATCGTATAATCGCCGCTGATCGCATCCCAATTTCGAACGGTGCCTTCGGCAGGCTGCCATTCAGCCACCCGAATGCGCAGCTTGTCCATAACACCGAGTTGATATCCGGTTTCATCCGCTGCGGCGCTTTCGGTCGATATGACAAGGAGCGCTCCAACCAGAAAGCATAAAATCCTCCATGCGGAGGCGGTTCGTATCTGCATTTGACTTTTCCTCAAATCGCGCGGTTGCGTCCACGCTTGGGGAGCATCATTTTTCCGAAACCGGCCGCGGACAGGGATTTCGGATTTCTTCTGGGGCAAGAGAAGGCGAACGATCAGTAGCTGCCGCGTGCCAGGCAAACGGCGGGAATCGTTTTCGCAATGATTGCGAAGTCGCCGAGAAGCGACCAGTTCTGGACGTATTGGGTATCGAAAGCGATGCGGGTTTCGTAGGAGACGTCGTTGCGACCGCTGATCTGCCAGAGACCCGTGAGGCCCGGGCGGGTCCGCAGGTAATAAGCGGCAAAGCTGTCGTAGAGGTTCAGTTCCTCATCGACGACAGGTCTTGGACCGACCACGCTCATTTCACCTCGAAAAATGTTGATGAGCTGCGGGAGTTCATCGAGGCTGAGTTTGCGTAGCACTGTCCCAACAACCGTCACACGCGGGTCGACCTTGAGTTTGCGGGTGGCCCGCCACTCTTCGGCTGCTTGTGGATTGGCGTTCAGATAGTTTCGCAGGACCTCGTCGCCATTGACAGCCATCGTGCGGAACTTGAGGCATCTGAATGACCGGCCGTTATGGCCTATCCGACGATGCCCGTAGAAGACCGGACCATTGTCGGAAAATTTCACCAGCGCCGCAATCATCAGAAAGATCGGGCTGAAAAGGATGAGGGCTAGAGCGGCTGCGGTGATGTCGAAGGTACGTTTTGCCAAGCCACCGGTCGGGAAAGCCAAGTCGGCTTGGTCGGGGCTTGAAAACGGCGAACCTGCCGAACGTGTCGCTGACTTCATAGAGTTAACTCCATTTAGGTTTTGCGATAGTCGGTGCCATTGCGGCGCGTTATTCCGAGCCCATGGGATAATAAGTCTGTGTTCGGAATTTGATGCCAGTCAAATTTTTTGTGCGGCCATTTCCGATGGGCGGCCGCTGCCGGCTGGGGGATGCCGGAGGGATATTGGTTAACTTGAGAGGCGTTGGTTTATATGTTTGGAAATACTAATTCTTGTATGTAAAATCCTGTTTGTTGCGAATAGTTTCCGACTGTGTCCGGTTATTTCCCGCTTTTTGTCTCGTCGCTGCCCCAGCTACACCCGACCGTGCTTCTTTGAGAGTGGGACCAAAGTAGCTTGCACTTAGGACCAAAGGCCCAGCCCTGCTGCGCCGCAATACAATGCTGCGCTGCAATAATCGTAGGTGTGCCGTCTTAAGCTTTGTAACAAAAGTTGATCGCATAACCGGCCACTCTACCCGACGCAACTCGGGAATTGTTCCAAACGCGGCGAAACCGGGCTAAAATGTGGCGAAAACGAGGCGTAAGCACTGTGGTACAGGGGTATCAAGCGCTATGACGGGCTATATTTTCGCGGAACTTGCGAAACCTTACGAAAGTTTCACCAATAGCCTGACATAATCGAGATAGGAAACTTGAATCCTCTCCTGCAGGCTCCTATGGTTGTTCCATTGGGAGAGGAGCCGAAAGATCGATGAACTGAGCAAGTTTAAGTTCGGGAGGAGGAATTATGTACGCACCGCGCGTCTTTGTCAGCATGACAGGGGTACTGATCGTTTTTGCGGTGTCTGCGTATTTTATGACCGGATCGTTTTATACGGCGCTTATACAGACATTGATCTGTGCCGTACTTCTCCAGGTCGGTTATTTCATCGGCGTTCTTTACCTGGTGCGACGCGAAAAGAAGCTTCGCGAAGAGAACATTTCATCAGAGGCGGCCAGCATCAAAAACTCGAAGGACAGCAGTCGACGCGACGGTCTGCGCGCCGATGCCGCTCCGAATTTACCCGCCAGTGACACCTGATTTGTCTCGTTCGAATTTTTTTACGAGATTTCACACGAGGGCCATTTTCCTGCGTCCATAGTTCCACCAACCGATGAAGCTTGGAGAGGGCTATGGCTGAAACTACTCACCAGACAATCTGCGTCATCATCGCGGCCCGGAATGCTGCCGAAACGATCGGGGTCGCGATTCAATCGGCCCTGAATGAGATGCATGTCGGCGAGGTCGTCGTGGTCGATGACGGTTCGACGGATGCGACGGCGACGGTTGCACGGCAAGCCGATGACGGATCGGGTCGCCTGACCGTCGTTTCCTTTGAAAAAAACCGTGGTCCTTCCGCTGCCCGCAACCACGCCGTTGCGATATCGCGCGCCCCGCTGATCGCCATCCTCGATGCCGACGATTTCTTCTTTCCCGGCCGTTTCGCGCCGATGCTCGAAGAGGATGGATGGGATCTCATCGCCGATAACATCGCCTTCATCTACGAGCCAACCGAAATCATTCATCCAGAGCGCTTCGAGACGAGGGCGCGTACAATGTCACTGACCGAATTCGTCGAGGGGAATATCTCGAAGCGCGGCGTGAAGCGTGGGGAGACCGGTTTCCTGAAACCGATGATACGTCGGAATTTCCTGGAGGCTCATGGGCTGCGTTACAAGGAGGAGATGCGACTTGGCGAGGACTATGATTTCTATGTCCGGGCACTGGCAAAAGGCGCCCGCTACAAGGTGATCGAGCATTGCGGCTACGGCGCCGTGGTCCGGCATGATTCGCTCAGCGGCCGGCATCGCACAGAGGATTTGCGCACGTTCTACGAAGCGGACGAGGCAATTCTCGCCGACCGGAGGCTCCCCGACGAGGCGAGGGCCGTCATTACGCGACATCGCGACCATATTCGCGACCGCTACGAGTTGCGTGCTTTCCTCGACGTCAAGTCGCACGCCGGCAAGTTCGCCGCAATTCGCCATATCCTAACCCGCCCGCAGGTGTTGCCGGCGGTGGCGACAGGCATCTTTCTCGACAAGCTCGATCTCCTGCGTTCGAAATCATCTCCGGCGGCGGTTGAGCCTCCGAGGACGCGCTATCTCCTGCCTGGTATCCCTGCCGTTCAGAAATAGTCGCGGCGGATCCCATCCAGCATCGTGCGGAACTGTTCCTTCCGCTCTTCGATGACATTATCGGGGCTGAGGCGTGGTTCGGCGCGGCTTGCCTGCCAGAGTGCCAGCACGGAGGGAGAGGCCAGAAACTGCTTGGCCATTCCGCGAAGCCCGGTCTGTGAGGGAGGCCTGCGGGTCATGACTTCGCCTCCCGGGTTTTGCGGCGTCGCCTCGGGGGCGGGCTGCTCCCCGTCGAAGCGCACGCCCCAGAAACGGGAGCGTTTGGCGACGGCCTCTGCGCGGGTGGATACCGGCACATAGCGAGGTTCATAGGTGGTGCCGACGGAGCTTGCCCAGTCGTTCCATTTGAAATTGTTGATCGAACGCGAGGTGCTGACAGCAATCCAGGGAACACGGAAGGCATCCGCCAGGATAGCGCCGTGCATGGATTCGGCGATTATCAGCTCCGACTGCGCAATGTGGCGGATGACGGATTTCGCTTCGCCGCGGGGGTCGAGGTAAGCGAGGCCGACCGGCTCGCAAACCGCCTCCCACATGCCGAATTCGGCCGATTCCCAATGGGGAATGAAGGTTTTCCTGTGGACCTTAGGGAGGCTCTGGAATTCCGGCATGTCTGTGATCATCGCCGCCGGATCGGTAATCGCCCTTTCTGGCGGCAGGCCAAGCTTGGCGGCCGTCAACGGACCGCGAACCGCACGCACGTCCCATTCCGCCGGATCGCCGATATCCGGCGGCGTGCCATAACCATAACCGCTGCCCACCACGAGCTTCTTCTGTCCCGCTGGCAGCAGGACCGGATTGAGAACAGTGCCGACACCTACGAGAAGTATCTCCGGATTCACGTCCCGAAAGCCGGGCAGCAGTGCGTCCCAGAGCCAGAGGTTGAGATCGTCGCCGAAATTGCCGTGATGCGATTCCCAGTAGTACGCTTTCATGCGGGCCTCCATGGGATAATGGTTGAATGGGACGTCCTGGTTTCAGCGAGCGCTGCGACCGAATTTTCCGGCGCCGAGTTCGAAGGCTGCCCGAAGCAAGCCAGGATCACGCATCACCCAGCGGGCGAGCAGGCCGAAATCCGGAGCCTGACGTCGTTTCACTCGTCCGGCCTGGCTCCAGAGCGCCTGGCGGCGGGCGGTGTTTTTGTAGGATGCGATCGACGCTACGTCGCCAGGGCGGGAGCGGAAACGCTGTTCCAGCGTGTCAAGCGCGACCCAGGTGTTGAACTGCTGGCGCAGGAACTGCGGCGAGCGGTTGTCGATGCTGTGGAAGATGTTGAGGCCCATGCCGCGGCCCGCCCCCGCCTCGTCGCAGAGCAGGGTTCGTTTCGATTTGAGAATGCAGTCGCAGAAGAACAGCACATCTTCTGCAGCCAATCGCAGCGAGGGTTCGAAGCGGATCGTTTCGAAAACCGGCCGCGCGATCACCATGCAGGATAGATGCAGGAAGCTCCAGTTCTTCAGCATCACGCTTGCCAGATTCGACATCTCGATGACGAGGGGATCTTCGGACAGCCGCGTGCCGCCCTCCGCCTTTTCGAGCTCGGCCATGCCGAAGTGATAGTAGAACTCGTCGCTCGCCTGCATGGAGGCCCAGTAGCACTCGGCATCGAACCGGGTCATGCAGTCAAACGCGTTCTTCAGATGGTCCGGCAGCCAGATGTCGTCCGAATCGAGAAGGGCGACGAAACGAGTTTCCGCCGGTACGTTATCGAGGCCGGTATTGCGTGCAGCTCCTGGTCCGCCATTTTTCTGGCTGATCACCCGGATGCGCGATTTCCAGGTTTCATCAATGCCTTGAAGCTCGGTGTCGGCGGGAAGGGGGGACTCATCATCGACGATGACTATATCGAAATCCTGATAGGTTTGATCGAAGATCGATTTCAATGCGCGGCCAAGAATGCCGGCCTCTCTTTGGTAAAATGGGATAACAACCGTGAACGTCGCCATGTTTTAGCCCTGCTTCCTCGAAGAATTGCAAGCCACCGACTTTCGCCGGGCTCCGGGTTTAGGCGGCAGCTCGCTGCCGTATTCGACTGACCTCCAGCAACGGGATTCGACCTGTGGCTCCAGGTCACGACACTAAGACCATCACGCAAGTGCCGGCTGGAGCGCGCTATCTAAGACCGCTACATTCGGGCTGAAATTTGTCACCATGTCCATTCTGGCAAGACCGCTGACACCGGAAGATGTCGGATCGGGTGGCCGGAGAGGCCGCCTGGCCAGCAGTCTATCGACGGATCACCGCCTTTGTGATGACGCTCCGCATGCGCGTTTTCCTGCCTGTTTTGGGCGGACGGGTTAACAAATCTTCGATATGGAAGTGCTGGCTGCACTGCCGCGGGACGGGTTTCCTCCTTGCGGAGCGGACGCTTCTGAGAAATTTTCCAGTCTATTCGACGTCGCGGGATGCGCGAGCCGGTCAGACGCCTCGCCTGCCCGATTGTGTCGCAGATTTGCCTTAATCTCGCCATATTTTAGCGAAGTCTGAAACGGGAGCGGTAATAGAATACGGACTCCGATAGATTGTTTCGGGGTCGGGAGGAAAAATTTTTCGCGCGTGCTGCAATGCAGCATTTTGGGTTGGAATCACATCGAACTCCCTGTGAATCATAAATTCGTGCGGGCGAGTTGATGGGGCGGGCGCTTGGCTGCCCACGCATCGATTACTCTGTCATCCATCAATTTTTTGCTGCGCCGCCACATTTTGCGCCAAACTCGGCGTGATCATTTTGATAACTGCGGGCCCAAGTCTGCTCTGATTGAAACGGCGGTGAGGGGAGGCACTGCTCAAAAGGGGTGACTCGTTGACTGTTGATCAGAACATATCCTCCCGTATCAATTTGATGCGTATCCTGCTGATCTCAGGCATTGTCTTCGTGCATGTGCCTTATGATCCTCCGACGAGCGCCTTCCTCGGATTGAATGGCTTCTTCGACTGGCTGCGCGTCTTTTTTGGTGACAGCCTGTTTCGCATTGGCGTTCCGTGCCTCAGCGCCATTTCCGGTTATCTGCTGTTCCAGCGCGGCCTGGACGCTTTCGACTATGCCAGGACGCTTCGTTCGAAAGCGAAAACCGTCCTTCTTCCTTTCCTGCTTTGGAATTGCAGCCTGCTCGCCACCGTTTTCCTCCTTCAGCACTTCGATATTGGCGTGGGTTATTTCCCCGACCTTTGGAACGCCTCGACACGAGAGTTCCTGAGTTATGCGCTGGCAACCGAAGGGCTGCCGGTCAATGTTCCGCTCTATTTCCTGCGTGACCTGATCGTCTGCATCATTCTTTCGCCGATCCTTGCCTTTCTGGTGCGCCGCTATGCGACACCGACGCTTGTGATTCTCTTCGTCCTGGCGATCTTGCCGGAACTGACGCTTGGTATTGTTCTCAAAAAGTCGATTCTCTTCAGCTTCACGTTCGGCATTTTCCTGGCGCTCAACCGGCTGGACCTGAAGGCGCTCGATCGATTCTCGATTGCTGGGACCGCAGCAATGCTCGCAGTCGCCATCCTGCTGTCGATTGGTCTTTTTCGCACCGGTCCAGATTTCCCATGGGCGCTTGATCTTGCGCGCAACACGCTGTCGATCGTTGGCGCGGGGGGATTCTGGCTTATGTCGGCCTTGGCCATCCGGTCGTGGATCGGCCGGCGTCTGGCCGGCACCGGCAGCTTGAGCTTCTGGGTTTTCTGCGCCCATTATCCCTTGCTGGTCCTGCTGTGGATGGTCTGGAACCGGATGGCTGGAGATGAGCAGTATCCGCTTTTCTATGCCAGCTCGGTCATCGCCAGCTTCGTCATCCTCACGACATCCAATCTCTTCGTCTCCCGCGCGATGCCGGGCTTCTATGAAATCCTGACTGGCAGCCGCGGGCGAAAGGCGAAGCTTTCCGCCGCGGCGAAATCCCATTCGTCCGCCGGCACCACTCGCTCCGGCGAACCGGCAATGACGCAACAGCAGAGGTGAAACATGATGGCGAAAGCCGGACATCTTCGGCGAGCCTGGCAGATCGCTACCGCAGCCGCGGTGGCGAGCCTTCTTGCACCCATGGCCCAAGCTCAACAGGGCGCGACCGGCAAATCCTTTGTCGAGAACTTCGACAGCCTCGACCGTTCGTTCTGGTACGTCTCCGACGGCTGGAGTAACGGCAAGCACCAGAACTGCACCTGGTCGAAGAACCAGGTGCGCGTTGAAAATGGCGTACTGCAGTTGGAATTTGCCGAGCGAAAGACCAGCAACCGCAACTATGTCTGTGGCGAGATCCAGACCAAGGCGCGCTTCGGCTACGGTACCTATGAGGTGCGGATGAAGGCTGCGACCGGTTCCGGGCTGAACTCGGCCTTCTTCAGCTATATCGGACCAACCGACAAGAAGCCGCACGATGAGATCGACTTTGAGGTCCTCGGCAAGAACACCGGCCAAGTTCAGGTGAACCAGTACATCAACGGCAAGGGCGGCAATGAGAAGCTTGTGCCGGTCGCCGGCGGCGCGGACCAGGGCTTCAACGATTACGCCTTCATCTGGGAGGAGAACCGCCTCCGTTACTTCGTGAACGGCAAGCTCGTTCAGGAGGTGACGGACAAGGCGACGATACCTTCGAACGCCCAGAAGATATTCCTGAGCCTCTGGGGCACCGATACACTCAAACAATGGATGGGTGCGTTTTCCTACACTCAACCTACGACGATGACCATTGACCGTGTCGCGTTCACGGCGATGGGCGAAGACTGCCGCTTTCCAGAATCCGTGCTCTGCACGCTCGATTGAGGCGGTCTGCGGTTCGTTGCCCGATGCGGTCCCTGAGAGCCAGAAGGCTCGAAAAAGGAGTTGGACGATTTGACATTGAGCGTTCTTTATCTCGCGCATGATCTCGCGGATGCGGCGATCCGGCGGCGGGTGCTGACCTTGAAAGCGGGCGGTGCAAGCGTCACCGTTGCCGGTTTCGAGCGCGGCGCGAACGTGCTGTCCGACGAGCGGGACGTACCGACGATTGTGCTCGGAAGAACGGCGGATGCCCGCTTCGCACAACGTATCGGCGCGGTGGCGGCCGCGCGCATGGTGCTGAAGCGAAAGCTCTCGGGAATCACCCGGCCCGACGTTATCATCGCCCGCAACCTGGAAACCCTTGCGCTTGCCGGCCACGCTGCCTCGCTTTTCGATCGCAATGTTCCGGTCGTCTACGAATGCCTCGATATTCACCGGCTTCTCCTCGATGAGGGGATAAAAGGCCGCCTGATGCGGCAGGCTCAACGCTTCTTCGGCAATCGCGCCAGCCTGTTGATCACCAGTTCGCCGGCTTTCGTCGAGAATTTCTTCAAGCCGCGGTCAGGTCTCGATCTGCCGGTCCTGCTTCTGGAGAACAAGGTTCTGGCCCTGAAGCCGGAACTTATGCCCGCCTCAGTCGCGCCGAGACCACCAAGACAGGGGGCGCCTTGGCGGATTGGCTGGTTCGGAGCGATCCGGTGCCGAAAATCACTGGACAGCCTGATCGATTTCGCGGCGCGGATGGACGGCAGGGTCCAGATCGTCCTGCGCGGTCGCCCGGCATATAGCGAGTTCGACGATTTCGATGCGAAGGTCAGTGCTGCCCCGCATGTGGAATTCCACGGCGCCTACCGCAATCCGGAGGATCTCGCGGCGATCTATGGCGATGTCCATTTCACATGGGCGATCGATTTCTTCGAGGAAGGGCTCAATTCGAGCTGGCTACTGCCGAACCGCCTTTATGAAGGAGGGCTCCACGGCGCAGTGCCGATCGCGCTTTCGGGGACCGAGACCGGCCGGTTTGTCGAGAAACGTGACATTGGCGTGACGCTCGACAACGCGATGCCGGAAACGCTTGAGGCTCTGTTCGAGGGCATGACCGAGGCACGCTACGCCGATCTCGCTTCTAGAATTTCAATTATTGAACGGAATCAATGGATCACGGGTCAGGCGGAATGCCAGGCCCTTGTCTCCAGACTCGCTGCCCTACATCCCAACCTCTCGTCGCCGGCAGACATGCCGGTCGTGTCAACCGTGCAGTCGTGAGGTTGAGTATGGTTTCGCGTTCTCACTCCAATGCCCAGATTTCCAGCGTCCGGACGCTCCTCGTGATCCCTTGCCTGAACGAGGCGGCAACGATAGAGCCACTCTTGCGCAAGCTGAACGGACAGCGCGGCGAGATGGACATGTTGCTTGTTGTGGCGGACGGCGGCAGCCATGATGGCACGCGGGATATCGTGCAAAAGCTTCTGCCTGAGATACCCCGACTTCTGCTTCTGGAAAACCCGAAGCGCATCCAGAGCGCCGCGATCAATCTTGCCGTGGACCGTTTCGGGCAGGATCGCGACTATCTCATCCGTATCGATGCGCATGGTGACTATCCAGACGGGTATTGTCGGACCTTGCTGGAGGAAGCGCTCGATATGCAAGCCGATTCCGTTGTGGTCGGCATGGAGACGGTCGGCTTCGGCCTGTTCCAGAAGGCGACGGCCGTGGCGCAGAATTCCAAACTCGGCAATGGCGGCTCCAAGCATAGGGCCGGTGGCGGCGGCGACTGGGTGGATCACGGTCATCATGCGCTCATGCGGATCGAGGCCTTTCGCGCTGTCGGCGGATACGACGAGAATTTCAGCCACAACGAGGATGCGGAGCTGGATTTCAGGCTGCGCGCCGCGGGCTTCCGCATCTGGATGACCGGCAAGACTTTCATGACCTATTATCCGCGGGCGAGTGCCCCGGCTCTCTTCCGGCAATATCTCGCCTATGGCCGCGGCCGCGCGAAAAACCTCATCAAGCATCGCTCGATCCCGAGGCTACGTCAGGCGATCCCGCTCGCGGTCGCTCCTGTTGTCGTCGGCGCGTTCCTCGCCTTGCTTCATTGGTGGGCCGCGGTGCCGCTGGCGATCTGGGCTGCGGCCTGCCTCGGCTACGGCTTCTGGATGGCCGTGGGGCAGAAAAATCCCTACGGCCCGCTCGCCTCGCTCTCGGCGATGATCATGCATTTCGCCTGGTCGGCTGGCTTCTGGCTGGAACTGATCGGCATTCGTCCAGGGAGGGCCGCTTGATGACGGCAGGAGAAAAGTCGGTTCGTATCGATATCGGCGTCTGCACCTATCGCCGACCGGAACTGCAGACGACGCTCATGTCATTGTTTTCGCTGAGCGTTCCGGCGGGTGTCGAACTGCGCCTGATCGTTGCCGACAACGATGCAATTCCGAGCGCGCGCACTCTGGTAGACGGCCTGCGCAACCGGTCGCCCTTTCCGATCAGCTATGTCCATTGCCCGAAATCGAATATCTCGATTGCCCGCAACGCCTGCCTGACCGAATGCAATGCGGATTATCTTGCCTTCATCGATGACGACGAGACGGCTACGCCCCGATGGCTCGCCGAGCTATTTGCAGCGGTGATGCTTACCGGCGCAGACGCGATACTCGGCCCCGTCCGGGCGGTCTACGGAGCACGGAGCACCTCATGGATGCGCAAGGGGGATTTCCATTCCACCATGCCCGTCTGGGTCGGTGGCAGGATCAGGACCGGCTACACCTGCAACGTATTGCTCGACATGCGTTCGCCCGTGGTTGCGGGTCGCAAGTTTGCCTTGTCGCTCGGCCAGAGCGGCGGCGAGGACACGCATTTCTTCACAGCGCTCACCGATGCCGGTGGGCGCATTGAATTTGCCCAGGAGGCGATTGTCGAGGAAATCGTTCCGGAAAAACGGGCGAGCTTTTCCTGGCTTGCGAAGCGACGCTTCCGCTCGGGCCAGACGCATGGGCGCATTCTTGCCTCCAAGCATGCTGGTTTGAATCGGGTCACACAGATGGGGCTTGCCGGTTCGAAGTTTGCCTTTTGCGCGGCGATGGCCGCAGCCATGGCCTTTTCCCCGGTCATCCGCAACCGTTATGCCCTTCGTGCGGCTCTGCACGCCGGCGCCGTTTCCGGCACGCTCGGCATGCGCGAGATTCGCCAATATGGAGCCGCTGAAGCAGCATGAGCACGTTCGTACACCAACCCGACGTGAGCTTCGTGATCGCCGCCTACAACGCGGAAGATACGATCGAGCGTGCGATTGCGAGTGCGCTGGCTCAGATCGGGGTGACCATGGAGGTCATCGTCATCGACGACTGCTCGACGGACGGCACGCGCGAGCGGGTGCGTGCGCTTGCGGATGATCGGGTGCGGCTGATCGTTCAGGAGAGGAATGGCGGACCGGCCGTTGCCCGCAATGCAGGCCTTCTTGTCGCCTGCGGCCGCTGGATCGCCATCCTCGATGCCGACGATACGGTCTATCCGGCAAGGCTATTGATGATGCTTGAAAGGGCGGAGGCTGCCGAGGCCCAGATCGTCGTCGACAATATCGATGTCATCCCCATCGAGGGCGGAAAGCCGCAGACGATGTTTCCCAGGGAAGAGCTGACGCGGCGTCCGCTCATGACGCTTGCCGATTTCATCGGCTCGAACGTGATTTTTCGGTCGACCTTCAACTTCGGTTACATGAAGCCGGTCTATGAGCGGGGTTTCCTTGAACGCCCCGGACTACTCTTCGACGAGACGCTGCGGATCGGGGAAGACTATCTGTTGCTCGCCTCCGCCCTTGCAAGCGGCGGCGAGTGCGCAGTCATGCCGGATGTCGGCTATGTCTACCATCTTCGGCAGGGCTCGATTTCGCGGGTCCTGGAACAACACCACCTCGACGCGATGCTGGCCTCCGACCGGGCCTTCCTCTCCCGCTATACGCTGGATGAGAAGGCTATGGCCGCCCAGCGCCGACGCACCCGCAGCCTCGTCGAGGCGGGTGCGTTCCTCACGCTCGTCGAGGATATCAAGAAAGGCTCCGTCAGGGGCTTCCTGAAAACAGCGATCGGAAATCCGCGTGCATTGAGACATTTGCGCATGCCGATTGCTGTCCGCATGCGCCGGCTGTTGGGGAACGGCTGGCGCCAACTGAAATCCGATCGGATAGGGCGGGGGCGCCCTCCAGAAAGGACGAAGGAATGGATATGAATAGACCAGTTCGAAAGGCGGTGATTCCCGTCGCAGGCAATGGCACTCGGTTTCTGCCGGCCACCAAGGCCATGCCGAAGGAGATGCTGACGATCGTCGATCGTCCCGTCGTCCAGTATGCCGTCGATGAGGCCATGCAGGCGGGAATCGAGAACATCATCTTCGTGACCAGCCGTAACAAAACGGCGATCGAGGACTATTTCGACAGTGCGCCGGAACTGATCGCCACGCTGACCCGCTCCGGCAAGACGGTCCAGGTTACCCAGCTTGAAAAGATGCTGCCGGTCGCCGGCACCGTCAGCTACACGCGTCAACAGGTCCCGCTCGGGCTCGGTCACGCGGTCTGGTGTGCCCGGGAACTGGTGGGCAACGAACCATTCGCGCTCTTGCTGCCCGACATGGTCTCCTACGGTCCGCAGGGCTGCATGGCCGGGCTGATGGAGCTTTATGAGGAAGTCGGCGGCAATGTCTTTGCGGTAGAAGAATGCTCGCCCGAGGAGACGTCCAGCTATGGCATCGTCGGTGTCGGCCACTCCGTCAGGCACGGTTTCGAGGTGACCGAGATGGTCGAGAAGCCCAAACCGTCCGAAGCGCCGTCTAATTATTACCTGAATGGTCGCTATATTCTGCAACCGGAAATCTTTGAATTGCTTGCGCGTCAGGAACGGGGTGCCGGCAATGAGATCCAGCTTACGGATAGCATGCACAAGCTTGCGAAGGTCCAGCCGTTCCATGCACACCCCTATCAGGGACGCACTTTCGACTGTGGCAGCAAGCGTGGCTTCATCGAAGCGAATGTCGCGTTCGCCATGTTGCGTGCGGATATGGGAGCGGAGATTTACGCCTCCCTCAAGGAACTGATGATGTCACACGAGACACGCGTCCAGGCAGCTTAATGCAGCTTGAAATCATTCGCGGCGGACGGCAGCGCGGCTGCCGCCCGTCACACCAACGCTCCGGAAAGCGAGCTCCATGGATCAGGTAAACTTTCGACCACGAACGATATTTCCCGGCGAGACGCGCGACAGCGACACGTTCATTGATCTCGACAAGCTCTGGGCGGCGGCGTTTCGCCGCCTGGGCGTGATCGTCGTGTGCCTCATCGCCACCGTCACGCTTGCGGGGCTTTACCTCCTCACCGCGCAGCCGACTTACACGGCGATGACGCAAATCCTGATTGACGAAAATCTCTCGCGTTATGCCGAGGACGAGCGAGACAGCCAGACCGCCCAGCAGATCGACAACCGCATGTCGAGTGCGGTGGAGATCCTGAAATCCAAGGCATTGGCGTTACGGGTCGTCGACAAGGGCAGGTTCGACCAGAACGAAATACTGGTCAATCCGCCGCAATCGCCGGTCGCTCTTGCCAAGGGAGCGGTTCGCAGCATCGTCGCCCTGGTCACCCCCGGCGATCCGCCGCTTTCGGAAGAGCTTGCCCGCATGGGCCGGCGTGAGAAGGCCGCCGCTGTCCTGCAGCAGTCCCTGACCGTCGAACGCGTCGGACGCAGCTCGGTGATTGCGGTTTCCGTCAGGTCCCCTGATCGGCAGCTTTCGGCATCGATCGCAAGAACCTATGCCGATTCCTACCTGACCGATCAGCTCAATGCCAACTTCGATGCGTCTGAACGAGCCTCGCTGTGGCTGCAGGAACGGCTCAACGATCTTAACAGCCGTTCGCAGCAGGCGGCGCTGGCCGTCGAGCAATATAAGATCGAGCACAATCTCGTCTCGCCACGCGGAGAACTGCTTTCGACGCAACAGCTTTCCGATCTGAACAGCCAGTTGATCGTCGCCCAGGCAGATGCCGCAGCCGCTTCGGCCCGCTATGAGCAATACAAGGCGATTACCGACAAGGGGCCGGATGCGGCTGTCCAGAACGCCGTCGTTTCAGCACGCGATACGGACAATACGGTCATTCAGGACTTGCGGAAGCGTTATATCGCGATCAATGACCGAGAGCAGGGGGTCATCCAGCAGTTCGGGGCAGATCACCCGCAGGCTGTCGCGCTGAAAGCGGAAAAGAACGATGTCGCGCAACAGATCTATCGCGAATTGCAGCAGTTGATGGGAAGCTTCCGCAATGAGTTCGAAGTGGCAAGCTCCCGGGAAAAGTCGCTGCGCGATAGCATCGACCGCGTCGCCGGGCGGAATTCGGAGGCCAATGTCTCAATGGTCCAGTTGCATGAACTGGAGCAGAAAGCGGCGGCGCTGAAGTCACTTTACGAATCCTATCTAGGCCGTTTCGAAGAAGCCACCCAGCGGCAATCCTTCCCGATTGCCAAGGCGCGGGTGATCTCAGATGCCGGTATTCCGACGGCGCCGTCCAGCCCGCGCAAGACGCTGACGATGGCGCTTTCGATCGTGCTCGGCCTGCTTATCGGCGGTGCGGCGGCGACGCTGCTCGAATTCCGCGAGCGGTTCTTCCGCACCGGCGACGACGTGCAGGACAAGCTCGGCCAACGTTTCCTCGGGTATCTGCCGAGGGTCAGCAATGCTCTGGTGGAAGACAAATCGACGTCTTCGGCCCCTCCTGCGCCGCCGACGGAGAGTGAGGCGGCTGGTGTACCTGCCGGCAACCCGATTTCATCCAGACGTCTGATGCGGATTGCCGTGGAGGCGCCCCGTTCGCAGTTTGCCGAGACGCTGCGCAATACCAAGCTTGCCTGCGATATCATGCTGCAGGATCGGAAATGCCGGGTGATCGGCGTTGTATCCTGCCTGCCCGGCGAGGGAAAATCCATGGTTGCGGCAAACTTCGCCGGCCTGCTCGCCTCGACCGGCGTGCGGACGCTGGTGATCGATGCCGACCTGCGAAACCCCGGCCTCAGCCGCATGCTTGGCAGCGAGCCGGAGGTCGGTCTTGTGGAAGTCATCCTCCAGAAAACGTCATGGACGAGCGCTGCACGCGTCGATCGCAGGTCGCGGCTGACGATCCTGCCGATGACCATGCGGAGCCGCAATCTCGCCCATACAAGCGAACTCCTGGCTTCTTCCGGCATGAGCCAGTTCCTCGAAAGCATCAAGGAGACGTTCGATGTCATCGTCGTCGACCTTGCGCCGCTTATCCCGGTGATCGACGCCAAGGCTTTCGAACCCTATGTCGACGGCTTCGTCTTCGTGACGGAATGGGGCGCGACGCCCGCGAAAGCAGTGCAGTCGGTGCTGCGTTCCGAGCCGCAGATCGCTTCGAAGACAGTCGGCGTCATCCTCAACAAGACGGAGATGTCGGAACTGCATAAATACGCCGATCCGGGCGCACCGGAACGGCTGCGCAGCAGCTATCTTTCCTATTACAAGGATAAGGAAGGGGCTGTGCCGGCATCACGATAAACTGAGAAGGGGGCGATTTCATCGCCCCTCAGACCGCTGACAAACCCGTCGATTTTTCGGCGGGTTTTGTTTTTGTGGTGTTGGCGTTGGGCGGAGACTTGGAGAAGGTCGTGGGGGGATCGACGCGAAAGGGCTCTTGGTCCTCATCCCCAGGCTGGTTCGGGCCGCTTGGTGACGGCCATTGCGATCTTCTTGATGTTCTGGGCGGCGGCGGCGAGAAGACATTGCCACCTGACCTTGATCAATCCCCGGAAGCGGGCATAGCGGTGCCCGTGGAGTTGCTTTGCATCGGCGAAGGAGCGTTCGACCGTTTCCTTTCGCCGCTTGTAGATCGCCTTGCCCCAGGGCGTCTTGCGATGGCTGTCGGTGCGCTCGCGGGCGTCGGCCCAGACATGGCGGGTGATGGTCCGCTCCGCCTTGGCGTTCGAGGTGCAGGAGGCCAGCAGCGGGCAGTCGCGGCAGATGGACGGGTCGGAGCGATAGTGCTTGTAGCCGTTGCGGTCGGTGGTGGCGTAGGTGAGCAACCGGCCCCGAGGGCAGCAGTAGCCGTCGGTGTCAGGCTCGTAGACGAATTTCGACTTGCGCATCATGCCGTCTTTTGGCGGGGTCGGGTTGCGATAGCCGGTCACGCCGAGGATTTGTCTGTCCTCCAGTCCCTTGGCGATGCCTGATGTGGCGTAGCCCGCATCGAGCCCCACCGCGCCGACCGCCAAGTCGAAGCGCTCGCGCTGTCGGTCCAGTCGTTCGAGATAGACGATACTGTCATGCACGTTTGCCGGCGTCACATGGGTGTCGGTGATGATGGCATGGCGGCCGTCGACGGTGCGATGATCCAAATAGAAGAAGCCCTTGGGCTTGCCGTCGCGCACCATGTAGCCGGCCTCAGGATCGGTGCGACTGACCTTGGTTTCCTTCACCTCCGGCTCGCATTCCTTTTCCTTCAACGGCTTCTGGCCGTGGGCGGCGCGCTCCGCCTCGATCGCCCGGTCGAGATCGGCCCAATAGTCGGCGCGCGACTTCTGGAGCATCTCAAGGTCATACTTGCCCTTGTTGGCATTGGCCTTCAGATGCGTCGAATCCGTATAGAGCACCGTGCCGTCCACCAGGCCGTGCCGGATCGCCTGCTCGACGATCGCGTCGAAGATGTCCTGCGCCACGGACGTGTCGTTGAACCTGCGGCGGCGGTTCTGCGACAAGGTCGAGGCATCGAACACAGGATCGGTCAGCTTCAGCCGCAGGAACCACCGATAGGCGACGTTGACCTCGATCTCGCGCACCAGCTGCCGCTCGGAGCGCACCCCGAACAGGTAGCCGATGAACAGCGCCTTGAACATCAAGGTCGGATCGAGCGGCGGGCGGCCGTTGTCGGCGCAGTAAAGACCGGCAACGCGATCATGGATGAAGGAAAAGTCGATCACCGCATCGATCTTGCGAAGCAGATGATCCTTAGGCACCAACTCGTCGAGCGTCACCATCTCGAGAGCCGTCTGTTCGGGAGCAGGTTTCTTCAACATGTCCCAGTGAATCACAAACCCCCGGCTGTGACCAGGGGTTTGTCAGCAGTCTGGGGGGCGATTTCATCGCCCCTTTCTCGTTATTGACTTCCTGCCCTCAGGCGCTGGCCGCAAGCTGCTCTCTCATAGGACCGGTGTTGACCGCCAGCATTGCCTTGCCGAACACTTCGCCAATGCCGATCAGCACGGGTTGGTCGACACCGATCTTGGTCATCGCTGTCGCCATGTCCCCAAGTGATCCCGCCCAGCGCTTTTCGTTTGGCCTGGACACTGCGCTGACAATCACGGCCGGCATGGCAGGCGTCATGCCGGCATCAACGAGTTTCGCGGCGATTTCGCCGGCGGTGCGGCCGGCCATGTAGTAAATCGTCGTCGTCCGCGGGTCGGCGAGGCTGTTCCAGTCGAGATTGTCGGGCAGCGTGCCTTTGCGGGAATGGCCAGTGATGAAGCGGACGCCCTGCGCATGATCGCGATGGGTAAGCGAGATGCCGAGCCGGGAGGCCATGGCGCTCGCCGAGGTGATGCCCGGCACGACATCGACCGGAATGCCCTGGCGTTCCAGGCAGGCAATCTCCTCGCCGGCCCGGCCGAAGATCATCGGGTCGCCGGATTTCAGGCGGACCACGCGTTTGCCGGCCTTGGCGAACTTCACCATCATGTCGTTGACGTCTTCCTGCCGGCAGCTCACGCGACCGCCGCGTTTGCCGACCAGCATGCGCTTCGCCTCACGACGGGCGAGTTCCAGCACTTCGTCAGAGACGAGATCGTCGAAGAGGATGACGTCGGCGGCCTGCAGGGCACGCACCGCCTTGAGCGTCAGCAGTTCGGCATCGCCAGGACCGGCTCCGACGAGCGTGACGCCGCCGGTGGCGGGGGCTTCCGCGAGCCTTTCGGCATCGCTTAGAAGCACCCCGCCGGCACCCTCCTCCGGCGCATCGGAACTTATAAAGACACGATCGACAAAGCGTTCCCAAAATGCCCGGCGCTGCGGACCAGGCGCCAGCCGTTCATTGACCCTCTCCCGCAGCGATTGTGCAAGCTCTGCCCAGTTCTTGAGCGAGGCCGGCAGCAGCGTTTCGATGCGCCGGCGGATCGCCTGAGCAAGGATCGGCGCGGCACCATCCGTAGAGATCGATACGACGACCGGCGAACGGTTGACGATCGACCCGAACTGGAATTGGCAGAAGGCGGGCTTGTCGATCACGTTGACCGGCACGCCGGCTGCGCAGGCCGCATTGAAGAAGGCTTCGGCTTCACCCTGTTCGTCGCAATCGGCAACCGCCAGGGCGGCGCCCTCGAGCGCTTCAGTGTTCCATCCGTCGAAGTGCCGCACAAATCGGCCCTGCGGATGCTCGGCATCTCGCTCAACCAACCTCTCGAAAGTCTCTGAAAGTTCTTCCGCGTAGACATGCACCTCGGCACCGCAGGCGGCCAGAAGTTCGGCCTTCCAGGCGGCGGCATCGGAGCCTCCCGCTACGATCGCCCGCTTGCCTTCGAGCGCCCAGAAAACTGGAAGCTTCGCCAGTGCCGTCATGCGGGCAGGCGCTTCGTTCCGCTGCTGTTGCAGAAGGTTCATCATTCCGCAGCCACCATCATCAGGCTTTCGAGTTTGATGAAGAGTTTGCCGTTTTCGTTTCTGACGGGGATGGTCCGCGCTTCACCATCGTCGGCGCCGAGCGCCTTGCCGGTTTCGAGCGAGATTACCCAGTTGTGCAATGGGCAGGTGACCGCCTTCTGATGAACGATGCCCTGGCTGAGAGGACCGCCTTTATGTGGGCAATGATCCTCGATTGCGAAGACCTCGTTCTCGGCGGTGCGGAAGACGGCGATCTTGCCCTGCGGCGTCTTCACACAGCGCGCGCCTCTGAGCGGGATATCGGAAATATCGCCGATCGGGTGCCAATTCATATCCAACTCCATCACTCGGCCGCCTGCGGATAACCGACGGTCGCCATCGGCTTGAACTCGTGCTTGTCCTTGCCGGAAACACGTTCCGACCAGGGATCGACCTGCGCGAACTTCTGGGAGAACACGAAACGTTCGTAATAGGCCTTGCGCTTGTCGTGATCCTCCATGATCTGCCGGCGGATCTCGTCGAGCCCGATGCGCTTGGCCCACTTGTAGATGCGCTCCAGATACCGGGCCTGCTCGCGATACATCTGGGTCAGCGCGACGATATGCTCGAGCGCCTCGTCCTCGGTCCTGACGAGGCCCAACACCTCCGTGCCCTTGATGTCGAGGCCGGCGGCGCCGGCGAAGTGGATCTCGAAACCGGAATCGACGCAGATGACGCCGATGTCCTTGCAGGTCGCCTCGGCGCAATTTCTGGGACAGCCGGAAACGGCCATCTTCAGCTTTGCCGGCGTCCAGGACCCCCACATGAATTTCTCGATGCGGATGCCCAGTCCGGTCGAATCCTGGGTGCCGAAGCGGCACCAGTCGGAGCCGACGCAGGTCTTTACGGTGCGAAGCCCCTTGGCATAGGCCTGGCCGGAAACGAAACCGGCCTTGCCGAGATCGGCCCAGACGGAGGGAAGGTCTTCCTTCTCGACGCCGAGCAGGTCGATGCGCTGGCCGCCGGTTACCTTCACCATCGGAATGGCGAATTTGTCGACCACATCGGCGATCGCACGCAATTCCTGCGAATTGGTCACGCCGCCCCACATGCGCGGCACGACCGAATAGGTGCCGTCCTTCTGGATGTTGGCGTGGACGCGTTCGTTGATGAAGCGCGACTGGTAGTCGTCGGCATATTCGTCCGGCCAGTCGCAGACGAGGTAGTAGTTGAGTGCCGGACGGCACTTGGCGCAGCCGCAGGACGTCTTCCATTCCAGTTCCTGCATGACGGCCGGAATGGTCTTCAGCTTCTTTGCCTTGATGAGTCGGCGCACATCGTCATGGCCAAGCTCGGTGCAGGGACACATGGGCTGCACGGCTGCGGGATTGTATTTGTCGCCGAGAGTGAGTGCCATAAGCTGTTCGACGAGACCGGTGCAGGAGCCGCAGGAGGCCGACGCCTTGGTATGGGCGCGCACGTCGTCCAGAGAGGTCAGGCCCTTGGCAGTGATCGTCGCAGTGATCTTGCCCTTGCAGACGCCGTTGCAGCCGCAGATTTCAGCATCATCCGGCAAGGCTGCAACGGCCGCCATAGGGTCCAGCGGGGATCCTCCCTGATAGGCCTGGCCGAAGATCAGCGTGTCGCGCATCTCGGAGATGTCGGTCGCCTTCTTCTTCAGATCGTTGAACCAGGCGCCGTCGGATGTCTCGCCATAGAGAACGGTACCGATAATGCGGTTGTCCTTGATGACGAGGCGCTTGTAGACGCCGGCGGTCGCATCGCGAAGCACGATTTCCTGCCGGTCGTCACCATCGGCGAAGTCACCGAGCGAATAAAGGTCGATGCCCGTTACCTTGAGCTTTGTCGGTGTGTCCTGATGGACGAAGCCGGCCGTCGTCTCACCCGCAAGATGAGCCGCTGCGACGCGGGCCATTTCATAGAGCGGCGCGACGAGGCCATAGACCTGGCCTCCGACCTCGGCGCATTCGCCAAGCGCCAGAATATCTCCATCCGAGGTTCCCATGCCGGCGTCGACGACAATGCCGCGGTTGACGGCAAGGCCGGCTTCCTTGGCGAGCGTCACATTCGGGCGGATGCCGACGGCCATGACGACGAGAGTTGCCGGGATGACACGGCCGTCGTCCAGTTCAACGCCTTCGACCTTGCCGTTGCCGATGATCTGTTTGGTGTTGGCCTTGCAGAGGACCTTGATGCCGCGCTCCTCGACGGCCTTCTGCAGCAGATAGCCGGCGGCGGGGTCGAGCTGACGTTCCATCAACGTCGGCATGACATGCAATACGGTCACATCCATGCCGCGCTGGGCAAGGCCGGCCGCGGCTTCGAGCCCTAGAAGGCCGCCGCCGATGACGATTGCCTTCTCGCGCGACTGGGCGGCGAGCAGCATGGCGTTGACGTCATCGAGGTCGCGATAGGTGATGACGCCCGGCAGGTCCTTGCCCGGCACCGGGATGATGAACGGTACAGAGCCGGTGGCGATCACCAGCTTGTCGTAGCGTTCGGTAACGCCGTGATCAGACGTTACGGTCTTCTTTTCACGGTCGATCGCGACGATCTTGTGACCCTTGTAGAGGGTGATGCCATGATCGATGTACCAGCCGTCGCCGTGAATAACGATCTGCTCATAGGTCTTTTCGCCGGAAAGGACCGGTGAGAGCATGATGCGGTCGTAGTTGACGCGCGGTTCGGCGTTGAAGATCGTGATCTCAAAGCGGCCGGGCGCCTGTTCGAAGAGGTGCTCCAGCATGCGCCCCGGGGCCATGCCATTGCCGATGATGACGAGTTTTTCGGTCATGTGCTCATTTCTCCATCAGATTTCTGCTGATGCAGCCTGGGGGATGGGCTCTGCCTGATCTGCAGAGCCCATAAGGTGGCGTTATTCAGCGGCGACGAGGGCCGGGGTCTTTGCCATCGACGCCCGCTTTGCAGCCGTGCGGGAATGCGTCGCATACAGAGAGAGGCCTACGAACGCGAGGCCGCCGACCAGGTTGCCGACCACGGTGGGGATCTCGTTCCAGATGAAGTAGTCCACGATCGAGAACTTGCCGCCGAGCATCAGACCCGAGGGGAAGAGGAACATGTTCACGATGGAGTGCTCGAAGCCCATATAAAAGAACAGCATGATCGGCATCCACATCCCGATCACCTTGCCGGATACCGAGGTGGACATCATGGCGGCAACGACGCCGGTGGAGACCATCCAGTTGCACAGGACGCCGCGAATGAAGAGCGTCAGCATGCCGCCGGCGCCGTGGGCCGCGTAGCCCACCGTCCGGCCTTCGCCGATATGGCCGATCGCCTGACCGACCGCATTCGGTTCGGTGGTGAAGCCGAAGGTAAAGACGATGGCCATCATCACCGCCACCGTCAGCGCGCCGGCGAAATTGCCGATGAAGACGAGGCTCCAGTTGCGCAAGACGCCGCCGGGGGTGACCCCGGGGCGCTTGTCTATGAGCGCGAGCGGCGCAAGTGTGAAGACGCCCGTCAGAAGGTCGAAGCCCATCAGATAGAGCAAACAGAAGCCAACCGGGAACAGGATGGCGCCGGCGAGCGGCTGTCCGGTCTGGACATTGATGGTGACCGCAAAGGCGGCCGCCAGTGCCAGGATCGCCCCCGCCATATAGGCGCGGATGAGCGTGTCCCGGGTGGACATGAAGATCTTGGATTCGCCGGCATCAATCATTTTGGTGACGAAATCGGCGGGCGTGACGTAGGCCATTTCAATTCCCCTTGTTGTCTTGGACGTGGCCGATGACCAGAAATTCAGCACAAAAAAACGCCGCTCGGAGTTTGCGTCCACGGGAAGGGAGGTGTCCCGGACAGCAAAACCTTGCGACGTCAATGTCTGTGTAAACGCTTATGGCGCGCTCATCCGCGCCGATCGCCATTGACCGGTGCAGAAACTATGAAGCAAACCGCGTGCCAATTCCTTGGTTTTTCAGTAAATATCTGAAAACAATTGGAATCTTATCCTGTTAAACTTCTCGCTTAAATTATCGGCGAGTGGCTTCTGTGCAATATTTTTGTGCGATTGCTGAAATGAGAGCATCAGGGATGTGCAGATGCCAATCCCTGTTAGATTTCATGGCTGTCGAAATGGCTTGCAAGAGCACTGCGGACGGCAAATTTTTCGACATAGGCTGGCATGTTCGAGGGGTCGAAAACGTGCCCGTCCATGAAGCGGTCGCCCTCTCTGTCGCCTTCGAGGCCGATATCGGAATCGTCCGGGCCGATGCCTAGAGCTTTCCGATAGAGATCAGGACGATAGGCGCGTTTAGCCGAATTCAGGCCTGCCTCGCTGAAGGTGGTCTGGCCCCAACGGATCATCTGGCTGTAAATCCACAGCGCATGGTTCGGCCGCGGATAGTTCGCGAAATCGCGATGGAACGTGAAATAGTCGGCGATGACCCGGCGGTTGCCTTTGGCGTCCAGACTGAATTCGCCGGCAAGCACATGGCGGATGATATCGACGGGGGCCGCGATGAAGCGCGGATCGGCCAGCGCCTCGGCCAAAGCGTCATGGTTTTCGGCGTCGTCGCACCAGCGCGCCGCGGCATCCAGCGCAACAATGAGCCGTGAGACGGTCTCCGGATGGCTTTCGGCCCATTCCGGTCGCATACCGATGACCTTTTCCGGTGCGGACGGCCAGATGTCCTGCTTGGCGGCGACGATACGGCCGACGCCCCGTCCGGAGGCCACCATGTTCCACGGCGCGCCGACGCAGAAGCCGTCGATGGCACCGGCGGCCAGTGCGTCGGAAGTCAGCGGCGGCGGTACCACGATGAGCTTCACGTCGCGGTCGGGATCGATGCCGCCGGCGGCGAGCCAATAGCGGAACTCGTAGTTGTGGGACGAGAAGGGGTAGGTCATGCCGAGCGTCGGCAGCGGTTCGCCGCGCTCCTTTATGACCTGCAGCACCTTTGCGAGCGCCTGGGCGTTTTCCAGCGCGCCCGCCGTCTCCGAAATCCCGCTGACTTCGCACATCCGCTCGAACAGCCGGATCGAAAGCGTGATGGCATTACCGCCGCGGCCGAGGGAGAACGGTGCAATGGTGGGTGAGGGGTTGGAGCCGAGACCAAGCATGGAGGCGACCGGCATGGGCGACAGCATATGGGCGATATCGAACTGCCTGAAGGCGAGGCGGTCCCGCACGTTGGCCCAGGAGACGTCCTTCACCAGATCGAGCGTCAATCCCTCCTTTTTGGCAAAACCGAATTCGGCTGCCGCGATCAGCACGGAGGCATCGACCAACGGAATGAAACCGGCGCGCAGCACTTTTGGACCTTCGCCATTGGAACGAGAGGGTGCGGAGAGATTGCTTCCGGTTTGGCTGATCTTCGTCATCATATTCACTCCGGCAGTCTCCGGGACACTTTCCTACTCGAAACCATCACATCAATAGCCCGGCCGCAGTCACCACGCTCTGGGCGATCTCCGACATTTTCTTCTTCTCGTTCATGGCTGTCTGGCGCAGCAGCGCAAAGGCATCCTCCTCCGACAAGCCTCGCATCTTCATGAGAATCCCCTTGGCACGCTCGATGACCTTGCGCTCTTCCAGCGCCGATCTGGCATCCGCAAGTTCGCGCTGCAGGCGGCTGAAGGCGTTGAAGCGGCTCACGGCCATGTCGAGGATCGGCTTGACGCGCTCCTTCTTCAAACCATCAACCACATAAGCCGAGACGCCGGCCTCGACGGCGGCTTCGATCGAGGCCGTGTCGGAGCGGTCGACAAACATGGCGATCGGCCGGCTCACCGTGCGGGTGAGCTGGAACAGGTGCTCCATCATGTCGCGGTTCGGGTTCTCAATGTCGATGACGATGACGTCCGGCCTCAGCGTCTCGACGATCCGGGCAACCCCATTTACCTCATGGATGACCGTGACATTGCCATGCCCAGCCTCCCGCAGCCCTTCCTCGATGATGGAAGCGCGGATGGCATTTTCGTCGATAACCAGAATGGTGAGATCGGGCGCTGACATTCCTATAGTGTTGCCGCAGTGCAGCAACCTTGGCAAGCCCACGATCACATTTGTGGATTTGTTCCATCTTTGGCCGGACGGAAAGAACCGGTTAACCTTTATTTTTTACTTCATGGAAGCATGTGCCACTCTCGTATTTCGTCCGGTTCTCATGCAATTTTCTCGTCATAATTTCCCTCAGAGTTCCGACCAGGCCAGCGCTGAAGACGATGCAGTCGACGGAGCGCGGCAGAACATTCGCCAGCAAAGTCTGGCGGAATTCAACCAGCCCGTCGTGGAGCAGGCGCCCTGGCAAGCGGCTTTCCGTCTGGCGCCGAACGTGCGCTTCACGCGGACGCCGGAAAAGATTCCGAATCGCAAGCCGGAACCGTTCGAGCCGCCCAAGGTGCTGACGCACGAAGAACAGGCCGAGCATTTTGAGGCCTTCCCGTCCGAAATCTTTGAAACGGCGGCGAATGATGCGGATGCCGCGCAGGAGATACCAGAGCCGATCGAACAGATTGCCGGCCTGCAACGGCTTGCGACGACGATGCGGCAGAACGCGGCGGAAATGCCAGAAACTGCCGCAATGCCCGAAAATTTCATTGAGGTTGCCATGCCGGAACCCGTTCAGGAAATGCCGGTAGCCACCTCGGCCCGGCGCGACATTGCGATCTCCGACTATGCTTTCTGGGATGCCATGCCCTTTGAGCTTGAGGGACCAACCATAGCCGAGCCGGCAATTGCGCCAGCTGAGCCGGGCGTGTCCCGTATCGTTCCGGAGCTGACCGGCTCGGTCGCGGCGCTTTACCGCGAAGTGCCGCGGAAGGCAGCAATCAGGACGGTGATGGTTGCGCCGTCTCCGAGACCGGAGCAAGTCAATACGCCAGAGCCGGTGGAGCCTGCGCAGCCAACTCCTCAAACTCCTCGGCCGGTCATCGGGGCGGAAGCCCCGGTTGCGGCGGAGCCTGCGCGCCCCCTTCCCGCGACAGTCTCCGTGCCGGTGCCGCATCCGGAAAAGGCACGCCCGCAGACGGTCCGTCCGGCGGTGGCGAAATACGAATTCCCGCCGATCTCGCTTTTGCAGGAGCCGCGGGGCGAGCGCGGCCAGGCGATGCAGCCCGACACCCTGCAACAGAGTGCCGGTTTGCTCGAAAGCATTCTCGAAGACTTCGGCGTCCGCGGAGAGATCATCGACGTGCGGCCGGGTCCGGTCGTCACGCTCTACGAATTCGAGCCCGCGCCGGGCGTCAAATCTTCCCGCGTCATCGGCCTGTCGGACGATATCGCCCGGTCGATGTCGGCCCTGTCCGCCCGCGTTGCCGTGGTGCCGGGTCGTAACGTCATCGGCATAGAACTGCCGAACGCAACGCGCGAGACGGTCTATTTTCGCGAACTGATCGAATGTGAGGACTATTGGGAGACAAAGCACCGGCTGGCACTCTGCCTCGGCAAGACGATCGGCGGCGAGCCGGTGATCGCCGAACTCGCGAAGATGCCGCATCTGCTCGTTGCAGGCACGACCGGTTCGGGTAAATCGGTCGCGATCAACACCATGATCCTGTCGCTTCTCTACCGGCTGCGTCCGGAGGAATGCCGGCTGATCATGATCGACCCGAAGATGCTCGAACTCTCGGTCTATGATGGCATTCCGCACCTTTTGACGCCGGTCGTGACCGATCCGAAAAAGGCCGTGCTGGCGTTGAAATGGGCGGTGCGCGAGATGGAGGATCGCTATCGCAAGATGTCGCGCCTCGGCGTTCGCAATATCGACGGCTACAACCAGCGTGCCGCAAGCGCCCGCGATAAGGGAGAGGTGATCACCGTCAGCGTCCAGTCGGGCTTTGATCGCACGACTGGCGAGCTTCTCTACGAGGAGCAGGAGATGGATCTTTCGCCGATGCCCTATATCGTCGTCATCGTCGACGAGATGGCCGACCTGATGATGGTCGCCGGCAAGGATATCGAAGGCGCGATCCAGCGGCTGGCGCAAATGGCACGTGCCGCCGGCATCCATCTCATCATGGCAACCCAGCGTCCCTCGGTCGACGTCATCACCGGCACGATCAAGGCGAATTTCCCGACCCGTATTTCCTTCCAGGTCACTTCGAAGATCGATAGCCGCACGATCCTCGGGGAGCAGGGGGCCGAACATCTGCTCGGCCAGGGCGACATGCTGCATATGGCGGGCGGCGGCCGGATTTCCCGCGTCCACGGGCCGTTCGTCTCCGATGCAGAAGTGGAATCGGTTGTCCGTCACCTCAAGACACAGGGGCGGCCGGATTATCTCGGCACGGTCACGGAGGACGAAGAGGAGGCCGAGGAAGAGGAGGTTTCGCAGGAAGCTGTCTTCGACAAGAGCGCCATGGGCGGTGATGACACCGACGAGCTCTACGAAAAGGCCGTCAAGGTGGTCATGAAGGATCGGAAGTGCTCGACCTCCTATATCCAGCGGCGCCTGTCGATCGGTTACAATCGTGCCGCGTCGCTGGTGGAACGCATGGAGAAGGAGGGTCTGGTCGGTCCAGCCAATCACGTCGGCAAGCGCGAGATCATCACGGGCGGGCGATCGAGTGCGGCGGTGCAGGACGGTTTTGAGGAGTGAGGTGAGGATCCCTTCACCAACAAAATCTAGCACTTAGCTTCGCTAAGATGCTGATTTTGTAACCTCTCCCACAAAGGGGAGAGGTAGGCGCCGAGCTTCCGGCACCGGTTTCTCTCCCCTTGTGGGAGAGAAAGCGATTTCAACATCTTAGCGAAGCTAAGTGTTAGAAATTGCAAGTGAGGGGATCGCGCTTGATTTCTCGATAAGCCTCAACGCCTGCGAATATAGTCGCTCAGCCGGCTTGCTGCATCTTCGATCTGCAGCGGATCGCGCAGATAGCAGGCGCGCATGAAGGCTGCACCGCCCGGACCGAAGGCGGTGCCCGGCGCCATGCCGACGCCTGTCTTGTCGACGATCCTGAACGCTTCCTCACGGCTGTCTGTGACACCGTCGATCTTCAGGAACGCGTAGAGGGCTCCCTCCGGTTTGCGCGTTTCCACCCGGTTGGTGGCGATCAGCGCATCGCAGAGAATGTCGCGCGATTTTCGCGCTCGCTCGATATTCGAACGGATGAAATCGTCGCCCTCTTCAAGGGCGGCGATCGCGCCTTTCTGCATGAACTGCGCAACACCCGAGGTCGAATACTGGATGAGGTTGGTCAGCGTCTGGCCGATCTCGGCAGGCGCCACCATCCAGCCGACGCGCCATCCGGTCATGCACCAGTTCTTGGAGAAGGAATTGGCGAAGATGATCCGGTCTTCCGGCTCCATGACGTCCATGAAGGACGGCGCGCGGGCGCCCTCGAAATAATAGAGGCCGTAAATCTCGTCGGCGATGATCCAAAGGCCGTGCTTGCGGGCAAGTTCGAGGATCGCCTTCAGGTCTTCATGCGTAGCCGTCCAGCCGGTTGGATTGGATGGCGAATTGATGAACAGCGCGCTGGTTTTCGGCGTGATCGCCGCCTTCAGGCGTTCTATGTTGAGCACCCAGCGGCCGTCAGCAAAACCCAGTTGGACGGGCACGGCCTTGGCTTCCGCGACACCGATCGAGTTCACCACATTCGGCCAGGCGGGCGAGAGATGGATGATCTCGTTGCCGGCGGAGGCGACCGTCTGGATGGCGAGAACGATCGACTGCATACCTGAGCCGGTGACATAGATATTGTCGGTCGACAGGCTGGTGCCGTAGTGCCGCCGGTAATAGCGGACGATCGCTTCACGAAGCGGTGGAATGCCTTGTGTCCAGGTGTAGAAGGTCTCGCCGGCGAGCAGGGCCTCGCTGGCCGCGCGGGTGATGAAATCCGGCGTCGGCAGGTCGCCTTCGCCGATCCAGAGCGGCATCAGGTTTTCCCGGCCGCGGGCGTGGGTGACGATCTCTCCGATGCCGCTGCGTGGCGCTGCCGCGGCGCGGGCGCTGATATCCGGTCTGATGATGGTCATGGAGGGCCTGTCGATGCTGGAAGGGTGTTTTCCTGCGTAGGCCCGGCCCATGCGCCGGTCAATATTTTTCCGACTTCAGTGGCCTTGAAAACGGCCGAATGTGCCGCGGGAGAAACACAAGGGATCGCCCTCGCGATGAGCGGCGCGAAGCACCCTGCCGAGGATCAACGTGTGGTCGCCTGCATCGTGCATGGAGGAGAGTTTGCACTCGAAGCGGGCCAGCGTGCCTGGGATGACCGGCACGCCTTCGAGGTTTTCCAGCCAATGCAGATCGTCGAAGCCCAAACCGCCGCGGGTGAAGCGGGTGCTCAAGCGGTCTTGCTCGGCGCTCAGCACGTGGATGGCGAAATGGTCGGCCGCCGTGAAGGCACCGTGGCGGGACGAGCTTTTTGCGGGAGACCAAAGGACGAGCGGCGGGTCGAGCGACACGGAGGTGAAACTGTTCACCGTCATGCCGATCGGCCCGTCGGGTGTTCTTGCCGTCACCACCGTCACCCCTGTCGTGAACGCACCGAGCGCATCGCGGTAATGCCTGGCGGTTGATGCGTCCGGAACGAAGACCTGTTCGTTGGGTCCATGGGTGGCGTTGGCGGATATCGTCATGGCACAGGCTTTCCGATAGCCGCGGTATAGAGTTCGAACCAGGTCTGGCGGTCGATCGCCACTTTCGTAGCGTCGCCGATCTTCTTGATGCGGTCGGGATTGTTGGTGCCGAGCACCGGCAGGATATTGGCCGGATGGGTAAGCAGCCAGGCGACTGCGACGGCGGTGGCGTCGACACCTTGTTCGACCGCGATGCGTTCCAGCACCTCGATCAATGCCGCATTTTCCGGCTTGAAGAGTGAACCACCGCCGAGCGGCGACCAGGCCATCGGCGCAATGGCACGTTCCCGCAGATAGGCGAGGTCGCCATTCGTGAAGGCATCCGTCGCCAGCAGGCTGATCTCGATCTGGTTGGTGAGGAGCTGGGATTCCATCGAGGACTGCAGCAACGAGAAATCGTAAGGCCGGAAATTGGAGACACCGACGGCGCGCACCTTTCCGGATGCGACAAGGGCATCGAGCGCCGGTCCCGTTTCATCGGGATCCATGAACGGATCGGGACGGTGGATCAGCAGGAGGTCGACGTAGTCGGTCGCCATATCCCGCAGCGAGGCTTCGACCGACGCGTTGATATGCTCGGCGCTGGTATCATAGTGCTTGCCGCGAACCGCGGAATGCCGGCCGGCCGGCGCAACGATGCCGCATTTCGTGATGATCTCGATCTTGCCGCGCAGCGAAGGCGAAGCCTTCAGCGCCGCGCCGAAGATCGCCTCGGCCGTGTAACCGCCATAGATATCGGCATTGTCCATGGTGGTGATACCCTGCGCCAGGCAGGCTTCGACCTTGGCCTGGACATGTTTCGGCGAGGTGTCTGCATCGTCGCCGATGCGCCACAGGCCGTAGACGAGACGGCTCAGTTCGAGTTCTGGCGAAAGTTGGATGCGGTCCATCAGTGGTTTTCCCATTAGTATCGTATCCCTGCGCCGAGCGGTGTTGCGGGTGTTTCGGCCGGGACCCGGCCATAGACATGGGGCAGCGAGCAGGTTTTCATCTGCGGCAGCACCTTCTGGCCGAAATGTTCCGCCTCGTCGAGATGCGGATAGCCGGAAAAGATGAAGGCCCGGATACCCATCTTCCTGTATTCCTCGATCTCGGAAAGAACCTGGTCCGCCGAGCCGACGAGCGCCGCGCCGCAACCCGAACGCGCCCGGCCGATGCCGGTCCAGAGATGCGGCTCGGCATAGCCGAACTTGTCGGCGAGTTCGCGGGTTCGAGCCTGATGCGATACGCCAAGCGAGGTGCTGTCATGGGCGCGGTTGCGGATCAGCTGGCCGTATTCGTCATCAAGTTTCGAGACGAGGTGTTCGGCATATTCGCGGGCTTCTTGCTCGGTATCACGGACGATCATATGGATGCGCAGGCCATAATCGAGCGTGCGGCCATGCGCCTCAGCGCGGGCATGAACCGCCTTCATGCGCTCGGCTATCTGTTCCTTGGGTTCCGGCCACATGAGATAAACGTCGCATTGGGCGCCGCAGAGCTCCAGCGCGTCTGGAGAGTAGCCGCCGAAATAGAGGAGCGGCCCACCGTTCTGCTGGTAAGGTCTCGCCGGATCGGTGGTGAGTCCCTTGAAGTTGTAGACCTCGCCCTCATGATCGATCGTGTCGCGCGTCCAGGCCTGGCGCAGGATCTGCACGACCTCATGGCTGCGGCGGTAGCGGAAGGCGCTGTCGGCAACCTCGCCCGGGAAATCCGAGCTGATGACGTTGAGCGTCAACCGGCCCTTCAGCATGTGGTCGAGCGTCGCGACTGTGCGGGCGAGCATGATCGGCTGCATCTCGCCGCAGCGGATGGCCGCCAGAAAATTGATCCTGTCGGTGATCTGCGAACAGGCTGCGACGAAGCTCAATGTGTCCTGACCCACCTGATAGGAGGATGGGCAGAGGATATTGCGAAAACCCAGAGTTTCGGCGCGCTTCACGATATCGGAGCAGTGTTCGAAGCTCGATTTGAGCGCGTCGTCCGGCACCCCGAGATAGGCATAGTCATCGGAGCAGAGAGCGGCGAACCAGGAAACCTCGGCCGCATCGAGATCCGGCGATGTGATGGGTACGACGGTCATCAGTTCCTCCTCCGCGTTTGACGATTGTCACTTGCATAACATCCGATTTGATGTAGATCAATGATGTATCAATTTAAGTTCACGGTTCCTGGGGAGGGGAGTAGGAGTTCATGGAAAGCCATCCGGGCAGCCTGCCGATCTATCTGCAGATCACCGAACTGCTCGTGCGCGACATCGCGGCCGGCCGGCTGGTCGACGGCGAGAAGCTCGCGCCGGAACGCGATCTGGCGGCTGAGCTCGGGATTGCAGTCGGCACGCTGCGCAAGGCGCTGGCGGAACTGCAGAGCCGTGGGCTTCTGGACCGGGTGCAGGGGTCGGGCAACTACATCCGGGCGATCAGCGACCCGAAGAGCGTCTATGCCATGTTCCGGCTGGAGCTCATCCAGGGTGGGGGGCTGCCTACGGCCGAGGTTCTGGATATTGTTCGGCTCGACAAACCGAAGGACCTGCCGGGGTTCGGCTTTTCCCCGGAGGGACACAGGATTCGGCGGGTCCGAAAACTGTCGGGGAAGGTGGCGGCGCTGGAGGAGATCTGGCTCGACGGCTCCTATATATCGGCGATCACGCCGGAAGACCTCTCGGAATCCCTCTATCTCTACTATCGCAGCCGGCTTGGCCTCTGGATCGGCCGGGCGGAAGACAGGATCGGCCTCGATAGTGTGCCCGAATGGGCGCCGCCGGTCTTCGGACCGAAGCCGGGCGCGCCGGTCCCTCATGTGCTGCGCATGAGCCAGGCGCAGGATGGCGTGGTGGCTGAGGTTTCCCATACATGGTTCGACCATTCCGTGGCGCGTTACGTGTCGCGGCTCAGGTAGGTCATCCGAATTGAGCAACACACGTATGAAATTCGAAACGACGTCAGACGGCTTTTCCATCTCGCTGAACGGACGCCTGATCCTGCGTCACGGCGCCTCCTCGCCGTCCATTTTCATCGGTCATGGCCAGGAGAGGATGGAGATGTATCGCGGCAATTTCGAGGTCGAAGACTATATCGAAGAGCGCAGTCCGCTCAGGCATGTGGAGATCGAGGACAACAGGATCAGCCTGTCGGAGGCGAAGGGCCGCGCGCCGCGCCTGGAACTGACGATCTCGGATTCTGTGATCCACTTCCGATCGCTGGACGACACCATCAACCGCCTCTGGATTCGCATCCCTGCGGAGAGCGACGAGCATGTCTGGGGCGGCGGCGAACAGATGTCCTATTTCGACATGCGCGGCCGCCGTTTTCCGCTCTGGACCTCCGAACCTGGAGTCGGGCGCGACAAGACGAGCGAGATCACCTTCAAATCCAACCTGAAGGACAAGGCGGGCGGCGATTATTACAACACCAATTACCCGCAGCCGACCTATATCTCCTCGGCGCGTTACGCGTTGCATGTGGAGACTTCCGCTTATTCCGTCTTCGATTTCCGTCGCAAGGCATTCCATGAGATCGAAGTCTGGGCGGTTCCGGAACGGATCGAGTTCTATTCCGCGCCGACCTTCATCGAACTGGTGGAAGCATTGTCGCTGCGTTTCGGGCGGCAGCCGGAATTGCCGGAGTGGGTTTACAACGGGGCGATCATCGGCCTCAAGGACGGCATCAACTCCTTCGACCGGCTGGCAAGGATGCGGCAGGCCGGTGTGCAGATCTCCGGCCTCTGGTGCGAGGATTGGGTCGGCATCCGCCAGACCTCGTTCGGCTCACGCCTCTTCTGGGACTGGCAGGCGAACGACGAGCGGTATCCGGGCCTGCGGCATCGCATCGCCGAGCTGAACGACCAGGGCATTCGCTTTCTCGGCTATGTAAATCCCTATCTCTCCGTCGACGGGACTTTGTTTCCGGAAGCTGAGGCGGCCGGCTATTTCGCCAAGGACCAGCTCGGCCGTACAGCAATTGTCGATTTCGGCGAGTTCGATTGCGGCGTGATCGACTTCACCAACCGGCAAGCTGCCGATTGGTTTGCCGAGGAGATCATCGGGCGGCGCATGCTCGATTTCGGGCTTTCCGGCTGGATGGCCGATTTCGGCGAATACCTGCCGATCGACGTGGAACTTTCGAACGGCATCGACGCCAAACTGATGCACAATGCCTGGCCGGTGCTCTGGGCCGAGGTCAATGCCAGGGCGGTGGCGAGCCGCGGCAAGACCGGCGAGGCACTGTTCTTCATGCGCGCGGGTTTTACGGGCGTGCAGAGACATTGTCCGCTGCTGTGGGGCGGCGATCAGTCGGTGGATTTCTCCCGTCACGACGGCCTCGTCACCGTCATATGCGCGGCGCTTTCGTCAGGCCTGCTTGGCAACGCCTACCACCATTCCGATATCGGCGGTTACACAAGCTTGTTCGGCAATGTCCGAACTTCCGAACTTCTGATGCGCTGGGCGGAGATGGCCGCCTTCACGCCGGTCATGCGCACGCATGAGGGAAACCGGCCGCGCGACAACATCCAGATCGACCAGGATCCGGAGGTGCTCGCGCATTTCGCACGGATGACGCGGATCTACGTGCATCTGGCGCCCTATCTGAAAACGCTGTCGAAGGAGGCGGCTGCCCGCGGCCTGCCGGTCCAGCGACCGCTCTTCCTGCACTACGAGTACGATCCAAGGACCTATCCCATCCAGGATGCCTATCTTTACGGCCCTGAACTGCTGGTGGCGCCGGTCTGGCATGCGGCGCAGGAGAAACGCACCGTATATCTGCCGGAGGGTGCGGAGTGGGTGCATGTCTGGAGCGGTGAGGCGTTTTCGGGCGGGCAAGAAGTGACCGTCGCCTCGCCGATCGGTAGTCCGCCGGTGCTTTATCGCAAGGATGCAGCGTTTGCGGAGATTTTTGCGACATTGAGGGAAATTTGAGGGCGGCGAGCCGTCCTCAAATTGGATATCACCGCGCCGCCCAATTCGCTCCACGTCTAAAGATCGTCTTCATCTGCGGCACATCGAATTCCTTCGCCTGATGGCCGAGCGACGAATAGAAGACGCGGCCCTTGCCGTATTTCCGCTTCCACACCACCGGCATGACGACGCCGTCAATCCAGTATGCGTGATCGCCGGTGAAGGTGGTCGTGGCGAGGACCTCATTCGAGGGGTCGACATGCATGTAATACTGCTCGGACGTGTAGGGGAAATCGCTGATCCCTTCCATCAAGGGATCGTCGGGCCGGGTGATGTTCACGGTGTAGTCGATGATGTTGCCGGGATGGGCCACCCACTGGCCGCCGATGATGAACTGGTAATCGACGGAATCGCGGAAAGCGTCGCCCGCGCCGCCATGGTAGCCGGCGATGCCGACGCCGTTCTGTACGGCCGCGGCGAGGTTCTTCACCTCTTCCTTCTCTATCTTCGACATGGTCATGATCGGCACGATCAGGCTGAGATCATGGATCGAGGGATCGGCGAAGGCTTCGGTCGAATGTTCCAGATAGACCTTGAAACCATCCTCTTCGAGCATGTCCTTGATAATGGCTGCGCATTCCTGCGGCTCGTGGCCGCTCCAGCCGCCCCAGACGATCAGTGCTTCGCGCATTTTCTTCTCCTCCAAAATCATAAGGCCAGCAGGCCGTCGATCAGCGACTCCGACAGGGGTGCCGGGCGTTCCGTTGCAGTGGTGATGGTGATCGTCCGGCCTTCCGCGGCTGCCGTGTGGAAGGCTTCCATGACCTCCAGTACATGCAAGGCCAGATCGCCGTTCGCCCGGTGCGGGCGATTGGAGCGGATCGCATAGGCCATGTCGGCGACGCCGATCGAACGGTAATTGCCGTCCGCATAGGGCATGGTGACCGGCTGGTCCTCGAACTGGCCGCCCTTCTTCAGATATTCGACCGGGCCGGCGAAACGGTTCGGATCCGGCACAATCAGCGTACCTTCGGTACCATAGACTTCGAGCGGTACATGCTTGTGGCCGGCGACATCGAAACTCATGCCGATCTGCACGACCGCGCCGTTGGCGAAGCGCATCACGCCCGCCACATGGGTCGGCACATGCACGGGAATGCGCTCGCCGTTGCGCGGTTCGCTGGTGATGGTGCGCTCCTTGCGCGGGGTGATCGCAAAGCCCGCGACCTGCGCGACAGGGCCGAGGAGATTGACGAGATCGGTGATGTAGTACGGCCCCATGTCCAGCATCGGGCCGCCGCCGACCTCGTAATAGAAGGCGGGGTTCGGGTGCCAACGCTCATGGCCGGGGCACATGAAGGTGGCCGTGCCGCCGACCGGAATGCCGATGACGCCCTGGTCCATGAGCGCGCGGGCGGTCTGGTGGCCGCCGCCGAGGAATGTATCGGGCGCTGCGCCGATGCGCAGGCCTTTTGCCCTGGCGGTATCGGCCAGTTTTTTCCCTTCCGCGAAATTAATGCCGAGCGGCTTTTCCGAATAGGTGTGCTTGCCGGCTTCCAGCGCCTGCAGTCCAACCGCGACATGCGCTTTCGGGATGGTCAGGTTGACGATGATCTCGACTTTCGGATCAGCCAGCAGATCAGCGACAGCCTTTGCCTGCAGATTGAATTCGGCAGCCTTGGCCTCGGCGAGATCGCGATTGAGGTCGGCCAGCCCGCGAATGTCGAGGATCGGAAAGGTGGAGGTCATCGCCTTCAGATAGGCGCCCGAAATATTGCCGCATCCGATGATGCCGATACCGACTTTGTCCATCATTCTCCTCCCGATGAATTCTGCCTGTTCGATGCGTCAGAGCGCCGGTCCCGTGGTGCTCCAGGGCGATTCGTAAAGCTCGTAAAGCGCGACGGCGGCAGCGCCCTGAGCCCAGAAATCGTCCGTGGAATCGTCGAATACGAGCTCGCTGACACCCTTAAGCGACGGTGGAATGGCAAGCGCATAGGCATCGCGCAAACTGTTGAGAAATGGCTCTCCAAGCGCCAGCGACGACCCGACGAGGATCACGCGCGGCGGCGCGAACAGCGTGACGATATTGGCGATCGTCAGTCCGATTGCCTCGCCGGCACGTACCGCCGCGGTGATCAGTCGGTCGTCATCGGCCTGGATCAGCGCCTGGACATGGGTCATACCGCGACCGAGCCGTATCGCTTCGGCGAAACGCCCATCAGTCTGCTGTTCACCCAGAATGGCGCTCTCTCCCGCCTGACTTGAAAGGCGTATGACGCCTTGTGGGCCGATGCCGAGCACAAGGTCTCCGAGATTGTGGCTGAGGCCGCCGGCACCGCGAAAGAGCCGATTGCGATGCAATACGCCGAGCCCCAGCGTCTGCTCCAGCGAGACCAGAACCATGTCTTCCAGCTCACGGGCCTTGCCGAACCAGTGGTGGCCAAGCGTGATGGCGTGCGCGTCGCTCTCGATAATCGTCGGCGTCGACAGGCGCGCTGACATTTCTGCAGCAAAATCAATATTGACTTCGCGAAAGATCGGGCTCGATCGGATATGGCCGGTGCGGTGTTCGACGACGCCGGGAATGCCGAGGCAAACGCTGTCGACATCCTCCAGCGAGAGGCCGGCATCTACAACGCAGCGACGCACGCCATCCTCGACAAGATCAGCGATTACCGCGATCGGCTGCCGGTCGATGCGGATCGGCAGCGTCAGCGTCGAAAGCACGTCGCCGCGGAAATTGGCGACGACGAAGACCATGCGGCTTGCGGCGATCTTGGCGCCGACGACGCGGGCGGCGTCCTGATTGACCTCCAGCATGACGCGGGGGCGACCACGCGCGGCCGCGTTGCGGATATCGCCTTCATGGCGGGTCAGGATCAGCCCGTCGTCGAGAAGGGATGCGGTGATCGCCGAAACGGTGGTGGTCGAGAGTTCTGTGCGTTCGCTGATCTCCACCCGGGAAATAGGTCCATGTCGCCGGATCGTATCCAGCACGCTCAAACGGTTGATGGCGCGCATCAATTCGGGATCGGCAGTCTTCATTGCGCAGGCATCCAGAACCCAATCAGTGCCTGCGGATTTTTTACGCCAGGCAAATTAAATTCACTTTCTTCTAGAGCGGAATTTCGCATAAGTGCAACAGGAATTTCTGTAAAGGCCGCATTTTCGCGCATTCAAGGCCGCTTCTCTGGGCAAGGTATTGACAGATTGCTAACGTCCGCGTTTATTTAATCCGGATGCAGAAATAAAGCGCTACGGGAGGAGTGCGATTATGGCTATCATCAGAACACACGGAATACGCAGGTTCAAGGTCGCGGCCCTGGGGGCCGCCGCGCTTATGGCAAGCGCCGCAGTCGCAGCTGCGGAATCGGTCATCACATGGATGTATGTGGAGGCCCAACCAAACGTGATCGAGGTCTGGCGCGGCATTGCCGAGCAGTTCGAAAAGGACCATCCGGGCGTCAAGATCGAGATGAAATTCCTGGAGAACCAGGCCTTCAAGGCGAAGATCCCGACCCTGCTGCAGTCGTCCGAAGCGCCGAGCATGTTTTACACATGGGGTGGGGGCGTTTTGAAGGCGCAGGCGCAAACCGGCATGCTGCGCGACGTCACAGGGGCGCTTGATGCCGATGGCGGCGCCTGGCGAAACACGATCAACGCGGCGGCCGTCGATGCGCTGACCTTCGACGACAAGGTCTGGGCAGCACCCTTCAGGACCGGCGTCGTCGCTTTCTACTATAACAAGGAACTGTTCCAGAAGGCCGGTGTCGATGCTTCCACGATCAAGACCTGGGGTAATTTCACCGATGCCGTCAAGAAGCTCAAGGCAGCCGGCATTACGCCAATCGCCGGTGGCGGCGGCGACAAGTGGCCTCTCCATTTCTACTGGAGCTATCTTGCCATGCGTCAAGCCGGCCACCAGGGGTTCGTCGACGCCAAAGCGGGCAAGGGTGATGGTTTCGCCAGCGAGCCCTTCGTCAAGGCAGGCGAATATCTGGCTGAGCTCGGCAAGCTCGAACCGTTCCAGAACGGCTATCTCGGTGCTACTTGGAACGATGCGCTCGCGGCGTTTGGCGACGGGCGTGCCGCCATTATCCTGAGCTTCGAAAACACGCCCGGCACCCAAGCCGTCAATTCCACCAGCGGCAAGGGATTGCCGGTGGAGAACATCGGCAGGTTCCCTTTCCCGGCGCTTGACGGCGCGCCGGGGGTCGTCACCGACAATTTCGGCGGCATCAACGGCTGGACGATCACCAAGAACGCGCCGCCCGAGACCGAAGAGTTCCTGAAATATTTCAGCAGCCCGGATGTGCAGCGAAAGCTGGCCCGGGATGCGAAGATCCTTCCCGTGGCCAAGGGCGCAAGCGATGCCGTGTCCGACCCGCTTCTGAAGGTCGCCGCGGAGGCGATCGCCAACGAGACGTGGCACCAGAACTTCCTCGATCAGGATCTTGGGCCCAATGTCGGGGCCGTCGTCAACGACATGTCGGTCGCCATCGTTTCAGGCCAGCAGTCCCCGGCGGACGCCGCCCAGCAGATCCAGGACGCGTTTTCGCTTGAGAACCCGTAAGTCCTGATCTTTACCGGCACCGCATCGCCGATCGCGGTGCCGGAACGAGTCAGATGTCATTCATGTCATGAGCGACCGCCACCGGCAGTCGGGGAGCCGCGACCATACCGATGAATACGACGTCAATATTGGCCAAATCGCTGCCCGCCTCAGGCGCTGGCATCACCGGCCGAACCAATCGCCGCCGTCGCTCGTTTGCGAAAAGCAAGTGGCCGGTGCTCGTACTCTTCCTGCCGCCGGCTCTCCTGCTGTTCACCGTGCTGGTCATCCTGCCGATGGGGGAGGCTGCCTGGTATTCCTTCTACAACTGGAACGGTTACGGCCTGCCGACCCAATGGGTCGGGTGGCGCAATTATCAGCTTGTTCTGCGCAACAGCGCGTTCATCCAGGCGCTGATCAACAACGGCCTCATCATCCTCGTCTCGCTTGCCTTGCAGATTCCCCTGGCGCTCTGGCTCGCCACCATGGTGACGACCCGCATCCGTGGCGCGCTGTTCTTCCGGCTGATCTTCTTCCTGCCTTATGTGCTGGCCGATGTCGCCGCCGGCATGATCTGGCGCTTCGTCTATGACGGCGATTTTGGCCTCGCCGCCGGTATCGCCCATTTCTTCGGTTTCGAGGCGCCGTTCCTGCTGGCCGACCGCGACACAGCGATGTATGCGATCCTCGCCGTGGTGGTCTGGAAATATTTCGGCTTCCACATGATGCTGTTCATCGCAGGGCTCCAGGCGATCGACAAGAGCGTACTCGAAGCCGCCGATATCGACGGCGCGTCCGGCTGGCAGAAGTTCCGCTTGGTCACCCTGCCGCTGCTCGGTTCCACCGTCCGGCTGTCGGTTTTCTTCGCGGTCGTCGGCTCGCTGCATCTCTTCGACATGATCATGCCGCTCACCGGCGGTGGGCCATCGAACGCCACGCAGACTATCGTGACATTTCTCTACAATTTCGGCGTGACGCGCATGCAGATCGGTTTCGGCAGCGCCGTCGGCGTGATCCTGTTCGTCATCTGCGTGACCCTCGCCTTCAGCTACAAGCGGATATTCATGCGCCATGACTGATATTGCCGCACCACCGATCGACGCAGCAACGGAGCAGACGGGCGGCCGCAGGCTCTCCGTCGGGACCAGGACCTATCTCTATGTCTGCCTGATTGTCGTCGCTGCCCTGGTCATCGTTCCACTCGTGAGCACCGCGCTCGGCGGTTTCAAGACGCTGTCGGATCTGAGGGGTAATCCCTTTGGCCTGCCGTCGGAATGGCAGTGGAGCAATTACGGCGACATCATCACCAGCCAGCGCTACTGGCTGCAGATGGGCAATTCCCTGCTCATCGCCGCGCTCACCGTGTTCCTGACGCTGACCTTTGCGGCAATGGTGGCCTTCTGTTTCGCCCATATCCGCTTTTTCGGCTCGGACTATCTGCTGAACTATTTCCTGACCGGCCTGATGTTTCCGGCTGCCACCGCCATATTGCCGCTCTATATCCGCATTCGCGATCTCGGTCTGCTCGACACCTATTGGGGCGTCGTGCTGCCGCAGGTGGCCTTCGGGCTCGGCATGAGCATCATCCTGTTCCGCAACTATTTCCGTGGCCTGCCGGTGGAGCTTTTCGACGCGGCCTTCGTCGATGGCTGCGGCTATTTCGGCTTCTTCTGGCACGTGACGCTGCCATTGTCGCGTCCGATCGTCGCGACCGTCGGCATCATCTCCTTCGTCGGAAGCTGGAACAGCTACATCCTGCCGCTCATCCTGCTGAATTCCGAAAGCCGTTATCCCTGGCCGCTCGGCATCATGGTCTACAAGGGAGAGTTCAGCACCGAATGGCATCTGGTGCTCGCCTTCATCACGCTCACCATCCTGCCGACCATCATCGTCTTTTTTCTCGCCCAGAAGCACATCATCGCCGGTCTCACCGCCGGTGCGGTGAAGTCCTGAGCGCAGGATCGGAGGTATTATCATGGCATCCGTCGAACTCAAGAATGTCCGCAAGGCCTACGGCTCGCTCGAAGTGATCCATGGTGTCTCCCTGTCGATCGAAGACGGCCAGTTCATCGCCCTGGTCGGCCCATCCGGCTGCGGAAAATCGACGCTGCTGCGGATGATCGCCGGGCTTGAAGAGATCACGGCCGGCGATGTCGTCATCGACCATGCGGTGGTCAACGATCTGACGCCGCGCGAACGCAACATCGCCATGGTATTCCAGTCCTATGCGCTCTATCCGCACATGACGGTGGCGGAAAACATGGGTTTCAACCTGCGCCTTTCCGGTGCGCCGAAACCGGTGATCGCCGAACGAGTCAATGAGGCGGCCCGCATGCTCGACCTCATGCCGCTTCTCGATCGCAAGCCGGCTCAGCTCTCCGGCGGCCAACGGCAACGCGTCGCTATGGGCCGGGCGATTGTCCGCAACCCTGCCGTCTTCCTGTTCGACGAGCCGCTTTCCAATCTCGACGCGAAGCTGCGTGTGCAGATGCGCTCAGAAATCAAGACGCTTCACCAGAAGGTCGGTACCACCTCGATCTACGTCACCCACGACCAAATCGAGGCGATGACGCTCGCCGACCGCATCGTCGTGCTGAATCAAGGCCGGATGGAGCAGGAAGGTACACCGATGGAGCTCTACAAGAAGCCGGCCAATCTCTTCGTCGCCGCCTTCATCGGCTCGCCGGCCATGAACATCCTCGATGGCACGGTGGACGGCGAGGGGGGCGAACCGGCGGCGCGCCTCAGCGACGGGACGGCGATCCGCATCGCGGCGGACCGCAAGGTGAAGCGCGGCCAGGCGATCAAGGTCGGTCTGCGCCCCGAACACTTGAGCCCCGGCGTGGGCGGGACGGTGCTCGCGGGGCAGACTTTGCTGGTCGAGCCGACCGGGGCGCAGACACATGTGGTCTTCGACCTTGCCGGCCAGCCGGTCGTGGCGATCGTCGACGGCGAATATCCGGCCCGCTACGGCGCGCGGTTCGAGGCCAATATTCCCGCTGAACAGGTGCATGTCTTCGACCGCGAGAGCGGTGTCGCGCTGTAATTTCAGAATATCTCCAGCCGGATATCGGCAGGCCGCGAATTGGCGATGATATAGCGCGCGTTCGGCAGGTCGTTGCCGTCGAGTTTCCATGCGATGCCGGCTTCGTCGAGGCCATGATGGATCCATCGCGCGATGAGCCGTTCTCGCAGCACGTCTTCCGATGGGCCGACAAAGATCGTGAGATCGAACATGTCCTTGAGCCGCGACCAGGGGGCGTGGTCGATCAGCAGGTAATTGCCTTCCGCGAGCACGATATGGGTGTCCGGCGCAATCGGGCGAGCCGAGGCGATGGCGATCTCGCGGGACCGATCGAAGACCGGCACCAGCACTTCCTCGTCCGCCTGTCGGACGGCCTTGAGGATGTCGGCAAAGCCGCGAACGTCGAATGTCTCCGGTGCGCCCTTGCGGGGCAGGAGGCCACGCGCGCTCAGAATGCCGTTGTCCATATGGAAGCCGTCCATCGGCAGAATCTCGACGGTTTCTCCGCGAGCGATGAGGGCTTCGCGCAGCGCATCGGCGAAGGTCGATTTGCCGGCGCCCGGCGGTCCGGCAATCGCGACGATGAACCGTCGCTTGTCTTTCGCGCGGTTCATCACGGTTTCAGCAATATCGTCCAGTTTCATCATCCGACATCCTGCAGGGGACTCATCTCCGGACGATTTTATCGCTTCCGTCAGACGTTGGCACCCGCCGAGTTCAAGGCCGCCCAGACCCTGTAGGGCGTTGCCGGCATATCGAACTCTTTGACGCCGGACCGGCGCAGGGCGTCCATCACGGCGTTCATCAGCGTCGGCAGCGCTCCGGTCGTGCCGGCCTCTCCGCCGCCCTTGGCGCCGAGCACGTTGGTGGGCGATGGCGCCGGCATGTCGAAGAAGCGCGGCGTCGGCATGAAGTCGGCGCGCGGCATGAAATAGTCCATGAAAGTGGCGGTCAGGAGCTGGCCGCTTTCGCCATCGTAGACGATCTGCTCGCCGAACACCTGGCCGGCCCCCTGGGCGAGGCCGCCATGCATCTGGCCTTCGAGGAGCGTGTGGTTGATCACATGCCCGGCATCGTCGACGCCGATATAGGAAATGACCCTGGTCTCGCCGGTGCCCGGGTCGATCTCCACTTCCGCGACATGCACGCCGCCCGGAAAATTGCGCTCCGGCTGGATCGACGCCAGCGTGTCGAGCGCATTGCCGTCCCGTGCGGCATTGCGGGCCGCGAGTTCCATAAGCGAAATGGAAAGGTTGGTCCCGGCGACCTTATAGTGGCCGTGGTCGAATTCGATGTCGTTCTCGGACGCTTCCAGCGCGTCCGCTGCGAGCTTGAAGCCCTTCTTGACCACTTCGCGGGAGGTAACCGTGAGCGACGCTCCGTGTGAGGCCATGCTGCGCGAACCCATCGTACCCGCGCCTTTCAGCTTGTGAGGAGCGTGGACACTGTTGGCACGCAGCGTGATCAGGTTCTCGTCGATGCCGAGTTCCTTAGCGACCAGTTGCGGGAACACCGTCTCGTGGCCCTGGCCGGCGGAACCGGAAAGAGTGTAGAGCGTCACGGTGCCGTCGGGCTCGAAGCGGATCTCGGTTTCCTCCGGCATGTGTCCGCCGCCGGATGGCTCGATGAAGATCCCCATGCCGATGCCTCGCAGATTGCCCTGCCTTTCGGACTGTTCCCGACGCGCCTCGAAACCCTTCCAATCTGAAATCGAGACGGCTTCCTCGATCATGGCCATGTAGCTGCCGCTGTCGTAGACGGTGGTCGGAGTCTGATAGGGATAGGCGTCATCCGGGATCAGGTTCCTGCGACGGATCTCGACACGGTCCATGCCGATATCGACGGCGGCCTGGTCGACCAGCCGCTCGACCATGTAATTGATGTCGGGGCGTCCCGCGCCGCGATAGGCGGCGATCGGAGAGGTGTTCGTGAAGGCGAGACGGTTGAGTCCGAAGACGGTCGGAATCCGGTAGCAGCCGGTGCCGGTCAGCATCGGGTTCAATATGTTGATCAGCGCGCCCGGCGGCGAGTGATAGGCGCCGAGATCGCACACGACATTCATGCGGATGGCAAGGAACTTGCCGTCTTCGCCGAGCGCAAGCTCGCCGGTGAATTTTACCGCGCGGCCGTGGTAGTCGGCAAGGAAGCTCTCTGTGCGGCTGGCGGTCCAGCGCACCGGGCGACAGAGTTTTTTCGCGGCAAGCATGATCGCCGCATATTCCGGATAGGCGGCGCCGCGGATGCCGAAGCTGCCGCCGACATCGCCCATGTGGTGCCTGACCTTTTCGGGAGGATGGCCGGTGAAACGGGCAAGCCCGTCGGCAAGCCCCGTGCCCTGGCTGGCGGAATAGACGTCGAACACGTCCGTTTCCGGGTCGTAGGCCGCGATGAAGGATTTGAGCTCCATGGGATTGGCGGCGACGCGCTGCGACTCGACCGTGAGCGTCGAGATGTGTGCGGCGCTCGCGAAGGCTGCGTCGGTCGCGGCTTCGTCGCCGAAGCCATGCAGGAAGACGAGATTACCCGGCACATCATCGAAGATCTGCGGCGCACCGTCATCAAGAGCCGCCTCGGGGCCGACGACGGCCGGCAACTCCTCATATTCGATGGAGATCAGTTCGATCGCGTCGGCCGCCGCATCGGCACTGTCGGCCACCACGATCGCGACCGGTTCGCCGACGAAGCGCACGCGGTCGGTCGAAAGGGCATAGCGGGCAGGCGCCCTGATCTTCATGCCGTCGACGCCGGGAAAGGTGACCAGCGGTCCGGGGGCGATCAGGTTCGCTTCGAGCGAGTCCTTGCCCGTCAGTACGAGACGGACGCCGGGTGCTTCCAGAGCCGCATCTGCATCGATCGAAACGATGCGTGCATGCGGCAGGTCCGCCCGCAAGAAGGCGGCGTGGAACTGGCCTTCCAATATATTGTCGGCGGTATACACGCCTTGTCCGGTCACAAGTCTCATGTCTTCCCGGCGGCCGGTGAAGACCTCATGATCACTGCTCAAAACACTCTCCCATGCCGGCCAGGTCCGGGCCGAACTTTTCTGCAAGATTCAACTGCGAAGCAGGCATCGGACGAGATTCCGCCCGGCCTTCCGGCCTTCCCGCCCTGTCCCGGAGGCCGACGCTAAAGGAAGAATTCAACTCTGACAAATGTCATTTTATGACGTGATCGTATCCTTTGCGGATTATCACCAGTCAAACGAAAGCCCGCGCCGGCCAAGCCAGCGCGGGCTTTCGGTTCTTCAGGTCGTGATCAGGCAGCGGAGCGGACGAGTTCCTCGGCCTGGCGCAGCGCGGCGATGACGCGGTTCTGGCCGCGCACGAGCTGCGTCCTGGCGAAACCATGCCTGGCCGGATCGAGCTTGTCGAAATCGGCGGCCGTCGAGATCGCCGGTAGTTCCGGGATCGGCAGGGCCGGATCGTGGCGGAAACGCTGTTCGCGGGTGAAGTTGAGCGGCACGAGGATGCGGGCCAGACGCTGGATCACGCGGTTGGCCTCTTTCGCTTCCACCTTGCCGGCGTCGATACCGGCATAGAAGGCGGCGAGTGCCGCGCCGAGCTGTTCCACCGCCTTGCGGGTCGGAGAGAGGTCGAAGCGGTCGCCGGCCTTCTTCTGGTAGGTGTCGACCGTGTGGAGGAATTCCTTCGCCGTCGCGCGCCAGTCGAAGGGCAGGATCCTCGCATTGGCGTTGCGCAGCACGGCGAGCAGGTAGACCTTGATGTCGCGCAGCAGGATGTCCTTGTCGGCGATTTCCAGCGTGTCGTTCTCGGTGTGCCAGGCGATGTTTCCGCCGCAACCGCCGACCGTATAGTAGCCCTTCTCCTCGCGGGCGCGGTCGGCCATGGTGGAAGACAGCATCAGGTAACTCGAAAGACCGATATTGTTGAAGGAATAGTCGCCGGCGCGGTGCGGGCGCTCGCCTTCCGCTTGTTTGCCGGCCACCTCTTCGATGACGTCAGAGAGAAAGGCTTCCGTCTCGCTCATCATGCAGAGGTTGATGAACTCTGTCGCCCAGCGGCAGCCGGGGCTGTCGCAATTGACCGAGGCGACGCAATTCTCGTCGAGGTCGAGCGCGAAATTATCCGAGAACCAGGTGGAGCCGGCATAACGGCCGGTCGAATGGCCGGGCCACCAGCAGATGCGCACCGAGCGCTTCAGCTTGTCGCGGTTTTCCCAAAGGACGCGGGCGATTTCGAGGAGGGTTGCATCGCCGGTGGCGTTGTCGCCGACGCCGACGTCCCAGCTATCGAGATGCCCATGCAGCAGGATGTATTTTTCCGGCTCCTCCGTGCCCTTGATGAAGACTTCCGGCAACTTGGAGGTGAACCACCCTTCTTCCATGTCGGTGAAAACCGTAACTTCGGTTCCGCTTCCGGCAAGCTCGATGAGTGCGTCGCCGCTCTCCCGGTTGACGGCAACGGCCGGGATGGAGGGTTTGCGCGGCAGGTCGTCAAGGTCCGGTGTGCCCCAGACGGTGGTGCAGATGCCCCAATGGATATCGACGCCGGGGTTGATGGCGATGACGCCGATCGCCCCCAGTTCCGTGAATTGCGAGACAAGGCCGGGATTGGCGAAACCTTCGGAGAGAACGATCTTGCCGCGCACCCGTGCCGCGAGGTTGTCCGTGTCCTCGACGGCCTTCTCGAACATGGTCGAGATCGCCTTCGGCTGGAGGCTCGCGATATAGACCAGTTCGCCCTTCACGCCGGCCTTGGCGTCCTTCGCGTAGGCTGGCGGTTTGGCACGAAAGGTCTTATCCCCGGCCTCGACGCGGGCAAGCCCCGGAAGGCTCAGGTAGAGGTTCGGCTCGTGCATGGTCACATCGACACCGTGCTTCTTCAGCCGCGCGGCCACCTCGTCCATGCCACGGTTCACGTCGGTCGGATGCTCGCGCTTGTAGGTCGAGAAGCTCTCGATCAGCGCCCAAGGCTCATCCAGTTTCACCGCTCCCAGAACGGCGGATTCGGTCTCGTTCATCTCCGGTACTCCCCAAATTGTTTTATTAGATGAAACGTCGTTTCATAAAACGAGGAAACGCTAACAGAGGTTTTCCGACCCTGCAAGCGGGTTTGGAGGGCGAGAAATCGCACTCGAGCGCCGTGCGTCCTTTTGGACGCACATAGGACGCTCGATATCTTTGAATCTGCGCATCGTGCTTTCCAAAGATCGATTCCGATTTTCGGGCCGATGCGCCGGCGAAAATGGGCGCCAAGGCGCCCGAATTTCCTGAAGTGACGAAGAGGAGCGATCTGCAGAGTTCAAGCAGTTGATGTCATGCGTCCACTTTCGCCGGGCCCATGAATGGAAAGGCGTTCGGAAATCTCGGCGGCGGCCTCCAGCGCCGCGTTCAGATAGCTCTCCCGGCGTTCCTCGTCGAAACGGACCACCGCGCCGGCGACGGAGATCGAGGCGATGACGGCGCCGTCCGCTCCCCTGATTGGTGCCGCCACCGAGAAGGCGCCGTCGTCGAGATCATTGAGTACGATGTTGTAGCCGTTCGCCCGGATGCGTTCGAGGATCTGCAGCAGTTTCGCCCGATCTGTCACCGTGTGCGGGGTGAAGGCTTCGAGTGGCTGGGCCAGAACGGTGTCGATCACGGAGGGATCGGCATGGGCGAGCAGGAGCAGCGATCCGCCGCCGGCGTGCAACGGACCGTTGCGTCCTGCCTGGGCGAAGAGGCGGATCGAATGCCGGCCTGCCCGCGTCGCCAGCACATAGCTCTTCAGCCCTTCCCGGACGACGAGGTTGATGTTTTCCGACGTCTTGTCACGCAGCGCGTCCATGACCGGCCGGGCTGCATGCAGCAAGGCGCCATCCTTGCCGAGCCGCTCGCCGAGTACACCAATGCGGTAGCCGAGCGAATATTCGGCGCGTTCCGCATCCCGTGACACGAAGCCGCGGTCCTCCAGCGTATGCAGCAGCCGGAAGACGAGCGACTTGGTCATGCCGAGCGATTTCGCAAGCGAGGTGACACCCTGTTCGGGACGATCGGCCAGCGCTTCTAAAAGCGCAAGAGCCCGATCCACGGCTGCGATCTTGTAATCCTTGGTTTCGGTCATCGGGTGTGTCCTCCGGCATGTGAAATGGATTGCTTCAAGCTTCTTGCAATCTTCTGGGAATGTGATTTACTCGTTTGCAATGCGAAACGATGTTTCACGGAATAAAACAAAGCGCGTCGCGATGCAATTGCCTCAGGCGTGCTGATGATGAAATCTGTGGATTAAAATTTCCTTCGGTGCGCGCGATGCGTGTCGGTGATGATTTCAAAGTTCGCAAAGCAAGGGGGAGATAACCCTTGCCAACAAAGAGAATAGTCAAGCTATTCAGAGGAGAACAACGATGAAGTCCTTTTTGAGAACCGCATGTGCGGCAATGATGGTGAGTGCCTTGGCCTTGCCTGCCTTTGCCGGCGATCCGATCCGCAAGATCACCATCCTGTCACGCCCGCAGGCAGGCCAGCAGGCAGAATTCCAGTCCGTCCAGCTCATCGCCCAGGAATGGCGCAAGCTCGGCCTCGATGTCGAGGTCAAGGCGATGCCCTGGGAGCAGATGTCTGATGTCGTTTGGTACAAGCGCAACGACTGGGATTCGACCGCCTGGCAGATGGTCGGCCGGCCCGAGCGCTCCGATCCGGACGAGCTCGTCTTCAACCTCTTCCATTCATCGACCGCCGAGAACGGCTACAATTTCGCGGGCTATCTGAACAAGGATTACGACGCGACGGCGGAAGCCCAGCGCGGTGAGATCGATCCGGACAAGCGCAAGGCGCTCGTCTACAAGGCGCAGGAGATCCTCGACAAGGATCAGCCCTATATGATGCTGGTGCATCCGAAATCGACCTTCGCCTTCGACAAGACGGTCTGGAAGCCGGAATCGGTCGTCAACCAGAGCGGCATCGGCATCCGCAACACCTGGACCTTCCTGGGCATTGAGCCGGCCGGCGCCAAGAAGGATCTGATCATCAATTCATCCGACAATATCAAGGCGATCAACCCGCTCTATATCTCGGGCAGCGTCGACAGCTGGATCACCGAACTCGTCTGGGACCGCCTCCTGCGTGTCGGGCCGGACGGTCTGCCGAAGCCGTGGGCTGCCGAAAGCTTCACCTGGAAGGACGCGACCACGGTCGACGTGAAGCTCAAGTCGGGCATGAAGTGGCATGACGGCAAGCCGGTCACGCCGGAAGACGTGAAGTTCTCCTTCGAGGCTGCCGTCGGCGGCGAAGCGCCGATGTACAAGCCTTTCGCCACCAATATCGACTCGATCGCCATCAACGGCGACGTCGTCACCTTCAAGTTGAAGAAGCCGGCAGCCTCCTTCGTCACCTCCAGCCTCGCCAAGGTCAATCTGATCCCGAAGCATGTCTGGGAGCCGATCCTCAAGGATCTCGCCGCGAAGCCGGAAACCGCCGAAAGCTATCAGGAGCAGATGCCGATCGGTTCCGGCCCGTTCAAGTTCGTCTCCTGGGCGAAGAACGAGTCCGTCACGCTTGCGGCCAACAAGGATCACTTCAACCCGCCGAAGGTCGATCGCTGGATCCTGCGCATCGTTCCCAATGCGGAAGCCGCACTCGGCATGCTGCGTTCGGGCGAAGTCAACTTCATGGGCGAGTTCACCGGCGATCCGAAAGTGCTGATCGATGCCGCCATGAAGGACGGCGACCTGGAAGTCGTGTCGACCGTCGACATGGGCTTCCGCTACATCGCGTTCAACGAGCGCCGCCCGCCCTTCAACGACCCGGCTTTCCGCCGTGCGCTTTCCGAAGCGGTCGACCGTCAGCTGATCGTCAAGGCCGCCTATCGCGGCTTCGCGGTCGCCTCGAACTCCATCGTCTCGCCGGCGCTCGAGTTCTGGCATGACAAGTCGGTGGTCGATGGTTTCAAGGCCGGCCATGACGTTGCAGCCAAGACCTTGAAGGACGCTGGCTATACGCTCGAAGGTGGCAAGCTCCACTATCCGGGCGACACCAAGGAAGCCTTGGCAGCCAATTGATCCTTCGCGGAGGCGGCGCTCCTCCCGCGCCGTCTCCTCCCTGCCTGACGCTTGACATCGGCGACCTTCCATTCCTCCCGAGGGGCCGAGCCAAGAGAAGGAAGTTTATGAGATGACCAATTTCAAGGCGGTGGGCAGCAGGCTGCTGCAGCTCGCTCTTGTCCTGTGGGCGGTGGTGACCATCCTCTTTCTGATGTTCCGGCTGATGCCGGGCAATCCGATGGCTGCCTATATCGACCCGACATTCACGCTGGAACAGCAGCAGCAGCTCATGGCCCAGTTCGGGCTCGACAAGCCGCTCTGGCAGCAATACCTGATCTATCTCGGAAATCTCCTGCAGGGCGAGCTCGGCCAGAGCTTTCGCTATCGCGAGCCGGTCGGTGAGCGCATCTGGACGCTCTTGCCCAACACGCTGGTGCTGACCTTTTCCTCGCTGATCATCGCTTACGCTTTCGGCATCCTGGCCGGTGCCTATCTCGCGTGGCGGCGCGGAAGCTTCATCGAGCAGGCCGCCATTCCCGCGGTGCTCACTACCCGTGCCATGCCGGAATTCTGGCTCGGCATGGTGCTGCTCGCCATCTTCTCGTTCTCGCTCGGCTGGTTCCCGGCAGGCGGCACGCGCGCTCCAGGAGCGGAATATTCCGGTTTCCTTGACCTCTATACCTCCCGCGACTTCCTTTCGCACCTGATCCTTCCGGCCGCGACGCTGGCGATCTACAGCCAGGGCCTGCCGCTTCTCCTGATGCGCTCCAACATGCTGGACGTGATGAAGGAGGATTTCGTCACCATGGCGCGCATCAAGGGCCTGTCGAACTGGACGGTCGTTGTGCGGCATGCGGCCCGCAACGCGCTTCTGCCGGTGATGACCTCCTTCGCGATCGCCGTCGGCTACCAGCTTCAGGGCAATGTCGTCGTCGAATCCGTTTTCTCCTGGCCGGGGCTCGGCCGCGAACTGGTGAATGCGGTCGCCGCTTCGGACTATCCGCTGGCGCAGGGCGCCTTCCTGATGATCGCGCTGGTCGTCATCCTTATGAACCTGCTTGCCGACCTGCTCTACGCCGTTCTCGATCCGAGGGTTTCCCATGCCTGAGATCGCCGCACCCGCAATCATCAAGCCGAGGCGCCCCAATATCCTTGCCCGGATGTTCCGCGCGCTGAGACTGCCGGTGAACGACCCGTTCGCCGTCGCCGGCCTTGTCATCTATTTCGTCTTCATCGTGACGGCGGTGTTTGCCGACCAGATCGCCACGCATGATCCGACGGAAATTCTCTACACGCCTTCCTACGATCTGGCGGCGGACCTCCGGCCGGGGCAGGACGGTTTCCTGATGGGGACCACCAGCCTCGGCCGGGACATCTTCTCGCAGCTCGTTTACGGCAGCCGTTCCGCGCTGCTGATCGGTGTGACCGCCGCCTTCATGGTGGCGCTGATCGGCTCGATCATCGGCCTCATCGCCGGTTATTTCGGCCGCTGGGTGGATGCCGTGCTGATGCGGCTTGCCGATATCGCCTTCGGCATCCCGTTCCTGCCTTTCGTCATCGTGCTTGCCGCCTTCCTGCAGCCGTCGATCTGGAACGTCGTGATCGCGATGGCGCTGGTGCTCTGGCGCGACACGGCACGCGTCATTCGCAGCCAGGTGCTGACGCTGAGGACGCGCGGCTACGTGGAGGCGGCGCGAGTGGCTGGATCGTCCGATTTCAAGATCATCCTGCGCCATATCGCGCCGAACATCCTGCCGCTCTCCTTCCTTTACGGCTCGATCGCGATCGGTTGGGCGATCCTGACGGAAGCGTCGATCAGCTTTCTCGGCTTCGGCGACCCGGATTCGATCAGCTGGGGTTACATGCTGCAGGATGCGTTCGCGAGCCAGGCGCTCGCCAAGCAGGCCTATTACTGGTTCGTGCCGCCCGGCATCTGCATCATCCTCGTCGTCAGCGCGGGTTTCTTCGTCACCCGTGGTTATGAGAACATCCTTTTCCCGAAGTTGAACCGATGACAGAACCCCTCCTTTCCGTCCGGAACCTGCGGGTGAGCTATCAGGTGGGACGCAGTTTCGTCCATGCCGTGGATGGCGCGAGCTTCGACATCCCGAAGGGCTCGATTACCGGCCTGGTCGGTGAATCCGGCTGCGGCAAGACCACCGTAGCCCGTGCCCTGACGCGGGTGATCGCCGACAATGCAGCGATCACTGGCGGTGAGATCCTTTTCGAGGGCAGAGACCTCGTCAAGCTGCCCGAGAGGGAGATGAATGCGCTCAGATGGCGCGACATCGCCTTCGTGCCGCAGAGCGCCATGAACTCGCTCGACCCGGTCTATACGGTCGAATACCAGCTCGGCGAGGTGCTGCGCCGTCGCGGCGGCATGGGCCGCAAACAGGCCCGCGCACGTTCCGAGGAACTGTTCGAAATGGTCGGCATCGATGCCAACCGTCTGGACGATTATCCGCACCAGTTCTCCGGCGGCATGCGCCAGCGCGTGGCGATCGCCTTGGCGCTGGCGCTCGACCCGAAACTGATCATTGCCGATGAGCCGGTGACAGCGCTCGATGTCATCGTGCAGCGGCAAATTCTCGACCAGCTCAAGGAACTGCAGGTGCGGCTCGGCCTCTCTGTCATCCTCGTCACGCACGACATTTCGGTCGTCGCCTATATCTGCGACCGCACGGTTGTCATGTATGCCGGCAAGGTGGCGGAGTCGGGAACCATGCAGGCGGCGCTGACCGCCCCCTCGCACCCCTATACGATGGGCCTGCGCAACGCCTTTCCGGACCTGCAAGGTGCTGCTTCCGGCGTGCTGACGCCGATCGAAGGCGCGCCGCCCAATCTAGCCAATCCGCCAGCCGGCTGCCGCTTCAAGCCGCGCTGTCCCTTCGCGCTTGATCTCTGCGGCTCGGAGCCGCCGGTAATCGACGTCGCGCCGGGGCATCCCGTGCTCTGCCATCGCGCACGTGAAAGCGCCGCCTTGCGTATCGAAGCCGCCAAGACGGAGACCTGGATGGCCCGCGCATGAATATCGTGACCAAGAAGCCGGAAGTCCTCGTTTCCGTCCATGAGGCCAGGCTGCATTATCAGGTCGGCGGCGCGTTTGCCGCAATGCGCGGCAAGTCGACCGTGGTCAAGGCGGTCGACGGTGTCACCTTCGATATCCGCCGCGGCGAAAGCGTCGGCCTGCTCGGCGAATCCGGCTGCGGCAAGACCTCGATGGGCAGGCTGCTGCTGAAGCTCGAAGACACGACCGGCGGCTCGATCCATTTCGACGGCGAGGAGCTTGGCGAGGTTCGCCGCCATCGGCTGAAGAAGTTCCGCTCGCGGGCGCAGCTCATATTCCAGAACCCGTTCGATGCGATCAATCCGCGTTTCACCATCCGCGCGACGCTGTCGGAGCCGCTGGAGAATGCCGGCATTCCGCGGTCGGAACGTGAAGATCGCATCGTCAAGGCGCTGGAACTCGTGCGCCTGCCGGAGCCGGAGCAATTCCTTGACCGCTACCCGCATCAGCTTTCCGGCGGCCAGCTGCAGCGCGTCGTGATGGCGCGGGCGCTCATCCTGCAGCCGGAATTCGTGGTGGCCGACGAGCCGGTCTCGATGCTGGACGTTTCCGTCCGCGCCGGCGTGCTCAACGTCTTCCGCGACGTTCGCGACAGACTGGGCCTCACCGCCATCTATATCAGCCACGACCTGGCACTGGTGCGCTACGTCTGCGAGCGGACGATCGTCATGTATCTCGGCCGGATCATGGAAGACGGCCCGACCGAGGATATCGTCCGCGAGCCGTTGCATCCTTACACCAAGGCGCTGGTTGCCGCCGTGCCGGTTCCCAACCCCGACCAGAGCCATGATCCGCTGCCGATCGGCCGCGGCGCACCCGACCCGCGCAATCCGCCGTCCGGCTGCGTCTTCCGCGACCGGTGTCCTTCGGCGCACGCGCGCTGCGCTTCCGAAGTGCCCGAGCCGCGGCCTGTGGGATCGCGCCTCGTGGCCTGCCATCTGTTCTGATTGGAGTTGTTGATGCTGGCAGCCTTTTACACACGCACCGGTCCTGCCGCGGAAGTCCTCTCCGTCGGCGAGATGGCGCCGCCCGTCGCCGACCCAGGCGAAGTGCTGGTGCGGGTGCATGCCTCTGGCATCAATCCCGCCGACGTGAAGCGGCGCGGCGGCTGGCGCAGCATGGGCATGGATCACCCATTGATCATCCCGCACACTGACGGCGCGGGCCAGATCATTGCAGTCGGCGAAGGTGTCGATCGGGACCGGATTGGCGAGCGGGTGTGGTTGTGGAATGCGCAGGGCGGATACGGCGAGGCGGGTCGCGCCTTTGGCACCGCCGCCGAGTTCATCGCCATCGCATCGCATCAGGCGGTGAAGCTTGCCGATAGCCTGAGTTATGCGGAGGGCGCCAATCTCGGCGTTCCGGCGATGACCGCCCACCGCGCTGTCTTCGCCGATGGCCCGGTCGCCGGCCAGACGATCTTCGTGAACGGCGCGGCCGGTGCAGTTGGCCATTTCGCGGTGCAGATGGCGGTTGCTGGCGGTGCGCGGGTGATCGGTACCGTCAGCAATCAGGAAGCTGCGGCCCATGTGATGGATGCCGGCGCTTTCGCCACCATCGACCGCAAAATGGAAGATGTCGCGATGCGTGTTCTTGAACTGACGGAAGGGCAGGGCGTCGACCGCATCGTCGAGGTGGATTTCGGCGCCAACCTGGAACTCGACGCTGCCGTGCTGAAGCGCAATGGCACCGTCGCCGCCTATTCTTCGTCCAGCAATCCGACACCGGTGCTTCCCTATTACGCCTTCGCCAGCAAGGGCGCCAACCTGCGTTTCATCCAGGGTTTTCTGATCCCCGAAGACCAGCGGCTGGCCGGCGAAAAGACGATCGCCGAGCTCGCCGATGCCGGCCGGCTCAGCGTCGGGATCGGCGCGACGTTTCCGCTTCAAGACATCGCCAAGGCTCATGAGCGCGTCGAGCGCGGCAGCCTCGGCAATGTCGTCGTCCTGATCAGGGGTGAACCGTGAGTCCTGCCCCATCCATTCCAAAGCATTCACCGAGGTGACCCAAATGTACAATCCCCAAGAGCGTACGAAACCGGAAGGGACCGTCTGCGATCCCGTTTCGCTCGAAATCATCCGCGGCGCGATCGCCGCCGCCCAGTCGGAAATGGAAGCGCTGCTCGAGCGCACGGCGATCTCCGCGTTCATCCGCGAGAAGAAGGATTTTTATACCGCGCTCTTCGACGGCAACGGCGTGATGGCGGTCGGTTCCATGGTGCCGGTGTTCGGCGACATGACGGGCCCCGTCTTTGACAAGTTCCCTGCCGATACGATGAAGCCGGGTGATCTCTACTGGTACAACGATTGCTACGGTTCGCGCGGCGCGGTTTCCCACTCCAACGACCAGGTTCTGCTGGCCCCGGTTTTCAAGGACGGCAAGCGCTGCGCCTTCGTGATGAGCTGGGCACATTTCGCCGATATCGGCGGCATGCGTCCGGGCTCGATCAGCCCGGACGCCACCGACATCTATCAGGAAGGCATCATCATCCCGGTCACCAAGCTGATCGACCAGGACGTCACCAATGAGGCGACGCTTTCGATCTTCCACCGCAATTCCCGCTTCCCGGAGCAGAGCATCGGCGACATGCGGGCGCTGATGGCGAGCGTCGAAGTGGGCGTGAAGCGCATCGGCGAAATCCTCGACCGGTTCGGCGCGCAAGTCGTCGAGGATGCGCTGGCGCAATTGCTGACACGCACCCGCAAGCTGGTGCGCGCCAAGCTCGCCGAGACCTTCGACTACGGCACGCACAAGTTCACGGATGCGATCGATACGGACGGTCACGGCAACGGCCCCTATAAGATGCGCTTTGCGCTGACCCGCGAGAAGGGGGCCGATGGCGAGGACCGGTTTATCTTCGATGCGACCGAATCCGACGATCAGGCGCCCGGGCCTGTCAATTTCCTGATGAATCGCGGTGTGCCAGGCATGGCGCTCGGTCTCTTCTATCTCGGCGGCGATCCGGCACAGGTCTGCAACGCCGGTGGTCCGCAGGCGCTGCACGACGTGAAGCTCAGGCAGGGCTCTTTCCTGCAGCCGAACTTTCCGGCCTCGCTCGGCATGCGTGGCCTCACGATGATGCGCGTGCTTTCAGCACTGAACGGCCTGGTCAATTCGGCGGGCGGCAGGGCGCCGGCCTCCAACTCGGCCTACGTCATCACCATCATGCGCGGCAACTACAGGGACGATGCGGGCGGGCTGCAACGCTTCCTGCTCGCCGACGGCATCGGCGTCGGCTACGGCGCGCGGCCGGATGCGGACGGCATCGATGCCGTCTATTTCGTGGCGCAGGAAAACTATCCGGTCGAATTCCTCGAAGTGGGGTATCCGGTCAGGCTCAGGACCTACGGCATCGTCAGGGATTCCGGTGGTGCAGGCCAGTTCCGCGGCGGCTGCGGCATCATCCGGGAATACGAGATCCTCGCGGAGGACTTGTTGCTGGCCGTGCGCATCGACAGCGTCAAGAACCCGCCCTGGGGTATCCATGGCGGCATGGGCGGCGGCACCGGCCGCGTTACCGTCAATTCCGGCAAGCCGGGTGAGCGTATCCTTGCACCGCTTTCCGACGGCAACAAGCTCGTCAAGGGCGATATCCTGCGCATGGAAACGGGAGGCGGCGGCGGCTACGGCCATCCCTTCGACCGCACGCTCGATGCTGTCCTCGAAGACGTGCTGGGCGGTTTCGTCAGCGCCGAGGCGGCAGAGCGTCTCTACGGAGTCGTCATGAACGGCAACAGGATCGATGAGGCTGCCACCGCGGCCCTTCGCGCCAACCGTCCCGCCACCCGTGCATTCCATCGTCAGGAGTATGTCGATGTCCTCGCTTGAAATGTCCGTTGATACGTCCCTTTCCGTTGCAGTCGATATCGGCGGCACTTTTACCGACGTCGCCCTTCTGGATCGGGCGACCGGCAAGGTCTGGCGGGCGAAGACGCCGAGCGTGCCCTCCGATCCCTCCGAGGCTTTCCTGAACGGCATCCGGCTGGCGCTGGCCGATGCGGGCCGCGAGGCCGCCTCGCTCGGCCAGGTTCTGCACGGCACGACGGTCGCCACCAACATGATCCTCGAAGACAAGGGCGCCCGCACGGCGCTCGTCACCACGCGCGGCTTCCGCCACGTTCTGGCGATCGGCCGGCAGGACATTCCCCGCAAGGCCAATCTCTATACCTGGGTAAAGCCGGAACGGCCGGTGCCGGCCTCGCGGATCGTCGAGATCGACGAGCGTATCGCCGCCGGTGGTGCGGTTCTCGACGCGCTCGACGAGGCGAGCGTGCGTACCGCTGCGGAAGCGATCCGCGGCATGGATGTCGAGGCGGTCGGCGTCTGCCTGCTGCATGCCTTCGCCAACCCGGTTCACGAGAAACGCGCGGCGGAGATCCTGCGCGAAGAGCTGCCGAATCTGGCTGTCACCACCTCGACCGATGTTCTGCCCGTCGTGCGCGAGTTCGAGCGGACGCTGACGACGGTGCTGAACGCCACCGTCATGCCGGGCGTCACCACCTATGTCGGGCGTCTTGAAAAGCGGCTCACGGACGAAAAGGTCGCCGCGCCCTTGCTCCTCATGCAGTCAAACGGTGGCGTGGCGGGGGCGGCGACCATCCGCCAGGCGCCGGCGTTGACGGCGCTTTCCGGTCCCGCCGCCGGCGGGGTCGGGGCGCGCTCGGTCGCGGCCGCCTGCGGCATCAAGGACATCATCACCGTCGATATCGGCGGCACGAGCGCCGATATCTGCCTGATCAAGGACGGCAGGATCGGGCTCACCCAGAACGGCAAGGTGGGTGAATGGCCGTTGCCGCTGCCCATGGTCGACATGGTGACGATCGGCGCCGGCGGCGGATCGATCGCCAAGGTCAGCGACCACACGCTTTCCGTCGGCCCGCAGAGCGCCGGCGCCCGTCCAGGGCCGGCTGCCTATGGACATGGCGGCGAGAACCCGACGGTCACCGATGCGCATGTCGTGCTCGGCCATCTGCCGGCGCGGCTTCTCGGCGGCCGCATGGCGCTCGACGTCGAAGCCGCCCGCAAGGCGGTGGACGACAAGGTCGCTGGTCCGCTCGGCCTTTCGACCGCAACGGCCGCCCGCGGTATCCTCGCCATCGTCGACAACCACATGGTGGGTGCGGTGCGGGTCGTTTCCGTCGAGCGCGGCCATGACCCGCGCGACTTCACACTGGTGCCCTTCGGCGGCGCCGGTCCGCTGCATGGCTGCTCGCTTGCCGAACTGCTCGGGATTTCCCGCGTCATGATTGCCCCGGCGCCGGGCATCCTCTGCGCCGACGGTCTGCTTGCCGCCGATCTGAAGGCCGAATTCAGCCGCACCCTGCCCAGGGCCGGCGCGGTGGACATGGATGTCGCCAACGGCATCATATCCGATCTGAAGGATCAGGCGATCGCCTGGTTCGAGGCGGAGGGCGTGGCCGAGAAGGATCGGCGTATCCAGACCGTGGCGCTTCTGCGCTATCACGGCCAGGGCGGCGAACTCGCGGTCGCCTGGGGCGAGAGCCGCGAGGCGGTGGAAGCTGCCTTTGCCGCCGAGCACAAGGCGCTTTACGGCTTCACGCTGGATACCTCGATTGAGCTTGTGACGTTGCGCGTCGAGGCCGCCGGCATGACGCATGAGCCGCCCCCGGCGAAGCTCGAAGCCGGTTCGGCCGTCACACCCTTCGACCATGTGCCGGTGCATTTCGAAAGCGGTGTCGCGAGCGTTCCGGTCGTGGATCGTGCGACGCTCGGTGCCGGCGCCACGTTCAAAGGCCCGATGATCCTCACCCAGCTCGACACGACGACGCTTGTCGCGCCCTGCTGGACAGGTACTGTGCACCCTTCGGGCGCGCTTCTTCTCACAGCCAGGCAGGATGCATGACATGACTGAACAAAAGACCGATCTGGAGCGTGTCTTCGCGCATATCGAGGAGAACCGCGAAAGCTTTATCGCGCGGGTGATGGATTATGTGCGCCATCCCTCGATCAGCGCCCAGAATAACGGCATCAAGGAAGTGGCGGCCATCCTCGTCGACATGCTCACGGGCATGGGCATGGAAGCGATCACCATTCCGACCAGGAATCATCCGATGGTTCTCGGCCGCATGGAAAAGCAGCCGGGCAAGCCGACCGTGCTGCTCTACGGCCATTACGACGTGCAGCCGCCGGAGCCCTACGAATTATGGGACAGCCCGCCCTTCGAGCCGACGATCCGGAACGGCCGCATCTATGCGCGCGGCATCGGTGACAACAAGGGCCAGCATTTCGCCCAGCTCATGGCGCTGGAATCGCATCTGAAGGTGACCGGCGAGCTGCCCTGCAACGTCATCTTCCTCCTTGAAGGCGAGGAGGAGATCGGCAGCCCGCATATCGCCGAATTCGTCGCCGAACATGCCGACAAGCTCGATGCCGACCTCGTCGTGACGTCCGACGGTCCACTGCATGAATCGGATACGCCGATCATCACGTTTGGCGTGCGCGGTGTCGCGTCTTTTGAACTGCGCTGCAAGACGGCCAATCGCGATGCCCATTCCGGCAATTTCGGCGGCGTCATGCCGAATGCGATCTGGAGGCTCGTGCATCTGCTCGCCACCATGAAGAACGAGCGCGGCGAGATCACCATCGATGGCCTGCACGACGTGGTGGTTCCACCGACCAACATGGAGCGCGAGGCGGTTTCGAAACTGCCGCTCGATCTCGATGCGATCAAGGCCGATCTCGGTATCAAGGAACTCGACCAGCCGCTCGACCGAGGTTATTTCGACCGGCTGATGTTTTATCCGACGCTGACGATCAACGGTCTGCATGGCGGCTATGGCGGGCCGGGCCAGAAGACGGTGCTGCCCTGCGAAGCGTTTGCCAAATGCGATATCCGCCTCGTCGAAAGCCTGACGCCGGATTACGTGTTCGAGAAGGTCAGGGCGCATGTGGAAGCCCACGCACCGGACGTGGAATTCGTGCCGCAGAACGCCATGCTGCCGTCGAAGACGCCGATGGATAATCCGTTTGCCTCCGTCATCCGGGATGCGATCGTTGCTGCCCGCGGCGTCGAGCCGCTGCTTTACCCGACTGTCGGCGGTTCACTGCCGGATTACGTCTTCACCAAGATCCTCAAGAAGCCGGCCTTCGTGGTGCCGTATGCCAATGCGGACGAGGCAAACCACGCGCCGAACGAGAACCTGAAGATTGACCTCTTCATCGACGGCATCAAGACAGGTGCTGCGCTGCTTTCGAAGCTCGGTGAGATGAAGATGTAAAAAAGGGGTCAATCTCTCCGACAGCCGCGTGAGCCTCAAAGGTCATGTCACTCTTCCCATGGCTTCGATTGTTATCTATGCCATGGCCGAAACAGAAGAGCTTTGTGAACCTTGTTCCACAAAAGGGAGTATGTCCTTGTCGCCGGATCGTGTAAGTCGCCTCGTTGCATGCCTCGAAAACAAGCTGGACGCTCCAGGGATTCTCGTCGGCGATGCGGTCTCCGACGGCTATGCGGCGGATGCGACGGCGCGTGGCGTTCGTCCTCCGGCCGTTCTTCGCCCGCGCAATACCGAGGATGTTTCGGCCATTCTTTCCGCCGCCAACGGGTTTCACCAGCCGGTCGTGGTTCAGGGCGGCCGGACGGGGCTTTCGGGTGCGTCACGGCCTTTGAGCGGCGAGGTCTCTCTCTCGCTGGAGCGAATGAGCGGTGTGGAATCGATCGACATCGCGGCCCAGACAATGATTGTTGGCGCCGGCACGCCGTTGCAGGTCGTTCAGCAGGCCGCAGATGACGCCGGTCTCCTCTTCGGTGTCGATATCGGCTCGCGGGGGACTGCGACGGTCGGCGGCAATATCGGCACCAATGCCGGGGGCATCCGCGTGCTGCGCTACGGCATGTACCGGGCGCAGGTCATGGGGCTGGAGGCGGTGCTGGCGGACGGCACCGTTCTTTCCTCCCTCAAGGGACTGCCGAAGGACAATTCCGGCTACGATCTCAATCCGCTGTTCATCGGCACGGAGGGCACGATCGGCGTCGTTACCCGGGCCTGCCTGAAACTACATCCGAAACCAAGGATCGAGCGCAATGCCTTCGTCGCCCTGCCGTCGCTTAAAGCCGCGCAGGAACTGCTGGCAAAGCTCCGGGTCGATCTGTCCGGCCTGCTGTCCGCCTTCGAGGCGATCTTCCCGAATGTTTACGAAGGCACGGTCGCCCATATGGGCATCCGCCCGCCGGTCGAGACGGGCGCCGGCATGTATGCGATGGTGGAAATCCAGGGGCAGTCGCCGGAGCAGGACAACGAACGCCTCGAGGCGGCTCTTGCTGCCGCGTTGGAAGAGGGACTGGCAACCGACATCGTGCTCTCCAACTCGCTGCGCGAGTTCAACGGGCTCTGGGCGATCCGCGACGGTATCAACGACTATCTGTTCGGTATGGGCGAAATGGCTGGCTACGACATTTCCGTGCCGCTCTCCCGCATGCAGGAGTTCCTCGATAGGGCAGCGCACGGCATTGCGGAAATCGATCCGGATGCGGTCTCCTTCATCTTCGGCCATCTCGGAGACGGCAACCTGCATTATTGCGTACAGACCGGCCACGAGAAGAGGATTGCCGAAGCGGTGTTTTCCGGTATTGCGGCGGTCGGCGGCGGAGTTTCCGCCGAGCACGGCATCGGCACCGACAAGGTGCAGTATCTGAGATATGCGCGGAGCGAGGCCGAAATCACTACCATGCGGCGGCTGAAGGAAGCTTTCGATCCGAACGCTATCCTCAATCGCGGCCGGGTCTTCGAAGCGCCGGCCACCGCCCTTTAAGTGGGGGGCAGGCTTTCGTTCCTGGAAAGCATCGAGGATGCGGGCAAGCAGGAAACGCCAGTTCCTTGCGGCGCAACAAGGTCATCCATCTCGCCGCTCGGGTCTGTCATTTCGCACAGGGATCGGTAAGCTGGATTTCGGTGACGATAACCGAACCTTGCGAAGGGATAGTCCATGAGCCCCGAATTCCTGATCACGTCTCTCATCGTCGTTGCTTCTCCGGGCACAGGCGTGCTCATCACGCTGGCGGCGGGGCTGTCGCGCGGGGCGCGGGCGAGCATCGTCGCCGCCTTCGGCTGCACGCTCGGTATCCTTCCGCACATGGTCGCGGCGATCTCGGGTCTTGCTGCGGTGCTTCATGCCAGCGCGCTCGCCTTCCAGACGATCAAGTATCTCGGCGTCGCCTATCTTCTTTTCATGGCCTGGCAGGTGCTCAAGGAAAAGGGTGCGCTTACGATCGAGACGAAGGACACGCCCAAATCGGCGCGGCAGATGATCGTCTCAGCAATCCTCGCCAATGTGCTCAACCCGAAACTGTCGATTTTCTTTTTCGCATTCCTGCCGCAATTCGTCGGGCACGACGAAGCGACGCCGATCGCCCGGATGAGCGAACTCAGCCTCGTCTTCATGCTGATGACCTTCGGCGTCTTCGTCATTTACGGGCTCTTCGCCGCATCGATCCGTAACCATGTTGTCTCGCGGCCGGCCATTCTTGCCTGGATGCGGCGCGTCTTTGCCGGCGCGTTCGTGGCGCTCGGGGCGCGGCTGGCGCTTGCCGAGCGATAACGATTACCTGCCGCGTAATTGAGACGCGTTCCGCTCTCCCGCATGATCGCCCGGCCTGGAACGAGCCGGGCGACAGGAAGGAGATAAAGACATGACTGATGCTAACACCCATGCCGAGCGTTACCTCGCCATCTGGAACGAGACGGAGGCAGGGCGTCGCCTGGCACTGATCGCCGAAGCCTGGACGGAGGATGCCGTCTATGTCGATCCGCTCATGCGGGGCGAGGGCCATGAAGGGATCAACGGGCTGGTCGAGGGCGTGCAGGCCCGGTTTCCGGGTTTCCGGTTTACGCCGATCGGATCGGCCGATGGCTATGGCGACAGTCTCCGCTTCTCCTGGGGTCTCGGCCCCGAAGGTGCCGAACCGGTTATCAGGGGCACGGATTTCGCGGCGCTTGAAAGCGGCCGCTTCAAGGCTGTGCACGGTTTCCTCGACCAGATTCCGGCTGCCGCATGACGACCATTTCACCTGCCCGTCCTCTCGGTGATTTCCTGCGTGAGTGGCGTCGCCGCCGGCGCATGAGCCAACTCGATCTGGCATTGGAGGCCGATATCTCGCAGCGGCATCTGAGCTTTATCGAGAGCGGGCGGGCGGTCCCGAGCCGGGAGATGTTGCTGCATCTGGCAGAGCGGCTCGGCGTACCGCTCCGCGAGCGCAATCCGATGCTGATCGCTGCGGGTTTCGCACCCGTCTTTGCGGAGCGAAAGCTCGACGATCCGGCGCTTGCGCCGGCGCGCCAGGCGATCGACATGGTGTTGCGAGGGCACGAGCCCTTTCCGGCGTTGGCCATAGACCGGCATTGGACACTGGTGGCCGCGAACGCCGCGGTTACGCCGCTGCTTGCCGGTGTCGCCGATCGCTCCTTGATGGACGGGGCGGTCAATGTCCTGAGATTGAGCCTGCATCCGCACGGGCTAGCGCCTCACATTGCCAATTTTGCCGAATGGCGAAATCACCTGCTCGACCGGCTGCATCAGCAGATCGCCGCGACCGGCGACCGTGTTCTGGAAACGCTTCTGGAGGAATTGGCCGGTTATCCCGCTCCGGAAACCGGGCCGAAATCTCCGAGCCGTGATTATGCCGGCATCGCCGTGCCGATGGAGTTGCGGACAGCGGCTGGAGTTCTGTCCTTCATCTCGACGACGACCGTCTTCGGGACCCCGGTCGACGTGACACTTTCGGAACTGGCCGTCGAATCCTTCTTTCCCGCCAATAACGAGACGGCCCGGCTTCTGCGTCAGATGGCGGAAGCCGGGCCGTTGAAGGACGAGAGTTAGTCAGCGGATCAGAATTCCGTCCATTGGGATTCGGTCGGCGCTGCTGCTGCGGCGGCATTGCCGCCGAAGGATTTCGTCACGCGCTCGGCCAGGCGACGGGCCGGCGATTCCTGTGGAGCCGCATTCCGCGGAGCAGCGACCGGTGTCGCGCCTGAACTGGAAACCGCGCGCGGTGCGGTGTTCATGCGGCCGCGCTCAGCAAGTTTGAAGCGGGCGATCAGTTCACGCAGCTTCGAGCTTTCCGAGGCGAGGTTGGCGCCGGCGGCGTTGGTCTCCTCCACCATGGCGGCGTTCTGCTGGGTCACCTGATCCATCTGGTTGACGGCCGAGTTGACCTCCGCCAGACCGACCGACTGTTCGCGGGCGGCGGTCGCGATCGCGCTGATGTGCTCATTGATCGTGACGACATGCGCTTCGATCGTCTTCAGCGCATCGCCGGTCTCGCGAACGAGCTTCACGCCGTTGTGGACCTCGGCACCGGAATTGCGGATGAGGTCCTTGATCTCCTTTGCCGCATTCGCCGAACGCTGGGCGAGTTCGCGTACTTCCTGGGCGACGACGGCGAAACCCTTGCCGGCCTCGCCGGCGCGGGCCGCCTCGACGCCTGCGTTGAGCGCCAGGAGGTTGGTCTGGAAGGCGATCTCGTCGATCACGCCGATGATGTTGGAGATCTGGTTGGACGACTGCTCGATGCGCTGCATGGCGTCGACGGCATTCGCTACGACGGCGCCCGATTTGGCGGCGCTGGAATTCGCTTCCAGCGCGATCACCTTGGCTTCGTCGGCGCGCCTGGAGGAGTTCGCAACGTTGGCGGTGATCTCATCGAGCGCCGCGGCGGTTTCTTCGAGCGAAGCGGCCTGCTGCTCCGTGCGCTTCGAAAGATCGTCAGCGCTCTGGCTGACTTCGCGCGAGCCGCTGTCGATGCTGCCTGCCGAGGAAGCAACCTCGGAAAGAGCGGCACCCAGGCGGGTCACGGCGGAGTTCAGGTCCTCGCGCAATGCTTCGAAATCCGGCGCGAAAGGCTCGGTGAGCTGGAAGGCGAGGTCGCCGGAAGCAAGGCGGCGCAGGCCGGCTGCAAGGCCGGCTGTGGCTTCCTGGAGACGGGCCTGGGCTGCGGCTTCCGCTTCCTCCTGCAGGCGGAGGCGATCGGCTTCCGCATGGGCGCGGGCTTTCTCCGCCTCTTCCTGCAGTTGCCGGTTCGAAATGGCAGCCTGGCGGAAGACTTCGACAGCGCCGGCCATGGCGCCGACTTCGTCCTTGCGGCCCGCGAAGGGAATCTCCGTCTCGGTGTCGCCAGCCGCGAGCCCGCTCATCGAGGCGGTGATACGTTGGATCGGGCGAGCGATGCCGGTCATCACATAGGCCGCCGCACCGACAATCAGCGCAAAAACCACGGCGAGGATGGCATACATGGTGGTCAGCGCCGTGGCATAGGTCGCCTCCGCCTTGCCGGTTTCGACGCCTGCGGCGTCAGTATTCGTTTTGACGAGCTGGGTCACCGCTTCCATGACCGGCTGGATCGTGATCCGCATCTTTTCCATCTCGACGCGCGCACGGGCATCGGAGGCCTTGCGGGAAAAGCCCAGCATCTTTTCGCCGGCCTGTACGTATTTCTGAACGCCCGCCTCGATCTGGTCGACAAGCTGCTTTTCCTGATCGCTCGACGTCAGCGGCCTGTAAGTGTCCAGAGCCGCCTTCAACGCATCGGACTGTTGGGCGATCAGCTTCTCTGCTGCTTCCATGCCGAAATCCGAAGTCGTGGTGAGATGGCCCATATAGGCGATCGTCATTCCGAGGATCGCCGTCTCGATATTCTTGGAGGCCTGAACACTTGGCAGTGAATCGCCGGAAATCGTGTTGAGGTTTCCGGCGACGTTCGAAAGCGAGGAGATGGCCGCCCAGGCGAGAACGGCGGTAAGCGCCGCGATCGCGCCGAAGACGGCAATAAGCGAGCTGCGTATGGAGAGACGGGACATGAGTTCGGCTCCGGATGATGAAGCCTCGACTGAGGCATCGCGTTTTCACGCGCAGATCTGATATCTGGCAGTGTGGGGGAAAAGAGCCGGTCTCATACCGGCCCTGGCGCTACACCGGACGGCGATGGCGCGATGGTCGGAGCCTAGGCCAAACTCTTTAATGACAGATTGAATTTTGACATTGTACAACGTTTTTTGACGTTTTTTCGATGCAAGATCAGTGCTGCTATATATCTAATTTTTAAGAATAATCTTATGAATCAGAAGGCATGAGTAGCAGGATACCTGTCAATCGGAGACTGATTGATTTTCCGTTCAGACGGGATGCGAAATCTAGCCTCGATGACAGGATTCTCGAAGCGGGCTCCGCACTCCCGAAGATGATCGTCCGACGGGTTATTTCCGCGCCTTCAGACCGTCCATCAGGAGTCCGATCAGGCGGTGCGACCGGTCGCGCCAATCGGGCGATTCGGGGATCGAATAGATGCTGGACAATGCATGCAGCAGGTCGGTCGTTTCGATGTCCGTGCGGATATAACCCTTCTCACCGGCGGTTTTGATGAGGCTTTCGAGTGCACCCCGGATCAGGCCGGTTCCTTCGGCAAACAGCGAGGAATTGGAGGTCATGAGGATGCGCAGGCTGTTGGCCATGCCGCGCTTGGTGGCGATGTACCCCACGAAACGGCGCATCCATTCTTCGAGCGCCACATCCGGCGCATGTCTTTCGGCGAGGTCGGATGCCGCCGCGGCCAGGCTCTCCAGCTCCCGGCGGTAGACGACTTCGACCAGATGCTCGCGCGTCGGAAAATGCCGGTAAAGCGTACCGATGCCAACGCCCGCCCGCCGTGCTATATCCTCCAGCGAGGTCTCGACGCCCTTTTCCTGAAAGGCTGCGGCCGCCATTTCGATCAGTTTGTCCCGATTGCGGCGGGCATCGGCGCGCAGTTTCGTCGGGGTCGTCGATGTTGTTTTCGGCGCGGCCGAGGCCAAAATCATGCTCCAGGCGGGTTGGGGACTTGACGAAAATCAGCCAGTCACTAGTTTAACCGGAGGCTCCTCCGTTTGAGCGGAGTGCCTTCCGCTTCTTAATCCAGAAGGGGGCCGGATGTCATGCCAAATGTGCCGGTGTTTCTCTCAAGATATCCATTTAGCGCGCCGGAGCCGGGCGGCCAGTCCATTCTGGATTCGGAATTTTGCATTCTCGTGACGATAGCAGGAGCTTATCATGACACGAACCATCCATCTTTCGCTCGACATCAACGGGAGGCGGCACGAGCTCGATGTCGAGCCGCGCGTCACCCTGCTCGACGCTTTGCGTGAGGAACTGGCGCTGACCGGCACCAAGAAAGGCTGCGATCAGGGCCAGTGCGGCGCCTGCACCTGCCATGTCGACGGCAAGCGCGTACTCTCCTGTCTGACGCTGGCTGCGCAGGTCGAGGGCCGGCAGATCACCACGATCGAGGGGCTTGCCGCCGAAAACGGCGACTTGCATCCCGTCCAGGCGGCTTTCATTGAAAACGACGCCTTTCAGTGCGGCTATTGCACGCCGGGACAGATCATGTCGGCGGTCGCCTGCATCCGCGAGGGCCATGCCGGTTCCGACGAGGAGATCCGCGAATACATGTCCGGCAATCTCTGTCGGTGCGGGGCCTATAACAGCATCGTCGCGGCGGTGCGCGAAGCGGCGGAGGCCGTCCGATGAGAGACTTCTCCTATTTCCGCGCTTCTTCCGTGGATGAGGCCCGCAATGCCGTGCTTCAGGCCGGCGGCGCACTTCTTGCCGGCGGCACGACGCTGCTCGATCTTGCCAAATGCGGCGTGGACGAACCCGAAACCGTCGTCGATATCACCCATCTCTCCGGTCTTGGCGAGATCAATGTCGATGCGAGCAGTGCCGTTATTGGTGCGCTTGCCAGGATGGGGGACGTCGCCGACCATCCGCAAATCCGGGCGGCATTCCCGGCGGTTGCCGAATCGCTCTCGCTTGCGGCTTCCGCCCAGCTTCGAAACATGGCGACGATCGGCGGCAATCTCCTGCAGAGGACGCGCTGTCCCTATTTCCGTGATCCAGCCACCTTTCCGGCCTGCAACAAGCGTAATCCCGGCTCCGGCTGCCCGGCGATCGGCGGGGTGACGCGCAACCACGCCGTCCTCGGCACCCGCAATGCCTGCATCGCCCCGTATCCCGGCGATCTCGCAGTCGCGCTCGTGGCCTTCGACGCCTTTGTCGATCTCGGCAGCCGCAAGGTGGCGGTCGACGATTTCTTCCTTCTGCCGGGCGATACGCCCGAAAACGAAACGGTGCTGAAACGTGGCGAGATGATCGTCGGCATCGGCATTCCTGCGTCTGCCGCAGCCAGGAACTCGATCTATCTCAAGGTTCGCGACCGGCAATCCTACGAATTCGCTGCGGCGAGCGCCGCTGTCGGTGTCGAACTCGAGGCGGACGGCAAGACGGTCCGCGACATTCGCGTTGCGCTCGGTGGCGTCGCCACCAAGCCGTGGCGCGCAAGAGCGGTCGAGCAGGCTCTCATCGGCAAGGCGCTTGACGTCGAAACCGTCGAGAAGGCCAGTGGTCTCGCCATGGAAGGGGCCGTCTCCCACGGCGGCAATCGCTACAAGATCGAACTTGCGCCGCGCGTCGTCGCTCGTGCCATCCTGAAAATGGCCCAGAATGTTGGAGGTCTCGCATGACCATCATGGAAACCCGCAAACATGGCGATGCCTCAGACGGTATGATCGGCGGCCGCCAGACTCGGTTCGAAGGGCAACTGAAGGTGACCGGGGCGGCAACCTATGCGCTGGAGTATCCGGTGGAAGGATTGGCGCATGCCGTGCTGGTGCAGAGCACGATCCCGGCCGGGCAAGTCGTCTCGATCGATACGTCGAAGGCGCTTGCGGCACCGGGCGTCCTTCTGGTGCTGACGCCGGAAGACGACCTTGGGCTCATGACTGCCTCCGACTGGCATGGCAATCGCCCCGAGAACCAACCCTATCATCCCCTGCCGCGCGAGGTCCGGTTCAACGGGGAATCGATCGCGGCAGTGGTCGCCGAAACCCGCGAACAGGCCGTTGAAGCTGCCAGGCTGCTCGACATCGTTTACGCGGAAGCTCCGTCGGTCGTCAGTCTTGACGATCCTAGTGCCGGTGAAGGCAAAGCCGTCGATATGCTGAACGTTGCCTGGGGTGATGCGGAAGCGGCGCTTGCCACCGCCCCCGTGATGATCGAGGCCGAGTACAGCACGCCGCGCGAATATCACGTGGCAATGGAGCCGCACGGGCTGACCGTGAAATGGGACGGCGATCAGCTCACCGTCTGGGAGCCGAGCCAGTGGTCGCATGGTATGGCGCGCAGCTATGCCGAATGGTTCGCCATCCCCTATGAGAACGTCCGGTTGATCTCGCCCTTCATCGGTGGGGGGTTCGGGTCGAAGGGGGCTGCGCTCGCCTATAGCGCGGTCGCCGCCTTCGCGGCTCGCAAGCTCGGGCGGCCGGTGAAGCTCGCGGTCACGCGGCCGCAGAACTTCACAAGCTATGGCGGCCGTGCCGCGACCAGGCAGACGATCAGGCTCGGGGCGACGGAAGACGGTGTTCTGCAGGCCATCGTCCATCGGGGTGCGAGCGAAACCTCCACCTATGCGGACTGGCCGGAGCAGACAGGCGCCGCCACTTCGATCCTCTACAAGGTCGGGAATTTCTCCTCCCAGCACAGGATCGTGCCGGTCAATACCGTGACGCCCGGTGCCCTTCGCGGCCCGGGCAAGAACCCGAGCGCCTACGGCATCGAATGCGCCATGGACGAGCTCGCCTGGAAGCTCGGCATGGACCCGCTGGACCTGCGGCTGAAGAATTATGCCGACCGCGACTACCAGTCGGGAAAGCCCTGGTCGACCCGCCGCCTGCGCGAAGCCCTCATGGAGGGTGCGGAAGCCTTCGGCTGGTCGAAACGCAGTCATCAGCCGCGCTCGATGCGGGAAGGCAGGACGTTGATCGGCTGGGGTATCGGCTGCGGAACCTTCCCGGTCATCCAGGCACCCAGCGAGGCGATGATCCGTATCCTCGGCAATGGTCGTGTCGAAGTCGTCAGCGGCGCGATTGACATGGGGCAGGGCACTTATACGATCCTTGCCCAGACCGCGGCCGATGTGTTCGGCGTGCCGGTCAGCCAGGTCGATGTGCAGCTCGGCGATTCCCGCCTGCCGGGCTCGGCGATCGCCGGTGGCTCGATGCTGGCGGGCTCTATACTGGGTGCCGTTCACAAGGCTGCCACGGCCGCACGAGACGAACTCATCGGGCTTGCACTCAGCGATGCCAACTCGCCGCTGCGTGACACCGGGGCGAACACGCTCACCTTCGGTGACGGGCGCATCAGCGTCCCGCGCGGCGAAGGTCCTTCGCTTACCCTGCCGGAGCTGATGGCCGCACTCGGCCGTGACGAACTGGAGATCCGCCGGAACACGCTGCCGGACGGTGCAACCGCCCAGGAGCACCACCAGGCTTGGACGACCATGGCAAAGGTGCGAGGACCGACCATGGGCGACTATTCCATGCACAGCTGGTGCGCCCATTTTGCCGAGGTTCGCGTTGATGAGGATTTCGGCACGGTGCGTGTCTCCCGCATGGCCTCCGCCTTCGATTGCGGGCGGCTCTACAATCCGCGGCTGGTGGAAAGCCAGTGGCGCGGCGGCATCATCATGGGTATCGGCCAGGCGCTTTTGGAAGAAGGCCTTGTCGACCAGCGGAACGGCCGGATGATGAACAGCAATGTGGGTGATTATCTGGTGCCGACCAATTCGGACATCCCAGACATCCAGGTGATCTCCGTCGGCGTGCCGGATTTCAACGCGTCGGCATTGGGCGGCAAGGGTGTGGGCGAGGTCGGTATCGTCGGCGTGGCACCTGCGATCGCCAATGCCGTCTTCCATGCGACCGGCAAACGCGTCCGCGACCTGCCGATCACGCTCGAAAAGCTGATCTGATCGATCCCGCGCATCCGGCACGTCGCCGGGTGCGCTCACCTTCCTTTCGGCATGTTCGACGCGCCGAGACTGCCGGCGAAACGTTCGGCCAATCGCTCCCTGCGAAAATGTTCGGTCACGAAATCGATGAAGACGCGGGTCTTCGCCGGCAGCAGCGTGCGGCTGGCATAGTAGAGCGAGATCGGCCCGACATCCGCATACCAGTCCGGCAGCAGGCGGATCAATTCGCCATTTTCCAGATGGGGCAGGGCATCCGGTACGGCGAGCATGGCGACGCCGAGGCCGAGGCATGCGGCACGTGCGATCGCCGCCGGATCGTTGAGTACGACCGTTCCGGTCAGGACGGCCGGCATTTCCTCGCCTTCGGCATTGCGCATGATCCATTGGCGGAGACGTCCGCTGTTGAGCGAACGCATGGAAATGCCGTCGAAGGCTGCGAGGCCCGCGGGGTCGAAGGGCTGCGTTCGATCCCTCACATAATCGGGCGACGCTACCGCGATGACATGTGCCGGACCAAGCGTGCGGGCGACAATGCCCGGCGTCAGTTCGAAGCCGCCGCCGATCGCTGCATCGTAACCCTCGGCGATCAGGTCCACCTGCCGGTTCTCGAACATCCATTCCGGGCGGATTCGCGGATACCGAGCCAGAAAATCCGGCAGCAGCGGCAGGATGTGCTGCGCGCCGAAATTCGGGCTCATGCTGACCTTCAGCACGCCGGACGGTTCTCCGCCTTCCGAAGATACTTCGGCAATCGCGGTCTGCAGCGCCTCAACGTGATCGCTCACCGCCGACAGGAATAGCTCACCGGCCTCCGTCAGCGTCAGGTTGCGGGTACTTCGCTGGAATAGCCGAACGCCGAGATTCCTCTCCAGCATCGCGACATTGCGGCTGACGGCCGCGGGCGTCAGCGCTAGGCGTCTGGCGGCTGCCGAAAAGCCGCCGAGTTCGGCACTGCGGATAAAGGATTCCAGGTTGGCGAGGCTTTCCATCAGACGATACTTTCAACGATTACTTGAAAATCATCCGCATTATTACCGTCTAATCAAGCGTCAATCCAGAGGCGATATTCCCGTCATCGAAACGATAAGGAGTATCGCACATGTCCACCACCTCTCATCCCCTCATCGGAAAGACGGCCCTCGTCGCCGGCGGCTCCCGCTCCATCGGCGCGGCGATCGCGGCTCCGCTCTACACATTCACCAAGGGGGCGATTTCCGGTTTCAACCGCAGCCTCGTGCGCGATCTCGGGCCGCGCGGCATCACCGTCAATACGGTGCATCCCGGCCCGACCGATACCGACATGAACCCCGACGGCGGTCCCGTTTCGAAAATCGTCGGTCCCGGCATGGCGATCGGCCGCTATGGCAAGGCGCATGAGATCGCCAGTGTCGTCGCTTTCCTCGCCAGCCCCGACGCCGCCTTCGTCACCGGTGCCGATATCGTCGCCGACGGCGGCTTCACCGCCTGAACGCCCATCTCGTTTCAAGAAGGATCAAGACCATGTCCATCGGTATCATCGGCGCCGGCAATATCGGCGCAGCCTTCGCCCGCGCGCTTGCCCGGAACGGTTTGCGTGCCACCATCGCCAACAGCCGCGGCCCGGCCTCGCTCGAAAAGCTGACGGGCGAGCTCTCGCCCTGGATTTCGGCGGGAACGATCGAGGAGGCCGCAAGCGCGGACATCGTGCTGGTCGCGGTTCCCTGGTCGAAACTGCCAAAGGCGCTTGCCGGCCTGCCGGACTGGAACGGCCGCATCGTCATCGACGCCAACAACCCGATCGAGGCGCCGCTCTTCAAGCCGGCCGAACTCAACGGCCGTCTGTCGAGCGAGGTGTTTGCCGGTCTCGTGCCCGGCGCCCGCGTGGTGAAGGCCTTCAACCACCTGCAGCCGCATCTGCTCTCCGGTGACCCGGCTGCGGAAGGCGGCATGCGCGTGCTCTTTTATTCGGGTGACGATGCCGCGGCAAAGGCGGAAGTCGGCCGGCTGATCGACAAGCTCGGTTTCTTCGGCATCGACCTCGGTCCGCTTTCCGTCGGCGGCAGGCTGGTGCAATTCCCCGGCGGCCGGCTGCCGGCGCTGAACCTCGTCAAGTTCGGCTAATCGTCCGAGTATCGCTCCTCTGACCAGGGATCGCCCCGCATATGGTAGCCATTGTTCTCCCAGAAGCCGGCGCTGTCCCGGTCGAGGAATTCGATCCGGTGGAGCCATTTCGCGCTCTTCCAGAAATAGAGATGCGGCACCACGAGGCGCACCGGCCCGCCGTGCTCCTCCGTCAACGGCTGGCCTTCCCAGCTATGGACGATGATCGCATCCGGCGACGCGAAATCCGAGAGAAGCAGGTTGGTTGTGTAGCCGTCATAACTTGTCAGCATCACCGCCATCGCTTCGTCCTTCGGATCGACGGCATCGAGGAAGTCGCGGGTGGAAACGCCTTTCCAGTTGTTGTCGTAGCGCGACCAGGTCGTCACGCAATGGATGTCGGAGCGCATTTCGCTTTGCGGAAGAGCCTGGAAGGCGGCCCAATCGAAGGTCTTCGGGTGGTTGACGAGGCCGCGCACGTCGAGCTTCCACTGGGAGGTCGAGATCCGTGGCTGCTGGCCGAGATCGAGCACCGGCCAGTTCTTGACCAGATGCTGGCCGGGCGGCAGGCGCTCGGTTTCGGGGCGGGACACGCGCCCGGTCAGGAACTTGCCCTCTCCGGCCCATTTCCGCTTGGTGATGGTGAGTTTCGAATCCTCAGGCTGAATATCGTCGGCCATCTACGGTTCTCCTTGCGTCCCTCGATATTCTGATAAACAAGAGGGACAAATCAATCGCCCATCTTTGAAAACCTTGTCCTGGACAATCATGCCTGCCTTCAATCCTCTTGTCGAAAAGCTTTCGCCGCCGCCCGTTCCATCCGTTTTCGCCTGGGGGCGTGCCTATCAAGGGGCGAAGGGGCCGCTGATCGATCTGTCGCAGGCGGTCCCGGGTTATCCCGCCCATCCGGACATGCTGAGACTGCTCGGCGAGACGGCGTCCTCCAGGGCGTTCACCGGCTACGGACCGATCGAGGGTGAAGCGGAGCTTCGGAATGCCTATGCCGAGCATGTCTCGCAAGTCTATGGCGCGAACGTGGGGTCGGAGAACATCCACATCACGTCGGGCTGCAATCAGGCCTTCGTCTGTGCCGCGATGACGGTTGCCGGTCCGGGCAACACGGTCCTGATGACGGAGCCCTTCTATTTCAACCACGAGACCACGCTTGCCATGATGGGCATCAAGACCGCCTTCGTGGCTTGCGATGCGGCAAACGGCTTCCTGCCGGATCTAGCGCGTCTTGAAGCCGCAATCACCGGCGACGTTCGGGCGCTGGCGCTCGTGTCGCCCAACAATCCGACCGGGGCGATCTACCCGCCGCCGCTTCTGGACGCGGTCTTCAGGTTGTGCCGGCAAAAAGGCATCTGGCTCATCCTCGACGAAACCTATCGCGACTTCATGCCGGAGGCCGGCAAGGCGCCGCATGGACTTTTCATCCTCGACGGCTGGGAGGATACGCTGATCAGCCTTTACAGCTTTTCGAAATCCTTCTGCATTCCGGGCCACCGGCTGGGCGCAATCACCGCCGGCTCGACGGTTGTGGAGCAGGTCGCCAAGATCATGGACAACCTGCAGATCTGTGCGCCCCGCGCCGCCCAGGCGGCTGTCGCAAGGGCGTTGCCTCTTCTCGCCGGCTGGCGCGAGGAGAACCGGCAGGAGATCGGCCGCCGCGCGGACGCGCTGAAAGCGGTGATGCGTTCACTCAACGACTGGAAGCTCGATGCGATCGGCGCGTATTTTGCTTTCGTGCGTCATCCCTTCCGCGGCGTAGGCTCTGCGGAGGTGGCGGAGAAGCTTGCCCGGGAGGCGGGTATCATCTGCATTCCCGGCGCCTATTTCGGCGAAAACCAGCAGGATTACCTGCGGTTTGCCTTCGCCAATGCCGACGTTCCGACGATCGGCCTTCTGGAGGAACGTTTGCGGAACTTTACCCTGTCATAAGGCGGGCGGTCGTTCTATAAGCGGGAGCATGGTTCAAAGAGCAGGCAGCGCCGATCTTCCGCTTCACGGCGGCCGGGTTCCCCGGTGGCTCGGCGAGCGCATGACGAAACTCGGCGCGATCATCGCGCAGGCGATCGTCATCGAATACGGCCGCGACGAGTTCATGCGGCGGCTGGCGCATCCCTTCTGGTTCCAGTCCTTCGGCTGCGTCATGGGCATGGACTGGCATTCGTCCGGCATCACCACCAGCGTTATCGGCGCACTGAAGCGCGGGCTGACGCCGCTTTCCGGCGAACTCGGCATCCATGTTTGCGGCGGACGCGGCCAGAATTCCAGGCAGACGCCCGGCGAGCTCATGGCGATCGGCGACCGTGTGGGTTTCGACGGCGAGGGTCTGGCGACCGTCAGCCGGCTCGTCGCCAAGGTGGACAGTGCTGCGGTTCAGGACGGGTTCGATCTTTACCTGCACGGCTTCATCGTCGCCGACGACGGCAAATGGGTCGTGGTGCAGCAGGGCATGAACGGCGACAAGCGGCAGGCCCGGCGCTATCACTGGATTTCTGAAGGGATCACCAGCTTCGTCGATTCTCCGCATGCAGCGATCGAAGGCCGCAAACAGGGCAAGATCGTCAACCTCGCCGACCGGCGTGCGGATGCATCCCGCAAGGGCCAGCTCGACCTGCTCACCTCGCTCGGGCCGGACCGGATCGTGCGAGAGGTGATCGCGCTCGATCCCCCGTCAAAGGCGAAAGATATCGCTCAGCCGCTGCTGCCGCATCTCATCATGCCAGCGCATCATGATGTGCGCGAGGAAGACGTCAACATGAAGCGGCTGCACGGCACGCTTGCCGCCGCGGCCGATCGGGGGCCTCAGGATTTCGAACAATTGCTGCTCACGCCGGGTGTCGGCGCCCGCACGGTCAAAGCGCTCGCCATGGTCGCCGAAGTGGTGCATGGGGCGCCCTGCCGCTTCTCCGATCCGGCGCGGTTCTCGCTTGCGCATGGCGGCAAGGACCGGGAACCGTTCCCCGTGCCGATCAAGGTCTATGACGAGACGATCCGCGTAATGAAATCGGCCGTCGGCAAGGCGAGGCTCGGCCGCGACGAGGAGTTGCAGGCGCTCAAGCGGCTGGATGACCAGGCCCGCCAGCTCGAACGCTACGTCACCGGCCCGGACCTCAAGGAGATCGTCGCCGGAGAATTCCACCACTCGCATGAATGGGGCGGCCGCAGCGTTTTCGGCTTCGAGCCGCCGCCGGAGAACAAGGCTGAAAAGCGTGGCGGTTGAGAACCGTCAGGCGCGCTTTTCCTCTGCCGAGACAAGGCGGCCGGCGAGTTCGCCGACACGCCCCATGGCGACTGCGAGCACGTCTTCCGGCACCGTCAGCGAGACGCGCAGGAAGCCGGCCGCCTGATCACCGAAGGAGGTGCCGGGCATCACCGCGACCTTCTCCTGATGCAAGAGTTCCCAGGCGAACTCCTCGCCGTTGAGGCCGGTTGCCGTGACATCGAGAAGAACGAACATTCCGCCTTCCGGCGGCATGGGCTTGATCAGGTTGCTGCCTGCAAAGGCCTTTTCGACGATCTCTGCGCGACGACGATAGTTCTCGCGCATCACGTCTGCCGTTTCGAAATGCTGCGAGAGTGCCATGGCCGTCATGTCGGAGATGAACGGCTGGACGCCGAACAGCATGGTTTCCGAGACCGGTAGCAGCTTTTCGCAGAATTCTTCGGGACCGGCGGCCCAGCCGCTGCGGAAGCCCGGAGCGGCATGCGACTTCGAGATGGACGAGACGACAATGGTGCGCTCGGCAAGTTCTGGAATATCGAAGGGTGAGGCGAAGGGGGTGCCTTCAAAGATCAGTTGCTCATAGACCTCGTCGCAGACGATCCAGAGATCGTGGCGGCGGCAGACGTCGCCGATTGCGGCGATCTCGGCGGCGGTCAGCACTGCGCCGGTCGGGTTATGCGGGGTGTTGAGGAGCAGCACACGGGCTTCCGGGGTGATCGCCCGTTTCAGGTCTTCGGCCTGCAGGTGGAATTTCTTCTCCGGGCGGAGCGGAACCGGGATCATATGGGCGCCGGTCGAGGCGATGACGCCTTCGTAGGTAGCATAAAGCGGGTCACCGACGAGCACGCCGTCGCCGGCTTCGGCAAGGCCGGTCATGACGCTGTAAAGCGCGGTCTGGGTGCCGGGAAAGCAGAGGAAGTTCTTCTCGGTGACGTCCGGTCGGCGTTTCGAATATTTCCGGACCAGTGCTTCCAGGATCGACGGTTCACCGCGACCGTTTGAATAGCGGGTGCGGCCGGCATACATCGCACGCGCCGCTTCATCGAGCAGCGCCTTGTCCGGCGCCACGTCGGGCTCGCCGATCGTGAGCTCGATGATCTCCTCGCCGGCTGCCTTCATGCGGCGGGCGGCCAGATGGACGGCCCAGCGGCCGGAGCCGAGATGAGCGAGACGGTCGGTGATCGAGGCATAACGCATCGGTATTTCCTTTTCTTGTCGTTATTCGTCTGAAAGCCCGCCCGGCTGGAGATGCAAAAGCGCCTCCACCGAACTCAGCGCATTCTCGGCCAATTCCCTGTCTGCGAACATGTCTGCGGCCAATGTTCCTTCGAGCCATAGGCCGTCGACCAGTGCGCTCAGCGAAATCGCATATCTGCGGCATTGGTCCGAACTTACAGGACGTTGCTCCTCCTTGAAGAAGGCGGTGAGCAGGGTTTCCAGCGCTTCGAGAAAGGCCAGATAGTTCTCGCGATGGGTGGCGGCAAAGCTCGGATCGATCTGGATATGGCTGATGAAGGCGGCCCAGAGCGAAAGCGTGCGCGGATCGGTCACCGGCGGCGTGACATTGGCGACGATGAAGCGGCGCAGCCGCGCCTTGGCCGTTTCGCCCTCGATGGCCGCCGCGATCGCGGCTTCCGTCATGCCGGTCATCACCTTGCGGTAGGCGGCCTGCAGCATCTGGTCCTTGCCGGTGAAATAATGCCGGATCAGCCCTCCCGTCACGCCGGCACGCGTGGCGATCTGGCGGACCGTGGCGCCCTGGATGCCGGACTCGGCGATGCAGTCGAGGGTTGCGGTGATCAGATCCTCGCGCCGCTCGGCCTCGCTGGCGCGATAATAAGTCCGTCGGTTCTCCGTCATCGCCGGGTCTCGTCCGGATGACGTATCAGAACACGCAACAAAGACGTCGACATGGCCCGCGAGCCGTAGGCGTTCATAAAGATATCCCTCGGGAAAACGGAAGCGGACCTTTTCGGCTGCTCCGAATTCGGGCCGCTCTTTTCGGATTTGATTGTTATTATACGATTGGATAATTGCCGCACAAGTGCCGATCTCTTCCAGCACGCAGCGCCCGATCACCAATCTCCCCGAAAAGCCAAGATATCATCAGGTTTCAGGGAGCCTTATTAAGGGATCGTATACCATAGGTTCACAATATGGCGCCCGTACATTTCGTACGGATAGTGCACTGCGGAACGGGGGCTTTGCAGAATGTCGTCGGCTGAAGAGAAACGAGAATTGCAGAAGCGCCTGGATTTCGTCGGGCTGGACCAGGAGGCGCGTGCCACGCTTCGCCGACTGGATCCGGTCATCAGCGCCAGCTTGGCACCGGGGCTCGATGCCTTCTACAAAAAGGTCCAATCGACACCGGAAGTTGCCGGCTTCTTTTCGAACAAGGCGCATATGGATGCCGCCAAGAAGCGCCAGATGAACCATTGGCGCGTCGTCGGCGAAGCGAAATACGACGAACACTATGTGGAAGGCGTCCGCGCGGTCGGTGCTGCGCATGCCCGTACCGGTCTTGATCCGCGCTGGTATATCGGCGGCTATGCGTTGATCGTAGAGCACTTGATCCATGCGGTAATGGCGGCCAACTGGCCGTCCCGCTTCGGCCGCAGCAATTCCGAAAAGCTTGCCAAGGAAATCAGCACGCTCGTCAAGGCAGCGATGCTCGACATGGATTATTCGATCTCCGCCTATCTCGATATCCTTGCCGCAGAGCGCCGTAAGGCAGAGGAGGCAAAGCAGGCGGCCGAGCGGGAGCAGAATATCGCGCTTCAGGCGCTGGACGACGTTTTGAAGGGGCTTTCCGTTGGTGATCTGGAAAGCCGGCTTTCCACCGACCTGCCGTCAAATTTCGTCCGCATGGCTGAGGATTACAACAACAGCGCCGAGAAGCTGCGCCTGACGATGGCAACGGTCCGCCAATCCGGTGAGGAAATCCTCACCAGCACCAATGCGATCACCCAGGCTTCCAAGGATCTTGCCCGGCGAACGGAAGAGCAGGCGCAGGGACTGGAGGAAAGCTCGGCGACGCTGCACCAGCTCACACAAAGCGTTTCCGGCACCGCCGAGGGCGCCGGCAAGGCGGCCGCTGCCGTCGATGTCGCGCTGTCGGAAGCACGAGCTTCGGGTCCGGTGGTCAAGCAGGCAGTCGCGGCGATGGGAGAGATCGAACGCTCATCCGACGAGATCTCCAAGATCATCGGTGTCATCGACGAGATCGCCTTCCAGACCAATCTCCTGGCGCTCAATGCGGGCGTCGAGGCAGCCCGCGCTGGAGAAGCGGGACGGGGTTTTGCCGTCGTGGCGCAGGAGGTGCGGGCACTCGCCCAACGTTGCGCCGATGCAGCCAAGGAGATCAAGGACCTGATTTCCGACAGTTCCCGTCAGGTTCAGGCGGGCGTCGACCTCGTCAACAATGCCGGCACGGCTTTGAGCCAGATCACAGACCGCATCGACGACATCAATGCCATTGTGAAGACCATCGCTACGGAAGCCGGGCACCAATCCCTCGGCCTCCGCGAGGTCAACGGCGCTTTAAGCCACATGGACAAGCTCACCCAGGAGAATTCCGCCATGGTGCAGGAAACCTTCGGACGGACTTCGGATCTTCGGGATGCGGTGGAACGGCTGGTGACGGCGTTGCGTGGCTTCAAGACCCGCAGCCTGGAGCGGCTTGGGCGCGATCGTCAACAGCGGGAAGAGGAAAGCCGCCGCGTCGCCTGACGTCCACTATTGCGACCTATGGGGCGCGTCGGCCCCTTGATATGCGTCAGCGCCTTCCGCCGGCCATTCGGATAGCATCCGGCCTGCCTCGCAGGATCAGCATCGATATTGCACCGAAGATGGGCCCGACCGCGAGCAGCATGAAAGTCCAGCGCCAGCCGCCCAGCAGTTCCGCGAGATGCGGCATCAGCCAGATCATGAAGATGGTGAGCGCAAAACCCATGCCCATCTGCAGGGAAAGCGCGGTGCCGACATATTTCTGATCGGCGAGTTCCGTCACGGCAGCGGAGAACTGTGCAGAATCCCCGATGATCGAGATCCCCCAGACGATCACGACGAGTGTCAGCAGCCAGGGTGGCCCGTCGAAGACGAAGCCGATCAGCAGGGCGCAGGTGCCGGAGACGATCATCAGGCCGGCGGTGGTGGCGGTGCGGCCGAAGCGGTCCGACAAGAGGCCCCCGGCGAAGCAGCCGATGACGCCCGAGGCCACGGCAACGAAGGTCAAAAGCGAGGCCTGGCTGTTGATGTCGCTGCCGCCGTCGAGTGCGGCGGTCAGATAAGCGAGCAGCCAGGCCCACATGGCGTAAAGCTCCCACATATGCCCGAGATAGCCACCGTTCACCAAAAGCAGATTGCGGTCTTTCAGTACCCGGCCGATCTGAGCCGGGTCGAACAAGGCCTTGCCGAACGGGTATGGCCCTTCCCGTGTGCAGGCGAGGAAGACCATGGCGCCGATCAGCGTTGCGCTGCTCGAAAGCAGGACGACATATTGCCAGGCGATGGCGGACGACATGCCACGGAAGAGATGCGGCAGCGACGAGCCTGCGGTGATGGCGCCGATAACCCCGGCAAGTGCCAGCCCCCGGCCGGAGATGAACCAGGTCGAGACGAGCTTCAGCGCCGGCGGATAAACGCCGGCGAGCGCAAAGCCGGTGACCATGCGACAGAGGACAGCACCGAATGGGCCGGGTTCCAGAAGGATCGCGGCATTGGAGAGCGCCGCGAGCAGAGCCGAACCAGCCATCAGCCGGTTCATGCGGACCAAGTCGGGCAGGTTGAAGAAGCTCGCCGATAGCGCTCCAATGACAAAACCGATCTGCACTCCGTTGGTGAGCCATGCAGCCGTGCTTTCGGAAAGCGACCAGGCGTGTTTGAGGTCCGGCGCGATGGCGTTCGCCGAAAACCAGGTGGAGAAGGACAGGACGACCGCAAGGCACAGCAGGGAAAGCATGCGCCAGCGGCCTTCGGCCTGAAGTTCCAGGGACTTCGCTGTCGTCATCATCTCACCCCGTCATGCGATATTTCGTGGCCATGTGCCGGTTCGGTAGCCGCGGTGTTCCAAACAGCTTTTCACGGAACGTGCCGTCGCGATAGCTCGTCTTGTAGAGGCCGCGCTCCTGCAGGATCGGGATCACGAGCGCGATGATATCGTTGAAACACTCCGGCACAACGGTGCGCGACAGGTTGAAACCGTCGACGCCGGCCTGTTCCGCCCAGGTGACGAGGGTGTCGGCGATCTGTTCGGCGGAGCCGATCATCGGTGCCTGACGGCTGCCGAGCACCATCTGTTCCAGGAGCTTGCGCCTGGTCCATTGCGGTCCGACGGTGCGGGTCATGGCTTCGATGTTCGAGACAATCGCCGAACTCTTGCCTGTTTCGATCGGCTCGTCGAGATCGTATTTGGCAAGATCGATGCCGAGCGAACCCGCGGCATGCACGAGTGCGCCTTCGGAACTCACATAGGCACGATAGTCCTCGAATTTCTCCTGCGCCTCCTTCTCCGTGCGGCCGGTGACGATGGTTGCGCCCATGAACACCTTCACGTCGTCCGCCCTGCGGCCATATTCGACGGCGCGGGCGCGGATGTCGTCGACGATATCCTTCACGCCTTCGATCTTCTGGCCGTTGACAAAAACGCATTCGGCATGTGTCGCCGCGAATTGTCGGCCGCGCGTCGAGGAGCCCGCCTGGTAGAGGACCGGGGTCCGCTGCGGTGACGGCTCGCAGAGGTGGATCGCGTCGATGCGGTACTGTTTGCCGCGATGATGGATCTTATGGACCTTTTCGGGATGAGCATAAAGATGGCTCTGACGGTCGAAGATGACCGCGTCATCCTCCCAGCTTCCCTCCCAGAGCCTGTACATCACCTCCATATATTCGTCCGCAAGATCATAGCGGTCGTCATGAGCGGCCTGCGTATCAAGGCCGATCGCCTTTGCGGCGCTGTCGAGATAGCCGGTTACGATATTCCAGCCGATACGTCCGCCGGTCAGGTGATCAAGCGTCGACATGCGTCGGGCAAAGAGGAAAGGCGGCTCATAAGTCAGGTTGGCGGTAACACCGAACGAAAGGTGTTCTGTGACGGCGGCCATGGCCGGCACCAGCATCATCGGATCGTTGACCGGCACCTGCACCGCATGCTTCAGCGCTGCGGCATTGCTGCCGCCATAGACATCGTTGACGCCGACGACATCGGCCAGGAAAATGCCGTCGAACAGGCCGGCTTCCAGGATCTTCGCGTAGTCTGTCCAGTAGCGCAGTTCGGCGTATCGATGCGACTGGTCACGAGGATGCGCCCATAGCCCTTGCTGAATATGGCCGACACAGTTCATGTCAAAAGCGTTGAAACGGATTTCGCGCGTCCCATTATTCCCCATGACACACTTCCCTTTATTCTCGTTGCGGACGGGTCTTGTCTCTTATATGATTTAAACGTCCACTATAAAAGACGATTGACGAAAGGCAAGCAGCTTTGCAGCAGGTGCAGAAGGACCCGGTTCAGGCGATTGCCATGCGGGTGAAGATCGAGCGGGAAGCGCGCGGTTGGTCGCTTGCGGAGCTTGCGGAACGTTCCGGAGTCTCCAAGGCGATGATCAGCAAGATCGAGCGCTGCGAGGCAAGTCCGACGGCGACCGTGCTCGGCCGGCTTTCCGGTGCCTTCGGCCTGCCGCTTTCGGTGTTGCTGGCCCTGGCGGAGCGGGTACAGGAGCGCATTGCCCCGCAAGCGGAACAACCGGTCTGGACCGACCCGGAAACCGGTTACACGCGCCGGGCCGTCTCACCGCCGAATTCCATGCTGGAGCTTATCGATGTCTCGCTGCCGCCGGGCGTGCGCGTGCCTTATCCCGCCGCGGCCTTCGCTTTCCAGCACCAGCAGATCTGGGTGCTTTCGGGGCGGCTCGATTTTCAGGAAGGGACGGCGCTGCATCATCTTTCCGAGGGTGATTGCCTGCTGCTCGGTCCGCCGTCCGATTGCGTCTTCTTCAATCCGGGCAAGGCCCCGACGCGCTACGTGGTGGCGCTGACGAGACGCTGAGACGGGCCTTGCAAAGAAAAAGCGCTTCCCGCACAGGGGAAGCGCCAGTTGGGGAGGGTACTTATGACGCTGTCGGCCGCGTGGAGGTTCGTCGTCCGACACGCCGTGAACACATAGTCGTGAATTTTGTTCCATTTGGGATTTCGATCTCGTGTTCGCAAAAGGAACAATCCCCGGCGGCGTCGGTTCTGCAATCGACCAACAGGGAGAACGAAAGCGATGAGCAAAGCCGTAGAGACCATGGACCACACTGAAATCCGTCAGTGGATCGAAGAACGCGGCGGTCACCCGGCCCGCGTCAAGGGCGCCGGGGAAGGCGGCATCCTGCGTGTCGACTTCGGCAAGCCGGAGGAAGCGCTGGAGAAGATCGAATGGAACGACTTCTTCTCGATCTTCGACAAGAACAAACTCGCCTTCCTTTATCAGGACGAGACGGAGGCCGGAAAGACCAGCCGCTTCAACAAGTTCGTATCCCGGACGAAGCACTGAGCGAACCGCAGTTCCATGCTGCAGCCGCGAGCATGAAAGCGAACATTGCAAGGATGGCGGCGTCTGGTGCTGCATATCGGAGATGAAACCGGCCTTAAGGTTGCCCCACATCCCTGCGGTGGTTATGCTCTTTGTGCCGGAGGAAACAGGAGGCGCGGCCCGCGGTCGCGCCGCCATGCTATGGGAGGAAGACATGCCCGGTTTGGCCCCCGCTTTTTCCGATCGCGAAGATGCTGGCAGGCAGCTTGCGGAAGCGATGCAGTCGGTGCAGCTTCAGGATCCTGTCGTTGTGGCACTTCCTCGCGGCGGCGTGCCTGTCGCCTTCGAGATCGCACAGCGGCTGGGAGCGCCGCTTGATCTCCTGATCGTGCGTAAGATCGGGGCACCCGGCCATCCGGAATATGGTATCGGAGCGGTGGTCGACTGCAAGGAACCGCATGTGGTGGTGAGCGAAGAGGCTGCCCGCCACTTCCGCATTCCGCCGGGATATCTCGCCACCGAGCGGGAGCATCAGTTGGCCGAGATTGAACGCCGGCACCGCATATATTTCGGCGAAGATGAGCCGCAGGACCACGATCATGCGGGCCGTGATATCATCCTGGTCGATGACGGCATCGCCAACGGGAGCTCGATCCGCGCCGGTATCCATGCGCTGAAGGAGATGGGCGTCGGCTCGATCTGGATCGCCGTGCCCGTCGCGCCGCACGATCTCGTGGAATCCCTGCGGGAAGAGGTCAATGACATCGTCTGCCTGTCTGCGCCGCAGCACCTCGAGGCGGTGAGCGCGCATTATGCCGATTTCACGGAAACGACGGACCAGGATGTCGTGCGCCTTCTGAAGGAAGCCCGAAGGCTGAACCGGATGATCCATTGAAATCATAGATGGACGGTGGTCAGGAGCGGCAGGTGATCGGAGGCGCGGCGGGTCAGCGGCGTTGAGATGACCTGTACGTCTACCGGCGTGACCTCGCTGGACACGAAGATATGGTCGATCCTCAATAGCGGGTAACGTGACGGGAAGGTTGCCTTGGGTTTTGCCTTCAAACGAGATTGTACGTCAGCCATCCGGCGGGCGACGGTTTTGTAGGTGGCGGTAGACGGAGTGGAATTGAAATCTCCGATCAGGATACGAGGCTTCTGATGGCAGGCGGGGCTCCCGAGCCAGGAGGGGCCGAGAAGCGCGCCGATCTGGCTGATCCGGTCACGGCCGCGCAGTCCGAGATGGGTATTGAACACCTGCAGGCAATGATCGCCGACCTTGATCTCCACCCATATCGCACCACGCGGTTCGCCAACGGAGGGCAAGCCTCCGCCCTTGATCATCCTTGCCGGCAAAGCAGTGAGGATCGCGTCTCCATAGCGTTCTTCAGCGACGTTGAGGGCTGGATGGAAATGAAATTCCATGCGCAGCAGAGAGGCGATAGCATGAGCCTGATCGACGCCGCCGGTGCGGCTGCGGCCGACATCCAGTTCCTGCAATCCGATGATATCGGGTTCTACGGTTGCGATGACTTCAGCCACTCGCGCAGGGTCAAGCTTGCGATCGGTGCCGATGCAGCTATGGACGTTGTAGCTCAGGATTTTCAGGCGAGGCCCCTCGAAGGATGGTGGAACTGTCGGATCGTTCATAGGGCAGGGAACACCTTTGCCGGTTTTTCGTTCCCGTCCACATATAACCACTCGCGGGAAAGGGTATGACCTTCAGGCGTTACATGGTGAAGCTCCTCGTCGGCGCGGCGATCTGCCTGGCGATCTTCCTCGTCTATCGCAGTCTGGGCCGCTATACCCTCGATGAAATCGAGGAATCGGTCCAGTCGATTGCCGGTTTCCGGCTGGCTTCCGCCTTTTCCTTCGTCGTCCTGTCCTATCTCTGCCTGACCGGCTTCGATACGCTCGCGGTGCTTTATACCGGCAAGCGGCTTGCCTACCGGCAGACGGCGCTTGCCTCGTTCACAGCGCTTTCGATCGGGCACAATGTCGGGCTTGCAGCCCTGAGCAGCGGCGCCGTGCGCTATCGGTTCTATTCGCGCTGGGGGCTGACGGCCGAGGAGGTTGCGAAGGTCATCATCTTCTGCGGGATAACGGTCGGGCTCGGGCTTGCGACGCTTGCCGGCCTGGCATTGTTGCTGCAGCGGGGCGATGAACCGAACCTTATCGGGCTTGGTGGCCCGGCGAGGATCGCCGTGAGCCTCCTCTGTCTTGCCATACCGGCCGCTTATCTGTTGCTTTGCGGCTTTGTACGCCGGCCTCTCTGCCTGCGGACATGGCGTTTCGAGCCGCCGGGAACAAGAATTGCCCTCGGCCAGATCGTCATTGGCGCGCTCAATTTTGCATGCGTTGCCGCCTCGATCCGCCAGCTTCTCGCGACGTTCACCGACGCCGGTTATCTTGAAGTGGCGAGCGCTTACGTGACGGCGAATATCGCAGCCCTCATCAGCCATGTGCCGGGCGGGCTCGGAGTCCTTGAGGCGACGATGCTCGGCATCCTGCCGTCGACCGCCTCGATCGGCGCCCTGGTCGCCTTCCGGGTGCTCTATTTTTTCGTGCCACTGACAATCGGCGTACCGATCTTCATCGTGACCGAAGCCTATTATCGCCATCGGGGCGGCAGGTATTCAGAACAGACGGTGATGTGACAGGCTGGAGAAGAAGTTCCGAAGTCCGTTTCGGATCAGCGGGATCGGCCAGAAGGGCTGTTTCGGATCGATGATTCCGGTGCCGACCATGGATTCGGTCTCGCCTTTTTCGGGATCTATATCGAAGGATCGCAAGCCGCGCGGCTTGACGTTCAGCCTGTCGATGGCTGCCAGCATGGAGCCTGTCTCGTTGATGATCCGTGCCACTTCGGCCGGTTCGGCATCGAGATGTTCCGCCAGAAGGTCGTTGCGCAGAGCAGCGATGGCCTGCCTGCCGGCAGGATCGGCGGTCTCGACGGCAAGATCGCATTCTGTGTCCAGTCCCTCCGAGCGATTGTTCAGATTGGACGATCCGACACGCGCGAAGCGATCATCGACGATGATCACCTTGGAATGCACGATGATCTCCCGTTCGCCGCCTTTGCCGTCCGGCACCGCGGCATAGAACACACGCAGCCGGCCGTGTCGGTCGGCCCGCTTCAGGCGGCGGATCAGACGATTTCGGTTGTGACCCATCATCAGCTTCTCCAGGAAGCCGTGGGATTCACGGGTGACGATGACGACGACCTCCGGGCCGTCGGCCCGGCGGAGCCGTCTGGCAAGGGTGCGGGCCACGCCAAAGGAGGCCAGGTATTGGGTCTCTATGTAGAGATGCCGCCTGGCGCTGCGCAGCGCGTCGTGGGTCAGGCGGATCGCTTCACGGTGGCCGAGGCGGCCTTTCCACCTCCACGGTTCCGTGAGGGCAAGGCCGGTGCTGCAATGGGTCAGCGCCGGTTTGAGATCTGCCGGCCAAGGCTTTTCACCGGGAATATGCTGAGGGGTGAGGACTTCGCCGGTGGCCTTCTTCCAGCGTCGTCGCGCCACATCGCCGATCAATCGCGCGATATCGCCGGTTACGATGGTCTGCATGTCGTGGAGCGGTCCATAGGGCGTGCCATCCGGCGAGCAACGCAGGGGATTTGTAGCTGCATGGCTGCGGTCGTCCCAGCGGCGGGCCGTCAGGTCGATGCCGCCGAGGAAGGCTGTGTTGTCGTCGATGGCGACGATCTTCTGGTGATGGCTGGCGCGAAGCGGATGATCGAAATCGAAATGCAGAAAGATACGGGGATGGTCGCTCCATTCCATCTTGCCGAAAATCTTCAGGCTCTTGCCGGAATAGACCGGTCCCATGCCCCAGACGAGGATGCGGATTTCGAGGGCGGGCTTTTCGTCGACCAGCTTGCGAAGAAGATCACCAAGTGTCTCTCCGTCCGGATCGTGGGGCCTCAACACGATGTTGGGATTGAAGTCCCAGCCGATGATGAAGAGCGAACTCTTGGCTTGGCGCAACACCTGGTCCAGCCGGTAAAAATAATCCTCGCCGTCGATAAGGAAGGCGAGCTTTTCCGCCGTAGCGCTACGCCAGGCGTTGCGGCCCGGCCGGATGATGGGCTCGAACTGGAATATGGATTCCTGAAAAGAAAGCGATCGCGTCTTCGTATCCACCTCAACCACCTCGTCGTGCAATTGATAAGGAAACGTGTGAATTTTATCCTTTGTTCCCGAAGGCCAATCCCGCTCCGGGAGAGAGCGGGAGGGCGGGGCCGGCAACTATTCACCTTCGGTTTGCTGCGGTGGGTTCGGCGCGACGAAATCACCGCCCGTGTCTCCAAAAATCTCCATGGAGGCGACCAGCGCGAGAAGGATGAAGGCTGCCGCGACAAGCAGCTTCCAGAGCCCGGACGTCACCAATGTCCTGCTGTCTTTCCGTGGTATCTGCCTGTGGTCCAGGTGCGTATGGCGATGGATATCCATAGTTGCCCTCCCGGCGCCTTGCGCCGGTATCGCTTTAATGTGCGGTCGGGTTGCCAGGCGGCATGTGGGCTGGCGGATTGGGATTCTCATCAGGATTGGGCACCGGCACCTCATCCGGCAGACGATCCGGTTCCGGTTCCTCGATCGGAGGCTCCGGGGTCCAGACAGGCGCCGGCATCGGCGGCTGTTCGCTGGGTTCGCGAGGATCAGGTATCATGAGAATACTCCCTGTTATTCAGCCCACAACCGTCCGGCATGGTGATTGTTCCTCGCAAATCGCCGTTTCGGAAACCGTCAAGATCCAACAGTTCCTATCGGTTCGTGGAGCCGGTGCTCGTGGGGTCGCTTCCCTGCGCCGTGTCGTTCGATATGCGGCTGAGGTAATGCCCGGCCGCCAGCAACAGCAGCACCGGAATATTGGCTCCGACGATTGAGGTCGTTCTGGTTGTCAGCGTCATGATCTTGCCCCTATGGCTAGTAAACTGCTTGCGATCCGCCTGTCGGGCGGCAAACCGGTTTTGCGAGGAAATGAGAATGGCACATGCTCGAGACAATTTCCTGGCCTGGCTTCGCGCAGCCCATGCCATGGAGGAACAGGCGGTCACCATGCTGACCGACCAATCGCGCCGGATAGAAAGCTACCCCGACCTCAAGGCCAGGATCGTCCAGCACCTTCATGAAACGGAGGCGCATGCGCAGGCCTTGAAGGACCTGCTTGATCATTTATCGGGTTGGACCGGCGCAGTGACGCTCAAGGACATGGCGGCGAAGCTTGCCGCGAAGGCCCAGGGTGTCGGCGGCATGCTCACCAGCGACGAGGTCGTCAAGGGCGCGATGACGAGCTATGCGTTCGAGCATCTCGAAATAGCCAGCTATCGCGTGTTGATCGCTGCAGCCGACGAACTCGAGGAGATGGAGGCGAAAGCTGTCTTCGAGCGCATCCTCGCGGAAGAAGTTGCCATGGCCGACTGGCTGGAAGCCAATCTCGATCCGATCACTCGCATATTTCTGATGCGGGACGAACGGGACCTTATGGCCAAGAGATAGTTTTTGGCCGGCCAGAGTGGATGGTGAGACCTTTTTAGGAGAGTTTTATTGGCTGAAGCAAAGCTGATGCGAGGAGGAAGCCCGAGCAGGATATCCGGACGCCACAAGGCTCAGCGCTCCAGCTTTCGATCCCAGCCGCGATGTCAGTTTCTCAAAGCTCCGCAATCCAACTGGACTTGCAGGTCTTTTTCATCCCGCACGCCCTGCTGGTAAAGCTGGATGATCCTTGCGGCAAGGTCGTTGGCGGCAAGGCTTCCACCGGTCAGCCCGCGCTCGGCGCAGAGACCGTCAAAAAGACGCTTGAGAAATGCAAGTTCATTCGGTTCGAAAGTGCTTGTCAGAACTGCCGGATTCATCTTTTCAGCCTCCACTATCTGGGGGCGAAAGCGCTCCTGTCTTCCAGTCGCCGCTGCCCTTATCCATAGCTGGCGATGCCCGAAAGATGACTCTTTCTCCTACCCTTTGCAAGCCAAGAACGAAGACGGATCGGTTTCGAGCGGGTGGTTTTGTTCCGTTTTCACCTGCTCGTGAATGACAGTGCTTTCTACGCGTCCAGATGGTTTGCCTCGTGATCGTGAAACTGCTCTGTCTGCCCGGGCTTCGCTACCGAGTTAGCGTTTCCGCGAATGCTTGGTCGGTTCGGCTGGACGCCCGAACGATCAGTCTGTTTCGAGCAGGAAGAATGTGGCGGGACCAGCCGGCGTGTCGTTGTTGAGTTGGAAGCGCAACGGTCCATTGCCGCTTTGAAGCGGTGCGTGTACGACGCCGTCCAGTCCGACCGGCGAGAGCCGCCAGCGACCGGTTCGATGCTTGAATTCAATCGAAAGCGTGCCCTTGCGGATCAAGACCGGCAAGGTGCCGAAATCCTCGATCACCTTCTCCTCTCGATCCCGGAACCGCATGTTCGTGTTGCGGGCGTCGGTCGCGAAGATCAGCAGCATGCGCTTGGCCGTCGCGAGAGATGCGGCCCCATCGAGCGCCGAGGCCGCAAAAAGTGCGTCGCCGTCCCCGCGTTCGATGCGGATCGTTTCGAGATCGATCGGGCCATCCAGTGCCACGAAGGCGGCGGCTTCGGTGCGCGGCGCCGATAGCGTCAGACTGCGCTTATCCCTGTCGAGCAGTAGTTCTCCGGTATCGCTCTGGAAGATGCCCTGGGCCGGGTCGGTGCGATTGTTTTCCGGCAGCAGGCCCGAGGCCTTCATGGCCGCCAGCAGTTTGCCGGCGTCTGCCTCGCCGCGCGGCTGATTGACCGCAAGCGACTCGCGCAATCCGTCCGATTGCCTGAGGCCGATGCGGGAGACGAGCGACAGCACGGTCAGGGTGTCGGGCTCGGTCGCCTGCATGTCATCCGTCAAATCCTCCTCGCCGCGGACGAGGAAGGGAATGGTGTTACGCGACATGGAGACATCGCCGCGCCGGAAGAGGAGGGCGGAGAGCGTCTCACCGGCGCGGGCGACCGGATCGAGCGCGATCGCATAGGGCAGCATGGCGCGCTTGTGGGGGAAGGGCTCGCCATATTGCAGGGCGATCGGTCCGTGCCCGTGGCGGCAGAGCATGTCCCAGCCCTGCAAGGCTGCATAGGCGGGCATCACGAGGCCGGCCTCGTAGCGATACCGGTTCCAGAAGAGATGATCGTATTCCGTGATGCCGAAAGGCTTACCGAGCCAGCGGCTTGCGGCGGCCATGCGCATGTAGGAGCCGGCATCGGCGAGCGAGCTTTCGTTCTTGATCTTCGCTCCGGGCTCATAGCTCATTACGCCGTCCTGGTAGGTGTTCATGGTGACGGCTTCGAGGTTCTGGCGGGTGAGCCCGGTCTGCACCGTCGGCCAGTTGTTGTAATCGCTGACGAGGCCGCGATAACCGAGCTCCCGCAAGACCCTGGTCATGCGGGCAAGTGCGTCCTTCTCGGTCTCGACGAAAAATGCCTGCAGATCGCGCAGACGCGGACTATCGGTATAACGTTCGACGGGCAGGCGCACCGAGGCATTTTCCAGCCGTTCGTTCGCCCGAAGATCCGGCCATGCGGCCCTAAGCGCCTGGGTCGAGCCGTAGCGTTCGCGCAGCCAGGTGTTGAATGGTTGGCGCAGGCTGTCCGGATAGGGGCGGCCTGCCCGGTCATGGACAACCGTCTCGAACTCCATGCTGTTTTCGTTGACGAGGACCACCATGGCGAGCGCGTCGTCGCGGATCGGGGCGATGCCGGTGTAGGGATTGACCCGGGTGAGGAAATCCGTGACCAGCCTTTTCCAGTGGGCGAAGGCCCTGTCCTGATAATTGACTTCGAGCTTGAGGCCTTCGGAGGGCGCCCACCGGTCGTCATGACCACCATAACCGCCGCGCCAGGAGGTGAGCCCGTCGACCATCCAGTAGATGCCGTGCTTCTTCAGCGCAGCCATCAGGTAGTGGATGCGATCGAGGATTTCCGGATCGAAATCGAAATCCTTCTGCCGGCCGAACATCAGGCTTCCGTCAATGAAATGGAAGCGGGCGATGTTGTAGCCATGCATCGCGAGCTGTATTGCGTAGACATCCGCGTCCGCGTGGTTCGGAAAGCCGCCGGATGCTGGACTCCACGCGAGCGAGGCGCAGAACAGGCGGGCCGGCCTATCCGGCGCGCCGGCTCTTGCCAGACGGCCGTCCGTTCCGGCGACAAGCCGGCTATCCCCGTCGATGGGGCCGTTCGGAAGGAAGCCGGAAAAATCGAGCGGGCTGCCGGGGGCGATGGTAAGCGAAATCTCCCGGACCGGAAGCCAGTCAGCCGGCCAGGCTGGGCTGGTCGAAACCGTGAGCGCGAGCGCCGCTGCCAGGATGCGGACCAGTCTTTTCATCTCCGTCTCCGATCTCCCGGCTCTCCACCCATCCGCCGGGATCGCGCCGTGGGGCGAAAAAGCCGAAGGGCACTGCCATCGTGTGGAACAGCCAGGCGACTACCGTATAAAGTCCGAGCTTGAAATTACCCTTCCGCCACGACATCAGCGCAACGACGGCTGCGAAAATGCCGAGCACCGATCCCAGCGCAAGGAGCTTGTCCGGGATGGCGATCAGCAACCCGAGCGAAAAGAGGATCCAGGCCGCTACCAGCGCCCAGAGCCGGAGCTCCGGCAATTCCGTCAGGAGCCGGGCAAAATAGGGCTTTCCGAACGAGGCACGCAGCAATTCGCCGATGCCGAAGAGATATTTGGTTTTCCAGCGGCGGACGAGCAGGCGATAGGAATTGACGTTGTGGCCGTAGTGCCGGACGAAGCGGCGGTCGAGGCGAAAGAGGCTCCAGCCCGCATGGCGAAGCCGGATGCCAAGGTCGAACTCCTCGTATCCGTGCAGGTTCCTGTCCGTCAGGTAGCCGATGTTCTCGACCGCAGCACGGCGATAAAGCCCGCCGCCGTTCATCCGGTCGATGGCGCCGGTGCGGTTTTCCGGGGCATTGCGCTGGACGCGGCGCGTATATTCCAGATTGTCGAGCATCATTTCCTCGACATGGCCTGTCACGCCCCCGGCCTTTGGATGACGGTCGAGATAGGCAAGCGCCTCGGGGAGGAACCCGGGATCGAGATCCATGTCGCCGTCGATCAGGCAGATGAAATCCTGCCGCGCATACTGGAAGCCGAGTTGCGGGCCGATGCCGCAGCTCGGACGCGCGGGGTTTTCGATCTGGACGATGCGGACCGGATAACGCGACGCGATCTCGACGGTGGCGTCCGACGAGCCGCTGTCGGCGACGATCACCTCGCCTCGACCGCCGGGCAGTCCTGCCAGCGCGAATTCGATCGTGCGGGCGATCCGCTTTTCCTCGTTCAGCGTCTTGATGATGACCGATACGCTCACGGCCGCTCCTTCATTTTCCCGACGATACCAGGGATTTGTAGACTTCCAGCGTGCTGCGGGTGATGGAAGGCCAGGCATAGGTCCGTTCCATTTCCCGAATGCGCGACAGGGCGGTCTGGTGACCGAAGGGCTCGGCGATCTTGCGTGCCAGAGCCTCGGCAAGGGCATCGACATTCCCGGCGGGGAAATAATCTTCCGGTGGCAATTCCACCTCGTGATTGGCGACGATATCGCTTGCCAGCACCGGCAGGCCGTAACCCATGGCTTCGAGGAGTGAAATGGGCATGCCCTCGTGGATCGACGGCAGGACGAAGAGCCCTGCCTGCGAGAACAGTGCGGCCAGCTCTTCGCCGCTCTGGAAGCCGGTCAGCACGACGTTCGGAACGCGTGCCGCCATCTCCTCGATCTCCTTCGCATAGGTCGTGCCCCGGTGATCGGCGCCGCCAACCAGGACCAGTTTCCAGTCCGTCTGCTTCAGCTTCCCGAATGCGGCGATCAGGTCGGTCTGGCGCTTTTCGGGCACGAAGCGGGCGACCATGACGATGTACCGGCGGCGCTGCAGGCCGAACCGGTCGAGCGTCGCCTTGCCGACGAGGCTCGGCCTCACGGTCACGCCGTTCGGGACATGGGCAACCTTCGCGCCGTACCGACGCTTCATCGTCTCCGCCACATCGCGCGAGACGGCGATCCTGGCGCTGGCAAACCGCATGGCCAGCCGCTCGCCTAGCTTCAGCACCCTTTTTGCCGTCGGGCTCCATTTCTCGCGGTCGTAATCGTAGCCGTGATGGGTCATCACCACCTTCAGTCCGAAAAGACGCGCCAGCGGGGTCAGCAGGCCGGGGCCGACCGCGTGGATATGCAGGATGTCAGGACGGCGGACGGCGGCATAGAGGACACCGATGAGCGTATGGGCGAAGGCCTCGAAGAGCATCGATTTCGGCGCCCAGAGCGGCGCGATGCGGATGCCGCGCCAGATCGACCCCTTCTGTTCGGCGAGATACTGGCGGCGGCCGAGCACTTCGACGTCCCAGCCGCGTGCGACGAGTTCCTGGGCAAGCATTTCGACATGTTTTTCGACGCCGCCCTGCACATTCGGGATGCCTCGGAGGCCGAGCATCATGACGCGCTGGCGAGGGGTCTCGCGCCCCACAAGGATGTCGGGAGCGTTGACGACGTCGGGTAGGGCAGGCGAGAGGCGTGGTGCCTGGCCGACGACGACACGCTCGATGCGGCGCTGCCCGGCCGGATCGGGGCGCGGAAGAGCCTGGGCCTGCAGCAACTGCGCAGGGATCTGTTCGAGCGACGACAGGTTCTCCGGAAGCTTCCGGGCAGACTGCGGGTGCCGTTTGCTCGACGTGTTGATTTTCTTGTCCATCCACCGATACCAGAAATCATTTCCTGGCGTCGGTTCTACGGAGGGAACCTTCTTATACCGGCAAGAAAAATCCTAAGATTTTAAAGGAGTTGTGCAGTTATTGAGCAAAGCGGCGGAAAAATTTGAAGACACTCGACCTATTTTGGGAATCGGCTTTTGCGACCGTCAAACCCCGGTAAGGGATTGGTAAAGATCAAGCGTTTTCCGGCGGTAGGCCGCCCGTGAGAATTCATCGGCAATCCAGGCGCGGCCCGCCTGTCCCATCGCCGCCCGCTCGGCGGCCGGACGGGAGGCGAGATCTGCAAGCGCCTCTGCCAGGCCGTCCACCGAACCGGCGGTGGCGGTCAGCCCGGTCTCGCCTTCCCGGATCATTTCCGGGATGCCTCCGATTGCGGCACCGACGACCGGGCGGCCGAGCGCATAGGCTTCCAGAATGCTGATCGGCGCATTCTCGTACCATTCGGAAGGCAGGACGAGGCCGCGCGACTGACCGATGAGCCGGAAGAGATTTTCGCCCGACAGGTAACCGGCGAAGGTGACGTCGGCTGCGGTCGAATGCGCAATTTCCTTCAGAGCCGCTTCCTCCGGTCCGGTTCCTGCGATCACCAGCTTCTGGCCCGCCCTGGCGCAGGCACGGATCAGTGTCGCGATGCCCTTTTCGGGCGCCAGTCGACCGGCGAAGACAAAATAATCGCCCTCCGTCCAGTCGGTGGAGAAATGATCCACATCGACGAAGTTCGGGATATGGACCAGCTTTTGCGCGGGCCAGCCCCATTCGATCAGTTTCTCGCAATAGAAGCGGCTCGGCACGACGATGCGGTCGACCTTGTTGCGATAGAGGCCGAGGCTCCGGTGGAGGAGCGTCTCGGCGAAGACCACGGCGCTGAGCGGCAGCGAGCCCTTGACGCAGCGGTTGACGACGACGTTGTGAATGCGGCCGCCCTTGCAGTCTTCGCAGATCGCTCCGTCGCGCAGCATCTTGTAGGAGGGACAGGCGAGTTTCAGGTCATGGGCCGTCATCACCACCGGAATGCCGGCATCTTTCAGCGTGGAGAAGATCGCCGGCGAGATATGATGATAGATGTTATGCGCGTGTGCGATGTCCGGGCGTGCCTCGTCGATCAGGCGCTTCAGGTTGCGCTGCGCTTCGAAAGAATAGATGACCTTCGCGGCCTGCGCGACCTTGTCCTTCAAGCCGATCTCGCGGCCGTATTCGATCTCGGATACGAAATAGTCCGACCATGGCGAGGGCAGGTTCTTTTCATGCTGCATGGCGAAGGGCACGACATTCCAGCCGATCTCTTCGAAAAGCGCCGTATGGTCGAAGAACACCGCCTCGGCGCCGCCGCGCCGGTAGAAATAGTTGTTGATGTTGAGAAGGCGACGTGTGTCCGCCATCGTCACCTGGACATTCGTTGGAGCGTTCATCGTGGATCAGCCTCCCAGCCCATGGCGCGCGCTGCCGCCTCTATCGTCAAAATGCGACATCCGCTTTCATGGGCATGACGGACCAGATGTTCGAAAGTCCCCGGCGTGCAGCCAAAAGGCGTCGGCGTTTCGGTAATGTCGTGGGTGAAGAAAATGAGCCAGCCAGGATTGTTCACAACCTCATCGATCCAGCAGGTCAGCCCGTGGGCATGTTCCTCGGGTTGACGGATTTCCACCGCTTGCAGCATCAACGGGTCGACTGCGCCGCGGTTGATCGCCTCGCCGGCTCCTCGACAGGTCCGGTAGCGGCTGGCGAGTTCACGGCGTGCCGGCGGCCAGGCGGCGTTATAGGGGAAGGCGAAGCTGGTGGCCGGGCGGGGAATGCCGATACCACGCAGATAGCGGGCGCTTTTGTCGAGGTCGTCGGCCAGTGCTGAGCCGTAGGAGCGGACGCGACGATGGGCGAATGTATGGCAGCCGATCTCGTGGCCTCGGCGGAAAAGCTCGAGAGAGCCTTCGCGGCTGATCAAGGTCCGGTCCGGTTCGACCAGACCTTCGATGCCACCGGCGATGTAGAACGTACCGTGCGCATCGTATTTCTCCAGGATCGCCGCGCCGTGGGTCAGGGCCGTATCCGGCACGTCATCGAACGTGAACGAGACGATCGGAACATCGGTTGCGACCGTACGGGTTCGCGGGGCCATCTTCCAGATGAGCCGGTTGCTGACCCGGTCGATCAAGCTGCCCATTGCCTCCAATGCATCAGGCATGGGCTGGCTTCCCTCTTCGCATCGATTCCTCCTCGATATGGACCGCATTCGCCTCGTAACGGAGCCCGAAGATCGCCATGCAGAACAGGAACCAGCCGATGATGTAGCCGGCCGAACTTTCATAAAGGAGGCTTTCGAGGCACGTGGTGAAGATCATGTAAAGCCAGATGCGCAGGAAAAGCCGTCCGCTATGACTTATCTTTCCCTGGGCGCCGATCTTCGAAAAGCTCCGCAGCGGCACAGCGAAGAACCAGATCAAGGAAAGAACGAGGGCGGGTATTCCGCCGATCAGCAGGATCTCCACATAGGAATTATGCGCATGCGACGCCTGGATGGCCCAGGTCTCCAGACCTTCGCCGCCATAGACCAGTTCCTGCGTGCGCCAGAAGGATTTGAGGCCGAAACCGGTCATCGGGAATTGCGAAATCGCGTTGAAGGCGAGCCGCCAGATATCGGTGCGGTTGGTGAAGGTCGCATCCACGCCGAGGCTTGTCACCAGTTCGCTCAGGGCCGGGGAAAGGGCGGCGCCTACGGCGACGAGGTTGAAGGCTGCGACCCCGCCGAAGGAAAGCGGGATGCGCAGGAGCGGGAATTTTTCGAACAGCCAGGCCAGCAGGATAATTGCCGGCAGCATGGCCGAAGCGGTCTTGCCGCCGGTGTGCATGAGAAACCATGTTGCGCTGACGACTATTGTCAGGCCCACCAGCCGCGACCAGGTTCGCATGATGAATATGCCGCAGAAGGCAAACAGCACCATGGCGGCCGCTGCATTGTTCTTGTGCGGAAAATAGCCGCGCCATAGCCCGGCATGCATGGGTTCGGAAACCTCTGCAGCCGAATGGATGGAAAAGTACGGCAGAAAGAAGATACCGTAATAGGCAAGCCCGATGCAGGCAAGCGTTCCAATCGCCAGAAGCTTGGCGAAATGGGTTTCGGACCGCGGCAGCAGCAGGCAGGCATTGGCGCCGACGACGATCAGCGATGTGACGAACAGCGCCTTGAGGCCGTTGAAGCTGTGGTTCGAGATGAGCGAGACGAACAGAAGCCAGAGGAAAAGTGTCAGCATCAGCCACCACGGCTGCAGGAGCGTGCCCCGCATCGGGGTCATCATGGCGCAGGCGAGTGCGCCGAGCGGTAGGAAGATGAACAGAAGCTGGTTGAGCCTGCTGGAATTGTCGGTTTCGATGCTCGCGGATGAAGGCAGTGTCAGATCGTAGAAAGGATTGATCGATATCGCGACGAACAGGAATATGGCGATGAACAGCAGCGAGCCGATCATGCTGCGATGGTCGATCTCAGGTGAACTTATCGCTGCGGCGGCGGGGCTGCGCATGGTCAACCCCTCAAGGCGTATCTCTGCGTATAGGCAAAGCGTTCACGGGCATCGCCGAGATGCCCCCACAATCCCAGTACCAGAGCAAGGCCAGTACCGGCCATGAAGCCACCGATCGCGCCTGCCACAAGCAGGATCAGCGTGCGCGGCGGCCAGCTTTTCGTCTTCGGCGGCACGGGCGGGGAGATGACCCGCACGTTGCTCGTGTCGATCTGCTGGCGCTCGGTGATCTGGTGGGTGCGGCCGAGATAGGTCTCGTAGACGGCGGCCTTGGCGCGCGCATCCCGCTCCAGTTCCCTGAGACGTACCTGGGCGTCGTTGTTGGTGAAGACGGTCGAACGTTCCGCGTCCGCCTTGCTGCGCAACTGGGAGAGCGTCGAGCGGGCTTCGTCGACGTCGGTCCTGGCACTTTGAAGAATGCGGTTCGCCTCGTCGGCTATGGCTTTTTCGAGCGCGGTCTTTTCGGATTGCATGGAGATCAGGCGCGGATGCCGTGCACCATAGGTGAGGGTCAGCGAACCGATCTGCTGCTGCAGCGTGTTGTAGCTCGCCCTCAGCGTTTCCATACTGGGCGAGTCGAACACGGTCGCGGTGACCGTGCGCCTGTCGGCGACGGCAGACCGCATCTGGTTGTAGCGTGCCTCGGCCTGGATCAGCTTCTGCTGCGCGTCGAGGACCTGGGTGTCGAGTGCGCTCGAAATGCGGGTGCTGGCCAGCTCGCCCGTATTGGATTCCTGGATATTGTTGTCGCGCCTGAACTGCGCGACCTTTTCCTCCGCGTCCGTCACGGCGGCGCGCAACTCGTCCAGTCGACCGGTCAACGTTGCGGCGACGCGGCCGGCGCTGTCGGCGGAGGATTCGAAGAGTTCCGCCTCGAAGGCGCGGACGATCGCCTCGGAAAGCCTGACCGACTTTTCCGGATCGGAGGTCCAGACCGAGAGCGTGACCACGAAGGAGCGTTCTTCCCGGCCTGCCTTCACCCGGTCGCCGAGTTCCATCAAGACGCCGAGTTCCTTGTCACCGGTCGGCCGGTTGCCGGAAATCACCCGGTAGAGCGGCGCAAGCAGGCTCGGTTTGGTGAATTCGGGATCCTCGGTCAGCTTCATGTCCCTGATGACCTGCATCAGGACATTGCGGGAGGTGAGCACGCGCAGCCTGCTTTCGACCTCCAGCAGTTGCGAATCTCGCTGCGGGTTGGAGGCGAAGACGTCGTCGTTGACGACGTTGAGGTTCTGCGGATCGATGATGAGGTCCGTGTAGACCGTGTAGCGGGGCGTGGCGGTTGCCGAATAGAGAAAGGCCGCAATCACGCCAATGACGGTCATGACGATGATCCAGCGCAGCCCGCCGCGCAGCCAGGAGAGAATGTCTCCCGGCGTGATTTCCGAAAGGCTGCGGACCTGCGCTTCTATGATGCCGTCGAGCGAGGATTTCTCCGGCTTTTCGGGTTCCTCGAAACGGTCCGGCGCTGGCTGCCGCGGGGTCGGGCGCCGCCAGTATTCGTCATGATCGTCATCGCGCTCATCCTCGATCCGCTTTCCGGTTTCGAACCGGTCGTCATTGAGGCGATCGAGAAGCGAGCCGCGATAAGGCATGCCGGTGCCCTGGCCGGTGGACGCAGCATATGATGCCGGTCGTCGGTTCTCGGGCTCCTTCGGCCGGTACATGCACACCTCCAGCCATGCAGCCTTCGCATGGGAGAGACCGCGTTTCAGCAAATAACATCGCGTCAATCACTAGGTCAGCACGATGAATATCGCGTTAACCAAGGCATTGGTCCTATCGAAAGTCCGTCAGCAGGCGGCTCCAGCTTTCGGATGCCAGGCCGCCGACGAAGATGTCGTTGCGGGTCGCCGCTTCACGGATATCGGAATGCCGGGTCACCATGCAGAAATAGCCGCGATGCTTGAAGCTCATCTGCCGCTGACGCATCAGCGCATTCATCAGGAAAGGCTGAGCCGTGCCATGGGCGGCGGCATAACCGGATGCGGCGAGATCGGCGAACATCTGCCCGACGACATCGAATTCGCGGCCTTCGAGACAGAGGATGTTGAGCACATGCGCCGCCTCGCCCGGCTTGCCGAAGAAGAGGTAGCAGCCGATCGTGACGCCCTGGCCGTTTACCACGAGCTTGCAGCGGAGCCGGCCGAGCGAGATGTTCGATGCAGCGGTGTCCATCAGCCACAGCAGGTCGTCGCGCGACCAGTCCGGGCGGATGGCAAAGCGTTCCGTCATCCTGCCGGCGCAGGCGAAGAATTCGTCGAAGCCCGCCTCGATGGAGGCCGTGCCCTCGGGGCTCGGCGGCGTGAAGGCTGCGAAGCGGCGCCTAGCGGCGAGATCGGCCGGCTTCAGGAATGGGGAAAGCGGCAGATACCGGGCAAGCGGCAACTTTTCCCGGACGCGATTGAACCCGGTATGGAAGGGCCGGAAGGTGCGGCGCCATTCGAGGCTCTGGATCGGCAGCATGAAGCCGCCGCCGGTCGTCCAGTGATCGGCGCTGACGGGGGAGGCGTTGTCGGAAAAGCAGAGGTCGGGTTGTGAAAGCCGGACCGCCCGCGCCAATCTCGCAGCACCCGCAAACCCTGCCTTGCCATCCGCCATGAAGGCGCAGAGAAGCCGGGCCGTGATCCGGCGGCCCGCAGCGTGAAAGGCCATCGGAAGTGCAAGCAGCGCGCTGTCGATGCGGCCTGCGCCATCCTCATGCACGATGCTGCCGTAATCCGGCGCATATCCGGGGTTCTTCAGGAAAACGCGATCGAGGTAGTCGAGGAGATCCTGGCGCGGCTCTTCGTTTTTCCTGCGGAACGCCTTGTTGAAAAGCCGCCCGACGGATTGAAGATCGGCAACCTCCATCGGTCGCACGCCATGGGCATGTTCACGAGCAGCGACGGAGGTTTGAGGACGAAGCGCCTGCATGAGGCCGGGCTGAAGATTCATTCGGCAGGCTCCCCAACCGCAAGGCCTGCCTGTCTCCTGCTCTTGCCGACCACGTGGGAATAGACCACCCAGGCGGCGAGCGCCATCGCGATTTCGATGACATAGTATGAGACGAAGGTTCCGGTGGGCGGTGCGTACCACGTGGCCAACGCGGCCAGTGCCGCTCCGAGCAGGCTGCCCAGACCAAGGACGGACGCACGCGCACCCTGGTGGCCGGCTGCGCCGAGAGCCTCCACGGCGATCGCCCAGCATGTTACCGGAATGACGACCCAGCAGAGGATCCGGACGAACAGCACCAGCGAGGTGTAGTCGTGGCCGAAGAGATAGGGCAGGACGGGTGCGAGGATATAGACTGCAATGGCAGCGCCGATGCTGATCGCGATCGCCGCCGCAAAGATTTTCGAGACTCTCTCCGTCGCCTGATGCAGGCCGCCGAGGCTCGCTTTGGCGGTGCCCGGATAGACGATGCGGTTCAGCGCGTCGACGGACAGATAGCTGCTTTCGATGATCCGTCGCGCGACGCTGTAGCTTGCGACGATCTCGGCCGTGGTGACGAGGCTGAGCACCAGGAGATCGGCGTTCTGGCGCGCCGCCTTCAGGATGAACGGAATGCTGAAGAAGAGGCCGAGCTGCAATTCTTCCCGGACGATCCGGAATTGCGGCCGGCCGAGGTTGCGAAGTGCCCTGATGCAGAAGGCCAGCATGATCGCATGGGCGGCGAACTGCCAGACGATCCAGCCGGAGAGCGTCGAGACGCCGAAAACGAGGCAGGCCAGCACGGCGGCTGCGGTGCGGATCAGCGCGAAGCCCATCACCACCTTGTTGGCCGAACCGAAATCGGAAAATGCGATGAAGACCTGCTCGGAAAAGAGGATGCAGCGCACCAGGACGATGTTGGTCACCAGCATCATGGCGATTTCGATGCTGTTTACAGCCGCGTTGGGAGCGACTTCAAAGAAGAAGGGCAGGATGATCGCGCCGATCACGACGAGCAGGATACCACTCACCGAGATCAGGATGATGTTGTGCCCCAGCATGGCCGGGTACATGGCGTGGTCGCGGGCGACGCGCCGCACCAGGCATTCGGTGGCACCGACGCCGCAGAGATGCACGGCGATCGCCGCAACCGCGGTGATCGCCACGAACAGACTGAATTCGTGGACGCCGAGAAATCGGGCGAGGATCGCAAACGTCAGGAGCTGGGCTGCCGAACTGACGATCAGGCTGCCGCCGGAAGCTGCATAGGACATGGCCATCGGCACGAGTCCGCGATAGCGCCGCAGCTTTCCGATCGCGTGGGGCATTGTCATGCTCGGCCTCCTGCCGCCGCTGCGAGGTTCGGTATGTCTGCCGTCGCGCGGGAGCTAAAATTCTTCAGCCAGAGCTGGGTGGAAAGAATGCCGACGAAGGCGGCGTTGTCGCGGAAGCCAGAAACAGGCTGCGTACGGCACTTCTGATGAAGTTTTTCCACCGCCCGGGCATTGAAGAGGCCGTTGGAGGTGATGGCCTGTCCGCTCAACATTTCGCTGACATAAGCCTGCTCTTCGTTTCCGGTGAAGGATCGGCTGTCGGGCGCGCGATAGGGTTGTTTCGGCCGCTTGCTGATTGCCTCCGGCAACAGGTCCTTCGCCACACGGCGCAGAATATGCTTTTCCTCGAGGCCCCTCAGTTTCATGCCGGGCGGCAGGCGACCCGCGAACTCCACCAACCGATGATCGAGGAAAGGGAAGCGGCCTTCGATGCCATGCGCCATGGCCATGCGGTCCCCCTGGCTCGACAGGATATAACCGGGCAGCAGGAAGCGGCTTTCCAGGTATTGGGCCTGATGCAGCGGGTGCCAGCGGCCGAAATTTTCCGGCAGGCGCGAGGAGAGTTCTTCGGCTGCGTCGTAAGTGCCGAGCGTAGCGCGCAGGTCGTCGGAATAGAAGATCTTGGCGGCTGCTGTGGTGCGAAAGCGGGGCCGGTGCGAGAAGAGCGGATCGTCCATCGCGTCACTGCCGGCGCCGAAAAAGGCGGCGAGATACTCCGCCGACTGCTGTTTGAGGCCCGGGAGATAGGGGTAGAGCTTGCGGAAGAGATGCGGCCTGATCCTCGAGCCCGGCTGGCGGGCGGAGAAGCGGCGCACGCGCGCCTCGCGGAAGATGTCGTAGCCGGCAAAGACCTCGTCGGCGCCTTCGCCGGTCAGCACGACCTTCATGCCTGCCTCGCGGACGAGGCCGGAAAGGCGATAGAGCGGGGCGGGCGCGGTGCGCAATACCGGCCGCTCCGTGAAGCGGACGACATCCGGGAAGTTTTGGGCAATATCGGCCGGGCCGCAGGCGACGGCGCGGTGATGTGTGCCGAGCGCACGGGCGACTTCCATCTGGAAGGCGCTTTCGTCATGCTCGGCGTCGTCGAACGTGACCGAGAACGTATTGAGGCCGTTCGGAGCCATCGGCGCAGCGAGCGCCGTGATCAGCGAGGAATCGAGGCCGCCGGACAGATAGGCGCCGACCGGCACGTCGGCCCGCATGCGCAGACGCGTGGCATCCGTCAGCAGCGCTCTCAGCTCCTCCTCGCTCGCAGCCTCATCGGCCTGCCTGTGGTCGCCGGCATCGGGGAAGTCGAGGGTCCAGTAGGGGCGAATGTCCCTTCGCGTGCCCTCGGCGATCATCAGATGGCCGGGTTCGAGCTCGAAAATGTCCTTGAACGCGGTGCGCGGCGGGATCGGCGTCCAGAGTGTGAAGATCTGGTCGAGCGCGACGGGGTCGAGTTCCGCCTCGATGCCCGGCACTTCAAGCAGCGCCTTAATTTCCGACGCGAAGTAGAGCGCACCCTTGTGCTCGGCATAGAACAGCGGCCGCACGCCCATCCGGTCGCGGGCCAGCATCAGCCGGCGTTCACGCGCATCCCAGATGGCAAAGGAAAAATCGCCGTTGAGGCGCGACAGGCAGGCTTCGCCGTAAGCGGCATAAAGCTGCAAAAGCACTTCCGTATCACTGCCGGTGCGGAAAACGACCCCGCGCGCCTTCAACTCGTCACGCAGTTCGACGTAATTGAAGATCTCGCCGTTGAAGACGATCGTGAAGCGGCCGTCGCTGCCCGTCATCGGCTGCTGTCCGTCAGAAAGGCCGACGATCGAAAGCCTGACATGGGCAAGCCCCACACCCGATGCGGCGAACACGCCCTGGCCGTCCGGCCCGCGATGGGCGATCGCATGCGCCATCGATGACAGGAGGCGCTCCGGCTTCCCGAAGCCGCATGCCTCACCAATGAAGCCAGCAAAACCGCACATCTGTTTCCATCATGAACAGGGACTAGTGCCGTCGTTCATAAAGCGAAATGCTTGCCGGTACCCTTACATGATCGGTAAAATTCGAATTGTGTGCAAAAGAGGTTCACCCTGGCTGCATGCTGAGGATGACGGTCGGCCAGAGTTCCGAGACGGTCGGATGGATTGGAACCGCCCAGCGCAGCTCGTCGAACGTTGCGCCGGCATTCATCATGTCGAGCACGCCGTGGATCGACTCGTCCCCGCCGGTGCCGAGGATCGCGGCCCCTAGAATCTGCTTCGTCTCCGCATCGGCGACGATTTTCATCAAGCCCTGCGTCTCGCCTTTTTCGACCGCGCGGCCGACCTGGGTCATGGGCCGGCGCCCGACGAGAATCTTCCTGCCAGCCTTCTTCGCTTCCGTCTCGCTCATGCCGACGCGGCCGAGCGGCGGGTCGATATAGAGCGCGTAACCGAGCAGCCGGTCGGAGACCTTGCGGTTCTCGCCGTCGAAGAGGTTCGCCGCGACAATCTCGAAGTCGTTATAGGCGGTGTGCGTGAAGGCGCCGCGGCCATTGCAATCGCCCATCGCCCAGATGCCCTCGACATTGGTCGCGAGATCTTCGCCGACCTTGATATAGCCGCGTGCGTCCGTCTCCACGCCCGCCTTGTCGAGACCGAGGTCGTCGGTATTCGGGCTGCGGCCGACCGCGAGCAGGATATCCGAGCCGATGACCTCCGGCTCGCCTTCGGTGCAGTTCACCCCAACCGCGACGCCATCCCTGTGCTTGCTGAAGCGGATGCATTCCGCGCCGGTGCGGACCTTGATGCCCTCCGCTTCGAGAATGCCGCGGACAGCCTCGGAAATCTCTTCGTCCTCGCGGCCGATGAGGCGGGGGCCTTTTTCGACGATTGTCACCTGCGCGCCGAAGCGGCGGTACATCTGGGCGAATTCGAGCCCGATATAGCTGCCGCCGACGATGACGAGATGTACCGGCACCCGGTCCAGCATGACGATGTCGCTGTTGGTCATGTAGGGCACGTCGCCGATGCCCTCGAAATCCGGGATCGCGGCGCGTCCTCCGACATTCAGGAAAATCTGCGGAGCGGTCAGAAGCTCGTCGCCGACGCGCACCGTATCCCTGCTTTCGAAGCGGGCGTGGCCGCGGATCAGCGTGCATTTCGGCATGCCTTCCAGCCAGCTTTCGTTGCCGTGGCGGGAATCGAGCGTCACCTGATGCGAACGGCGCATTACCGCCGGCATGTCGATCTTCACGGGGCTGTCGAGCACGACGCCGTAATCTGCGCCGCGGCGGGCGAGATGGGCGGCATAGGCGCTGGCGACGAGCGTCTTGGTCGGCTTGCAGCCGGTGTTGACGCAGGTGCCGCCGACATGCTTGCGCTCGATGATCGCAACCGTCTTGCCGGCGTCGTTGAAGCGCCCGGCAAGCGACGGGCCGGCCTGGCCTGCTCCGATGATGATCGCGTCAAAAGTTCTCATGGTGTGACCGGGACGGGCAGAGTGGCGACGATGAGATAGGCGCCGATGATGGCGACCGCGTCCTCGATGAAGGCGGCGGGCGGGTCCTTGCCGAAGCTGGCGGCCAGCCTGGAGCGGGCGGCGGCCCCGCCATAGGTGCCAACGACCGCTCCGATGATACCGGCGATCACGCCGATGACGACGGAACTCATCCCCATTGCCGCGAAACCGGGCATGCTCAACGCGGCCCCCGTCAGAGCGCCCATGACGAGCCGAGCACCGAACTGCTGCGGCACCTTGCGGCTCGGCGTCGAGGGAAGCTGGTCGGTGACGAGTTCGACGACCGCCAGGATCGTGAAGACGCCGACGGCCCAGACGGAGCCCATGAAGGCCAGCCATGAGCCGGAGAGATCGAGCCAGCCGAGATAGGCGGCCCAGGCGATGGCAGCCGGTGCCGTCATGGCGCGAAGGCCAGCCACGACGCCGATCAGAAGTGCAAGCACATAAACCATGAGACCCCCGTTTGCCGTTGTCGACCTTGACCTGCCCGGTTGCAAGACTGTTCCCGACCTCGCACCCGGTCAAGCAAAACTTGTATAAAGCTTGGCATATGTCTGCTTTAAAGGGCTTGAGCGCCCGCAAAGCGTGTATTCGGTACGGTGTCAGGATTTTATGGAAATCGGTTGTGCAAGGATTAAAATGGCCGTCTAATTCCGTTAGAAGCACCGGGAGGATGGAGGAGCCGGGAACCTGTTGAGATATCGCATTCTTCTGCCGCTCGCCATACTTGCAGCGATTGGTCTGGTGCTGGTCTTGAAGGGCAGCGAGATTGCCGCGCGCAGCTATATGAACGAGGCCGAGGCGCAGGCCGGCACGACGCTGCGCCTGGCGGTGTCGGCATTGGACGGGCATCTGAAGCGCTACGAGGCGCTGCCGGCGCTGATCGCCGACCAGAACAATATCGAGGCACTCATTTTTGATCCGAAGAACGAGGGCCTGCGGGCGCGCACGAATGCCTATCTCAAGGAGATCAACGCGCTTCTGACATCCTCGGACATCTATGTGATGACCTTGGACGGCGAGACGATCGCTGCCAGCAACTACGATTCCCCCGTCAGCTTCGTTGGTGAGAATTTCATCTATCGTCCCTATTTCCAGGATGCCGTCGGGGGCCGGCAGTCGCGGTTCTATGCGCTCGGCACCACGTCGCTCAAGCGCGGCTATTACTTCGGCTCGCCGATCGAGATCGACGGCGTCATCCGCGGTGTGATCGTCTTCAAGGTGGATATCGATTCCATCGAGGCTTCCTGGGGCGGTGGCGACGACCGTATTTTCGTTTCCGATCCGGAAGGCATCATCTTCATGACCGGCAGCCCGGAATGGCTCTATGCGAGCATCCTGCCGCTGACGCCGGACCGGATCGCCCGCACCGAAGCGTCGCGCCGGTATGCGGATGCGAAATTGCGCGAACTGCCGGTAAAACGGGGAAGCTTTGCCGGCCGCGATGTGATGATGATTGCCGACGGCAGGGCCGAGAAGGAATATCTCGTCGTGTCGCAGTTGATGCCGGAGGCTGGCTGGACCGTGAATGTCCTGATGGATACCGGTTCCGTTCGTGTCCAGGCGCAGACCGTAACCGTTGCCGCCTTCCTGACGCTTTGTCTTGCCGGACTGGCGCTTGCCATCATCGTGCAGCGCCGCGCCCGGTTGAACGAGCGCATGCAGTTGCAGGCGGAAGCGCGCAACGAGCTCGAGCGGCGGGTGGCCGAGCGCACCGCCGATCTTGCCCGCGTCAACAGCCGCATCGAGGAGGAGATCGCCGAGCGGCGGCTCACCGAGCAGCGGCTGCGTCAGACCCAGGCGGATCTCATCCAGGCCGGCAAGCTCGCCGGTCTCGGGCAAATGTCGGCGGCGCTCTCCCACGAACTCAATCAGCCGCTTGCGGCCGCCAAGACCTATACGGAGACAACCGGTGTATTGATCGACCTCGGGCGCATCGAAGAGGCAAGAGACAATGTCAGCCGCATTTCGGCGCTGATCGACCGCATGGCGTCGATCAGCAAGCACCTGCGCAACTTCGCCCGCAAGCCGAACGAAAAGCTCGGGGCAGTCACGCTGGACGAGGCGATGCGAGACACGCTCGAAATCGTCGCAGCGCGGCTCAAGGCTGCGGATGCAACACTCGAAATCAAGATCGATCCCGCGCTGCCGGCGGTGAAGGCGGGCGCCGTCAGGCTCCAGCAGGTTCTGGTCAATATCATCACCAATGCCGCCGATGCGGTCGAAGGGCTCGATGACCGGCGCATCACCGTTTCCGCCGGACGTGAGGGGGACAAGGTGACGATATCGGTACGCGACCGCGGGCCGGGCGTCGCGGCGGCAATCCGCGAGCGCATCTTCGATCCCTTCTTCACCACCAAGGGCGTCGGCAAGGGATTGGGCCTCGGTCTTTCGATCTCCTACAATATCGTCAAGGATTTCGGCGGCAGTCTGAGCGTCGCCGATCACCCCGAAGGCGGCGCGGTCTTTCTCATCGAGCTGCAAGTCGCCGACGGCAACTTTCTGGAGGCGGCTGAGTGAACGGGCAAAGGGTCTTGCTGGTCGACGACGAGGAGGAACTGCGCCGCTCGACCGCACAGGCGTTGGAACTTTTCGGCCTCGACGTCCAGACTTTTTCCAATGCCGATCATGTGCTGGAACTCACCGGTTTCGGTTTCGACGGCGTGGTCGTCAGCGATATCCGCATGCCAGGGATCGACGGCATGACGCTGCTTCACCGTATCCGCGAGCTCGATGCTGAAATCCCGGTCATCCTGGTGACGGGCCATGGCGATGTGCAACTCGCAGTCAAGGCGATGCGGGAAGGGGCCTACGACTTTCTGGAAAAGCCGTTCACGCCGCAGCATCTGGCCGGCATCATCCGCCGCGGTCTTGATCGCCGCGGCCTCGTGCTGGAAAACCGGCGGCTGAAGGCGGTCGCCGGCAAGCGCGACGATCTCGAAACGCGGCTGCCGGGCCGCACCCAGGTGATGGTCGACCTGCGCTACAGCATCCGCGCGATCGGCGCCGCCGATGCCGACACGCTGATCATCGGCGAGACGGGAGTGGGCAAGGAAGTGGTGGCCAGGGCGCTGCACGACGTCAGCCCGCGCACCAACAGGCCCTTCATTGCCATCAATTGCGCGGCGTTGCCGGAGAACCTGATCGAGAGCGAGCTTTTCGGCCACGAGGCCGGCGCTTTTCCGGGCGCACTCAGGCCCCGCTACGGCAAGTTCGAGCATGGGCGCGGCGGCACGATATTGCTCGACGAGATCGGCTCGATGCCCGTCGACCTGCAGGCGAAGTTCCTTCGCGTGCTGCAGGAGCGCGTGATCACCCGTCTCGGCTCCAACGAAATGGTGCCGCTCGACGTGCGCTTCATCGCCACCAGCAAAGTTGATCTTGAAGCGGAAGTCGCAGCGGGGCGTTTTCGCGCCGATCTCTTCTATCGGCTCAACGTCGCGACGATCCATGTGCCGTCACTGGCGCAGCGCCGGGCGGACATTCCGTTGCTTTTCCTGCAGCTTGTGCGTGAGGCGGCGGCCCGTTACGGCCGTGAGGATATGGATGTGCCCGCCGACATGATCTCGGCAGTTGCCCAGCGCGACTGGCCCGGCAATGTGCGTGAGCTGCGCAATGCCGCCGACCGGCTGGTGCTCGGCCTCGACGTAAAGCCAGGCGAAACTGCCGGATCGGTGCGGGACGGGGGCAAGGAAGGGATGGGCCGGCTTGCCGACAAGGTCGCGGCGTTCGAGCGGAACCTGATTGCGGGCGAGATCGCCGCCCATGGCGGGGCGCTGAGACCGGTCTACGAGTCCCTCGGTATTTCGCGCAAGACGCTCTATGAAAAGATGCAGAAATACGGGCTCGACAAGAAACTGCTCGGCCCGGAACACTTGCTTCAAGACGAAAGAGACGGCTGACTGCTCCCGGATGGGTGGAAATCCACCCATGCTTTTTGCGCGTTGTTTCCGAATCCACCCATGTTGCGGCGCGATATCGGCAGAAATGCGGTTTTAATACTTTCGCACCGGTTGAACGCCTTTCGCGGCTTGCAGCAAATGGCTGCCAGGTTGGCGCCGGAGGAGACTTGAGCGCCGGCTTTGCCATATATTTCATCTTGGAGGACCCCGATGAAAATCCTGAACGCCGTCTTAGGCGCAACCGCTCTTGCGGCACTTTCGCTTTTTTCCGCTTCCGCCAATGCGCAAGGCTATCCGGAACGCCAGATCACCATGATCGTGCCCTTCGCCGCGGGCGGCCCGACCGACACCGTCACCCGGCTCGTCGCGGAATCCATGTCGAAGGATCTCGGCCAGCAGATCATCGTCGAAAACGTCGGCGGCGCCGGCGGCACGCTTGGGGCAGCCCGCGTGGCCAATGCCGAGGCGGACGGCTATACCCTGTTGCTTCATCATATCGGCATGGCGACCAGCGCGACGCTCTACCGCAAGCTTCCCTATGACACGCTGAACGCATTCGAATATGTCGGCCTCGTCACCGACGTTCCGATGACGCTTCTCGCCCGCAAGGACATGGAGGCGACCGACCTCAAGGGCCTGATCGAATATGCCAAGGCCAACCAGGACAAGGTGACGGTCGCCAATGCCGGCATCGGCGCCGCCTCGCATCTGTGCGGCATGCTGTTCATGAGCGCGATCGAGACCTCGCTCGTCACCGTTCCCTACAAGGGAACCGGTCCGGCGATGACCGATCTTCTGGGCGGCCAGGTCGATATCATGTGCGACCAGACGACCAACACGACCAAGCAGATCCAGGCCGGCACCGTGAAGGCCTATGCAGTCACCTCGCCGGAACGGCTTGACGTGCTCAAGGACCTGCCGACCGTCAGGGAAGCCGGGCTGCCGCAGATGGAAGTCGGCATCTGGCATGGCATCTATGCTCCGAAGGGCACGCCCAAGGAGGCGGTCGACAAGCTCTCCAAGGCGTTGCAGGTGGCGTTGAAGGACCCGAATGTCGCAGCCCGCTTCGCCGAGCTCGGCACCAAGCCTTCGCCGGAAGCCGATGCGACGCCGGAAGCGCTCAAGGCCAAGCTGGAAGGCGAGATCGCCCGCTGGAAGCCGGTCATCGAAGCTGCCGGCCAGTACGCGGACTGAGACTTTTACCGGCGATTGGATAGTTCGCCCCTCACCCTAACCCTCTCCCCGCGAGCGGGGAGAGGGGACGTGCCATACCTCCACCGTTTACGTTTCGGGAAGCCGGTGCGGCACAGGTCCTTCTCCCCGCAAGCGGGGAGAAGGTGCCGACAGGCGGATGAGGGGCAGCGCGGCCAAGCATCTCCACCCTTACGGAGACACCATGAATTCTCTGAAATTCGACACGACCAATCTGATCTGCGGACTGCTGTTCATCGCGATCGGCATCTTCTTCGCCTATCAGTCCTTTGAACTCGATCTCGGCACGGCGTTGCGCATGGGGCCGGGTTATTTCCCGTTCATCCTCGCCTGCGCGCTCATGCTGTTCGGACTGGTCATCCTCGTCCAGTCGGCACGGGTCCAGGGGGAGCCGATCGGCCATATCGCCTGGCGCGGCATGCTGTTCATCCTGCCGGCGCCGATCCTCTTCGGGCTGACGGTGAGGGGGCTCGGCTTCGTGCCGGCGCTGTTCATCACCGCGCTCTTCGCCTGCTTCGCGTCCGGCCGCATGAAGCCGCTTACGGCAATCGTCCTGTCCGTGGCGCTGACAATCTTCTGCGTCCTGGTCTTCAGCTACGGTCTTGGCCTGCCATTCCGCCGCTTCGGGCCCTGGCTCGGTCTTTGAGGTTTGAGCATGGATCTTCTCGACAATCTCGCGCTCGGCTTTTCGACCGCTTCTTCACTCGCCAACCTGTTCTTCTGCCTGATCGGCGTGCTGCTCGGGACGCTCATCGGCGTCCTACCGGGCATCGGGCCGACCGCGACGATCGCCATGCTGCTGCCGATCACGTTCCAGCTCGAACCGGTCTCGTCGCTGATCATGCTCGCCGGCATCTATTACGGTGCGCAATACGGCGGCTCGACCACGGCGATCCTGATCAATCTCCCGGGCGAATCCTCGTCTGCCGTCACCGCCATTGACGGCTATCAGATGGCACGCAAGGGCAAGGCGGGTGCGGCGCTCGCGATCGCAGCGCTCGGTTCCTTCTTCGCCGGCACGGTCTCGACTTTCCTGGTTGCCATCTTTGCTCCGCCCCTGACTGAAATCGCCCTCCAGTTCGGCGCTGCCGAGTATTTCTCGCTGATGGTGGTCGGCCTCGTCTCCTCGATCGCGCTGGCGCATGGCTCGATGGTCAAGGCGCTGGCAATGGTTGTGCTGGGCCTGCTTCTCGGCCTGGTCGGCACGGACATCTATACCGGCACGCCGCGGTTCACACTCGGCATCCGCGAGTATTCGGACGGGTTGAATTTCGTCGCGGTCGCGGTCGGCGTCTTCGGCATTGCCGAAATCCTGCGCAATCTCGAAAATGAAAAGAGCCGCACGGTGCTGATGGCCAAGGTCAGCGGCCTGATGCCCACAAAGGAGGATTTCAAGGCGATGATCGCGCCGGTGCTGCGCGGCACTGTCATCGGGTCGGTTCTCGGCATCCTGCCGGGCGGTGGGGCGATCCTTGCGGCCTTTGCGTCCTACACCGTCGAAAAGAAGGTCTCGAAGAACCCGCAGGAATTCGGCCATGGAGCGGTGGCGGGCGTCGCAGGCCCTGAGTCGGCCAACAATGCCGGCGCGCAGACCTCGTTCATCCCGCTGCTCACCCTCGGCATTCCGGCAAACCCCGTCATGGCGCTGATGATCGGCGCGATGATCATCCAGGGTATCGTCCCCGGCCCGAATGTCGCGGTCGAGCAGCCGGCGCTTTTCTGGGGCATCATCGCCTCCATGTGGATCGGCAACCTGATGCTCGTCGTCCTGAACCTGCCGCTGATCGGGCTGTGGGTGAAGCTGCTCACCATCCCGTATTACGTGCTGTTCCCCATCATCATGGCCTTCTGCTCGATCGGGGTCTACAGCGTCAATTCGAACGTCTACGATCTCTATTCCGTCGCCTTTTTCGGCTTCATCGGTTACGTGTTGTCGAAACTGCGCTGCGAGCCCGCGCCGCTCCTGCTCGGCTTCGTGCTCGGTCCGCTTCTCGAAGAAAACCTGAGACGGGCGATGATCCTTTCGCGCGGCGATCCGAGCACGTTCGTCACGCGTCCAATCAGCGCAGCCCTGCTTTTTATAGCGGTTGTCGTCCTCGTGATTGTCTTCCTGCCGAGCGTCAAGGCAAAGCGCGAGGCGGTGTTCCAGGAAGAGGATTGAGACGCTGGAAGCCTTCCCTTCGCATGATCATCCTGACGGGATCATGCGGGCAGCGCTCCGGGCGGTCAGACCGTCTGGAGCGCCTGTAGTTCGTGGACGGGTACCGGCCCGGCGATGCGCTTGAGGAGCAGCCGCCCCATCAAGAGGCCCGCTTCGGAAAGGTCCTCGTAGATCGTCTCGACTCGTGGACGAACCTGATCGAAAAGGCCCGAGGTCTGCTTGGCGACCAGCCGTACATCCTTTCCGAGTGCGAGGCCGTGGTCGTAAGCGGCGGCCATGACCGCGAGTGCCGACACCTCGCCGCCGCAGATGAACCCGTCGGGACGTTCCGGCTCGCCCATCCGGCGATAGAAATAGTCGCGGATGTCATTCGAGTTGCTGTCGAGCGTCACGCCCCTGGCAATCTCGAAGCCGATACCCTCCTCGCGTACCGCCGTCATGAAGCCGTGGCGCATGTGGTGGGCAAACGTGAACCGCTCCGGCGGCAGGATGATCGAGAGCTTCTTCGCACCGGCGTCAATCAGCTTGCGCGCGGCCTGATAGGCGAACCCGTAATTGTCGTAATCGACATAGGGGTGGGCGGTCGCAAGTTCGGTCCGGCCGTGACAGATGAAGGGAAAGCCGTTCTCCATCAACAGCTTCACCCGCGGGTCCGAGGGCTCGGTGCGTGTGAAGATGATGCCGTCGGCCATGCGGTTGCGCACGATGTGGCGCACCGGGTCGATTTGCGGCGTGTCGGAGAAATGGGGTGTGACGACGAGATGATACGGCGTGCGCCGCAGCGCCTCGGTCAGTCCCCGGATCATCGACGTCGCATAGCCTAGAATTTCCTCGTGCGGGTCGAGGACGAGGCTGATGACATTGGTGCGGCCGGTACGCAGGCGCTGCGCCGCCCGGTCCGGCAGATAGCCGATCTCTTCTGCGACCTGCCGTACGCGCATCCGTGTTTCAAGCGCGATCTGCGGCGCGTCGGCGAGCGCCCGCGACACGGTGGTGACGGCGAGGCCCGTCATTTCGGCGATTGTTTTCAGCGTGGGCTTCGTATCCGCGCCGGCTCTCTCCGTTGCAGGCTCCGGCTTCGCCCGCCGACCCTCGTCCTCCAGGTCTTCCAGCGACATGTCTTCTTTCCTCCGCTCCTGCTCCGAGATCGGAACAGGCCTCATCTACATCGTTGCAAATTTTTCAAATGCCGTCAGGAAATTTTCTCGATTCCTGAGGAAAAATTTGTCGATTTCAAAATTTGCAAGTTTTTTCATCATGTTAGGCGTCATCTGAAACCCTGCAAAAAATCCTCCGGCTGGGTTGACACCGACCGCGTTTATATCGTTATAAATCGCCATATCCGGAGAGGAGCCCGGATGCAAAGGGAGATTTCTCAATGAATATTCGAATGATCAGCAAATTCGCCGCCGGTGCGGCGATCATCGCCCTGACGGCCGGTGCCGCCAAGGCACAGGAGAGTGTCGAAGTCCTTCACTGGTGGACGTCCGGCGGTGAGGCTGCGGCTCTCAACGTGCTGAAGGAAAACCTCCAGAAGGAAGGCGTCGCCTGGAAGGACATGCCGGTTGCCGGCGGTGCCGGCTCCGCTGCCATGACCGCGCTTCGCGCCCGCGTCACGGCCGGCGATCCGCCGACAGCCGTCCAGCTTCTCGGCTTCGACCTCCGCGACTGGGCGGAAATGGGCGTTGCCGCAAACCTCGACGACCTTGCAGCCAAGGAAGGCTGGGACAAGGTCATCCCGGCTGCTCTCCAGGATTTCTCCAAGTATGATGGCCACTGGATCGCTGCTCCGGTGAATATCCACTCGACCAACTGGCTGTGGATCAACAAGGCTGCCCTCGACAAGGCCGGCCTTCAGCCGCCGACGAATATCGACGAATTCATCGCCATGCTCGACAAGTTCAAGGAGCAGGGCATCACGCCGATCGCGCATGGCGGCGTTCCGTGGCAGGACGGCACGATGTGGGAAGCCGTCGTTCTTTCCATCGGCGGCCCGGAGTTTTACAAAAAAGCCGTCCTCGACCTCGATCCAGAAGCGCTTTCCGGTGACACGATGAAGAAGGTTTTCGACACCATGTCGAAGATCCGCACCTATTTCGACCCGAACTTCTCGGGCCGCGAATGGAACCTGTCGACCGCCATGGTCATCGAAGGCAAGGCCGGCGCGCAGGAGATGGGCGACTGGTCGAAGGGCGAATGGCTGCGCGCCAACAAGAAGCCGGGCACCGACTTCGTCTGCATCCGCTTCCCCGGCACTCAGGGCTCCGTGCTTTTCAATGCCGACCAGTTCATGATGTTCGACGTCGGCGACGACCAGCGCGACGCCCAGCTCAAGATGGCGTCCGCCGTCGAGGATCCGGGCTTCCAGATCGCTTTCAACACGGTCAAGGGTTCGGTTCCGGCCCGTACCGACGTCTCGGACGAAAAGTTCGATGATTGCGGCAAGAAGGGCATGAAGGATCTCGCCGAGGCTGCTTCGAAGGGCACGATGATGGGCTCGCTCGCCCATGGCTACGCCCAGCCGGCTGCCATCAAGGAAGCCATGCTGGACGTCATCACCCAGCACCTCAACGGTCAGCTCACTACCGATGCAGCGCTGAAGCGCCTGCCGGAAGCGGTCGCTGCCGCCAAGTGATCGGTTGATCGCAAATTACTGAAGCTTGAGTGGCCGGGAGGCGATCCCGGCCACTTTTCAAATTTCCTTCTTTCTGGTGTTTGCCGGAGGTCATGATGACGACAATCGAACCGGTTCCGGTTGTGGAGCCGCAGAGACAAGGGCGCTCGATTGCAGATGGACTGCGCAATGCGCTGCCGAAGATCGTGTTGGCGCCCTCTTTCGCGGTGATCCTTATCTTCGTCTACGGCTTCATCCTCTGGACCGTCTATCTGTCCTTCACCACCTCCCGTATCCTGCCGGTCTACAAGTGGGGCGGGTTCGATGCCTATTACCGTCTCTGGTCGCAGCCGAACTGGTATGTGGCCATGCAGAATCTGGCGATCTTCGGCGTTCTCTACATTGGCATCTGCATTGCGCTCGGCCTGTTCATCGCCATCCTGATGGACCAGCGTATCCGCGCCGAAGGGGTGCTCAGGCCGATTTTCCTCTATCCGATGGCGCTCTCCTTCGTGGTCACCGGTACGGCGTGGAAGTGGTTCCTGAATCCCGGCCTCGGGCTTGAGAACACCATGCACAATCTCGGCTGGGAAAGCTTCAGGTTCGACTGGCTGGTCAACCCGAAGATGGCGATCTACACCGTCGTCATCGCCGGCGTCTGGCAGGCATCCGGCTTCGTGATGGCGATGTTCCTCGCCGGTCTTCGCGGCATCGACGGCGAGATCGTCAAGGCCGCGCAGATCGACGGCGCGTCGAACGTCGCCATCTACCGCCGCATCATCATACCGCTGCTTCGCCCCGTCTTCCTCTCCGCCTTCATCGTGCTGGCGCATATGGCGATCAAGTCCTACGACCTGGTCATCGCGCTCACCGGCGGCGGACCGGGCAATGCGACCGAACTGCCGTCGACCTTCATGTATTCCTACACGTTCACGCGCAACCAGATGAATGTCGGTTCGGCCAGCGCGGTCATGATGCTGATGGGCATCACCGCGATCATCGTGCCGTATCTTTATTCGGAACTGCGGGAGAAGAAGCAATGAGCGCTGCGAACGAAACCATCAGCGCCGGTTCGGCCCGCACCGCCCGCTATTTCATCTACGCGGCCCTGATCATCCTGGCGGTCGTCTACCTGCTGCCGCTCTATGTGATGCTCACGACATCGCTGAAACCGCTCGACGAAATCCGCGGCGGTGACATGCTGGCCCTGCCGCGCGAGCCTTCGATCGCCGCCTGGGTGAGGGCCTGGGGCGAGGCCTGCATCGGTGTCTCCTGCGTCGGCATCAAGGGCTATTTCTGGAATTCGATCAAGATGGTCGTTCCGGCGGTGATCATTTCGACCCTGCTCGGCGCGCTGAACGGCTACGTGCTGACCAAGTGGCGCTTCCCGGGTCACAAGATCATCTTCGGCATGATGCTGTTTGCCTGCTTCATTCCGTTCCAGGCCGTTCTCATTCCGATGGCGCGGCTGCTCGGCCTGATGGGGCTGTCGAACTCAACGACCGGCCTCGTGATGGTGCACGTGATCTACGGTCTCGGCTTCACGACGCTGTTCTTCCGCAACTATTACGAGGCCTTCCCGGACGAACTCGTGAAGGCCGCGATGATCGACGGCGCCGGCTTCTTCCGCATCTTCTGGCGCATTCTGCTGCCGAGTTCGGGGCCGATCATCGTCGTCACCATCATCTACCAGTTCACCAATATCTGGAACGACTTCCTGTTCGGCGTATCGTTTGCGGGGGGCGAAGCCTCGCCGATGACGGTTGCGCTCAACAACCTCGTTTCCTCCTCCACCGGCGTCAAGGAATACAATGTCGACATGGCCGCAGCCGTGTTCGCCGCCTTGCCGACCCTGTTCGTCTATATCGTCGCCGGACGCTATTTCGTGCGTGGCCTGATGGCCGGCGCAGTCAAGGGATGACCGCTTATGAGCTTTCTTGAAATCAAGGACATTCGCAAGAAGATCGGCAATGTCGAGATCCTGAAGGGCATCAATATCGATCTCGAAAAGGGCGGCTTCCTGGTCCTTGTCGGTCCGTCGGGCTGCGGAAAGTCCACGCTTCTGAACGCGATCGCCGGCCTTCTGCCGCCGTCGTCGGGCGATATCGTCATCGACGGTCAGGTGGTGACCGATCTGCATCCTTCGAAGCGCGACATCGCGATGGTCTTCCAGTCCTACGCGCTATACCCGAATATGACGGTGGAGGAAAACATCGCTTTCGCGCTGGAAATGCGCGGCGTCGACAAGGCCGCCCGCGAGGCGGCAGTGAAGCAGGTCGCAAAGACGCTGCAGATCGAGCATCTGCTCAAGCGCCGTCCGAGCCAGCTTTCCGGCGGCCAGCGCCAGCGCGTCGCCATGGGCCGGGCGCTTGTCCGCCAGCCGCGCGTCTTCCTGTTCGACGAGCCGCTCTCGAACCTCGATGCCAAGCTGCGTGTTGAGGTTCGCGCCGAGATCAAGGCGCTGCACCAGAACACCCATGCGACGATCGTCTACGTCACCCACGACCAGATCGAGGCGATGACGCTGGCCACCAAGATCGTCGTCTTGAAGGAAGGCACCGTGCAGCAGGTCGGGACGCCTTCGGAAATCTATAATCGTCCGGCCAACCTGTTTGTTGCGGACTTCATGGGCTCGCCGGCGATGAACATGCTGAAGGGCAACGTCGTTTCCTCGGACGGTGCACAGGCAATTGTGCTTTTCGGCAACGAGAACGTCAAGGTCGCCATGCCGCCGTCCGTTACGAAGAGCCTCGCCGATGGTAAGGAGATCATCCTGGGGCTGCGTCCGGAAGCGATTACCGACACCGGCCTTCTCGATCCGCAGGTGCGTTCCGTGGCGCAAATCGAAGCGGATGTGACCATGGTCGAGCCGACGGGTTCCGACACGTTCGTGATCGGCAGGCTGGATGGGGCAAGCTTCACGGCCCGCACCCGTGCCGATGTGCATGTCTCGGTCGGCCAGAAATTCCCCTTCGCCTTCAATCTCGACAAGGCGGTCGTCTTCGATCCGGAAACGACCGGCCGCATCGATTGACGCGGGCAGGTTCGGCCCTTTTACCCTTCGGCTTGCAGGCGGTGCCGGGAGGCCTCCTTCCGGCGGAGGATTGTGCCTTTTGGAGAAGCGTATGGTCAGCAATCAATCCTTGGCCAAGCTTTCAAAACCGGTTAGAAAGACCCGCTAGTTGTATTAGCAAAAGGCGGGATGCTAAAATGAATACGGGGGCAGGTGACATAGGCGCCTGCGTTTTTCCTTTTGGGTAAATGCGCGGAATGATTAGGGTTTCGCGGTTTTTCCCGACGGCGCCCATCGGCGCTTATCTGGTTGCGCTCGCTGTCGGCGTTGCGTTGCCCTTGCTGGTTTTCGTCGCCTATCTGATGATGGAGCTCGAGGCGAACGAACGCGAAATCCTGGCGAACGAGACAGCCGAGGATGCGCAGCTTATTGCGCGATCGATAGATCGCGAATTGCAGGACATGGCGACGACGCTGCGGCTGCTCGTCACGTCCCCTGAACTGGAAAGGCGCGATCTGCGCGCCTTCCACAACAGGACACAGAACAGCCTGCGGTCGAATTCACTCTATGTCATCCTGGTCGATGCCGCGGGCCAGCAGCAGCTCAACACACGCCTGCCTTTCGGGACGCCCCTCGGCAAGGTATCCAACATGCCGGCGCTCGAATCGGTGCTCAGTCGCCGCGTGACCGAGGCTTCCAACGTCTTTTTCGGCACCACCAGCGGAAAGCACGTTTTCAATATCAGCATGCCGCTGCCCAGGGAGGTTTCCGCCTCGGGCGCGGCAATGATCATCACCCAGAATGCCGAAGACCTGCAGAAGCTCATCTCCACTGAGGGGCTTTCCGAGGGCTGGACGGTCGCGATCGTTGACGGTTCGGGACACGTGGTTACCTCTTTGGGTGCCCATGCGCTGTCGTCGGGCACGGCTTTCCCGGCCGATACGCTCAAGCTGATGACCGGCTTCAAGGGGACGATCGAGGATGTCGATGGCGAGTTGAAGCAGATGTACGGTTATGCGCAGATCACCGGCTGGACATGGAAGGCCGTGGTCTGGGGGCCGATCGATGCAGCGCAGGCGAGCATTCTGACCACATGGCGGCAGCTGATCTCGGGTGGCGCTGTTTTCCTTGCCGTCGGCATGCTGATCGCCTGGCTTGTCGGCCGTCAGCTTCGCATCCCGATCCGTCAGATCGCGGAAATGGCCGAACGTATCGGCAAGGGCGAGATCGTGTCTCCGGTGGAGACGAAGATCAGAGAAGCGAATCAGGTGGCCATTGCGCTTTCGAATGCTTCTTTCGACCGCAGCCAGGCAGAGGACCGCATCCACCTTATCCTGCATGAACTCGTGCACCGTACGAAGAACATCCTCACGCTTGTCCAGGCGATGATGCGCCAGCTCGCGCGGAAGGACACCACGATGGAGGAATTCCAGAAGGCGATCGGCAACCGTTTGCAGGGCCTCGGGAAATCGATCGAGGCGCTCGCGAAGGAGCAGTGGGCCGGGGTGTCGATCCGGCGCGTGGTGGAAATCCACATGAGCACCTTTGCCGAAGTGGCCGACCGGGTGGAGTTGCAAGGCGCGGATTTCATACTGAAGGCCGAGGCGGTGCAGAATCTTGGCCTCATCCTGCATGAGCTTGCCACGAATTCCGTGAAGTACGGGGCTCTTTCCGTGCCGCAGGGCAAGGTCCGTATCGCCTGGAAGGATGTGCTCGACGAGGCCGGTAGCGAACCCAATCTCCGGCTGGTTTGGGAGAAAAGGGATGGCCCGCCGGTCCACGAGCCGGCACGGACCGGTTTCGGCACGACGATCATCAAGCGCCATGCGGCAGCAGCTTTTTCAGGGCAGGTCGACGTGGATTTCCGATCCGAGGGGCTCTGCTGGATACTGACTGCGCCGCGTTCGTCTTTCGAGCGGGGCGAAGGTACCGAAAGCCTCAAGGACATCGTGATCTGATCGCCGGCTACATCGCTGGAACGAAGTTGATATGCTTGCCGTTAAGCGGCCATGGACATGGACGCCCGTCTCAACTCGCTCGATATCGATCAGGGTTTTCTCGAAATCACCGGCCTCACCTATGTCAGCGATACGGAGCCGGGCATCCGGCGGCTCCGCCGCGGCAGGGGTTTCTGCTACCGTCTGCCCGACGGGAGCTTGCTGACGGATGATCAGGAACGGCGCCGGATCGCCGCTCTCGGCCTGCCGCCGGCCTATGAGAATGTCTGGATCTGCCTTGATCCGCGCGGGCACCTTCAGGCAACGGGTTATGATTCCCGCGGGCGGAAGCAGTATCGCTACCATTCCGATTGGCAGAATTTCCGCAGCGAGCAGAAGTTCGACCAGCTCATCCGGTTCGGTGAGGCGCTGCCGCGCATACGCCGCAAGGTGAAGCGGCATCTCGCGCTTGATCTCGAGGGGTCCGATACGGTTGTCGCCGCTCTGGTGGCCCTTCTGGATGCGACGCATCTGCGTGTCGGCAATCGCGCTTATGCAAAGGAAAACAAGACCTACGGCGCCACGACGTTGCTCAAGCGGCATATGACCCTCTCGGGCGATACGATCCTGCTTCGCTTCACGGCCAAGGGCGGCAAGCGTGTCCGGCATACCTTGAGGCATCCGCGTCTGCAGCGCATCCTCGAGGACATTGCGGACCTGCCCGGCCGGCAGCTTTTTTCCTGGCCGGACGAGCAGGGCGTGCCGCATCCGGTCGATTCAGGACGGTTGAACGCCTATCTTGCCAAGGCGGCGGGCTTTGCCATCTCGGCCAAGACATTCCGTACCTGGGGTGGCAGTCTCACAGCGTTCATGGCGGCGTGGGAGGCGATGGAGATGAATGGTGGCCGCCCGAAGATCAAAACGATGGCCAATGCAGCATCGGCTGCCCTGCACAATACACCTGCGGTCTGCCGGTCAAGTTATATCCATCCGGGGATTCTTGCGCTGTCTGAAGATATCGCGCCGCTTGAAAAGGTGATGGCGGACGAGACCGTATTGAGCGGTCCGAGGGGCTTGAGGTCGAACGAGCGGCGTCTGTTGGCATTCCTGCGGGAAGTGTCCGATGTTCCCGCGACGACCGCCCGCGAGGAGCAGCGGGCGGCCGAGGCCGAGCGGGCGTAATTCTACGCAGCCCGGCGATTGTGGCGTCCTTCTTGGACTTCCTCGACGATCTTGTCAACGAACTGCGGCAGGTCGCTCGGCGATCGCGAGGTGATGATGCCGTTATCGACGACGACTGCTTCGTCCTTCCAGGAGGCGCCTCCATTGCGGATGTCTGAGCGGATCGAGCGGTAGGATGTCGCCTTCAGGCCGCGCAGGGCGTCAGCCTCGACCAGCAGCCAGGGACCATGGCAGATCGCCGCAACCGGCTTGCCGCTCTTCACGAAATCACGCACGACGCGCACGGCATCCTCGTTGGCGCGCAGGAGGTCCGGATTGATCTGGCCGCCGGGTAGAACGAGGGCGTCGAAATCCTCGACCTTGACGTTTTTTGCCTCCAGATCGACACCGATTGTATCGCCCCAGTCCTTCTTGTCCCAGCTCTTGATTTCGCCGGTCTTGATCGAGGCGACCTTCACATTCGCGCCGCGTTTCCGCAACTCATCGAGCGGGACCCGCAGTTCCGAGCGTTCGTAGCCGTCAGTGGCAAGGATCAGGATGGAAGCGGTATCAATAGCGGTCATATGCTGTGCTCCTTTCAGTCGAATTCCATTGCTGTTGGGCTCAGAGGCGGCCGCTGGAAAGGTCTCGGCCGTTGATGGAGGCAGGAACGCAGATTTCGTCACGAGGTGCCTTCGGCAGCGGAAGGACAACGGCTTCAGGTACGACGACCTGCACGTCTTCCGGGTGTTCAACGGCAAACGTCTTCTTCTCCTGCCGGGTCCCCTTCAGTCTGTTCCTGAGCATTTTGAAAAAGTGTCGCATGATAATCTCCCGTCGCGCGAACAAGGGCGTCTGCCCTCACGAAAATGCAAACCCCCCTGTGGCGAATTCGTTCCACGTTTTTCACAGCCTGTTACAGAAAGTTATCGCAGGCATTGGAACAAAATTCCGGCCTGCGTGTTTTTGCCAACCGTTTCTGTGATCTCCTGTCGCAAACGACCTCTGGCCCGGGTGCATGCTGAATGGATGATGACCGCTTGACCGGCCCCTGCCGCCGGCCAATCCGATCAAAAAGGAGCCTCGGTCAGCAGGGCATCAAGGGCAGCTATTGCCGATCGGTCCGGCCGATCGCCTCCGCACCTTTTTTCTGTCCGTTGCTCGTTTCATGCTCCGGCATTCAATCGGCGCTCGATCCTGCCGGGCGCGAGGCGGCGCATGTCGCGACGCTTTTCTTCACCATGCTGATCGGTGGCGCGGTGATATGGCTCGCGGTGGTCGGTCTGCTGTTTTATGCCGCGCGCAAGCGGCGTGTTCATTCGGAAAAGGGTGCCGGTCAGCTCATCCTCTGGGGAGGCGCAATCTTTCCCACCGTCGTGCTGGCAGCACTGCTTGCCTATGCCGTCTGGCTGATGCCGAACATCCGGCCGTGGTTCCAGGGAGAGGCTGGCAGCGTGCGTCGCATCGAGGTCACCGGCGAGCAGTTCTGGTGGCGTGTGAGGTACCTCCGGCAAGACGGCACGGTCGCATTCGAGACGGCGAACGAGGTACGGATTCCGGTCGGGGAGCGTGTCATCTTCTCGCTCAAATCGCCCGACGTCATCCACTCCTTCTGGATTCCCGTGCTTGGCGGCAAGATGGACATGATCCCCGGCCGCGACAACCAGCTCACCCTTATGGCAGAAAAGTCCGGCACCTATCGCGGCGTCTGTGCGGAATTCTGCGGTTCGTCGCATGCGCTGATGGCGTTCACCGTACTCGCCATGGAGGCGCAGGATTTCGAGAATTGGATGGCTGCACGGCAGGTTGCATCCGGCACCGAGGATATGGACGGACTGGCGCTTTTCCTGAAACAGGGCTGTGACGGCTGCCATGCGATCTCCGGAACCGAGGCGCGCGGCACGATCGGGCCGGATCTCACCGCCTTCGGAGAACGTGGCTCGGTCGCAGCCGGCACTCTGGAGAATGTGGAGGAACATATCGCCCGCTTCATCCGCGACCCCGGCGCGATCAAGCCGGAAGCCCGCATGCCGCATTTTTCCATGCTGCCGGATGCCGAGATCGACCGGATCGCCGCTTACCTGAAGGGGCTCAGATGACCGAGGAATTGGGCAATTTCTCGCCTCAGGAGAGGGCCGCTCAGGAAGAACGGCTCCGCAAGGTGTGGGAGACGCCGAAGGGCATCCGTTACTGGACCTCGGTCAACAACAGCCAGATCGGCCTCTGGTACGGCGTCACCGCGTTTGCCTTCATGCTGTTTGCCGGCCTGCTGGCGCTGCTGATGCGGTTGCAGCTTGCAGTGCCGGAGAACGATCTCATCTCCGCCGATCTCTTCAATCAGGCCTTCACGCTGCACGGCACGGTGATGATGTTTCTGTTCGCGGTGCCGATCTTCGAGGCGATCGCGATCTTCCTGCTGCCCTCCATGCTCGGCGCCCGTGAACTGCCGTTCCCACGGCTTTCGGCCTTCGGTTTCTGGAGTTTTCTCATCGGCGGCATCTTCGTGTGCGGCTCGATCTTCTTCAATGCCGCGCCGAATGCCGGCTGGTTCATGTATCCGCCGCTTGCGACCGACGAGGAATATTCCGGCATCGGCGCGGATATCTGGCTGCTCGGCCTTTCCTTCATCGAAGTGGCCTCGATCGCCGCGGCGGTCGAGATCATCGTCGGCATCATGAAATGCCGGGCGCCCGGCATGCGCATCAATCTGATGCCGATGTTCGCCTGGTATCTGCTGATCGTCGCAGGAATGATCCTCTTCGCCTTTCCCCCGCTGATCGCGGGCGACATCCTGTTCGAGATGGAGCGGATGTTCGACTGGCCCTTCTTCGACGCGGAGAGGGGAGGCGATCCGCTGCTCTGGCAGCACCTCTTCTGGATCTTCGGCCATCCGGAAGTCTACATCATCTTCCTGCCTGCGATCGCGCTGATGGCGATGATCGTCCCGACCTTCTCGCAGCGGCCGATCGTCGGTTATTCGTGGATCGTGCTGGCAGCCGTGGGCACGGGTTTCCTGAGCTTCGGGCTTTGGGTGCATCATATGTTCGCCACCGGCCTGCCGCAGATCTCGCTCGCTTTCTTCTCGGCGGCGTCGGAGGCCGTTGCCATTCCGACCGCCGTGCAGATCTTCGTCTTCATCGCCACGATGCTGGCGGGCCGCGTCATCTTCTCCGTGCCGATGCTGTTCGGCGCCGGCGGGCTGATCATCTTCGTGATCGGCGGGTTGACCGGCGTCATGGTGGCGCTGGTGCCGTTCGACTGGCAGGCACACGACACCTATTTCGTCGTCGCCCATCTGCATTATGTGCTGATCGGCGGCATGCTGTTCCCGGTCGTCGCCGGCATCTACTACTATTTCCCCTTCTTTACCGGAAAGAAACTCAGCGATTTCTGGGGTAAGGTCGCCTTCTGGCTGATGTTCTCAGGCTTCAACATCGCCTTCTTCCCGATGCATTTCTCCGGCCTGCGCGGCATGCCGCGGCGCGTCTTCACCTATCCGGAAGGTATCGGCTGGGACTGGTTCAACCTTCTCTCGACGGTTGGCGCCTTCGTCTTCGCGGCCGGCGTGGCGACCCTCGTGATCGATATTGTCCGCCCGAAGCCCGGGCCCCGCGAGCGCAACCTCAACCCGTGGAATTCCGGCACACTGGAATGGACGAACGACCCGCAAGAAAGCTGGGGCATGCGTTCGGTGCCGATCATCACCAGCCGCTATCCGCTCTGGGACCAGCCGGATCTTCGGCGGAATATCGAGGAAGGGCGCTATTACCTGCCGGATGCGAAATCCGGGGAGCGCGAGACCTTGGTCACCTCCGTGCTCGATGCAGAGCCGATCCAATGTCTGCGGGTGGGCGGCCTTTCCTATGTGACGATTATTGCGGCCATGGCACTCGGCGGCGTTTTCATCGCACTGACGTTTCATTGGTGGATCACGACGATCGTGTTCGCCATCATTACCTTCATCGCGATCATCGTCTGGCTGTGGACCGGCACTGCGCCTATTCCGGAAGCGTCGGAGATCGATGTCGGGCTTGGCCTGAAGCTGCCGATCTATGTTTCCGGCCCTGCCTCGGTCGGGTGGTGGGCGATGTTCATCACCATGGTCGGCGACGGCACGGCGTTTGCGAGCCTCGTCTTCGGCTATTTCTTCTACTGGACCATCCACGAGGATTTCACCGCCGTCGTTTCCGGGCCAGGGACCTTCTGGCCGATTGTGGCGCTGGTGCTTTTCGTGGTCGCCTGGGTCCTGACGCTGCTGGCCCGCGAGTTCAACAACAAGGGGGCGATCGGTGCGCGCATGGCGCTGGTTGCGGCTTTTACCGTTACGGTCGCGGCTTCATTTGCAGGCCTTGCCGGACCTTACGTCCATGGCATGGACCCGACAGCCAACGTTTATCCGGCGACAGTCTGGATTCTGGCGATCTGGACGGTGGCGCATGCAGCAGTCGGCGCGATCATGCAACTCTACTGCCTGGCTCGCAGTTTTGCGGGCAGGATGACGGCCGAATACGACCAGGATATCCGCAATGTCGCGCTTTACTGGCACTTCATGGCGGTGACCGCCGTGGTGACTTTCGGCGTCATCGGCCTTTTCCCGATGGTGAGCGCATGAAGAGCGTCATTCCGCGTGAAGTCGAGAGCTTGTGGACACTGTTTACCGCGCCGACGGTCTGGGCGCTGCATTTCATCGTCTGCTACGCGACCTTTGCAATCTTCTGCGCCAGGGGGCTTGCCTCCGATATTTCGTTCGATACCGTCCGCCTTGCGCTTGCTGTCTTCACCCTGCTGGCGTTGGCGATGATCGTTCTCTCGGCCTATCTCGCCTGGCGGCAATGGGGTTTTGGCTCCGGCGATCCGCCGCATGACGCTCCGACCCGCAAAGATCGCAGATATTTCCAGGGCTTTGCCACGCTGCTGCTGTCCGGCCTCAGCTTCGTGGCTGTCGCCTATATGGCCATCCCGCTGATGTTCATCGCGGAGTGCCAGCCATGAGAAGGAGACAGGCGGATATGGGACGGAAAGCGGTGCCTCTTGCCGATCTCCCCCCTTGTGGGGGAGATGCCCGGCAGGGCAGAGGGGGGTATCTGCCCGGGGAATTGATCTCTCCATCTGCCGCACTGTCGTCACACCCCCCTCTGTCGCCTTCGGCGACATCTCCCCCACAAGGGGGGAGATCGGAGGGAGTTCGCGGTGACGCCATGCCATCCTTCTCGGCGTTCAAGCGTGCAGCATTGATTGTCGGCTCAGTTATGCTGTTCCTGCTCTGGATTGTCCTCCTGCCTTTGGCCGACCGGACATCCTTCTCGGTTCACATGATCGCCCATATGGGCGTGGTCGCGGGCGCCGCGCCGCTGATCGCCATCGCGCTTTCCGGGACGCGTTTCGATTTTACCGCCGGCTGTGCCTGGATGACGCCGCTCATTGCTTCTGTTGCCGAACTCTTCGCCGTGTGGGTCTGGCATGTCCCGGCAATGCGGGCCCTGTCGGAATCCTCCGTCCTTTTCGCGGCCATCGAACAGGCAATCTTCCTAGGCGCAGGACTGGCGCTCTGGCTTTCCTGCCTCGGCGGGACATCGAGCGGACGGGAAGAGCGTCGGCTTTCCGGCACGTTCGGGCTCCTCTTCACCTCCATGCATATGACACTGCTTGGAGCGCTTCTTTCTCTTTCGCCTCGTCCGCTTTACGGTGGCGGGGAGGCAAGCTGTCTGGGCGTGACGCTGACAGCGGCGGCGGATCAGCAGGTCGGCGGGGTGGTCATGCTGCTGGTTGGTGCCGTCGTCTACCTCGCCGGCGGCATTGCCCTGCTTGCCCGGACGCTGGGAGACAATGTGCCAGAGCCGTTGGGGAGGAAAGCTCTATGATGATCCGCTGGAAGCATCTGATTGTCCTGGTCATCGTGCTGCCTGTGCTTGGGCTTCTGGTCGCCTGGTCCGGTCTTATGAGCGTCGGGGCGAGCAGCGGCCATTGGGCTGCGACGGACTGGTTCCTGCATTGGGTCATGCGGAATTCCGTCCGCACCGCTGCATTGTCCGTCGAGGCGCTCCCGCTTGACAATCCGGCGCTCCTGCCGCCGGCTGCAGGTCATTTCGAAACGGGCTGCGCCATCTGTCACGGCTCGCCGGCGCAAAGCCGGTCGGATGCGGTGCGCGCCATGCTTCCCCCCCCGCCCGACCTGAAGACCGTGGTACCGACCTGGACCGATGCGCAGCTTTTCGAGATCGTCAAGCATGGCGTGCGCTTCACCGGCATGCCTGCCTGGCCGACGCAAATGCGCGACGACGAGGTCTGGGCGATGGTCGCCTTCCTGCGAAAGCTGCCGGAGATGGACACCAACGCCTATCTGCAGGTCTCCGGCCTGCACGGCATCGGCAATGCGGGCGAGGTTTCGCCGCTGCCGATCACCTGCGAGAGCTGCCACGCGGAAAAGCGGCTTACCAATGACAGCATCATTCCGCGCCTCGCCGGCCAGTCGGAGCCCTATCTGCTCAACAGCCTGCGCGCCTATGCGCAAAGGCAGCGGCCGAGTGGCGTCATGGAGGTGGCGGTCGGCACGTTGGCCGATGAAAGCCTGCCGGAGCTTGCGCGCTATTACGCGAAACAGGCGCGGCCGCCGCGCGCGGTTTCTCCTGCTGATGCGCAGTTGATCGAAAAAGGAAAAGAACTTGCCGAAAAGGGAAGGCCGGCGGACAAGGTTCCCGCCTGCTTCAGCTGTCATGAAAAACCCGGAGGAAATCCCGCCTATCCGCGTATTTCGGGCCAGAACGCCGCCTATATCATGCGTCAGCTCCAGCTCTTCCATGCAGGCGTCCGAGGCGGGTCATCGTTCAGCCACCTCATGATCGAGGTCGCCAGCAAGCTGAAGGAAGAGGACTTTGCCGCTCTCGCAGCCTTCTTTGCCGGCCGCGAGAGCAGGGTGCCCTGAAGTTTCAGGCCACGCTCTCCTCCCCAGGAGTCCGGAAAACCGGTATCAGACCGGAACGACCATCATGTAGCAGGCTGCGATCACCAGAACGAAACCTGCTGCCTCCACCCATTCCCTGACCATAGACGCCTCCCTCCGCATCGGTGGTAGATGAACGTGAAAGCGGCATTCTAGTTCCATGAAATGGCCATAAACGTGGCGAGATCGTCATAAATGTGAAGCGCTATGGTTAACGACCATCCGCTTCCGCCCGGGCACGGGCCGCTTCGAGGATCGCGCGCACTTCACGGGCAGCCGAATTCTCGATCGCAAACGCTTCTTCAGGGATCACCCCCGGGTCTTCTTCGCTGTCCTTGAAAGTCGCGTCATCCCTCAGCCGCTGCAGGAAAGCGGTGATGGTGACTTCGCCGCCGATCATCGCGGCCAGAAGCTCGATCAGCAATTCTCGGTGGGCGTTCAACCGCCCCTCCAGCTCCTCCGGCGTCATCACGGACATAGGTTGCCTCCTCGTCATGTTTTGTTTCCTGATGAAGATAGGGGAGGCTTTTCAGGAGGGAACAATCAGCCCCGCCGAAAGTTGGCCTCCTGAACAAGGACATGGAGAAGACCATGGCGCAAGTCATCAAATCAGGGGCTGACCAGCATGGACGCGATGTTCGCGACCGGTTGATCCTGGCCCTCTACGCGCAATTGAAAGCAGAACGTCAGACCCGTGAAGCACTGGAATATGTGATCCGCAACGGAGCGCTGGCACCGGAAGTCCTGGAAGCCATTGCCGGCGACCCCATCCCGGTCGCGGCGGCGGAAGATATTGCTGCCGTTGAAAAGGTCATTGCGCTCGATACACGCCGCCGGGCTGCATCCGGCACATCCGAAGGGGAAGACCGGACATGAAACGCTTGATCGCCGCCCTTTCTGTCCTCATGCTCTTGAGTGCTTGCAGCGACAGTGGCGAAAACCAGAACGACCCGATCAACAACACGTCTCCGCAACAGTCGAATGCGACAGCTCCGGCGGACAAGGATCCTACGCCGCAAACCGGTACCGGAGGACAAAGCCCGGCCACCTCACCCTCTGGGACGACGAACAATCCGCCCGCAGATCCTGCGCCTTCGGGATCGAATAACCCGTAATCTCGAAGGCCGAGGGAACGAAATGCTGTGTCGCACCATTGTTCCGCGAATCTTTCATCAGGTGTGGCATGGATACCAAATCGAGCAATATCGTCATTGAGCCGGGCTCCTGGCACCAGCTTGGGGCCAATTTTGATGGCGAGGGCGTCAATTTCGCGATCTTCTCGGCGCATGCGGAACGCGTCGAACTCTGCCTTTATGACGAGAGCGGCAGGATCGAGACTGCGCGTCTCGAACTCCCGGAATATACGCACGAGATCTGGCACGGTTATGTTCCCGGCCTGAAGCCCGGCGCGCTTTACGGCTTTCGCGTCCACGGACCCTACGATCCGGAAAACGGTCACCGCTTCAATCCGAACAAACTGGTCATCGATCCATACGCCCGCGAGCTTGTCGGTGATGTGCAGTGGAACGAGGCGCTTTTCGCTTATGACCTGCAGAATGAAGACAAGGACCTGACGTTTGACGAGCGCGACAGCGCGCCCTTCATGCCGAAATGCCGGGTGATCGATCCGGATGCGTTCGACTGGCAGGATCAGAATCGCCCAAGCATCCCGTGGCCGGCTGCGATCGTCTACGAAACTCACGTCAAGGGGTTCACCCAGCTCAACCCGGCGATCCCGAAAGAGCTCCGCGGCACCTACGAGGGCATGGGCCACAAGGCTTCGGTCGACTACATCAAGAGCCTCGGCATCACGTCGGTCGAACTGATGCCCGTCCATTATTTCCCCGATGATCAGCATCTCCTGGACAAAGGCCTGAAGAACTATTGGGGCTACAACACGCTCGGCTTCTTCGCGCCGGCCCCGTGCTACTACGGTCCGAGAGGGATCCAGGGTCTTCGCGACATGGTGCGGGCCTTCCATGATGCCGGCATCGAGGTGATCCTCGACGTGGTCTACAACCATACGGCGGAAGGCAACGAACTCGGCCCGACGCTCTCATTCAAGGGTATCGACAACTTTTCCTATTACCGGACCATGCCGGATCAGCATCGCTACTACATCAACGATACGGGCACCGGGAACACGGTGAACACCTCGCATCCGCGCGTGCTGCAACTGATCATGGATTCGCTCCGCTATTGGACCGATGCCATGCATGTCGATGGCTTCCGCTTCGACCTCGGCACCATCCTCGGTCGCGAGCCGCAGGGTTTCGACCAGCGCGGCGGCTTCTTCGACGCGATGACGCAGGACCCGATGCTGTGGAAGGTGAAGCTGATCGGCGAGCCCTGGGATATCGGTCCCGGCGGCTATCAGGTTGGCGGCTTTCCGCCCGGCTGGTCAGAGTGGAACGACAAGTATCGCGATACCGTGCGGGAATACTGGAAAGGGACCAATGTCTCGACCGATTTCGCTGCCCGGCTGCTTGGCTCCGGCGATCTCTACGACCAGCGCGGCCGCCGGCCCTGGGCAAGCGTCAACTTCATCGCCGCCCATGACGGCTTCACGCTCAACGATCTCGTCTCCTACAACGAAAAGCACAACGAGGCGAACGGCGAGGACAACAACGACGGCCATAACGACAATCACAGCTACAATTACGGCGCCGAAGGCCCGACCGATGACGAGGCGATCAACGCGATCCGCGAGCGTCAGAAGCGCAATTTCCTCGCGACGCTCTTCTTTTCGCACGGTACGCCGATGCTGCTTGCCGGCGACGAGTTCGGCCGCAGCCAGATGGGCAATAACAACGGCTATTGCCAGGACAACGAGATTTCCTGGGTCCACTGGGAGAACTTGCCGGAGACCTGCGAAGAACTGCGGGAGTTTACGCGTTGCCTGATCAAGCTGCGTCAGGAACAGCCGTTGCTGAGGCGTGAAAACTGGCGCGACGGCATGGAGGTGAACTGGTTCAATGCCGGCGGCGGCGAGCAGAAGCCCGAGCATTGGGATGACGGCACGACACTCGGCCTGCATATCGGCCGGGAGGATCTCAAGGGGCAGGAAGGCGTCTGGCACGACGTCCTGCTGCTCTTCAACCCGTTCGAAGGAAATGTTCCCTTCCGCATCCCGCAATTCGGCGAGGGCGGCTGGGTGCTGGAACTCACCACGTCCGATCTTTCGAAGCGCGGCCTGGTGATCACCAAGGAAAAGGATTTTGAGCTCGAAGGCCGCAGTCTGGCGCTCTTCCGCAGACCGTGAGGCTCGTCAGGAATCTCTCAAGTGGCATGATCTCGATAGACCAGATGCGTGATGTCGCTCGACGTGCCGGCGATCAACGCACGGAGCGGAAAGGGCTTCAGGTCATATTCGTCAAGCGTGCTTGCCGTGGGGCGAATCCAGCGGAATTCCAGGTCGTTGGAACCGTCGCGACAACGGTGGACGACCTCACTTTCGTGGAAAGGCAGGGGGCGGAGTAGTTCGGTCTCGTAATAGAAGCCGACTTCATGGACCGTCCGCCCCTCCAGGGTGAAGAAGTTCTCGATGACAAAGCGCAACGGACCGATGGCTGCCCGGGATCCGATTTCCTCCTCGATTTCCCGCGCCAGCGTTTCCGTCGTTGCTTCCTGAAACTCCACGCGACCGCCCGGAAGCGACCAGAAGGGCTCAGTCGTTCCCCGGTGGATGAGAAGATGTCCATTGGAGCGGATGAGCGCTGCGGTTCGAAACTGGAAACGCGAACGCCCAGAGTCCATTACAATCATGGTGCGTGTCGGATTGTCCATCGGAAGGCCTGTCGGAAGCAAATCTGCGTTGCAGCGGACGATCCGCTATCCGATTCTTCAACTAGAGCGTCGGGCGGCTTTTGTGAATCTGTGGATTCCACTGGCTCCGATTTTA
>NZ_JPYQ01000023.1:0-1938 GCF_000757525.1 Rhizobium sp. YS-1r | reverse complement strand
TGTTGGTGCGCCAGGCATGGCGCGTGGTGCGAGAGCACCGTTTGGCCGGGCTGGTATCCGGCCGATGACTTTGAGGTGCAAGTCCTCTGCAGGCCCTGGTGATGGGAACTGTTAGCTGAACAGCAAGGGCGTTGCCGCGAGGTGGGGTCTGAAGGAAGCTGCAAGCAAAATGCCGGCCTGACGAACAGGAAGCGCATATGAGGCGTCCGCATCCGGGCGAGGGAGCCAACAGACCCGAAGCCCGATATCACCGGGAGGATGCGGCCGTAGATGCGACAGGTATATGGCATGAAGGTCACGCGTCTTACCCTGGGAGACCTGTCGATCTGCCCCTGGAAACAGGTGGGCTACCGGCGTCGAGAGGCGTCGGGATGGGGCGGCAGGGGACAGCAGAAGCCGTAGTAGCCGGACCAAGCGGCGAAGGGCTGAACATGGAGTGCGGGACGGAGATCGGTCTTTCGATGGTGAGAACAGGTGCAGAAGTTGGGGCTGAGATGCCCTGTGCCCAAGCTGAGAGTAGCGGCCGGAAGCCGCGAGGGCAGGCATTGGGTGCATCCGACACCACGGCAGGACTGTTACCCTCTCGACCGGAGGCGAATGAGCGACTGATGGAGACGATCCTCAGCCGCGAGAACATGATGGCGGCTTACCGTCGGGTGGTGGCGAACAAGGGTGCGCCGGGCATCGATAAGATGTCTGTCGAACAACTGAAGCCATACCTTGCGGAGCATTGGCCGCGTATCAGGGAAGACTTGCTGGCGGACTGTTACAGGCCGGCGCCGGTGCGCGGGGTGGAAATCCCCAAGCCCGGCGGCAAAGGAATGCGTCAACTAGGCATTCCGACCTGCCTCGATAGGCTGCTCCAGCAGGCGATGCATCAGGTGCTGATGCCGATCTTCGACCCGGACTTCTCGGCCTCCTCCTACGGCTTCCGGCCGGGGCGGAGCGCTCACGACGCGGTGCTCGCCGCCCGGTCACATGTGGCCGGTGGTCGCCGTTTTGTGGTCGATCTTGATCTGGAGAAGTTCTTCGACCGAGTAAACCACGATGCTCTGATGGCACGCGTGGCACGCAAGGTCACCGACAAGCGGGTGCTGCGACTGGTCCGCCGCTACCTGCAGGCTGGGTTGATGACGGGTGGGATCGAAACGGTACGCAGCGAAGGGACCCCGCAAGGCGGTCCGCTTTCGCCGCTGATGTCGAACATTCTGCTCGATGACCTCGACAAGGAACTGGAGCGACGCGGCCATGCCTTCTGCCGCTACGCCGACGACTGTAACGTCTATGTGCAGTCGCAGCGTGCCGGCGAGCGGGTTATGGCCTCGCTCACCCGCTTCCTTGCCGAACGGCTGAAGCTCACGGTCAACGGTGCCAAAAGCGCCGTGGACCGACCGTGGAAGCGCACGTTCCTTGGCTACACCATGACCTTCCACAGGGCGCCGCGTCTACGGATCGCGGCGTCCAGCGTGGCGCGGTTCAGGGGGAAGCTGAAGGCTGCCTTTCGTGCCGGGCGCGGTCGCGCCCTCGGCGCCACCGTCAAAGACCTCACCCCGATCCTGCGCGGCTGGATGGCCTATTTCCGGCTGACCGAAGGCAAGGGGATCCTGGAGGAGCTTGATGGTTGGTTGCGGCGCAGGTTGCGCTGTATCCTATGGCGGCAATGGAAACGGCCACGTACTCGGTGCATGCGGTTGGTGCAGCGCGGCCTGACGGAGCAACGGGCACGTGACTCGACCAGTAATGGTCACGGTCCTTGGTGGAATGCCGGGGCCAGCCACATGAACGATGCCTTCCGTAAGGCCCTCTTCGACCAACTCGGGCTGATTTCTTTACAACGGGAACTGCACCGCCTAAACCACGCTTCATGAACCGCCGTGTACGGAACCGTACGCACGGTGGTGTGGGAGGAGGGATGCCGTAAGGCCCCTCCTACCCGAT
>NZ_JPYQ01000022.1:82294-268208 GCF_000757525.1 Rhizobium sp. YS-1r | reverse complement strand
GCAGGATATCGGCGCCTCACAGATCAACGAGGCGATCCAGCAGCTCGACAAGGTGACCCAGCAGAATGCCGGCGCTTCGGAGGAGATGTCTTCGACATCCGAGGAACTGGCCGCACAGGCCGAGGAACTGCAGGCTTCCATCACCTTCTTCAAGGTCGACAGGGCCAGCACCATCCAGACACGCCAGCCGGCAACAAGGCCTGCTGTGCCGAAGCAGGCGGCCAAGCCGGCTGTGAAAGCCACTGGCGCCCGCCCGCTGGTAGATCATTCCGTTGCCGCGCAGCACGCCCGAGCCAAGGGCTTTGCCCTCGACATGTCGGTCGGCGGTCCGGATGCCGATGACAACGATTTCAGGGAGAGCGCATGATGGCAGGCATATCCTCCGAAGCTCAATTCGTGACTTTTTCCCTTGGCGATGAGGTTTTCGCGGTCCCTGTCGAAGTGGTCCGCGAAATCCTCGACCATGAGGAACCGTTCAAGATCCCGCATGGCCCGGAATATCTTCTGGGTCTGCGCGACGTGCGCGGCCAGGGCGTGCCGGTGATCGACCTGCGCCTGCGGCTCGGCATGTCGAAGACCGTCAAGACACCGCATACACGTATCCTGGTGCTCGATGTGCCCGTCGCCGACCGCATGCTCGCTCTCGGCCTTGTGGCAGACCGGGTTTTCGAGGTTGTGCCGTTCCGCAACGACCAGGTCGAGACCGCTCCGGATATCGGCGTGCGCTGGCGCTCCGATTACATCGCCGGCGTCGTCAGGCGGGATAGCGGTTTTGTCGTCATCATCGACCTCGCGCGGCTGTTCTCCGATTCCGGATCGGTTCTCGCCGATGTCGGACCACAGGCTCAGGTGGCCTAGGCGATAGGAAAGCCCGGTGGCTGGCAAGAATGCATACGGAGATGCTCGGGTGAACATGATGGTGAGGAGTCAGCCGCTCGATGACCGGCTGAGCAAGCGCAATTTCGAGCTTCTATCGAAATATATATACAATTACAGCGGCATAAAGATGCCGCAGACGAAGATGACCATGCTGGAAGGGCGGCTTCGCCGGCGTCTGCGCGTGACCGGCTTGCCGACCTTCGACAGCTATTGCGATTATCTCTTCAAACATGGCGGTATCGAAACCGAAGCAATCTTCCTCATTGATGCCGTCACGACCAACAAGACCGATTTCTTCCGTGAGCCGAAGCATTTCGACTACATGATGCAGAGAGCGCTTCCGGATATTTTGCAGGCCTTTGGCGAACGGCGCATCCGCATCTGGAGCTCCGCGTGCTCGACCGGCGCCGAACCTTATACGATAGCCATGGTGATGTCCGATTTTCTCGAAGCGAATGCCCCGGAGCGGGATTATTTCGTGCTGGCCACGGACCTCTCCACCGACGTGCTGCAGAAGGCCCAGCGCGGCATTTATCAGAGCGATCTTCTTCAGCCCGTTCCGGCGGAGATGATGCAGAAATACGTGATGCAGCCTTCCGACAACCGGCGGCAGGAAATGCGCATCAGCCCGAAACTGCGCTCGCGCGTCGGCTTTGCCCGGCTGAACCTCATGGATCAGGCTTATCCGGTCGGCGATCCGATGCATATCATCTTCTGCCGCAACGTGCTGATCTACTTCGACAAGCCAACCCAGAGCCACGTGCTGACGCGGCTCTGCAACAATCTCCTTCCCGGGGGCTATCTGTTTATCGGCCATTCGGAAACCGTAACCGGTTTCGATCTGCCGATCAGGCAGGTGGCAAACACCGTCTTCAAGCGGATATGATATCATGGGCGGCAAGATTCGCGTTCTGATCATCGACGACTCAGCAAGCGTCCGCCAGACCCTAGCCGCCATCCTGTCCGCCGATCCCGATATCGAGGTCATGGGGGTCGCCAACGATCCGTTCATGGCGGCGCGGAAAATCCGAGAGGAAATTCCGGACGTCATAACGCTTGATGTGGAAATGCCGCAGATGGACGGCATCACCTTCCTGCGCAAGCTGATGGTCCAGCATCCCATTCCGGTCGTGATGTGCTCATCGCTGACTGAGAGCGGTTCGGAAACGCTGATGCAGGCGCTGGAGGCCGGTGCGGTCGACATCATCCTCAAGCCGAAGATAGGCGCCGCCGACCACCTTGCCGAATCTGCCGATCGCATCCGCACCGCCGTGAAGGGAGCGGCACGCGCACGTGTCGGCAAGCTGCGCGCATCCCGCGTGGCAGGAGGAAGCACGACGGCCAAGCTGACGGCGGATGCGGTCCTGCCGCCGCCGAAGGTCGGCGCCATGGCGAAAACGACGGAAATGGTCGTCTGCATCGGCGCCTCCACCGGCGGCACCGAGGCGCTCCGCGAACTTCTCGAAGCCTTGCCGGCCAATTCGCCGGGCATCGTCATCGTTCAGCATATGCCGGAGAGGTTCACCGCTGCCTTCGCCAAGCGCCTCAACGGGCTCTGTGAAGTCGAGGTCAAGGAAGCGGCGGACGGCGACCCCGTGCTGCGCGGCCACGTGCTGATTGCGCCCGGCGACAGGCATATGCTCCTCGAACGGCGCGGCGCGCGCTACGAGGTCTCGATCCGCAGCGGCCCGCTCGTCAGCCGCCATCGCCCCTCGGTCGATGTGCTGTTCCGTTCCGCCGCGCGATCCGCAGGCGCCAACGCGATGGGTGTGATCATCACCGGCATGGGCGATGATGGCGCGCGCGGCATGAACGAGATGCATCAGGCGGGCGCCTATACAGTGGCGCAGGACGAGGCGACGTCGGTCGTCTTCGGCATGCCCAAGGAAGCGATCGCCCATGGCGGAGTCGACAAGGTCGTCCCGCTTGAGCAGATCGCCCGGGAAATCCTTGCAGCCGATCGCCGCCGGTGAAATCTGGCAGCGTGAAATTCATGCCTCGTTAACCATGTTTGGCAAGAATGAGGTAACGCATCATGAGGATGCGGTGAGAGAGCGATTTGCGCTCCAATTCATCGAATCCACGCATCGTGCCTGCCGGAAATCGGTTCCCGATCTTCGCGCCGATGCTGTGCCGGACAGGGACCCAGGATGCCAGTCATTACCTTTGCCAATACCAAGGGCGGAGCAGGAAAGACCACCGCGGTGCTCCTTCTCGCGACCGAACTCGTCGAACAGGGCTATCGTGTCACCATCCTCGACGCCGATCCGCAATACTGGATCTCCCGCTGGCACCAGCTCTCACCGCCGAACGAGAAGCTCAGCGTCATCTCCTACGTAACCCAGGCCTCGATCGAGCGCCACATTTCGGAAAACCGACAAAAAACCGATTATTTCGTGCTCGACCTGCCGGGCGCGCAGAGCCCGCTGCTTGCCAAGGCAATCGGTCTGTCCGACCATGTCCTGATCCCGATCCAGGGCTGCGCCATGGATGCGCAGGGCGGAGCGAACGTGCTGGAACTCTTGCGCTATCTTGAGGACAAGGCCAATCTTCGCGTTCCGCATTCCGTCGTGCTGACCCGCGTCAACTCGATGGTCACGACACGGGCGCTGCTGGCGGTCAAGATGCTGCTCGCGCAGCGCAACGTGGACGTGCTCGACACGCCGATTATCGAACGCGCCGCTTTCCGCGACATATTCGATCTCGGCGGCACACTCTACACCATGGACGAAAGCCGCATCAGCAATCTCGACAAGGCCCGGCAGAACGCCCGTCTCTTCGCGCTTGAAATGCTCCGCCGCGTGCCGCTCCACAGGTCGGCTTCGGTTTCGAACCGGTTGGTTCGCGCGGCCTGAGACGGGCTATTCCTTCACCTTGATCTGCAGCTTGACGTCCGACGGAAGTCCGGCTGCGGCACGCTCGAAGGCCTTGATCGAATCCTTGAAATCGAACGTCCCGGTAATCAGCCGTTTCAGGTCCACCTTGCCCGAGGCGATCAATTCCAGCGCCCTGTCGAAGATATTGGCATAGCGGAACACCGTTTCGATGCGCACTTCCTTCGAGATCGCGGCTGCGACATCGAGTTGGGCCGGTTCCACCGGCAGTCCGACCAGCACGAAGGCGCCGCCCGGTCGAACGAGATCGAACATGCCCTGATAGGCCCTGGGGCTGCCGCTCGCCTCGAAGACCACATCCGCGCCCCAGCCGCCGGTCCCCTCGGCGATCACGTCGGCAAACGGCCGCTTGGTGATGTTCACGGGGATGAGGCCCGGATACTGGCCGGCGATCTTCAGCTTGTCGGCGCTGAGATCGGATATGAAGACGCGGGCGCAGCCGCCGGCAAGTGCTGCCAGCGCCACCATGATGCCGATCGGGCCGGCGCCGATGACGGCACCGACATCGCCCGGCTGGATGCGGGCGCGGGTCGCCGCCTGCATGCCGATCGCAAACGGCTCGACCATCGCGCCTTCCGCAAAGGAGACGTTGTCGGCCAGCTTGTATGTGAAGGCCGCCGGATGGATGACAAACGGCGTCAGCACACCATGGATCGGCGGCGTCGCCCAGAAGCGGACATCCGGATCGACGTTGTAAATCCCGAGCTTGGAAGCCCGCGACGAAAGATTAGGCACCCCCGGCTCCATGCAGACCCGATCGCCGACCTTCAGGTTCCTGACATCGGAGCCCACGTCGACGACAGTCCCAGCCGCCTCATGACCGAGCACCATGGGTTCCCGCAGCACATAAGGGCCGATGGCACCATGCGTATAATAATGCACATCGCTGCCGCAGACGCCGACCGTGTCGATTTCGATCTTGACCTCACCGGGACCAGCCTCGGCCGGCAGATCGATTTCCCTTAAGGAAAGGACACCTTTCTTCTCAAGCACCAGCGCCTGCTGCATCGAACTATCCTCGTTCACGTCTTCTCTTTGGTTGGCGGAGCTTCTGGGCAAGATCAAGACCAATATTCGCTCCGCTTGTCAGGCGGTGTTCAGCCCCGGCCCACATAGGGCATCTGGCTTGCCATCACCGTCATGAAGAGCACGTTGGCTTCGAGCGGCAGGCCGTCCATGTAAAGCACCGCATCGGCCACGTGCTTCGGGTCCATGACCGGCTCGACCGCGGTCGAAAGGTCCGCCTGAATGGTTCCCTCCCTCATCCGAACCGTCATCGGCGTATCGGCATTGCCGATATCGATCTGGCCGCAGACGATATCGAACTGGCGTCCGTCGAGCGCGATCTGGCGGGTGAGCCCTGTAACGGCATGCTTCGTCATGGTGTAAGGCGCCTGGTAAGGGCGCGGAACGTAGGCCGAGATCGAACCGTTGTTGATGATCCGGCCGCCGCGAGGGCTCTGCCGCCGCATCAGACCGAACGCGGCGCGGGCGCAATAGAAGGCGCCGTTCAGGTTGAGGTCGACGACCTCCCGCCAGGTCTCCAGCGGCAGTTCGTCCATCGGTACGGCCGGCGTACCGCGGCCGGCATTGTTGAACAGAAGATCGAGGCGGCCATAGGCCTCTTCGGTCGCGGCAAACAGCCGGTCGACCGCATGGGGATCGGTGACATCCGTCGGCACCACCAGCGATTCCCCTTCACCAAGCTCGGCCGTGCCCCTGAGTTCGCTCTCGCGACGGCCGGCGAGGACAGTTCGATAGCCTGCTTTCAAAAGCCCGACAGCCACGGCCCGGCCGACTCCGGAACCCGCTCCGGTCACGATCGCCACTTTCGACATCGGATAATCCTCCTCGTTTGGTCGAAGCCGCCTTATAGTCGCCCGCGGGCGCATTCGTCGAGGGCAAGTGCCTGGATTAATGCCTCAAGCTTCCGCCAGCAGTTCCCTGAGCGCGAGGCGCTTGTAAGTCTCCACCATCACATCTCCCTGTTTGCGGCCGACGGAGATCGCCAGCCGCATGGTCGATGTGCCGAGATACATCACCAGCATGGCTCGGTTGAGCAGGCCTTCCGGGTCGGCGTCCGGATGGATATGCCGCAACGCCGCGGCGACGATCGCGCCGTTCTCCTTGGCATCGGTGAGATCGACATCCTGCAACGTCTTGTCGGCCTGGGTTCCTGACCAGATATCGCGCATGACCGGCTCGGCGAGAAACAGGCCGTAATAGGTATCAATGAGGCCTTTGAAGGCTTCGGAGAAGGCCGCAGCGTCACGTGCCGGCTCGATCGCTTCGCGGATGCAGGCCCGTCCTTCTTCGTTGTAGCGCTCGGCGAGAGTGCGCACCACCGAACTCTTGTCCGGAAAGAACTGGTAGAGCGAACCAATCGGCACGCCTGCCCGCTCGGCCAGTTCGCCCATCTTCATCGTATCACTGCCGCCACGGGCAATCAGTTCCTTGGCCGCCGCCAGAATGCGCTCCACCCGCTCGCGGCTGCGCTTCTGCTGTGGCTGGCGGGGCGTCGATGCAGAAATTTCCATTGTCTTTCCATGCTTTGACTTTCAACGCGAGGAATATTCGCATTTTTTATTGACAACCGCAACACGAGGATTTATCACATTTAAAACATGAGAAATCCTCGCATTAAAGGAGATGGAAACATGGAAAAGCCAATTCTCATCATCGGCGGCAAGGGCAAGACAGGTTCGCGCGTCGCCGAGCGCCTGCATGCGCTGAACAAACCGGTTCGTTTTGCCTCACGCTCCACCGGCTTTGACTGGACGGATCGCACGACCTGGGCGATTGTGCTGCAAGGCGCTTGCGCTGCCTACATCACCTATTATCCGGACCTCGCGGTAAAGGGTGCGCCGGACGACATCGAAGCGCTCGCCAAACTGGCAGTGTCGCTCGGCGTCAAGCGGCTGGTTCTGCTCTCCGGACGCGGCGAACCGGAAGCACAGGAAAGCGAAAAGCGGCTGATCGCCTCCGACGCCGACTGGACGATCGTCCGCGCAAGCTGGTTCAACCAGAATTTCGACGAGGGGCAGTTCCAGCCGATGATCCTGGAAGGCGTGATCGCGCTACCGGTGAGCGGGGTGCGCGAACCCTTCATCGATGCGGACGATATCGCCGACGTGGTCGTCGCGGCGCTCACCGACCTGCGGCATATCGGTGAGCTTTACGAAGTGACCGGGCCGAGACTTCTGACTTTCGCCGAAGCAATCGCCGAGATCAGCAAGGCCAGCGGACGGGAGGTCGTCTTTCAGACGATTTCAAATGAAGAGTTCGTGGAAGGACTGAAGGCTGCCGAGGTTCCAGAAGATCTGGCCGAATTGCTGGTGGAGCTTTTCACCGTCGTGCTCGACGGCCGCAACGAATATCTGACCGACGGCGTGCAGCGCGCGCTCGGCCGTTCGCCGAAGGATTTTGCCGGTTACGTGAAAGACGCCGCGGCGCGCGGCGCCTGGAAGTGAACTCAGCTTCTCTTCTTGGTCACAGTGACCGTTCCCGCATCGGCATCGACCACGACCCAGTCGCCGGTTTCAATCACAGTGAGCGGGTCCTGATCGAGCTCGGTGATCGCCGGAACGCGGGTAACGACGGCGCCGAGCGCAATCTTGGTCGTCATCCGCGTGAAGATCATCGCCGCCGGCTGGACACCGTTCAACCGCGTCATGTGGAAATAGGCAGACCAGCCCGACGAGCCCTTGGCACCGGGAAAGACGAGGATCTTACCGGCAAACGAGACGCCACGCATCTCGTGCCGGCGCTCGATGACGGTGCCGGTGCGCTCGTTGATGCCGCCCCAGCCGGAAATCGTCTCTGATGTCACCAGCGCCTCGCCTTCGGCGCGGCCGGCGACGACCTTGCGGCCTTTCAATACAATGGTTTCGGATTTTGTTTCGGTTGCGATCTCCATCAGGCCCTCCCGTTCCATGTCCCCGTCAACGCGGCGTCGACGCAATCGCGGACCGAACCGAACCAGCCCTCAACGCCGGTGATCGCCGGCAGGTAATGCGCCTGTTTGGCGGAATCGGTGGCGATGACGCGGGTTCCTTGCGGCAGGCGCCTCGAAATGGCGGGACAGGTATCGCTCATGACGACCCCGCCGGCTTCCTTGATGGCATCGAGATAACCATTGCGCTCGGCCACCTGCTTGATGGCACGCGGCGTGTGTACCCAGAGCTGCACGTCCGGATGGATCTTCCTGTTTTCCAGCATATGGGCGATCAGCGCCACCTGATCGATGGAATTGTGCGGGCAGCCCAACATGATGAAATCGACCTTTTTCTCGGTCGCGCTCTGCAGTTTCTCATAGGCCTCGCGGCGCTCCGCCGCGCCATACCGGAACGCATCCTTCACCTTACGACCGCCGAAGGCTTCCTCGATCGTGTCCGCCTCCGGCGTGATGCCCGGGATATGGTACATCTCGACCCCGCCGGAGGATGCGGCGGCTGCGCCGAAATGCTTGAGCTTGACGAGGTCCGGCTGATGGCTGGTGCCCTTCAGCACCGGAATGTCCTCGCCGATCACCTCGCCGATGTAATAACCCAGCAGCCCCCAATCCATCATGTCGTCAACCTCGATGTCGAGTTCGATCAGATGGGTGCCGCGGCGATTTTCAGTGATGTGGAAACCCCAATAGGGAATGCGGCCCGTCAGCGCCGCCGCTCCCGTACTTTCCTTACCCTCTACGTTGGTGCGGGCGCCAAGCACGGAATTGCAATAGATGACGGCGGACGATTCCATCCAGGCGCAATGCTCGCCCTTCACCGGCACGTTGCCAACCTGATAGGGCGTGCAGGTGGCGAACATGTTGACCCCGCGGCGGCCGAGGAATTTTTCGTTTTCCCGCTGCATATCGACGAGAGATTTATCGACGCCCTGCAGTTCCCAATTGTCGTTATCGATGCCGGTAATGAGCTGGCAGGTATGGGCCACCATATGCGGCACCTCCACCACCTCGTCGCTGTCGAGGTTGAGCTCCGAATAGACGTGCTCCATGCCTTTTTGCGCGATCGGCTGCACCGAGGGCGTGGAGGCGTTGAACGCGCCGGCGACATTGTTGGTCTCGACCAGGCGCTCGGCGCCGAGCGCCTCCCCGTAACGGACGAGCAGGTCCATGGCGCGCGCCTTGGCGCGGCCGTGCTCGCCGTCATACATGGCCTTTTCATAATCCGTCAGCTTCATCGCGTCCTCCTCACGATGCGGCGCGCATCTCTTCGTCCGTCCATCGATAATGCTTCTTTTCGACATTGTCGGAAACCCGCTCCCGCAATGCCGCAAGGTCGATCTGTTGCACGCTGCCGGTGCCGGCAAGGTCCAACGCATTCGCCGCCGCCATGCCCATGCCGATGCAGGGCCCCATGACGCGCACGCTGGAGAGCGCAGCCGAATCTGCATCGATGCAACGCCCTGCCGCGGCGACGTTGTCGCACTCGTCCGGTGTCAGGCTGCCGAGCGGGATATAATGGGCGTGGTCCTCATCGAAGGTGATCCAGTGGTGGCCATCGCCGTGATCGTGCAACTCGATCGGCCAGGCGGTGCGGGCAACCGCATCGTCGAATTTCGTGCCGGCCCGGATCTCGTCGACCGTCAGGTGATGACTGCCGGCGATCCAGCGAGTCTGGCGGATGCCCGGCAGACCGAACGAACGGATACGGGCATTGCCGAAACATTCCTGAAACTCCTTTTTCAGGAATTCGACGGCGCGTGATGCCTGGTCCTTGCCTTCCAGCGCCTTCCGCGATGCCTCGACGGGATCGAGCGGCGTTTCCACATGGGTCATGTTCATGGCGGCGATGCCGCGGCCGGGGATGGTGAACCCCAGGCCCTCGCGGCGTAGCAGGCCATAATCCGCGGCCTTCTCTTTCATCCGGTCGGCAATCTCGAAGCGGGTCGGCTGTTTTGCCTCGTCGATGTTTTCCAGCACCACCATCTGTGTGCCGAACACGCCGCCCTTTTCCGGCTGGCGGCAGGCAAACCCCGCCTGCCAGACGAGCGCCGCATCGCCGCTCGCCTCGACCCAGCCGGTCGCCTCGACCGAGACGCCGCCGTAGCGGGTCATGAAATCCGTCTCCACGATGCGGCGACCTTCCACATGCACGTCGAGGATCGTCGCGCCGAGCACGACCTCGATACCGGCCTCCAGCACGCTCTGCTCCATCCAGCGGCCAAGAACCACTTCGTCGTAATAAACGACCGTCGTGTTCGGCCCGTGGCGGTAGTAGATCGACTTGTCCTGGGATTCCAGATGAGCGAGCAGCCGGTCAGCGACGCCATAGGTGAACTGATAACCGTGCGTTCCGTTCGAAAAGAGGCCGCAGAAGGTGGCGATGATCGAGTTGACCGCCTGACCGCCGAGCGCGGCCTGTCCGTCGACGATCACGACCTTGCGGCCGAGACGCGCTGCTTCCAACGCCGCGGAAATGCCCGCGATGCCGGCGCCGACAACGCAGATATCCGCCTTCAGCTTGCGGAACGGCGTGTCCTTTTCGCGTCTGACAATGCGCGTTTCCCGGCTCAGCGTTTCCGCCATGAATACCCTCCCTTGCAACGCCCGCGCCTTCCGGCGCACATCTACGGATCGTAACCCAAGCCGCCGCGCCTTGAACCCGGCAAGTGATGCGATCAGTTTTCGTGTTTCGCGAAAGCTGGAATGGTATTGCGGCCCTGATTTTCGCTCAAAACGCAGGGATGGCTTGATCCGGAATGCCTTCCGCAAGGCGCTTCTGCGTGTAGGATATGAATTCGGCCACGACGTTCTTGTTGATCTTGATGCGTGGCACCAGGGCCTTCACCCACAATGGCTCGACGGGGCATTCGGGCATGACTTCTTCAAGTCTGCCGCTGTCGAGATCGGCCTGAGCCAGGAACCGCGGGAGGATTGCGAGACCCAGTCCCTGGCGGGCGGCGGCGAGCAGGATGCGGCTGTCATTGGCGGTGAAGTTCGACGTGATCTCCACGTTGAGCGGGCTCGTCTCCATCTGGAAGGTCCAGGTCGTGCCGATCGTGTGGAACGTGATGCACTCGTGGCCGACGAGTTCTGTCGGATCCTTCGGCCGCTTGCGGCTCGCGAAATATTCGGGCGCGGCGCAGAGCACCCGCGGATAAGCACAGAGCGGGTAGTCGATCACATAGGCATAGGATTGCGGCAGTGCGCCCACCGCGACATCGAACCCTTCCTCCAGCGGATTGACCGAACGGTCGATCAGCACGATCTCGATCTTGACCCGCGGATTCCTCGCCTGGAAGGCCGCGCAGATATCGCCGAAGAACATGGAGGCGAGCGTCGTCGGCGCCTTGATGCGCAAAGAGCCCGTCAGTCCCAGCTCCTGGGCGCTGGGCGTCGCCAGCGTATCCTCGATCTCGCCGACCAGGAGCTGCAGGCGCGGCCTCAAGCGCTCGCCATCCACCGTCAGCGCCAGCCGCCGCGTGGTGCGGACGAAGAGCTGGGTGTTCAGGTGTTCCTCCAGCCGCTTGACGCGCTTGGTGATGACGGAGGTCGCGACGCCCAGATCACGGCCGGCGGCGGAAAAGCTGCCGGCGCGGGCGGTCGCCAGGAATGCGCCGATATCGAGAAGTATGTTCACTGTCTTTCTCGTTTCGAGAAAAAATGGGAACCGGCATCAGGCGCATATTTTCGCCGTTTCTGCAAATCCTTGAGACAATCCATAGCCTACGATCATTTCGCGACCAGCGTCGCTCCCTTCTCAAGCGGCGTCACCGTGCTGCCGTAGAGATTGAGCCAGCCCTTCTCGGCCGAAAGCGGCTTCTGAACAAAGGCTTCAGCCCGAGCGGCAAGCTCCGCCTCGGGCACATGAAGTTCGATCGAGCGGCTGTCGATATCGATGGTGATGCGATCGCCATCCTTCACGAGGCCGAGCGGGCCACCGGTGAAGGCTTCCGGCTTCACCTCGCCAATCACCAGCCCGACATTGACGAGGCCGCTCAACTGTCCGTCGGTCACCACCGCAACCTCGGGGCCGAGGCCGGAACCATCGAGCGCAAAGACGAGGCGGGAGGCGCCGCCCATGCCCGGCCCGCCCCTGACGCCCATGCCGCGCAGAACCAGCACGTCACCGGGCTTCACCCCGCCTTCTTTCAATGCCGCTTCGGCGGACGGCGAATTGTCGAAGACACGCGCCGGACCATCGAAACTCATCGGCCGGCCTGGACCGCGCAGCCCAACCTTGGCGATCGCGCCATCCGGCGCCAGTGAGCCGCGCAGGAGCACGATGCCAGGCTTGACTCCAAAGGGCTTGTCGAGCGGACGGATGACGTCCGGATCGGCGATCTCGACGTCCTTCAGCTCCTCGCCCCAGGTCCGACCGGTGACGGTCAGTGCCGAAGGATCGATGAGCGGCTCCAGCCGCTTCATGATACCGCGCGCGCCGCCGGCATCCTCGAATTCCTCGATCGAGTTCGAGCCGATCGGCCGAACAGCGGCGAGGATCGGCACCTCGCCGCTCAACTCCTCGAAAATCCGGTAGACATCGACATCGAGGCCCGCCTCGACAGCAATCGCCTGCAAATGCTTGATCGTGTTGATCGAACCGGACACGGCCAGCACGGTTGCAGCGGCATTGCGGAAGGCGCCGGGCGTCAGGATCTTTCGCGGACGCAGGTCTTCCCAGACCATGTCGATGATGCGATGGCCGGCACGGTCGACATAATCCATCATCTTCTCGCTCATCGCCCTCACCGGCGCACCGCCGGGCAGCGCCATGCCGAGCGCCTCGCAAACCGAGTGCATGGAATTGGCCGTGCCCATGCCCGAACAGACGCCAGGGCTCTTGATGGCGTTCTCGCTCATCTCCTTCAATTCCTCGAAGCTGATCTTACCCGCGGCATGGTGGCCGGCATGCAGGAAGACTTCCTCGATATCCATGTGATGGTTGCGGTACTTTCCGCTCGCCTGATAGCCGCACAGCACGACCAGCGTCGGCAGGTCGATGCGGGCGGCCGCCATGATCTGGCCCGGCGTGGTCTTGTCGCAGGAGGCAAGACAGATCATGCCATCAAGCTGGGCGCCCTCGACTGCCACTTCGATATCATTGGTGATGAGGTCGCGGCTCGGCAAGATATAGGTCGCGGCCCGGCCGGCGCTGATGATGAAATCGCTCGGCGCGATCGTGCGGATTTCGAAGGGAATGCCGCCGGCGGCGCGCACCGCTTCCTTCACACGGGCGGAAACCTGGTCGAGATGGCTGAAGCAGATAGAGAGTTCCGAAGAGGTATTCACCACCGCGATCTTCGGCTTTTCCATGTCCTCGTCGGTAAGGCCGAGCGCCCGCCATTGCGCCCGCCGCACCGCCCAGCGCGACGTACCCGGTTCGAAATTGCTGCGCAATTGTCTCCTGGTCATCCTCAGGCCTCCTCCTCCCGATACCGATCACCTCCGGAGAGGCTAACAATTCCAGAAGCGGTGGGGAATGCTTAGAACAGGCCGCTCACCTTTCTCGAATCGAGAAAGACTGCCCGCATGGTCAATCGCAACGCGCGCAATGAAACGCAAATTGTGCGGCGAGTCCGTTGACAGCGCGGGTTTCGGAAATCCGCAGCGCCATCCAGGCGGAGACGGCCGTCCAGGCTGCGCGCATATAGGCATCGGCGCGGTAGAGCGCCGCGTCCGGGTCTCCCTGCATGGCCGCCATCCTCCCGCTTAGCGCTTCGAACCCGTCGAGAATGCGAAGAACGGACGCCGACGCCTCCGGATGTTCGGACGTATACGCATCGATCTCGTCGCGGGCCTTCTCAAGGAAGAGAGCAAGCCCCCTGCCCTCGTCGCGCCAGAGCCGGCGAGTCAGGAAGTCCAGCGCCTGCATGCCGGTCGTGCCCTCGTAGATCGCCATGATGCGGGAATCGCGAAGGTACTGTTCCAGCGGCCAGTCCTTCGTATAGCCGACGCCGCCCAGCACCTGGATTGCCGCATTCGCCGCATTGAAGCCCGCCTCCGCGCCGAAATTCTTGACGAGCGGCAGCATCCAGCCGGTGAAATCCTCCAGCCCCGGCTCGGTACCGAGCCGTGCCAGATCCATGACGGTCGCGAGTTCCAGAATAGCGGCGCGCAGGATTTCGGTCGAAGAGCGGATTTCATAAAGCTGCCGCTCAACGTCCGGGTGGGTGACGATCGGCACAGGCGGCTGATCGGGCCGGCCGCCCTGGCGGCGCTCTCTCGCATAGTCCTCGGCGATATCGGCCGCGGCGGAGGCGATGCCGAGCCCCTGGCAGCCGGTGAGCAACCGCATCAGCTCGATCATGGTGAAGAGCTGCGGCAAGCCGCGCCCCTCCTGGCCGAGCATGACGGCGCCGGCATTTTCGAAGCGCATGGCGCAGGTGGGCGAGCCGTGCAGGCCCATCTTCTCCTCGATCCCGTCGACCGATACGCCGTTCGGCTTTCCGTCGATCAGGTTCGGCACGAGAAACAGGCTGATGCCGCGCGTCCCCGGCTGATCGTTGGTGCGGGCAAGCAGGCAGTGGCCGATACGTTCGGCCATGTCGTGATCGCCGAAGGAGATCCAGATCTTCTGCCCGGTCACGAACCACCCGCCGCCGCGAAGCTCCGCCTTCGTCCGGAGCCGGCCGACATCGGAACCGGCTTCCGGCTCAGAGATGCAGATGGTCGCCGCCCATTCGCCCGACGAAAGCTTCGGCACCCATCCGGCCGCAATTTCCTCGTCGGCCGCTTCCGCCAGGAGATGCGCGGCGGCACGGGTGGAGCCGGCCGCCATCATCAGCGCCACGCAGCCGCGCTCGAAAAGCGGCGCACAGGCGGCATGCAGCGTCAGCGGCACGGCCTGTCCGCCGAACTTCTCCGGCACGTCCATGCCGAGCCAGCCGGCCTCGGCATATTGCTTGAAAGCCGCAGCGAAACCTTCCGGCGTCCTCACCCGCCCGTCGACGACCTGCGCGCCGGCGCGGTCGCCGACCCCATTCAGAGGGGCAAGCACGCCTTCCGCAAAGTTGGCGGCCTCCCCGACGATCGCCGTCACCGTCTCATCGTCGCAATCCTGCCTGAGATCCCGCAGCCTGTGCCAGCCCGGCGTCAGGGACAGGAGTTCAAGCGTCCGGTCTGCCTGATCCGAAAAGGACATGGATCCTCACCGCGGCTGCATGCGGATGGCGCCGTCGAGACGGATCACCTCGCCGTTGACATACTGGTTCTCGATCAGAAAGCGCACCGCATCGGCAAATTCCGCCGGGTCGCCGAGCCGCGAGGGATAGGGAATGGCGGCGCCAAGGCTATCCTGCGTTTCCTGCGGCAGGCCCTTCAAGAGCGGCGTCATGAAAATGCCCGGCGCCACCGTGTTGACGCGGATTCCGAAGCGGGAAAGTTCGCGCGCTACCGGCAAGGCCATGGAAACGATACCGCCCTTGGAGGCGGAATAGGCGGCCTGACCGATCTGCCCTTCAAAGGCGGCAACCGAAGCGGTGTTGACGATGGCGCCGCGTGCCTTGTCTTCCCGTTCGGTTGTTGTCGCCATGCGCTCGGCGGCGAGTCGCATCATGTTGAACGTGCCGACCAGGTTGATGCGGATCACACGCTCGAAATCCGCAAGCGGCATTGGCCCTTCCTTGCCGAGAATGCGGCCGGCCGTGCCGATGCCGGCGCAATTAACGAGGATGCGCAGGCCATCGCCGGCCTTGGCGGCCACGTCCATAACCTTTGCCGCATCGCCCTCGCTGGTTGCGTCGCCCGAAATTGCCACGCCGCCGATATCACCGGCGACCTTTTCGGCTGCGTCTCCATTGCGGTCGAAGACGTGAACGATGGCGCCGAGTCTCGCAAGCAGACGCGCCGTCGCCTCGCCAAGCCCCGATCCGCCGCCGGTGACGACTGCGCTCGATCCCTCGATCCTCATGCCGCAAGCTCCTTTCCGACCCGGATGACATCCGGTCCATCCTCATAGAGAGCCTCGACCAGATCGCTGCGATGCGCAAGCACGGCACGCTGGTTGATCGAGCCCTTGTCGGTCACCTCGCCCTTTTCGAAGCGCAAGGGAGCCGTCATCAGCATGATGCGCATGATGCGCGTCGCCGATCCGCTCGCCTGCCGCTGGTGCTCGGCAAGCTTTGCCGCAATCGCCGCCTTGACCGTCGGATGGGCAACCACCTCTTCGTCGGAAAGGCCGCTTCCGCCCGGAACGAGTTCCCGCAATGCCGGCATGAAGGGCACGGCAAGTGCGCCGAGCTCCGCCTGGTTCTCGCCTGTGATCACCGCGTCGCGAATCAGTCCGCCGAACTGGTTGACGATCTGGGCGCGCAGCACGCCGACCGCCACCCATGTGCCGGTCTGCAGCTTGAAGTTCTCCGCCGTGCGGCCGTCGAAATAAAAGCCCTTGCGCGGATCGCCGGGGACTGCGAACTTTACCGCGTCGCCGATCCGGTAGAACCCTTCCTCATCGAAGGCCGCGGCGGTCAGCTTCTCGTTGCGCCAGTAGCCGGGCGTGATATTGGGACCCTTGAGGCGCAGTTCGTATTTGTCCTGGAACGGCACCAGCTTCATGGTGACCCCTTGAGCCGGGATGCCGATATTGCCGGGCTTGTCCTGCGGATCGGTGCAGAAGAGCGAGAACGGCGCCGTCTCCGTGGAGCCGAGGCCGGTGCCAAGCGGCACGTAGCCGCCGACAGTCATCTCCGCAAGTTCGATCAGGGCGTCCCAGGTATGCTGGGCCATGCCGGCGCCGGCATACATCATCATCTTCAGATCCTTGAAGAAGCTCTGCCGAAGCCTGTCATCTTCGCGCATCTCCTGCACCAGCATTTCATAGCCGGCCGGAACGTTGAAATACCAGGTCGGCGAAATTTCCCGGAGATTGGCGATGGTCTGGCCGATCAGCTTCGGCGTCGGCTTGCCGCGATCGATGTAATAGGTGCCGCCGTGATAGATGACAAGGTTGAAGCACTTGTTGCCGCTTGCCGTGTGGTTCCATGGCGACCAGTCTACCAGGACCGGCGGTTCCTCCCGGAAATAGGCGTAGCAATCGGCCACCATTTCCTGGTTGGAGCAGAGCATGCGCTGCGTCTGGATTACCGCCTTGGGAGAGCCGGTCGTGCCTGACGTAAACAGGAATTTCGCGACCGTATCCGGCCCGACCGCATCGAAAGCCTCGTCCACCGCCCCGGTCGGCTCGGTCCTGAGGATGTCGTCGAAGAGATGGGTATTGGGACGGCCATCCGGCAGGTTGCGGATCGCGGCAAACGGCATGTCTGCGCCGAAGGCCGTATCGACAGCCTTTTGGAAGACAGCCGCATCATCGGCGAACACCAGGCCCGGCGTGATCTGGGCGGCGATCTCGCCAAGCTTGCCGAAGTCGGAGGAGATGGTCGCATAGGCCGGCGCGATCGCCGCGGAAGGGATGCCGACATGCTGGGCGCCGAGCGCCATCAGCGCATGGTCGATCGAATTCTCGGAGAGAATGACGAGCGGATTTTCGGCCGAAAGCCCCAGATCGAGCAGGAACTGACCGATGCGCCGCACCCGGTCCAGGGCCTGGCCGTAGGTTACCTTGCGCCATTCTCCGGTGCCCTCGCGATCGGCCATCCAGACGCGATCCGGCACTGTCTTCGCCCAGTGCACCAGCCGCTCGTTGATCTTGCCGGGATAGGGACCAAGCCGGTCCTCCCGCCGGACGAGGAACTCGCCGTTCGGCCTTTCCTCCCAGCGCACCACCGGCGACCAGAGCTTTACATTGCGGACGGATTTCCCGCTCATGAGTCTCCTCCCAGACGTCAATCACATGAATTCTAATGAGAGCCGCAGCGGCTCCTCCCAAAATTTGTTTACAAAGAAACAATCTCCATGTAAACGATCAAAAACTCAAAACGGGCGGGGGAGCGTCCGTTGCTGGAGGGAGCAGACAAGAATGGCCGACCAGACGGCAACCAGCTTCGTAACCTATGAGCTCAAGGGCAAGGTCGCCCATATAGGTCTCAACCGCCCTGAAAAACGCAATGCCATCAGCGATCGCTTCGTTGAAATGATTGCGGAATCGGTAGCGCGCGCCGAAAGCGAAGCGAAAGCCGTCGTTCTGTTCGGGCATGGCGATCATTTCTGCGCCGGGCTCGATCTTGCCGAACACGTCAAGAAGACGCCGATCCAGGGCGTGCACGGCTCGCGCCGCTGGCACTCCGTTTTCGCCGGCATCGAACATGGCACGATTCCGTGGATTTCCGCCCTGCACGGTGCCGTCGTCGGCGGCGGGCTGGAACTTGCGGCATCGACCCATATCCGGGTCGCGGACCGCTCCGCCTTTTTCGCTCTGCCGGAAGGGCAGCGCGGCATTTTCGTCGGCGGCGGCGGTTCGGTGCGTGCCGCGCGGCTTATGGGCGTCGCGCGCATGACCGACATGATGCTGACCGGGCGTGTCGCCTCGGCGGAAGAAGCCGAGCGCTGGAACCTCGCACAATATGTCGTCGAAAAGGGCCAGGCGCGCGAGAAGGCGCATCAGCTTGCGGAAGCGGCCGCCAGCAACGCCGAAATCTCCAATTACGCGGTCATCAACGCATTGCCGCGCATCCAGGACATGGCCAAGGAAGACGGGCTTTTCGTCGAATCCTTCATCGCCTCCTTCACCGCCACGAGCCCCGAGGCGGAGGAGCGGCTGCGCGCCTTCCTCGAAAAACGCGCCGCGCGGCTGAAGACACCGGGTTCGGCCTGAGAGGAGTTTTCGGATGGACATGCCGATCCGCACGACTGACGAGGTGAATCTCGATCGTCTCGACACGGCGCTCGGCTTCCTGATGCGACTTGCCCAGCTCAAGATCTACGAGCGCTTCTTCGAAGAGGTCGGCGATCACAACCTGAAACCGGGGGAATTTTCGGTTCTCTGGGTTCTCCTGCACAATCCGGGGGTCCGGCAAAGCGTGCTCGGCCAGCGGCTGATGATCAAGCGGGCCCATATGACGAAGCTGATCCGCTCGCTGGAGGATCAGGGCCTCGTCTCACGCCGTATCCCCGACGACGACCGCCGTGCTGTCGAAATCACGCTGACGCCCGCGGCCGCAACGATGGTGGAACAGGCCGGCGACTGGTTCTTTACCTATGAGGATTCAGTCGGGGAAAATCTCAACGCCGCCGAACGCCGGCAACTGACGGCCCTGTTGCGGAAATTCGTCGGCCTGGGCTGAACATCGGCAGACAAATCGAAGGATCGGGAGGAGCGAAGCTTGAATATCGACGATCTGATCGCCATCGACATCCACACCCATGCCGAGGAGCCCTGCTGCGGCCCGCGGGACGACGGTTATGACGAGTTCCAGGCCGGCATGGCGAAATATTTCAGGAATCCCGCCGGAGCGCAGGGCATGTTGCCGACCGTGCAGGAAACCGCCGCCTATTACCGCGAGCGCAGGATCGGCTGTGTAATCTTTCCGGTCGACGCGGAGCGGGAAACCGGCTTCCGCCGCTACGACAACGAGGAAGTGGCAAGGATCGCCGCCGAAAACAGCGACATCATGATCCCGTTTGCCTCGATCGATCCCGCCAAGGGCAAGGCCGGCGCCCGAGAGGCGCGGCGGCTGGTGCGCGAATTCGGCGTCAAGGGTTTCAAGTTCCACCCGACCATGCAGGGGTTCTATCCGAACGACCGGATGGCCTATCCGCTCTACGAGGCGATCCAGGAGGAAGGCGCGATCACGCTCTTCCATACCGGCCAGACGGGCGTCGGCGCCGGGCTTCGGGGCGGCATGGCGATGCGGCTGAAATTCTCCAACCCGATCCATCTCGACGATGTGGCGGTCGATTTTCCCGACATGCCGATCATATTGGCGCACCCCTCCTTCCCCTGGCAGGAGGAGGCCCTTTCTGTCGCGACCCACAAGCCGAACGTCTATATCGACATGTCCGGCTGGTCGCCGAAATATTTCCCGCCGATCCTCGTGCAATATGCCAATTCGCTGCTGAAGCACAAAATGCTGTTCGGTTCCGACTGGCCAGCGATCACGCCGGACCGCTGGTTGTCCGACTTCGCCAATATCGCCATCAAGGACGAGGTGCGGCCGCTGATCCTCAAGGAAAACGCCCGCAAGCTTTTGAAGATTTAGGTCGGGACAAAGCTCTTCCGGATCACAAGCTCGGGAATGACCCGTTCGTAGCCCGGCGCGGCATCGGGGTTTTCAAGCCGGCGCTCCAGAAGCTCGACGGCGCGGGTCGCCATGATCGCCGGGTCCTGCCTGAAAGTCGTGAGGCCGTAGCTCAGCCAGGCCGCCTCCGGCACGTCGTCGAAACCGATCACCGCCACATCATCCGGCACCCGCAGGCCAAGTTCGGTGCGGACGAAATCCATCAGGCCGAAGGCGATCTGGTCGTTGGCGCAGAAGACCGCATCCGGCTTCTCATCGGACAGGAACAGCTCACGGGCCGCGACAATGCCGCTGTCGTAGTCCGAATCCGGCCCCCTTGCCGCCGTCACCTCGGCGCCCAGCGCACGGGCCGCGGAAAGGAAAGCGCTTTCGCGTTCCATGATGCTCGGCGTGCCGGACCCGGATCCGATCACGGCGAGCCGGCGGCGGCCGGCGGCGAAGAAGGCGGTGGCGGCGTTGCGCGAGGCCTCGGAATTGCCAGCACGGACATGGTCGGCGTCGGGTTCCGAGCGGCCGATGACCACGAGCGGCTGGCCGTTTCGCTGGGCAAGCTCGAAGAAGCTCGCCGGCGGCGAGCCGGAGAGAATGATCGTCGCCTCGGCGCGATGGCCGATCAGCATCTTCTGGGCGGCGAGCAACTCCTCCTCCGCCTGGCCGGTATTGATGAGGATCGGAATGCTGCCGCGTCTGATCAGCGCCTTGGCGAGCGCTGCGGTCAGATGGGCTCGGAAGCCGAGTTCGGGCTTGGTGGCGACGATGCCCACCAGCCGGCTCTGGTTGGCGAGCACGCCGCGCGCCAGGTCGTTAACGTGGTAGCCCAGCTCATCGGCCGCACGCAGGACCTTTTCGCGCGTCGCAGGCGCCACGCTGGCGCCCGGCGTGAAGGTGCGGGAGACCGCCGAGCGGGACACTCCGGCGAGCCGGGCAACCTGTTCGGCGCTGACGAAGCGCATTCTCTTTTCGTCCTTCATGCTCTCCTCAATGTCCCACGCGCGAAAGGACGTCCGCCTTCAGGAAGCGCTCGACGACAGCCATGAAGACCAGCGACGGAACGAGCAACAGGAGGGCAGTGATCGACGCGATCTGGTAATTGCCGCCGGCGCCTGCGGTATAAAGCAGCAAGGGCAGCATGTTCACGTCCGGTGCGCCGACGAAATAGCTGCCGGTGAATTCATCGAGCGATTCCAGGAAAACGAAGATGGCGCTTGCCATCAGGCCGGGTGCGGCAAGCGGCAGCGTCACGTCCAGGAAGGTGCGCATCGCACCGGCGCCGATGTTGCGCGCCGCCTGCTCAAGCTCCACGTCGATGGCGGAAAACGCGGCGGTTGCGATCCAGACCGCATAGACGAGACCATGCGAGACATGCACCAGCACCACGCCCGGTATCGTGCCGTTCAAGCGGATTTCGTAGAAGATGCGCGCGACATTGACGTAGACCGTCAGGTTCGGGAACGCCTGCGGGATCAGGAAGGCAAGCAGGATCAACCCTCTCAGGGGCAGCTTCAGCCGCGCCAGTGCATAGCCGGCCGGAATTGCCAGAAGCAACGAGACGACGACGGTCAGAAGCGCGACGATCAGCGAATTGGTCAGCGACTCCACCGCCCCGCCGCGCGGTGCGAACACTTTTGCCCAGGAGCCGAAACCGTATTCCAACGGGAAGCTATGGGGAAAATACCACTTTTCCGCCACCGTCCAGAGCAGCATGTTGAAAAGCGGGCCGAAGATGAAGAAGGCCATCAGCCCGAAGACGATGCCGCGCGGCACCCACCAGAGGGCAGCGAGAGGATTGCGGCGGCCGGTCACGACGGAGGCGGTCATGCGCGTTCCTTGAGGCTGGCGCGCAGGTAAATCCACGCAACGGACGAGGCGAGCACGAGCGAGACGAGGCCAAGCGCATTGGCGACACCGTAATCCCCGTAGGAATTGACGCGGAAAGCAATGTCGGCGGTCAGCATGGTCGGCGACTGGGCGTTGATCATCAGAGGCACGGAAAGCACCGACATCATGGTGACGAAGGAGAGGATGAGGCCGACGGTCAGCGTCATCGCTACCTGCGGCACGAGGATTTCGATGAGAACGCGCAAGCGCGAGGCGCCGAGATTGCGGGCCGCCTCGATCGTATCGCGGTTGACCGAAGCCATGGCGCCGGCGACGAGCAGCGCCACGAAAGGCGTCTGCTTCCAGACGAAGGCGATGACGATGCCGCGCCAGTCGAGAAAGCTCTGGGCATCGAGCGGGGTCAGCAGGCCGAGACTGATGAAAGTGTTGTTCATCATGCCGTTCTTGGCGAGGAAGGTGCGGAGGATCTGCCCGACGACGATGAACGGAATGAACATCGGCCAGCGATAGAGAAAGCGCAGGATCGCCACCGCGACCGGATGTTCGCCGAGCGTCAGATAACCGCCGATCGCAATCGAGGCGATGCCGATCAGCACCGTCGACAGCGTGATGATGACGACGGAAAAGACGATATCCTTCGTGTAGAGGTCGAAGGTCTTGGCGAAATTGCCCCAGCCGAATGCCCCCTCCACCTGGAAGGCGCCGACCGCCGACATGACGAGCGGCAGGATGAACAGGAGGACGATCACCGCAAGCGCGGGCAGCACGAGGAGGAGACCGAGAAGGCGTCTGGACATTTTTCGAACTCGATGGAATTGCCCCTCATCCGCCAGCCGGCACCTTCTCCCCGCGAGCGGGGAGAAGGACCAACGCGGCGCCCTCTCCGGCCCACTCGACATTCGAGCGGGGCAAGTCCCCTCTCACCGCCTGCGGGGAGAGGGTTAGGGTGAGGGGCATAGGCCGAACGCTGCGCCGCTTACTTGACCGACTTTTCGTAGGCTTCCAGGATCGCGTTGTTATAGGGCGCGATCGGGAAGGGCTTGCCCTTGACGGCAAGGTCTTCCGGCGTGATGTCCACGAAGAGCTTGTTCCAGGTGGCGTCGTCGAGCTCGGCCTTCACCTTGTCGGCATCGATGCCCGGATACCAGTTGAAGCGCTTGACGATGCCTTCGGCCTGGACCTTCGGGCTGGTGGCAAGCGCGATGAACTTTTCCGCCAGGTCCTTGTGGGCCGTCTTTTCCGGCATGACGTAGTGCATCGGCTGGCCCGGCATGCCCGGAGCCGGCAGCATGAGCTTCAGCGTCGGCGGAAGCTGGCCGTTCGCCTGCCAGGAATAGAACATGTCGACCCAGACCGGACCCATGGCGATCTCGCCGCGGGAGAGCAGATCGAGCGTTCCGGCATTACCGGGGGTGAGCGTCGCATTGGTGGTGAAGTCGGCGAGGCTCTTGAAGGCCGCATCCCACTTCTTCGTTTCCTCTTCCTTGAACGGGCCGTTCATCAGCGTGTTGGCATCGCCGCCGCCGAAGGCATAGATCCAGCCCATGACGAAGCTGACGCCCGAAGCGCCGCCCTTGATGCCGTTGTAGCCGAACTGCTTCGGATGGGCCTTCGCCCATTCGGCCAGTTCCGCATAGGATTTCGGCGGATTCTGAACAAGATCGGGATTGTAGGCGATCGCCGTCTGGCTGTTGAACATCGGCATGACATAGCCGTCGACATTGGCGCCGAGCGCCATCTTCGCATTGGCGCGGGTGACGAGCTTGCCGGTGTCGATGTCACCGCGATACTTGGCGAGATAGTCCTTGGCAACCATCGGGCCGGCGAACTTCTCGTGCACGACGGCAACGTCGACATCCCACTTTTCCGCCTTGGCGGCAGCCTGGGCGTCGAAGCGCTCGAGGATCTTCTGCGAACCGGCATCGCCGGGGCCCGTGCCGACGGCGCGAACCGTATTGCCCGGATAGGTCTTCTCGAAAAGGGGCCCAAGATACTGGTTGATGTAATCGACCATGTTCTGGTCGCCGGCGGTCGCGACCGTCAGCTCTTCCGCATGGAGCGGAAGGGCTGCGAAAGCGACGGCAAAGGCCGCGTAAGACATTCTCTTCATGGGTGTTCTCCGTGAGCTGAAAAGTCGAGTTTCAAAAAGTCAGGCGTAAACTTTCCCGGACGGTGCCCGGGAAACGGTGGAGGCCGGCTCATTCGCCGGCGCATTAAAAAGGAAAAGCGCTTCCGCCGGGACATGGACGGCGACGCGGGCACCCGGCTCGAAGGCCTGGGTCCCATCGGCCATGATCTCGGTCTGCCCGATCCGGACCACATGGCGCCAATGGCCGCCGGGATAGCTGACGGCAGCGACCTCGCCCCGAAATGTAATGCCGGAACCAACCGTCGCGATCTCGCCTTCCGCAAGGAGGCGCGCGGCTTCCGGGCGGAACCGGGCTTCGACGGGGCCGGAGGTCAGCGAGCGATCGAGAATCGGCACGCCGGCCACTGCGTTGGCCGCTCCTTCGGCGATCACGAACTGGCCGCCCACCCGCACTCCATCGAGGTGGATCACGTTCTCGACCCCCATGAAGGCGGCGACGAAAGCCGAGGCCGGACGGTTGTAGACCTCTTCCGGGGTTCCCTGCTGTGCGATCTTCCCGGCGTTCAGGATGACGATGCGGTCGGCCATGACCATGGCTTCCTCGCGGTCATGGGTGACGTGGATCGCCGTGATGCCGAGCCGCTTCTGCAGCGCCCGGAGTTCGTGACGGACCGTCAGGCGGATGCGGGCATCGAGGTTCGACAGCGGCTCATCGAGCAGCAGGATTTCCGGATCGACGGCGAGCGCCCGGCCAAGCGCTACGCGCTGACGCTGGCCACCCGACAGCGCCGAAGGCTTGCGCGCCTCCAGCCCGTCGAGGCCGAGCAGCGACTGCATGGCGGCGACGCGGGTGGCGATCTCGGTGCGCGGCACGCCCTTCAGCTTCAGTCCGTAGCCGATGTTCTGGGCAACTGTCATATGCGGCCAGAGCGCATAGGACTGGAAGACCAGCGCCATGCCGCGCTTGTCCGGCGGCAGGTGCGTCACATCGCGATGGCGCACCTTCACCTCGCCGGCCGACGGGCCGATGAAGCCGGCTAACAATCTCAGAAGCGTGGTCTTGCCGCAGCCGGACGATCCGAGCAGCGCCACGAACTCGCCTTTCGAAATCGACAGGTCGATGTCGGCCAGAACCTGCGTGGAACCGTAACGACTTGCGACGCCACGCAATTCCAGAAATCCGCCCCGCTCCATCGAAACCCCCTCTTGCACAGCCGTGCAATCTTGCTGACGGTTTCTTAAGGCGCGAGTTTTACAGGCGGATGACAGCGGCGTTGTTTGTTTGCGAACTGGCCTAGACGGCCTGCAGTACCTCGAGGCGGGCGAGCGCCTTTTCCAGTTCCCCGGCTCCGGTCGCCACCAGAGCAGCCCCCGCCTCCTTGAGAACCTGGGCACGGTCAGGCCGCGGGTCGGCAGGATCGACAAAGCCGATCGGCACCATACCCGCGGCCCTCGCCCCCGTAATGCCGTGGCTGCTGTCATCGATCACCACACAATTCTTCGGATCGACGGCAAAGGCCTTGGCGCAGAAATGGAAAAGGTCGGGCGCCGGTTTTGGCCGTGCCACCCTGTCGGAGCTGAAGACCGAGGGCGCAAATGCGTGCCAGAGATCGAGCAGGCCGAGGCTCTTCGACAGCCGGTCCGTCGAGCTGTTGGAAGCGACGCATTTTTTATACGGCAGCGACCGGACGAGTTCTTCCATGCCCGCCATCGGCTCCAATGAGCGGGCGAATTCCGGATAGATGTCGAGATGCCAGGCCTCAAACACCGCATCGAGGTTTTCAAGACCGAGTTCATCGGCGCAGATGCGGCGGATGACATCCGGCGAATTGCCGGTGAAGCGGATCAGGACCTCTTCCGCGGTGATGGAAGCGCCGGCATTCTGCAAGGCTTTGGCAAGCGTGCGACTGGCGATCGGCTCGCTGTTGATCAGCACGCCGTCACAATCGAAAATCAGAAGATCAATCTGCATGGGAGTCCGATTTCAGTGGTGCGTCAGAGCCGGTTGACGCCGGCTGCACCGTCGGCGACGGCGAAGCTCTGGAAAACGCTGGCCGGAGAATTCTGCTGCTTGCGGTCTGCGATGCCGACGAAATCCACCTCGGTCGACCGGTCATTCAAGCGCATGATGGCATAGCCATGCTTGTCCGAGGCGAACTTGAGGTGCGGGTTTTCGGCAAGCGCCGTGGCAAGACTCTTTTCGGACGGTGCATCGGACGTGATCGAGCCGCCGACGAACTCGGTGGCGATGGGCGTCGCCTTTTCGTCCGCGAAGTCGCGCTTCACGTCAGCCGCATAAAAGGCGTGCAGGTCGCCGCCGATGATCACGGGATTGCGCACGGCAGACGACTGTACGGCATCGAGGAGACGGCCGCGCGCCGCGTGATATCCATCCCAGCCATCCAGATTGTAGCCCGTCTCAGGACCCGCCTTGGTGTCGCGCTCGGACAGCAGGGTCTGCTGGGCGATGACGTTCCACTTTGCCTGGGAACCGGCAAGCGTCTTGCCGAGCCATTCCTCCTGCACCGGGCCGAGCATGGTTCGTTCAGGTCGATCCCCGGCGGCAGCCCCCTGGAGCTGCGGCGAGCGATATTGCCGCGTGTCGAGCAGCGTCAGTCCGAGCAGGTTACCGAAGCGATGGTGATCGTAGATGCGCAGCGCGTCGAAGCCATTGGCAAGGCTTGGATGTACCGGCATGTGCTCGAACCAGGCCTGATAGGCGGCGCGGCGGCGGGCAATAAAGGCCGTCGAAGCCGGCGCGTCCGGCGCGCGATCATTGGCATAGTTGTTGATGACCTCATGATCGTCCCAGACCGCAAGCCAGGGGAAGGCTGCATGCGCCGCCTGCAATTGCGGGTCCGATTTGTAGAGCGCATAGCGGTCGCGATATTCGTAGAGCATGGAGGGCACGCCGGTTCCGTGCTTGCGCACCAGTTCAGCGCCATAACTCCGCTCGTAGATGTAATCCCCGAGATGCACGACAAGATCGAGGTCTTTTCCCGCCATGTCGCCATAGGCGCTGTAGAAGCCTTGCTCGTATTGCTGGCATGATGCGAAGGCGAGACGGAAGGCATCGGTACTTTCGGCCGCTGTTTTGGTGCGGCCGACGAGGCTTTCCGCATCTCCCGAACGGAACCGATAGAAATACCAGCGGCCGGGCTGCAGCCCCTTCACCTCCACATGCACCGAATGGGCGAATTCCGGCACGGCACGGACGAGGCCGGACTGGACAGGCTTGGAAAACGCCTCGTCCTCGGCCACCATCCATTCCACGTCGATCGGATCGGCGACCGACTGCGGGTCCGGCGCGAAGGGATCGGCGGATACGGCCGCCGACGCATCCTCCAGGATCAGTCGGGTCCACAGCACGACGCTATCGGTTCTCGGCGAACCCGATGCGACGCCGAGCGCGAACGGATCGGTCTTGAAGCTTTCCGCACGCGCGGACCCAAGCGGCCGCCAGACGGCCGCCGCTGCCAGTCCGCTTGCCAGGAAGCTCCGCCGGTCAATGCGCATCATGTAGTCCTTCGCGTGCCTTGACGGCCAGATCCGGCCGGTCGGTGGTGATCTGGCGGATCGGCTGCTTCAGCCAGAATGAGAGGTCGTCCAGGTCGTTCGGCACCCAGGCACCAAGCCTTTCAGCAGGAATCAGCGCCGAGAGCAGATCCCATTCCTCGGACAGCAATGCCTTTTCGACGGCAAGCACATCCGAGACCCGCAGCATGGCTTCGACCGACTGCCGCAGACCTCGGGCCTCGACGGACTTGTGGCTGAGCGAGGAGAGCCGGCGGATATGTGGCGCTACCTCGCCGACCTTCTTCAGGACGTCGCTGTTGAAGCTCGTCAGGAAGGAACGGTCTGCAAGACCGAAGCGGTCGATCTCCGCAGCAGCGGCGGTTTCGAGGCCTTCGTAGGGCTTGCCATCGGCATCGGCCTTCAGCTCCACATGCAGTTCGAGGCCGGTCGGGGCGTAGATTTCCAGCACTTCGGCAAGCGTCGGGATGCGCTCGTCCGTGCCCTTGAGGATGACTGAGCGATATTCGCCGGCGGCGAGATCAGCGACGCGGCCGGTGCGTTCCGTCGTGCGGTCGAGCGTCGCGTCATGGATGACGAGAAGCTCGCCCGCGGCGGTCAGATGCACGTCGAACTCGACGGATTCCACCGGAAGCGCAAGCAGATTGCGAAAGCCGGTGAGGCTGTTCTCGGCCCAGAGATTGCGGGCGCCGCGATGGCCGACGATGATGGGTGTGGACATCGGAAATACCTCCTTACTTGCTTGAATCCACCAGACCCTTGGTGAACCAGCGTTGCATCAGCAGAATGACGAGGGCGGGCGGCGCCATGACGAAGAAGGAAGCCGCCATGGCGATGTTCCAGGCCGGTTGCGCATCCGCCACCGGGATCAGGTCCTTCAGCCCGATCATCGCCGTGTACATTTCCTTCTCGGTGGTGAAGAGCAGCGGCCAGAGATACTGGTTCCAGCCGTAAAGGAAGAGGATGATCGACAGCGCCGCGATGTTGGCGCTGGAGAGCGGCAGAAGCACGTCCCGGAAGAATTTCAATGGCCCGGCACCGTCGAGCTTCGCCGCCTCGCAGAGCTCGTCCGGCACGGTCAGGAAAAACTGGCGGAACAGGAAAGTCGCCGAGGCCGAGGCGATCAGCGGCAGGATCAAACCGCCATAGGTGTTGACCATGTTCCACTGCAACGCCGCATCCAGCTGGTAACCGGTGGTGTTGGCAAGAAAACCGGTCAGGCCGATCGCTTGGAAGAAGGAGCGGAGCGGCCCGCCGGCATCCGCCACCGCCTCGTAGGTCGGGATGATGCGCACTTCGACTGGCAGCATCAGCGAGATGAAGATCAGCCAGAAGGCAGTCATGCGGAAGGGAAAGCGGAAGTAGGTGACCGCAAAAGCGGCGATGATCGAGACCGCAAGCTTTCCGACGACGATGCCGACCGTGACGATGAGGGAGTTGATATAGAGCTGGCCGAAATCACCTTCATTCCAGGCACCTATGGTGTTTTCGACGAAATGTTCACCCGGCAGCAGCGGGAACGGCACCTGCTGCACCTCACCGACCGTCAGCGAACCGGCGACGAAGGCGAAATAGAGCGGCATGCCGACCGCGGCGGCGCCGAGCAGCAGCACCACATGACAGAAGATGGAGAGACCAATGTGACGTTCGACCATGATCACACCTGGTAATTGACTTTGCGCTCGACGGCGCGGAACTGCAGGACGGTGAAAAGGATGGCGATCGCCATCAGCACCACGGATTGCGCGGCCGACGAGCCGAGATCGAGCTGGCGGAAACCATCCTGGTAGACCTTGTAGACCAGGGTGTTGGTGCTGCCGGCCGGGCCGCCCTGGGTGATCGTGTCGATGATGCCGAAGGTCTCGAAGAGGCCGTAGACGAAATTCATGACGATCAGGAAGAAGATCGTCGGTGCGGCCATCGGCAGCGTGATCGTCAGGAAGCGCCTTACCGGCCGGGCGCCGTCTATCGCGCCGGCTTCGATGACGGAAGCCGGCACGGCGAGGAAGGCCGCGACAAGGAAGATGTAGTCGTAGCAGATATGCTTCCAGACCGCCGCGACCGAGACCAGCAGCAATGCATCGAAGGGCCGGCGGTTCGGGTCCCAGGCGAAGCCCAGGTCATGCAGCATGTGCGCCAGCGGGCCGACCGTCGGATTGAAGAGAAAGGCCCAGAGCACGCCCGAAATTGCCGGCGCGATGGCGTAGGGCAGGAGGATGACGCCCTTGTAGATCGCCTTGCCGCGCATGACCTGATCGGTGGCGAAGGCGAGCAGACCGGCGACCAGAAGCGTGACGACGGACTGGACGGTGGTGAACCAGAGGGTAAGCACCGCGCTGTCGCGATATTCCGGGCTCGAAAACAGGGTCGTAAAATTATCCAGCCCGACGAAGATCATCGTCCCGCCGAACGGATCGACCTGCACGAAGGCAAGCGACAGCGCCTTCCAAGTCGGAATGAAGAAGAAAAAGAGCAGGATCAGAAGTTGCGGAGCAACCAGGCCCGCCGCCAGCCAGGGCCGCCGGAAATGCGATGCCTTGAGCCCGGTTTCGGACGACCCGACAAGCGAACCCAACCAGGGCAGCAACGGAAAACGGGGGCGCGTCGCCGCGCCCTCGTCCAGTCTCAAGGCATCACTTGCCGGCATGGAGCTTCTCGTACTGGCGCAGGATTTCATTGCCGCGCTTGACCGAAGAGTCCAGAGCCTCCTGCGGCGTCTTCTTGCCGGTCCAGACCGCCTGCATCTCCTCGAGCAGGATCGCCGTCGCCTGGTTATGGTTGCCGAAGCGGAAACCTCGCGAATTGTCGTTCGGCTCGCCGCGCGAAAGCTGTTCGATGGCGATCTCGCGGGTCGGATGATCCTTGAAATAGCCTTCCTGCTTCATCTTGGCGTAGGCGGCATTGGTCACCGGAACATAGCCGGTCGACTTGCTCCACCATTCCTGAACGTTCGGCTGGGCGACATAGTTGAAGAAGGCTGCAACACCGGCCTGAACCTCTTCCGGCTTGCCCTTGATCGCCCAGAGCGCAGCGCCGCCGATCGTGCTGTTCTTCGGCTGGACGCCTTCCTCATGCGGCATGACAGCTGCGCTCCACTTGAACTTGGCATCCGCCTCGACGGCCGAATGGCTGGCCGTAGAATTGATGATCGAGGCACAGGTGCCGGAGGTGTAGAGGCTGATCGGGGAAACACCCTGGCCGGCGATCTTCAGCACGCCGTCGTCGATCCACTTCTTCAGCCGCGCGACCTGGCCGACCACGGAGGTCTTGTTGTAGACGAATTCGGTATCGAGACCGGCGTAACCGTTGGCCTTGGTGCCGAAGGGCTGATCATTGATCGCCGAATAGTTCTCGATCAGGCTCCACTGGTAGTCGCCCGGAAGCGCCATCGGGCAATCGGTGACTTTCTTTTCCTTCAGCGCATAGAGCTGCTTTTCGAGATCCTGCCAGGTGTCGGCCGGTGCATCGAAGCCGGCTGCCTTGAAGGCATCGGCATTGTACCAGAGGATCGGGGTCGACGAGTTGAAGGGCAGAGCCGCCGGCTTGCCGTTGACGATATAGAAGCCGGCAACCGGCTTGACGAAATCGTTCCAGTCGATCTTGTAGCCCTGCTTGGCCATCAGTTCGTCGGCCGGAATGATGGCCCCGGAATTCAGCATGGTCATGAAGCCGCGTTCGGCCGACTGAAGGATAGCCGGCTGCTGGTTGACGCGGTAGGCGGCGACCATGGCCGCCATCGTCTCTTCGTAATTGCCCTTGTGGGTGCCGACGACCTCGTACTTGTCCTGCGACTTGTTGAAGTCCGAGATGAGCTGCTGAACGGTCTCGCCGAGCTTGCCGGAGATCGCATACCACCATTCGATCTTGACGCGTTCCGCAGCCGCAGCACCCGTCGCGCCCATCAGCAGCGCGCCGGCGGCAAGCAGGCCGGCCACCGATTTCACATATGTCGAAGCCATGTTTCGGTTCCTTGGGTTTCCTGGGCCCCTTGCGTGGCCCGCCTCTGTTAGGTTCTGGCCATTTTTCCCGCTCTGGGTTAGCCATGACACGAGCGGGTTACGTTACATATGTTACACACATGTGACATATGGGCACAATGGGGCTTTAAGATGGAAAATCGCGAATTGATGGTGCGAGCGGCCTGGCTCTACCACGTGGAAGGATTGACCCAGCAGCAGATCGCCGAGCGGATGAACGTCACCCGGCGGCGGGTCAACGAAATTCTGTCGGAAGCACTGGAAACAGGTGTGGTGCGGATCAGCTTCGATGCCGTGCTTTCCGAAAGCGTCGAACTGGAAGCCAAGCTCAGGAAACGGTTTGGTTTGAAGGACGCCGTGGTGGTGCCGAGCCCAAGCGATCCGGGGTTGCTTCATTCCGTGCTCGGGCGGGGTGCCGCGGGTTTTCTCGGCAGATTGATCCAGACGCAGAAGCCCGCCTCGATCGGGATCGGCTGGGGCTCCACATTGCGCGAGACAATCCACCACATGCCTTCGCTCAACGAGCCGCAGATCAGGGTGCGTTCGATGATGGGCGGGCTGACCCACGGCTCGGAGATCAACACGTTCGAGATCGTCCGCGGCTTTGCCCAGGTGCTGAACGCCCAATGCCGCTATTTCGCAGCGCCGATCTATGCCGACAGCGCGGAATCGCGCGACGCGATCATCTCGCAGGGCGTCTTCCAGAAGACGTTCAAGCAGATCTGCGAGGTGGATGTCGCCTACCTTAGCGTCGGCGACGTGTCGCAGCAATCGCTGCAGGTGCGCTACGGCCTGCCGGAAGGCATGGACGAGGCGATCCTGAGAGATGCCGGCGCGGTGGGCGACCTGATGGGCCGTTATCTCGACACTTCCGGGCGGGAGATCGACCATCCGCTGAACCGCCAGGTGCTCTCGCCGGAACTCACGGATTTCCGCAGGATCGACTGCCGGATCGTCGCCTCCGGCGGGGCGCACAAACACAGGATCCTGCACGCCGTGGCGGAAAGCGGCCTGATCAACGTATTGATCACCGATGCCGACAGCGCCCGCGCCATGCTGGCGCGATAGATCAAAAAGTTAGAGCGGGATCTTAACCGAAAACCGCCCACACTTTTCGGCATCCCGCTCGAGCCGTCAGATGTTCCTCCGCTTGCCCTCAAGCAGGTCGAGGACCTTGTTGGCGGCGTCCAGCACATTGGTGCCGGGGCCGAAGACGGCTGAAACACCGTGTTCCAGAAGGAAATCATAGTCCTGGCGGGGCACGACACCGCCGACCACGACGATCACATTGTCCGCCCCTTTCTTCTTCAGCGCCTCGACAAGCTGCGGCGCCAGCGTCCTGTGACCGGCGGCGAGCGAGGACATGCCGACCACCTGCACCTTTTCCTTCACCGCGAGATCGGCCGCCTCCTCCGGTGTTTGGAAGAGCGGGCCGGCCAGCACGTCGAAGCCGATGTCGCCGAAGGCGGACGCGATCACCTTGGCGCCGCGGTCGTGGCCGTCCTGGCCGAGCTTGGCGACCATGACCTTCGGCCTGCCGGACGCCTTGCTATAGCCGCTCAGGCGGCTGACGAGCGTCTTGTATTCGGGATCCCCGTCATAGGCCGGGCCGTAGATATCTCCCACCACTTCCGGCACTGCGGAATGATCGCCGAAGGCCTTTCGCATAGCGTCGGAAATTTCGCCAACGGTGGCGCGGGCGCGAGCCGCCTCGACCGCCGCTTCGAGGAGATTGCCCTTGCCGGTACGGGCGACCTCGGAAAGCACACCAAGCGTCTCTCCGACTTTCCTCGGATCGCGCCGGCGGCGGACCTCTTCCAGCCGCCTGACCTGCGCCTTGCGCACGGCGGTATTGTCGATCGCCAGAATGTCGAGCTCGTCCTCGTTCTCCAGCCGGTATTTGTTGACCCCGACGATGATCTCCTCGCCACGGTCGACGGCAGCCTGGCGAAGGGTAGCCGCCTCCTCGATCATCCGTTTCGGCAGGCCTTCGGCGACGGCCTTGGTCATACCGCCCATCGCCTCGACTTCCCCGATCAGCGCCCAGGCCTTTTCCGCAAGCTCGTTGGTAAGGCTTTCGACATAATAGGAGCCGGCCAGCGGATCGACCACTTTCGTCACGCCCGTTTCGTGCTGGAGGATGAGCTGCGTATTGCGGGCGATGCGGGCGGAGAAATCCGTCGGCAGCGCCATCGCCTCGTCGAGCGCGTTGGTATGCAGCGATTGCGTGCCACCAAGCGCCGCCGACAGCGCCTCATAGGCGGTGCGGATGACGTTGTTGTAGGGGTCCTGTTCCTGCAGCGACACGCCGGACGTCTGGCAATGAGTGCGTAGCATCAGGGATGACGCCTTCTGCGGCTTGAACTCCTCCATGATGCGCGACCAGAGCAGGCGCGCAGCGCGAAGCTTCGCCGCCTCCATGAAGAAGTTCATGCCGATCGCGAAGAAAAAGGAAAGCCGGCCGGCGAAGTCGTCGACGTTCAGGCCCTTGGCGAGGGCAACGCGCACATATTCGCGGCCGTCGGCGAGCGTGAAGGCGAGCTCCTGCACCAGCGTCGCGCCCGCTTCCTGCATATGGTAGCCGGATATGGAAATCGAATTGAAGCGCGGCATCTCCTTCGCCGTATACTCGATGATGTCGGCGACGATCCGCATCGAGGGTTCCGGCGGGTAGATATAGGTGTTGCGGACCATGAACTCCTTCAAAATGTCGTTCTGGATGGTTCCGGAAAGCTCGGCCCGCGAACAGCCCTGTTCTTCGCCGGCGACAATGAAGGAGGCGAGGATCGGGATCACCGCGCCGTTCATGGTCATGGAGACGGACATTTCCTTCAACGGAATGCCGTCGAAGAGGATCTTCATATCCTCGACCGAGTCGATCGCGACACCCGCCTTGCCGACATCGCCCTCGACGCGCGGATGGTCCGAGTCGTAGCCGCGATGGGTGGCAAGGTCGAAGGCGACGGAAAGGCCCTTCTGGCCGGCGGCGAGATTTCGCCGATAGAAGGCGTTGGACTCTTCGGCCGTCGAGAAGCCGGCATATTGCCGGATTGTCCAGGGGCGGCCGGCATACATGGTGGCGCGCGGCCCGCGTACGAAGGGCTTGAAGCCGGGAAGCGAGTTCAGATGCTCGATGCCCTCGAGGTCCTCAGCGGTATAGAGCGGCTTGACGTCGATGCCCTCGGCGGTGTGCCAGACGAGCGTTTCCGGCGAGGCCTTCAGCTCCTTTTCGGCCAGTGTTTCCCAGTCTTTTACGGTCTTCCTGGACATCGAATGCTCCTCGACATGCGCCTTTGGACACGCGATCTTTCGATCCGTGGTTTATCTAGTGTTCGGACGGGGCGCTGAAAGCTGCTTCTTAAGTTTTAGTTTAGGTGACACCTCTCAGCGCCCCGTTCGGCGGTTTCTATCCGCGACTCCGGTCCCTCTGCCTTGGCCCTTCCGGACGGTCTTTTGCCGCCGGTTTCTCGATGTGTTCGGACGGACAAAAATCCGGCGAAACCATCCGTCGGGCCACCATGTGTGCCGCACAGGCACGCCCGGCGCGCTGTTCGGGCACCAGAAGCGAAAGGCCGGTCCCTAACCTTTTCGCTTCCCCGTGTCGCCGGAGGGCTGCCCCCCTACTCGAACTCCATGATCAGTTCGTCCACCGCGAGGCTCTGGCCGACCACCGCCGCGACGCGTTTGACCACGCCCTGTCTCTCCGCCTTCAGCGCGTTTTCCATCTTCATGGCTTCCACGGTGGCCAGCGTCTGCCCGGCCTCCACCGCATCGCCCACCTTGACCGCAACCGACGTGATGACGCCAGGCATGGGGCACAGCAACATTTTCGACGTATCCGGCGGCAGTTTTTTCGGCATCAGGCGGGCAAGCTCGGCGACACGCGGGGAGCGGACACGGGCGGTCACGTCCATGCCGCGCCAGCGAAGGCGGATGGCGGAGCCGGCGAGATCGACCTTCACGCCCATCGACTCGCTGCCGACATGGAAACTCGCATGGCTCTGGCCCGGCACCCAGCCGCTCGCCACCGAAAGCCGTTCGCCATCGGAAAAGATCACGGAGGCGCCATCCGGGCCGGTTTCGAGCGTCACGGCCTCCGCAAGACCGGCGAGCGCCACCACCCATTCCCGGCCGACGACGCGGCGGTGATTGCCGATCGTGCCGGAAATCTGCACCGCCCTTTCCTGAAGCGCCTGATTGATCAATGCCGCGATGGCCGCAAGCGACCGGGCCGACGATGCATCCGGCTCGATGCCCGCAAAACCGTCCGGGAATTCCTCGGCGATATAGGCGGTCGTCAGCCGGCCGGAGCGGAACCGCTCTTGCCCCATGACCGCCGAGAGGAAGGGCAGGTTGTGGCCGATGCCTTCCACCTCGAAATCGTCGAGCGCAGCACCCATCGCGTCTATCGCTTTTTCGCGATCGGGAGCCCAGGTGCAGAGCTTGGCGATCATCGGGTCGTAATACATGGAGATCTCGCCGCCCTCGAAGACACCGGTATCGTTGCGGATCACCGTGCCGTCGTCCTGCCGGCCCTCCACCGGCGGGCGATAGCGCATCAGCCGGCCGATCGACGGCAGGAAGTTGCGATACGGGTCTTCCGCATAGAGCCGGCTTTCGATCGCCCAGCCATTCAGCTTCACGTCGTCCTGGCCGAAGGATAATTTCTCGCCGGCGGCGACGCGGATCATCTGTTCCACGAGGTCGATGCCGGTGACGAGTTCGGTCACCGGATGCTCCACCTGCAGGCGGGTGTTCATTTCGAGGAAGTAGAATTGGCGAGCGCCGTCGACGATAAACTCCACCGTGCCGGCGGAGAAATAGCCGACCGCCTTTGCCAGCGCCACCGCCTGCTCGCCCATGGCACGCCGGGTGGCAGCATCGAGGAAGGGCGACGGCGCCTCCTCGATGACCTTCTGGTTGCGGCGCTGGATGGAGCATTCGCGCTCGCCGAGGTAAAGCGTGCTGCCGTGCCTGTCGCCGAGCACCTGGATCTCGACATGGCGCGGCTCGGTGACGAATTTCTCGATGAAGATCCGGTCGTCGCCAAAGGAGCTTTTCGCCTCGTTCTTCGAAGCCTGAAAACCCTCGCGTGCCTCCTGATCGTTCCAGGCAATGCGCATGCCCTTGCCGCCGCCGCCGGCCGACGCCTTGATCATCACCGGATAGCCGATCGAAGAGGCGATCCTCACCGCCTCGCCGGCATCCTCGATCAGGCCCATATGGCCGGGCACGGTGTTGACGCCCGCCTCCGCGGCGATCTTCTTGGAGGTGATCTTGTCACCCATCGCCTCGATGGCTTTCACCGGCGGGCCGATGAAGGCGACGCCTTCCTTTTCGAGTGCTGCGGCGAAAGCGGCATTTTCCGACAGGAAGCCATAACCTGGATGGACGGCATCCGCACCCGTCTTGCGGATCGCATCAAGGATCCTGTCGATGACGATATAGGACTGGGACGACGGCGCAGGACCGATATGCACCGCCTCGTCGGCCATGCGCACATGCAGCGCGTCACGATCGGCGTCCGAATAGACGGCGACCGTCGCAATGCCCATCTTCCTGGCCGTCTTGATGACCCGGCAGGCGATTTCGCCGCGATTGGCGATGAGGATTTTCTTGAACATCAGGTCAGTTTCCCGGACCGCGATCATCGTCCTCGCGGTATTTCTTTTCATAAGGAAGGGTGAGAATGGCGGAACCGGCAGCCGCGCCGCCGAAGATCGAGGCAAAGGGGACGATAACAAGGAGAACGGGAAGGACGGGATTGGCCGAACGCGCAACCAGTGTGCCAAGACCGCCAATGTCGAACAGGATGAGCGCAGTACCGACGCCCGCGCCGATGAGCGCGCCGGCAAGCGCATGAAGGCCCATGAAGCGCAGCATCTGCCAATGATCGCGGCGCACTTCCTCCGGCGTCAACTCGGGCTTGCGACGATCATCGCCAAACGCATGGCGCGCCCTTTGCCTTTCCAGCCTTTTCCGGAGCCAGCGCTCCGGATCGAAAAGCCTGCTCATGCTCGCCTTGAGGGGATGAGCGACGACGATTTTCTCCCGCATCGCCCTAGACCTCCATCACGTCTTCGAAAGATTCCGGAAAGCTCTGGCGCGCGGTCTTCTCGTTGATCATCAATAACGCCTCATAGGAGGCCGGGTCGAAATCCTTCTCTGCCGGCACGACCTCGCGGCCGAAGAGGAGGCTGAGACGCGCGGCATCGAGGTTGCCGCGCTCGAAGGGTTCAGGCCCGAAATGGTGCCAGAGCGCATGCAGGAAGGCCGCGTCGACCTGATGTTCCTGGGAGCCCGGCCGGGCACGGCGGGGAAGAGCCTTGATCGGCGTCACGCCCTTCGGGTTCGCGCGGCGGATGACGAACTGGATTCCCGTGCCCGGCATGCCGGAGGGAAAGCCCCGATGCTTCGTCATGTCGGGAAGATTGGCCATGGCTATTCCTCCGTCCTCTAAAGCGGGATCGTATCGTGCTTCTTCCAGTGCGTCGTCACCTGCTTGCCCCTCAGCGAGGCAAAGGCGCGGGCGATGCGGCGACGGGACGAATGCGGCATGATCACCTCGTCGATGAAGCCTCGCTCGGCCACCACGAACGGGTTGGCGAACCGCTCCTCGTATTCCTTCGTGCGTGCGGCGATCTTTTCCGGGTCGGAAAGCTCGGAGCGGTAAAGGATTTCGGTCGCACCCTTGGCGCCCATCACCGCGATCTCCGCGGTCGGCCAAGCGTAATTGATATCGGCGCCGATATGCTTGGAGGCCATCACGTCATAGGCGCCGCCATAGGCCTTGCGGGTAATCAGGGTCACCATCGGCACGGTCGCTTCGGAATAGGCGAAGAGCAGCTTGGCGCCGTGCTTGATGACTCCGCCATATTCCTGCGCGACGCCCGGCAGGAAACCCGGCACGTCGACGAGCGTCAGGATGGGGATCGAAAAGGCATCGCAGAAGCGTACGAAACGGGCGGCCTTGCGCGAACTGTCGATATCGAGGCAGCCGGCGAGCACCATCGGCTGGTTGGCGACGACGCCGACCGTCTGTCCCTCAAGCCGGATGAAGCCGGTGACGATGTTCTTCGCGAAGGCTTCCTGGATCTCGAAGAAATCGCCCTCGTCGGCGATCGCGAAAATCAGTTCCTTCATGTCGTAGGGCTTGGTCGGGCTGTCGGGGATGAGGCTGTCGAGCCGCATCTCCACCCGGGCCGGATCGTCGTGGAAGGGCCGGACCGGCGGCTTTTCGCGGTTGTTGAGCGGCAGGAAGTCGAAGAGCTGACGCACCGCCTCCAGCGCCTCGATATCATTTTCAAAGGCGGCATCGGCGACCGAGGATTTTTTCGTATGAGTGCCGGCGCCGCCGAGTTCTTCGGCGGTGACGATCTCATTGGTCACAGTTTTCACCACGTCCGGGCCGGTGACGAACATGTAGGATGAATCACGCACCATGAAGATGAAGTCCGTCATCGCCGGCGAATAGACCGCGCCGCCGGCGCAGGGGCCCATGATGACGGAAATCTGCGGGATCACGCCCGACGCCTCGGCATTGCGGCGGAACACTTCCGCATAGCCTGCCAGCGAGGCGACCCCTTCCTGGATGCGGGCGCCGCCGGAATCATTGAGCCCGATCACCGGCGCGCCGACGCGGACCGCCATATCCATGATCTTGCAGATCTTCTGAGCGTGGGTTTCGGAGAGCGAGCCGCCGAGCACGGTGAAATCCTGGGAGAAGACATAGACCTGGCGGCCGTTGATCGTGCCCCAGCCGGTGACGACGCCATCGCCCGCCACCTTTTGTTCCGCCATGCCGAAATCCACCGCGCGGTGGGTGACGTACATGTCGAACTCCTCGAAGGAGCCCTCGTCGAGCAGGACATCGATACGCTCGCGGGCCGTCAGCTTGCCTTTGGCATGCTGTGCGGCGATGCGTCTCTCGCCGCCGCCGAGCCGTGCTTCCGCCCGTCGCTTCTCCACCTCGTTCAGAACTGCGCGCATGACTACTCCCGAATGCGTTCGCTCTTCCCTTATTCCGTCGGCCCATTCCAGAAAACCGTTGAACGCGTGCATTTGTGGAATTATAAAATCGCAAACCTGAAAATGCGAATTTGCGAACATGGCGATCGGAAAGCTCTTTATCGGCAGGAAAGTACGGGAATTGCGGGCCGCGAGCAATGCGACCCAGAGCCAGTTCGCCGAACGCATCGGCATATCGACCAGCTATCTCAACCAGATCGAGAACAACCAGCGGCCGGTTTCGGCGGCCGTGCTTCTGGCGCTCGCCGACAAGTTCCAGCTCGACATTGCCGAGATCTCGACCGGAGAGACGGACCGGCTTCTCTCCGCTCTTTCCGAGGCGCTGTCCGACCCGCTGTTCGAGACCTACCAGCCGAGCCTGCAGGAACTGAAGCTGGTAACCCAGAACGCGCCGGGGCTGGCGCACGCGCTGATCACCTGCCACCAGGCCTATCGCCGCAACGGCGAGCAGCTCGCCGGCATGGACGACCGGCTGGGGCGGACGGCTGCGGCCGAAACCACGCCCTATGACGAGGTGCGCGACTTCTTCCACTTCGTTGACAACTATCTGCACGAACTCGATATCTCCGCGGAGAAACTGGCGCTCGACCTCGGTTTCCCGGCCGCCGACAGCCATCCGCTGCTGACGGACTACCTGGAAAAGGCATTCGGCGTGCGCGTGGTGCACGGGCCGATGGCGGCGCATGCCATCCGCCATTACGATCCGGCCTCCCGGGTGCTGACGCTGAACCCCTATGCGCCGGCTCAGACCCGCCTCTTCCAGGTGGCGGTGGAGATCGCCCAGCTCCATGCGGGAACGATCGCCGATACGATCGCCCGCAATGCGGGTTTCCGGACCGAGGAAGCGGTGGACATCTGTCGCATCGGCCTCCACAATTATTTCGCCGGCGCGCTGCTGATGCCCTACCAGACGTTCCTCAAGGCGGCGCGGGAGCTCCGGCATGATATCGAGCTTCTGGCAGCGCGCTTCGGTGCCTCGCTGGAGCAGGTCTGCCACCGGCTTTCCACCCTGCAGAGGCCGGGCCTCAAGGGCGTGCCTATCTTCTTCGCCAAGATCGACCGGGCCGGCAACATCACTAAGCGGCACAGCGCCACCAAGCTGCAGTTCGCCCGTTTCGGCGCGGCCTGTCCGCTCTGGAACGCGCACCAGGCCTTCGAGGCGCCGGGGCGCATCATCCGGCAGCTTGCCGAAACTCCGGACGGCGTGCGTTACCTCTGTCTCGCCACGCAGGTGAGCAAGGGCATCGGCGGCTTCCGGTCGCACCAGCCGGTCTACGCGCTGGCGCTCGGCTGCGAGATTTCCTATGCGGAAGCCTTCGTCTATGCCGACGACCTGAACCTTGCGGATCGCGCCGGCTTCGATCCGATCGGCATATCCTGCCGCATCTGCGAGCGGCCGAACTGCACGAGCCGAGCGGTGCCCCCCTTCCGCCGCAAGATCGCCGTCGACCACAACATACGCGAAACCACGCCCTACAAGCTGCGCTGAAGCCCGCTTTCTTCAATCGGATTCCGGCAGCGGGCCTGGGCCGGTTGGTCTGCGCATGCCGTCAGTGAAACGCCGGTCGCCGTTTTCAGACGAGGTGTTTCAATGCACGTCGAAAGTGCCGGTGAGCGAGGCTTCCGACAGCGTGTGCTTGCGCACCTCATCCCACATGGATTTCGCGTCCGCCATATCCGACATTTCCAGCTCCGGCACATCGAGAGCGGCAATGCGGAAACGGTAATGGTGCGTGCCATGCCCCTTCGGAGGCTGCGGCCCGTCATAACGGGTATTGCCGAAGTCGTTGCGGGAGAAGCGCACGCCGCCCTTCGACTTCACATGGACGCCCCGCGACAGTTCGCTCCAATCCTTCGGGATGTTGAACATGCCGCAATGGCGAAACGTTCCGCGCGGCGCATCGGGATCCTCGACGATCAGCGCGAAACTCCCGGCGCCCTCCGGTGCCCCACTCCATTTCAGCGGCGGCATCTGGTTTTCGCCAAGCCGGGTATATTTGTCCGGCACACGTTCGCCCTCGGCGAAGGCCGGACTCGTCAGCGTCATAGCCATGTCCTGTTCCTCCATGCATCATGCGGCCTGTCGATCAGGCCGGCGATCCCTCAACAAGGATGCCGATCCATGGTTCCATGAAGCCGGGCCTATTTCCGCGTCAGCCACTCTCGGTGTCGGACCTGTCCTGCTCTTCCACAAAGATGCCCCAGGCCGCCATGAAGAGCGCCGCGATCAGGGGGCCGATCACGAAACCATTTATTCCCATCAGGGAAATCCCGCCGATCGTGGAAATCAATACGACATAGTCCGGCAGGCGGGTTTCCTTGCCCACAAGTGGCGGCCTCAGCAGGGTGTCGACAAGGCCGATGACCAGGACACCGATCGCCACCAGTATCGCCGCCTTGATCCAGAACCCGGAGAGCGCGAGGTAGGCTGCAGTCGGCACCCAGACCAGCGCGGCGCCCACCGCCGGAAGCAACGAAAGAAGGCTCATCAACACACCCCAGAGCAAGGCCGGCTCAACCCCAAGTGCCCAGAACGCGACGCCACCGATCGATCCCTGGATAAGTGCGATGATGACATTACCTCTTACCGTCGCCCGGATCACAGAAATGAACTTTGAACTAAACCGGTGGGTATGCGCGTCGCTCAACGGAAGCGCACGTCCGACGACACGCGCCAGCGAACGTCCATCCCGAAACAGGAAGAACAGCAGATACAGCATCACACCGAATGCGACGAAAAACTGAAGCGTGTTCTGCCCGAGACTTAGAGCCCTGCCGGCAAAAAAGCCGCCGCCCTGCATGAGCGCGCCGGAGACGCGAGTCCCCAACTCGCCGAAACCATTCAACTCCAGCCTGTGAAGCCAATCCTGAACGAATAGAGGCAACGCGCCCTGCAGTTGCTGGAGAAGCCGCCGGACGTCGATTTCTCCGTTGTCGATGCGCTGATAGAGGTTGTTGCCTTGCTGAACGAGGGAACTGAGGACGATCAATCCCGGAATGATAACGAGGCAAAGGCAGATAAGGACCGAGATGGCCGCGGCAACATTCGAACGCCCGTGCAGCCCCGCTTCAAGCCTCGCATGCAGGGGAAAGAAGATGATCGCAAGAACGACGGCCCAGAAGATCGCGGAATAGAAAGGCAGGACGATGGCGATGAAGGCGATGCTCACCAGGACGAGGAGCACATAGAAACTGATACGCTGGACGGGCATGCGATCTCTTCCGCTGCGGATGGGCCGGTGCAATCCTATCACACATGTTTTCGCCGGTCTGGCCTTCCGAGCAAGCCAAATGCGGAGACTGCCTCCCTTCCCCATTCATGACATAGATCAAAGGACGGCGCACCACCTTCCGGTAGGGGATTTTCCAGAACCAGAGGTTACCCGGCAGAGTCTACCGGAGTTTCGGCTGCTGTGGATAATGGCGCTCACTGGCCCTAGATTAATCCGCGGTGGCGGAAGCCGTGGGCAGTCATGAAATCGGATTCCGGAGCGAGGATGCTTATGAACAAGAAGACGCAGTTCCACGTCTGGTATTGGGTCGCCGCCTTCTTCGGGCTGATGCTGTTCCAATACCTCTTCACGACCGCGACGCAGGTTGCGCAGATACCCTACAGCCAGTTCGAGACGGACCTGAAGGACGGCAAGATCGCCGAAGTGTCGGTCTCCGACAACTATATCCAGGGGCGATACAAGGAACCGCAGAACGAACGCCCCTATTTCATCACCACGCGCGTTCAACCCGACCTCGCCCAGCAGTTCCAGCAATACGGCGTGGTGGTGACCGGCCAGATGGAAAACACCTTCCTGCGCGACCTCCTTTCCTGGGTCATTCCCGTCGCGCTCTTCGTCGGCGTATGGATGTTCATGCTGCGGCGCATGGGTGCGGGCGGCCTGGGCGGCGGCCTGATGCAGATCGGCAAAAGCCGCGCCAAGGTCTATGTCCAGTCCGATACGGGCGTGACGTTCAAGGACGTGGCCGGCGTCGACGAGGCCAAGGACGAATTGAAGGAAATCGTCGACTTCCTCAAGGACCCCGTCGGCTACGGCCGGCTCGGCGGACGCATGCCGAAAGGCATTCTGCTCGTCGGCCCGCCCGGGACCGGTAAGACACTTTTGGCAAGGGCCGTCGCGGGCGAGGCCGCGGTGCCCTTCTTCTCGATCTCCGGCTCCGAATTCGTGGAAATGTTCGTCGGCGTCGGGGCTGCCCGCGTACGTGACCTCTTCGAACAGGCACGCTCCAAGGCCCCGGCCATCATCTTCATAGACGAGCTCGACGCGCTGGGGCGCGCCCGCGGCATCGGCCCGCTTGCAGGCGGCCACGACGAGAAGGAGCAGACGCTCAACCAGCTTCTGGTGGAACTCGACGGTTTCGATTCCTCGACCGGGCTCGTGCTGCTTGCGGCCACCAACCGGCCGGAAATCCTCGACCCGGCCCTCCTCAGGGCCGGACGCTTCGACCGCCAGGTGCTCGTCGACCGTCCCGACAAGGTAGGACGCATCCAGATCCTCAACGTGCATATCAAGAAGGCGAAGCTTGCACCGGAAGTCAATGTCGAAGAGATCGCCGCGCTGACACCCGGCTTTACCGGCGCAGACCTTGCCAATCTGGTGAACGAGGCGACGCTGCTCGCCACCCGCCGGAAGGCGGCCGCAGTCACCATGGAGGACTTCAACAACGCCATCGAACGCATCGTCGCGGGGCTGGAAAAACGCAACCGGCTGCTCAACCCCAAGGAGCGCGAGATCGTCGCCCACCACGAGATGGGGCATGCCCTCGTCGCCATGGCACTGCCGGGCGTCGATCCCGTCCACAAGGTCTCGATCATCCCGCGCGGCATCGGCGCGCTCGGCTACACGATCCAGCGCCCGACCGAGGACCGTTTCCTGATGACCCGCGAAGAGCTCGAAAACAAGATGGCCGTGCTGCTCGGCGGGCGGGCGGCGGAATGGATCATCTATCATCATCTTTCGACAGGTGCTGCGGACGATCTCGTCAAGGTGACCGACATCGCTCGCGCCATGGTCACCCGCTACGGGATGACCGAAAAGCTCGGACATGTGGCGCTGGAAAGGGACCGGCGTTCCTTCCTCGCCACCGACCAGCCCTACTACGGACCGGAGGAGCATGAATATTCCGACGAGACCGCCACGACGGTCGACGAGGAAGTCCGTCGCATCGTAGACGAAACCTTCGACCGGGCGGTTGCCATCCTGACCGAGCGCAGAAGCGCACTGGAGAAATCCGCGAGGCTGCTGCTCGACAGGGAGACGCTGGACGAGAACGATCTTGCATCGTTCAAGCAGGCAGCTCCGGCCAACGCCGCGGAAAAGGTTTGATCCGGAGGGCGATGGATATCAGGCGGCGCTGCCGGCGATACCTACCGAAAGGCGGGCGGACCGCTCTTCCCCCGGCTGCAGGACGAAAAGGCCCGCGCCCGCCTTTGCTTCCGGCGGAAAGCCGAAGACCCCGGCAACATGCGAGACGGGTTCGAGGCAGACATAGGCCGGCATGCGGTGCGCCACCAGATGCGGCAGTTCCGGACCGGCGGTGAGCGTGATCTCGGCGCCGCCATCAAGGGTGGCCGTCGCAGCCCCCCACTCCGACAGGAAAACCGTAAAGCCCTCGCTAGGAAACGGCTTGTTGGCGTCGCGCGTTTGCGGTGCTGCTCCGCTCGGGATGCCCATCGAGCTTACCGGCCAGATTTCTGCCGCAACGCAGGAGACAGCATTCCCGAGGCCGGCCGCGAAATAGGGATGCCAGCCGAAACCACCCGGCATGGTGCCATTTCCCGTGTTCGTCAGCGCGAGTTCCACATCCAGCCGGCCGTCGGCGAGTACGAAGCGCTGCACGGCGCGGAAATCGAAAGGCCAGTCGGCATCCGCTTCATAGTTCAGGGCCAATTCGATCCGGTCTGGTTCATGCGAAACCACATGCCAGCGCCGACAGTGGGCCGGCCCGTGCTGTGCATCGCTCCCAAGTGCTGGATGCGGCAGGACTTCATAGTGCCTGCCCTCATGCTCGAAGGCAGCGCCGACCAGCCGGTTATGATAGGGGAACAGTGGATAGGCGCCGGCCTTCGGCCAGTTCAGCGGATCGAATTCCGGGCCGGTGGTCGGTATGAGGATGTCGCCGAACCGTTCGTGGACGAGATGGGTCATCCGTCCGCCATTTTCGGGGAGGAAGCGGGCGTCAAGAGGCCCGCTCCTTATGCTTGTCCAGCTCCCGGGCCAATCAGGCGAAGGCATAGGACCCGTCCGGGCGCTTCGGCACGCGCCGCTGCCAGTGGATATAGCCCTCTTCCTGCATCGCCTTCTCGTCCAGCTCGACGCCCCAGCCGGGTCGATCCGGCCGGAGTTCCAGATAGCCGTCCTTCGGCAGGTAGGGATCGACGACATAACGCGTTTCGCCTTCCCGCTTTTCGACTTCCGTGCCGCCATAGACATAGGCCTGACCTTTCGGCAGCCGGTATTCGAGAATCTTGAAATTCTGTTGCGCGGCGGAAAAATGCACGTTGACCGCCGTCGCGAGCGGCCCCATCGGATTGTGTGGCGCGACGCCCACGAAGAAGGCCTCGGCCAGCGTCGCGATCCGCTTCATCTCCGATATCCCGCCGACGACGCAGATATCCGGCTGGATCAGGTCCGCGCCCTTCACCTGCAGCAACCGCAGGAATTCGTTGCGGTTATAGAGCGATTCCCCCGTCGCCAGCGTGCAGTTCAGGCCCTGTTTCAGGTCGCCCCACATGTCGATGTTTTCCGGGCGCAGCGGCTCTTCGAAGAATAGCGGGTCGTAGGGCGCCAGCGCGTTGCCGAGCTGGCGGGCCGCCGCCGGCTCGTAGATCTTGGCATGTGCGTCGAAGGCGATCTCGTATTCCGGCCGCACGGCCTCCCGCAAAGTCCGGAAATATTCCGCCGAGCTGCGCACCACCTCGCCCCAGCGATTGGCGTGGATATCGATCCGCCACGGGCTGAGCTTGAAGGCGGTGAAGCCCCATTCCTCGTTCAGCCGGTCCAGCTCCTCCTTCGCCGCCGGTACGTCCGGCGCGGTGTAGACGCCGGCATAGATCTTGACCCGGTCGCGCACCTCGCCGCCCAAAAGCTTGTAGACCGGCACGCCCGCCGCCTTCGCCGCGAGGTCCCAGAGGCAATGGTCGAGCCCGGAAATCGCCGCCAGACCCAGCGCGCCCGGCGGAAACCGGCTCTGCTGAATCATCAGGTTGACCAGGAAATCCACCCGCGTCGGGTCCTGCCCTGCGATGAAGCCGTAGAGATAGTCCAAGAGCGGCGGCAAGGCCTTGTCCGGCCCATGGTTATAGCATTCGCCCCAGCCGGTGAGCCCGTCGTCGGTATCGAGCGCGACGATGACACGCGGCCGATCCTTGTCGCGGGTCATGAAGACCCGCATGCGATCGATCTTCATCCTTCAGATATCCCTCACGTGTTGAAATAATGCCGGCGCGAAAGGCGTGTCTGGATATAGAGGCGTTCGCCATAGGTGCCGGGGTTGTAGGAGTTTCCGCTTTCCTGCACCGGCACCGAGACATTGCCCTCGCTCGGGAAGCGGGCGACGAATTCCTCGTCGATATCGCAGCCGAGACCCGGCGCATCGGGCACGGCGATCGATCCGCCTTCCTGTACCGGATGCGGCACGATCACATGCTGGCGGCCTTCCCAGTCGTCGTCGATGCGTTCCAGGATGAGCGCGTTCGGGATCGAGGCGAGCACGTGCAGCGCGGCATATTCCGCGACCGGTCCGAGCGAGCCGGAATGCGGCGCCATCTGGATGTGATGGGCTTCCGCCATGGCGGCGATCTTCTTCATTTGGGTGATGCCGCCGGCGCGGCCCGTATCCGGCTGGATGACGTCGACCAGTTCCTCCTCGATGAGCTGCCGCTCGCCGAAGATGGTCGCGGTGCGTTCACCCGATGCCAGCGGGATATGTGCGGCGTCGCGGATGCGGCGGTAGCCTTCGATATTGTCGGGCGCGATCGGGTCCTCGACCCAGAGCAGTTCGTAGGGTTCGAGCTTGCGCACCAGGCGGCAGGCATCGGCCGGCGTCATCCACGGCGGGCCGTGCAGGTCGATGGCGATGTCCATCTCGTCGCCGACCGCCTCGCGCAGCATGTCGACCTTGCGGACCGGATCGGAGACGCCACCGCATTTCAGCGCCTTGATGCCGCGCTCCTTGACGGCGAGCGCCTGCTCCACCGTGTTGGCATGCGAATAGATCGGGATGCGGTCGCGGACCTTGCCGCCGAGCAGGTTCCAGACCGGCACGCCGAGCGCCTTGCCCTTGATATCCCAGAGCGCCATGTCGATGCCGGTCATGGCGCCGCCGCCGACCGTGCCGAGCATGCCGTGGCCCATCATGGCGATCGCCATCTTCTGCCAGAGCTTTTCGATATGCGCCGGGTCCTCGCCGATTAGCAGCGGCGCGAGATCCTTGATGGCCGTCTCGATGACCCGCGGCCAGCCGGAGCATTCGCCGATGCCGGTGATGCCCTCGTCGGTCTCGATCTTCAGGAAAAGCCAGTTGCGCGTGCCTTCGAGCTTGTGCTGGGTGACATGGCCCGCATGACCGTCGGATGCCCATTTGGAGCGGTGCGGCTGGCCGGCATGCATGAGAAAGGTGCGAATTCCCGTGATCTTCATCGTGCGGAACTTCCATTCTTGACGTTACTGGGTTCGGTATAGGGGCTGGGTTCGGTGTAGCGGAACCGCCGGGAGTGGTCGCGGTCGCGCGGGTCCGGCCGGGGAATGGCCGAGATCAGTGCCTGCGTATAGGGATGGTCGGGGGCGTTGCAGACCTTGTCCGCCTCGCCCACCTCGACGAGCCTGCCGCGATACATGACGCCGACCCGGTCGCACATGTAGCGGATGACGCCGATATCGTGGCTGATGAAGATATAGGCCAGGCCAAGCTGGTCCTGCAGCCGCATCAAAAGGTCGAGCACCTGGAAGCGGACGGAGACGTCGAGGGCCGACGTCGCCTCGTCCGCCACGATGACCCGCGGATCGAGCGTGATTGCGCGCGCAATGCCGATGCGCTGGCGCTGGCCGCCAGAGAAGGCGTGCGGATAACGCTCGCGGGTTGCCGGATCGAGGCCAACCTGCTCCATGAGATGGCAAACGCGCTCGTCGAGCTGCCTGCCCCTGGCGATGCCATTGACGAGCAACGGTTCGCCGATGACCTGGGCGACGGTCATGCGCGGATTGAGCGAGCCGAACGGGTCCTGGAAGACCATGCGGAGTTCCCTACGCGCCGCCTTCAGCTCCGCCCCTTCCAGCCTGGCGAGATCTACGACCTTGCCGTCGGCGCGGCGGTAATGCATCTCGCCGGCGGTCGGATCATAGAGCCGCATGATCGAGCGACCCATCGTCGTCTTGCCCGAGCCGCTCTCGCCGACGATGCCGAGCGTTTCCCCCGGCAGAAGGGCGATCGACACATCGTTCAGCGCTTTCAACTCGCCGAACTCCATGGTGAGATTGCGGATATCGAGGATGGGATCGGCGGTGGTGTCGAGCGGCGGCCGCGCAAGCCGGATTTCTGCCTTCTGCTCCAGCTTCAGGACCGAGCCGATCAGCATGCGCGTATAGGGGTCCTTCGGCGCATGGAAAATCTCGTCGACCGGGCCGTATTCCTTCATCACCCCGTGATGCATGACGAGAACGTCGTCGGCGATCTGGGCGACCACTCCCATGTCGTGGGTAATGAACAGCACCGCCATGCCGTGGGCCTTCTGGAGCCGCGAGATCAGGTCGAGGATCTCGGCCTGGGTCGTCACGTCGAGGGCGGTCGTCGGTTCGTCGGCGATCAGAAGCTGCGGCTTGCAGGCGAGCGCCATGGCGATCATCGCACGCTGGCGCATACCGCCGGAATACTGGAAGGCGTAGCGGTCGAGCGCCTTTTCGGGATCCGGGATTTCCACCTGGCGCAGCAGCGAAATCGCCTCCGCCCTGGCCTCCGCCTTGCTCATCTTCAGGTGCAGGCGGAGCACTTCGGTGATCTGGTCGCCGACGGTATGCACCGGGGAGAGCGACGACATAGGCTCCTGGAAGATCATGGCGATGTCGGCGCCGCGCACCGAGCGAATAAGCTTGCCGCGCGGATCGAGTTTCGCGAGGTCGAGCGAACTTCCGTCCTGACGGTTGAGAGTGATCGAGCCGGAGGCAATGCGGCCCGGTGTATCGATGATCTGCAGGATCGAGCGGGCCGTGACCGATTTGCCCGATCCACTCTCGCCGACGACGCAGAGCGTCTTGCCCGGCTCGATCGAGAAGGAGAGATTATCGACCGCCCGGAAGATGCCGGTGCGGAGCGGGAACTCCGTCACCAGGTTCTTCACTTCGAGCAGCGGCTTATTGGTCGTCATTGCAGGGCGGGGTGCGATGGTGAGAATATCGGTCATCGGCGCCTCACTTGTTATAGGGATCGGCCGCATCGCGCAGGCCGTCGCCGAAGAGATTGAGCGCCATGACGGCGACGACGACGGCGGCTCCCGGCATGAAGAGCCAGGGAGCGGTCGCGATGGAGCGGATGTTCTGCGCCTCGCGCAGGAGCACGCCCCACGAGATCGTCGGCGGCTGCAGGCCGAGGCCGAGGAAGGACAGCGACGTCTCGGCGAGGATCATTGCCGGCACGGCGAGCGTCATCGACGCGATGATGTGGCTCGCGAAAATCGGCAGCATGTGCCGGAAAATGATGCGGCCCTCGGGCACGCCGTCCAGGCGGGCTGCCGCCACGAACTCTTCCGTGCGAAGCGACAGGAACCGGCCGCGCACGACGCGGGCAAGCTGCGCCCAGCCGGTAAAGGATAGGATGATGGTGATCATCATATATTGCAGCGTGGCCGGCCAGCCCTGCGGCAGTGCCGCGGCGAGCGCCAGCCAAATCGGGATCGTCGGCAGCGACAGGACGAAATCGATCACGCGCTGCATGACGAAATCGATGCGGCCGCCGTAGTACCCCGATATGCCGCCGAGCACGATGCCGAGCAGCAGCGACAGGAAGACGCCGACAAGACCGATCGACAGCGATATCTGCGCACCCTGCACCGTGCGGCTGTAGACGTCACGACCCAGGCGGTCGGCGCCGAACAGGAAGAGCGGATGCGCCTTGTCGGTCGTTGCGATCAGGTGGATATCGGTTTCGAACAGGCCCAAGACGGAATAGGTGTAGCCGCGCCCGAACAAGGTGATCGGAATCCGCCGGGTCGTGTCTTCCTTGTAGATGGCCGCAAGCGTCTCCGGGTCGCGGGTCAGCTTCAGCGGATAGTAGTGCGGCCCGAATTTGAAGCCGTTCGTCGTGTCGAAGAAGTGGATGGCCTGCGGCGGATGGAACGTCGCGCGCGCATTCTGCTGGATCGGATCGTTGATCGCGAAGAAGCCGGGCACGACGGCGACGATATACATCGCGACCGTGACGAAGAGCGCGACCATGGCAAGCCTGTGTCGCTTGAAAGCCCACCAGATGAGCTGCCATTGCGAAGCGACAGCGGCGCGATCCGGACGGATATTGGTGATGGCAATGTCGGCCATGTCGCCCTCCTATTCGAGCCGGATGCGCGGATCGACCAGCGCCAGCAGGATATCGCTGATCAGCGAGCCGATCAGTGTGAGCGCGCAGATCAGGAGCACGAAGGCGCCGGCGAGATACATGTCCTGCGCCATCAGCGACTGGAGCAGCAGGGGCGCTGCGGTCGGCAGATTGAGCACGATCGCCACCACGACCGAACCGGAAATCAGGTTCGGCAGCAGCCAGGCGATCGTCGAGATGAACGGGTTGAGCGCGATGCGCAGCGGATATTTGACGAGCAGCCGGAATTCGGAAAGGCCCTTGGCCCGCGCCGTTGTCACATAGGGCTTCGGCAATTCGTCCAGCATGTTGGCGCGCATGACGCGGATCAGGCTCGCCGTGGACGACACCGCCAGGATCGCCACCGGCAGCCACAGATGCGTCAGAAGATCGAATATCTTGGCGATGCTCCAGGGCGCCGTCTCGTATTCCGACGAGAACAAGCCACCGACATCGGCGCCGAACTCGACGGCGGCGACATACATCAGCACCAGAGCGAGCAGGAAGGACGGGATGGAGAGCCCGAAGAAGGTGAACGCTGTGAAGGCGTAGTCGCCGATCGAGTATTTTTTCACGGCGGAGTAGACGCCGATCGGCAGCGCGAGTGCCCAGGTGGCGATCAGGCTTGCAAGCGCCAGCACCAGCGTCAGCGCCATGCGTTCCCATATGAGGCCCGAAACGGGTTGCTGCCATTCGAACGAGATGCCGAAATCGCCGCGCGTGACGATGCCCCAGATCCATTTGAGATATTGCACCAGCATCGGCTGATCGAGCCCGAAACGTTCACGCAGGGACGCAGCAGTGTTCTGGTCAATGACTTCGTTCGAGGAGGCAAGCGTCGCGATATAGGTGGTGACGAAGTCACCCGGCGGAAGCTGGATCAGCACGAAGGCCAGGAAACTCACCGCAAACAGCGATGGGATCATCCAGAAAAGGCGTTTGACGACGAATTTCAGCATGGAACGCTCGCAATTCGGATTGCACGGCCACCGACGCAAAGCAAAAGCTCTCGCCACGGCACCTGGGCAATAGGATTTGGAGAAGTGCCGCCGCCCAAAGCGGCGGCACGGCCAAGACAAATCAGCTCGTAAAGGTGAACTGCTGCGGCAGTGCCGGACCAGGATTCGGCCAGGACCAGCTATCCGGCTGCTTCTCCGGCACGTTGCGGAGGTTGTTGCGGATCACGCCGAAACCACCGACCGCCAGGCAAACTCCCATGACCTCGAAATCCTCTGCGGCGAGATCGAAAATCTGCTTCATGATCGCTCCGCGCTTGTCGAGATCGGCGGTCGAGCGGGCCTCGTCCTAGAGCTTCATCCGCTTCTTCTGGCTTTCCGGCGGCTCTTCACCCTTCTCTCCGTTGGACGTGTACCAGAGCGTCCACGGGATGGCATAGCGGGAACCCTGCGGGTGGAAGGCGAAGAAGTCGCGCGGGTCGAGCATCGGGTCGAGCCCGCCGGGGCCGGGCCAAACCTGCGCGTCATGGGCGTTGTCATCGCCGCGGGTGTAGTAGAGCGCACGTTCGATCGTGTTGACCTTCATGTCGATGCCGATCTGCGCCCAATGCGCCTTCACCAGTTCCAAGACGTCGACAAGGTCCGGATAGAGCGTCGGGATGACGTCGACAGCGAAGAAGACAGGCTGGCCGTCCGGGCGCAGGCGGATACCGTTGCCGTTCTTCTTGTCAAGGCCGGCCGCGTCCAGCAGGGTATTGGCCTTGTCCGGATCATATTCCGTGAATTGCCGCGCCAGCTTCTCGTGATACCAGGGATGGCCCGGACGCGGACCGGTCTGGTAACCTTCGCTCTGGCCGAAATAGATGATGTCGATGATTTCCTGGCGGTTGATGCCGATCGACAGCGCCTGGCGGAAGGACTTGTCCGCAAATATCTTGCGCAACGCCGGGTCCTTGTGGGTCATGTTCAGGTAGAGCGAGCACTGCTGAGCCGCCGAGGGAACCAGCGACAACAGCCGGTAGTCACCCTTCTCCATGTTCTGCGACAGGGTTGGCTTGTTCGCCAGGCTGTTGATGTGGCGCTCCTGGATATCGACCTTGCCGGAGATGACGTTCAGCATCAGCGATTCGACGTCCTGCGAGATGCCGAAGTTCAGCTCGTCGATATAGGGGAGCTGGTTGCCTTCCGTATCGACCTGCCAGAAGTACGGATTGCGGGTCATCAACACACGGGTTGCCCCGCCGGAGTAGGGCTCCTTGATCACCCAGGGATCGAGAACGGGTTTTTCGGGGTTGGCCCAGCGGGACGGGATTTCGATATCTCCGCATTTCGCCCGGAAAAGCTCGGTCCAGCTCGTCACGCCCGCCGCTTTCACATCGGCATCCAGATTGGCGTTATATTTCGGCAGGAATTTGCTGCAGTAATGCTTCGCGAAGAGCGTCGGATGCTGCCCGAGCGGCGTCGCCAGATTTTCGAGATAAAGCGCATTCGGCGCGGCGAAGGTGAATTTTACGGTGTAATCGTCGATCTTCTCGACGGTGACCGGCTTGCCGCCAACCACGATCTGCGCCGGTGTCGCGCTGTAAAGTTCCTTGTTCTTGACGACGTCCTCGATGGCGAAGACGACGTCATCGGCCGTGAATGGATGCCCGTCGGACCACTTCGCGCCCTTCAGAAGATGGAACGTGAATTGCGAGGCATCGTCATTGACCTCCCACTTCTCCGCAAGGTTCGGAAGAACCGCCGTGAACTCCAGGTTCCAGCGCACGAGGCTCTGATTGCCGACCATGCGGAGGATGCCGTTATGGTCGGACGAGCCGCGCAGGCCGCGCCTCAACGTGCCGCCATAAGCACCGACTTTCTCGTAGGGCGTCACGACCATCGGGTTTTGCGGCAGCCGATCCGCCAGGGGCGGAAGCTTTCCCTCCTTCACGAGGGCAGCCAGCTGCGGCGCCTCCTTTCCGCCGGCGGCCCTGGCACTGCCACCGGCAACGGAGAGGGCGACAGCTCCACCCACCCCTGCCAGAAACGTCCGGCGGGTTACGCCGGCAGAAATGAACTCATCGTCGCGCATTGAAGTCCTCCCATGTCCTCCAGAACCACCGGATGGCTCCAGCGGCCTCCCAGCCGCCATCGCCTCGGACCCTCCATCCGATCGGCTCGAGGACCATAAGCCGCTTTTCAGATGATTACAAGTATTGACAGATTTTTACAGGTTAAATAGTTCTAGGCGGAAGCAGCCTCATGACTGCATGGGAGGAAGACGGATGACATTCGCTGAGGAAACACGGGAAAAGCTCAAGACGGTTTCGACCGCCACACTGACCACGATCCTTCTGAAGCGCGGGCTTCGGAACGTGTTCATTCACGGGATCCACAAGATCAACCCGGATGCTCCCCGGCTCGTCGGGCCGGCATTCACACTCCGCTACATCCCGGCGCGGGAAGACATCGATCACGTGGGCGTCTTCACCGACCGCACACACCCGCAGCGCCGCGCCATCGAGGAATGCCCGCCCGGCCATGTGCTGGTGATGGACAGCCGCAAGGACTCGACCGCGGCTTCGGCCGGCGCCATCCTGATGACAAGGCTCTACATGCGCGAGGCGGCGGGTGTCGTCACCGACGGCGGCTTCCGCGACACGCCGGACATCGCCAAACTGCCATTCGCAGCCTATCACGCGGCCCCCTCGGCGCCGACCAATCTCATCCGCCACCACGCGCTCGACATCAATCAGCCGATCGGCTGCGGCGATGTGCCCGTCTATCCCGGCGATATCATCGTCGGCGACGATGAAGGCGTGGTTGTCATTCCCGCCGCCATGGCTAAAGAAGTGGCCGACGAGGCGGTCGAGCAGACGGCTTTCGAGGATTTCGTCGAGGAACGCGTGAAGGCGGGACGGGGGATTTTCGGGCTTTATCCGCCCGGTCCTGAAGCCGAGGCCGAGTTCCTCGAGTGGAGACGTGAAAAGGGACGCTGATGGACCAGCCTGGCGTGATAGCGGCGGCGAAGACCGAACCTCGCTTCAGCGACATCATCTACGAGAAGATCGTGAGCATGATTGCCGACGGCCGCTTTCCCGTCAACGAACGGCTTCCATCGGAGCCCAACCTCGCCGTCATGCTGGGGGCTTCACGGCCGGTCGTGCGCGAGGCGCTGGAGCGGTTGAGGGCCGACCAGTTGATCGTTTCGCGCAAGGGCTCGGGCTCCTACGTGCGGCAACGGCCGGATTCCTCGGTCTTGAAGCAGGTGCCGGTCGGCTCGCTTGCCGACGTGCAGCGGTTCTTCGAATTCCGCGCCGGGCTCGAAGCGGAGGCCGCCGAGCTTGCGGCCCGCAACTGGCAGGTCAACGACAAGATCCGGATCACCGCGGCACTCGAGGCGCTCGAACGATGTCTTGAGGTCGGCGAACTGGGGGCGGAGGAAGACCAGGCGCTGCATGACGCGATCGCGATGGCGACCGGCAACCAGTTCCATGTGATCGTCAGGGAATGGTTCAGGCCGCATTTCGCAATCGGCATGTCGGTGACGCGCAGCCTCAGCCTGAAGAGGACCCCGCTGCATGTCCGCACCGTCCAGGACGAGCATACGGCGATCGTCGAGGCCATTCTGGCACGCCGGGAACAGGAAGCGCATGACGCGATGAAGACTCATATCCTGAATGCACGCGCCCGCATGTTCCAGGGCGTGGGAAGTTAAGTTCCGGACACGGCGCGGGGAGGCGCCCGGGAGGAGGAGTATTTTGAGACGGATCGCGATGACGGGCGGTGCGGGCCATATCGCTTCGCAGCTCAGGGAGTTTCTTTGCCCCGATGTGGAGCATCTGAGGCTCATCGACCTGAAAGCGCCGGAAAGCCTGGCTTCCAACGAGAGCTTCTTCGAGGCCGACCTTTCCGATGCCGACGCCATGCGCAGGGCGCTCGAAGGCATGGATGGCATCATCCACCTCGGCGGCATTCCGCGCGAGGGGGAAATCGGTGACGTCCTGCGCGTCAACGTTCTCGGGACCCACAATCTCTACGAGGCGGCGCGGGAAAACGGCGTCGGCCGCGTGGTGTTCGCCTCCAGCAATCACGCGACCGGTTTCTATCCCCGTTCGCAGACGATTTCGCCCCTCGACATCCCGCGCCCGGACAGCCGCTACGGGCTATCGAAATGCTGGGGCGAACTTGTCGCGGGGCTTTATTACGACACGGCGGGCATCCGCACGCTTTCGATCCGCATCGGCAACGCCGGCGTCTATCCCAACAGCGAACGGTCGGCGGCGATCTGGATCAGCGCCCGCGACCTCTGGCAGATGGTTAAAATCGGGCTTACCCATCCCGATATTGCAGCCGCCGTGGTCTATGGCATGTCCCGCACCGATGCCCATTGGTGGCGGGACGAACTCGCAGAACGCCTCGGTTACCGACCGCAGGACAATGCCCGCGATCACCTGCGCATCGAGCAGGCAGACGAGAGCGCCGTGGCTGCCTTCTTCCAGGGTGGTGGCTTCTGCGAACCCGACCATGACGGACATATCCGGCTGCGCGACCGGGATGGACTGATCGTGACCTCGGGAGCGCCATCATGAGCAAGACGAAGATCATCACGCCAAAGGTCCGCCGCGTTATCGATTTTCCCCTGAAGGTGGGCGAATCGCCCACATGGGACGACCGGAGCGGCGATCTCTGGCTCGTCGACATTCTCGCGCCGGCGGCCATCTGCCTCGGGGCCGATGGCAGGGTCGACCGTTTCGACATGCCGGTCAAGATCGGCTGCCTGGCGCTCTGCGAAAGCGGCGATATCGCGGTTGCGCTGGAAACCGGCGTTCACATCATGAATCCGAAGACCGGAACCATGAAACTGCTCTGCAATCCCGATGGCGGCCGCCCGGATAGCCGGCTCAATGACGGCAAGGTCGGGCCGGACGGCTGTTTCTGGGTGGGCACGCGCGACGAAGCTATTCCGCAGACCGGCAACGCGCGCCTCTACCGGGTCATGCCGGACGGCACGTTCGCCATCATTACCGACGGGCTTCTGACCTCCAACGGCCTCGCCTGGAGCCCGGACGGCCGGACGATGTACCATTCCGACAGCAGCGGCCTCTTCGCCCAGGTCTTCGATTTCGACCCGGAAAAGGGAGTGACCGGTCCGCCGCGCCGGCTCCGCGATTTCACGCCCGAGGAAGGCCGCCCGGACGGCGCGGCCATGGATGCGGACGGTTTCTACTGGATCGCCGGCGTTCTATCGGGCGGCGTCAACCGGCTATCGCCGGATGGCGAGGTCATCGAAATCTACAAGGTGCCGGCAAAATCGCCGACCATGCCCTGTTTCGGCGGCCCGGACCTCGGCACGATCTATGTGACCACCCTTTCGAACGATAACAACGGCACTTTCGAGCAGGGAACAGTGTTTGCCTTCGAAGCCGGTATTCAAGGTACGCCGGTCCACCGTTTTGCGATTTGAAACCAATTGTCTCCGTAAACCAGGAGAGGGAAAGATCATGAATATCCGGGACTTTCGAAAAGCATTGACCGGCATATCCGGGGTGCCGATCACTGCCTACGGCACCGATGGCGAGGTGAACGCCCATACGACACGAGCCGTCTATGCACGCGTTGCGACCGCCGGAATCCATAATATCGTGGCGGCAGGCAATACCGGCGAATTCTATACGCTGACACCGTCCGAAATCAGCACCGTCATCGAGGCGGCTGTCGCCGGCGTCGACGGCAAAGCACCCGTGACGGCGGCTGTCGGCCGCTCGCTGCGCGAAGCGATCGAAATGGCGAAGGCCGCGAAAGCCATGGGCGCCTCGGCCGTGATGTCGCATCAGCCCGTCGATCCCTTCGCGGCGCCGGCCGCACAGGTCAATTATTTTCGCGGGCTTGCGGAGGAATCGCCCCTGCCGCTCGTCGCCTATGTGCGAGCCGAAGGCTTCGGCCTCGACGACATGATGCGGCTGGCGAGCCATCCGAACATCGCCGGCATCAAGTTCGCGACGACGGACATCCTCCTGCTGTCGCGTTCCATTGCGGCCTCCGATCCCGGCAATGCGCTCTTCGTCTGTGGCCTGGCGGAAAGCTGGGCACCGGCCTTCACCGCCGCCGGCGCGAGAGGCTTTACGTCCGGCCTCGTCAATGTCGCACCGCAGTTTTCACTCGCCATCCATGCCGCACTCGAAAGCGGCGACTTCGCCGAGGCCCGCCGGATCATCGCGCTCATCGAGCCCTTTGAGCGCATGCGCACGAAATACCGCAACGGCGCCAATGTCACGGTCGTCAAGGAGGCTGTCGGCATCATGGGGCTCGCCGTCGGGGACGTACGCCTTCCCGGCCTGCCGAGGCTCGATCCGGAAGACCGGGTAAAGCTTGCGGACCTTCTCAAGAGTTGGGCAACGGTAGGCAGAAAACTCGATACCGCAGTCTAATCCGCGGTATGGTTCTACCTTGCCAGCCGCCTCAGAGCCTGAGGCGGTTGGCCGAAGTTGCGAATGAAGGCACGGCGCATACGACCGGAGTCGCCGAAACCGGTGGCCTCGGCGATGTGCTCAAGCGGGGAATGGCTTGTCTCGACCGCCCTTCGCGCGGTCTCGAGACGCAGACGCTCCACGACCTTTGCCGGGGTCATGCCGGTTTCAGCCGAGAAGGCTCGAGCGAAATTGCGCGGGCTCATGGCCGCGCGGTCGGCAAGACGTTCCACAGTCAGCGGCTCGGCGAGGTTCCTGCGCATCCATTCGATCAGGTCCATGAACCGGCCAGTCCGCCCGCCCAGTTCCGTCAGCGCCGAAAACTGCGACTGTCCGCCCGGCCGTCGCTGATGCACCACAAGCTGCTGCGCCGTCCGACGGGCGATCTCCGGGCCGAGGTCGTCCTCGATCAGCGCAAGCGCCAGATCAATACCGGCTGAAATGCCCGCAGACGTCCAGACATCGCCATCCCTGATGAAGATGCGCTCCGCATCCAGCCGGGTCTTTGGATAGCGGCGGGCGAAATCCTCCGAATTGCCCCAATGGGTGGTGGCGCGACGCCCATCGAGCAAGCCGGCTTCGGCGAGGATATAGGCGCCCGAACAGACGCTCGCCGTCCGTCGCGACGTGACACGCTTCAGCCAGGCCAGTATTTCCTGAAACGCCGGCATGGAACGGATGACATCACCACCCGAGACGATGATTGTATCGAAAGGCCCTCCCTGGAGCTGCCCGGCCGTGAGCTTCAGCGCGGAAGAACTCTCGATCTCACCTCCACCGGGCGCCATCAGCATCAGCTCGTAGCTTTCCGGCCGAAACCGCTCGGCGATCTCGAAGGCCGTCGTCGGGCCAGCCACATCCAGTAGCTGGAAACCCGGAAAGATGACGGTGGCGATCGCTCGGCGCATGGCAGGAAATGCCCGATTTATGTCATTCCAGACAGAACGTAGCGGCTGTAATCTCGCTTTCAAGCCGGAACACGAAGGAACGAGCCGAGGCGAGCGATCATGAACTGGCGGCTTTTGTCGTGGAGCGTCCTGGGCGTGATCGCACTTTTGCTGGCGATCGGCGGCACCTGGATTTTCTCGCTGCCTGCGGCGACGGCCGCGGCGGCCATACGACCGATTCCACAGGAAGAAACTGACGCAACGATTGCAGCGTTGAAGCCCCCGAAACGCATGCGCCCCGTGGTGGCGATCATCGGCATCAACGACGGAACCGAAACGACCGACTATCTCATGCCCTATGGCATCCTCCGGCGCGCCGACGTCGCGGAAGTGATCGCCCTTGCGACGGCTGCGGGGCCGGTGACACTCTATCCGGCGCTCAAGGTCGAAGCGCAGGCAACCATAGCCGATTTCGACGCGCGGTATCCGGAGGGTGCGGACTATGTCATCGTTCCGGCCATGTACCGCGACGATGATCCCACTGCGTTACAGTGGATCAGGAGCCAGGCGGCCAAGAAAGCAATCATCATCAGCGTTTGTGCCGGCGCGAAAGTCGTTGCCGCAGCAGGTCTGCTCGACGGCAAGCGGGCGACGACCCATTGGTATTATCTCGACGAACTGCGCAAGGAACACCCTGCCGTCCGCTACATCGCGGATCGGCGGCTGGTCGTGGACCGGGGCATTGCGACGACGACGGGGATCACCGCTTCCATGCCGATGATGCTGACATTGATCGAGGCCATCGGCGGCAGGAACAAAGCGGAGAGCACCGCCCGGGATCTAGGCCTTGCGGGGTGGGATGCGCGCCATGACAGCAGCGCCTTTAGGCTTACCCGCCCGTTCGCGCTGACGGCAATCGGCAATACGCTTGCTTTCTGGAACCGGGAAAAACTCGGCATCGAACTTACGCCCGGCATGGACGAAGTGTCGCTCGCCCTCGCGGCCGATGCCTGGTCGCGGACCTACCGGTCCCGGGCAGTGACGTTCACCGCGACTTCCGAGCCGCAGCAGAGCCGCAACGGCATCCGCCTTGTTCCCGAAGAAGTTACAGCACACTGGCCAAGGGATCTGCTGGTTCCAACAATCGACGATCGGCAGCCGGCGAAGGTCCTGGACGAAACCCTTCGTGCCATTACCGATCGCTATCAGGCGCGCATCGCCGAGTTCGTCGCCATGCAGCTCGAATACCCGCGGCGGGACATGCCGCAATAAGATCGGCCGTCCCGAAGGGTGCGCCGCGCGTGAGGAGCGGAGCCACGAAAGGGCCGATTTCCTACGTTCCCTTTGCGGGAGGAGTGGGCCGATCGTCTGGCAAGCCAAGGGAGGATAACCAGCGATGAAGGTATTGATAGCAGGGGCCGGAATTGGCGGATTGACCACAGCCCTTTTCCTGCATCGGGCGGGAATTGAGGTCGAAATCTTCGAACGCGCCGAGGAGGTGCGCGAGCTCGGCGTCGGCATCAACATGCTTCCGCATGCCGTCGGTCAACTGGTCGATCTGGGGCTGATGGCGGACCTCGACGAGGCAGGTATCCGCACGCGCGAACTCATCTATGCAAACCGGTTCGGGCAGGTTGTGTGGCAGGAATTGCGAGGCCTCGATGCCGGTTACGACGTGCCGCAGTTCAGCATCCATCGCGGCAAGCTGCTGGGGCTGATATACCGGGCCGTGGTCAACCGGCTTGGCCTAGGCGCCATCAGGACCGGATGCCGGATAGATGGCTTCGAGCAGACCGCCGAAGGCGTCACGGCACTTTTGACCGGGCGCGACGGCTCCCGTGGCGAGGTCCGGGGCGATCTTCTGATCGGCGCCGACGGGATCCATTCCGCCGTGCGAGCCGCGCTCTATCCCGCCGAGGGTTCGCCGACCTGGAGCGGCATCATGCTGTGGCGCGGTGCTACCCAGTGGCCGAAATGGCGGGACGGGCGCACGATGGCGATCGCCGGCGGCAATTTCGCGAAATTCGTCTATTACCCGATCGAGGCGGATCCGAAAGAGCCAGAGAGACGCCTGACGAACTGGGCCGTGATGGCGAAGACCGCCGAGACGGGCACGCAACCTTTGCGACGGGAAGACTGGAGCCGATCCGGCATCATGGACGAAGTGCTGCCCTTCGTGCGCGACCGGTTCCATCTCGATTTCGTCGACCCGGCGGCGATCATCGAGGCGACGGGCAGCTTTTACGAATATCCCAACTGCGACCGCGACCCGCTGCCCCGCTGGTCGTTCGGGCGGGTTACGCTGCTCGGCGATGCGGCCCACCCCATGTATCCGGTGGGTTCCAACGGCGCGAGCCAAGCCATTCTCGATGCAAAAAGCATTTCCACGCATCTGCAGAAGGCCGGTGAAATCGAGGCTGCGCTTCTGGCCTATGATGCCGAGCGCCGGCCTGCCACATCCGATATCGTGCTCGCCAACCGACGGGGCGGACCGGAAGGCGTCATCGACATGATCGAAGCCCGCGCGCCCGACGGGTTCGACGACATCGATGCAATCGCCTCCTACGAAGAGCGCAAGAGCGTGGTCCGGGGCTACGCCTCATTAGCCGGATTCGCGCGGCCATGACGGCCTCGGCCCGAAGCATCGAGTTTGCGCTGCGAATAAAATATCGAGCACCTGCCGTCCTACACATAATTGTCACCTGAAGCTGTTATAGGCATAATCATCCGAATGAATTCAGGATTCATCCGAATGATAGAGATGTCTGAAGCGCCAGCCATCCGCTCCAAATGGGGGCAATGGCAGACAGTCGAAGAACAGATCAGCAGGGACATCGCCTCCGGAACGCTTGTCCCCGGAGCCCGGTTGCCGACCGAGATCGAGATCATGCATCGGTTCAGCGTCGGGCGACATACCGTCCGGCGCGCGATTGCCGAGCTCGCCAGCGCAGGAAAAGTCCGTGTCGAACAGGGGCGCGGCACTTTCGTGGAGGAGCAGTCCGTCATCCGCTATAACATCGCGCGACGGACGAGGTTCAGCAAGAACCTCAAGGAACAGGGGCGCGTTCCCTCGGGCCAGCCGGTCGAGGAACTGGAAATCCCGGCGCCGCCCATCGTGGCCGCGGCGCTTCGGATACCAGAAAGCGACCCGGTCTATATGATCGTCCGGCGGGGATTTGCCGACGACGTCCCGATCACCGTCAGTCGCGCCTATCACCCGGTCAGCCGGTTTCCCAACATGCACATTCGCCGGCATCAGGGCGTATCGGTGACCGAAATCTACCGGGACTTCGGCATTCCGGATTACTTGCGCCATCGCACCACGATCTTCACGCGCCTCCCGATCACCGAGGAGGCTCGCCTTCTGGCACAGTCGCAGGAACAGCCGGTGCTCGTGGTCCAAAAGGTCGATGTCGACATGCAAGGCTGCCCGATCGGTTATTCGGAAACCGTCTGGGCGGGAGAGCGTATCCAGTTCGCGATCGATTACGACGAAGAGCCCGGCAACGTGGATGCGGCGGCCGGTGCACAGAAAGAGTAGGGAAGCATGACCGATCTCAAAGACGCAGAACCGTTCATCGGCCCATACAGCCACGGCGAAACACTCAGCATCATGGCAGCCAGCCGGCCCGCCCGGATAAAGGCCTGCGCGGAAGCACTTCTGGATGGGCTCGGGGATGTGGACGTGCTCGTCAACCGCACCGGCCTTGCCATGCTGCCGATGGTCGACACGGTCCGCGACACGGCGTTCCATCTTGGTGAAGTCTTGCTCGCCGAAGCCCATATCCGCGTGCCCGGGCGAAACGTCGAGGGCTATGGCGCGGTCGTCGGCCGCGATCTGGAGCATGCCATGGCGATCGCCGTCATCGATGCGGCAATCGCGGCGGAGCATTCCGGCGAGCTGGTTCTCGAATTTCTCGACTCCGAGAAGACCCATCAGGAAGAGGGCGATCGCAAGCGGCTGAGGAAGGTCGAGGCGACACGCGTGCAGATGGAGACCTTCTGACCATGACCTTGTCCATCCTTCCGACCGCCGGGGACATCCGCACCAATGCGGCTTTCGAAGAGCTGATGTGGGCGCTCGCCCGTCCCGGGCTGGAGCGCCGCCTTCCCACAACCGGCTTTCGAGCCATAGCCGAAACCCTCATCGATCGCGAATGTACGTTCCACGTCGCGGATGACGCCGCGCTTTCCGAACTGCTCATGCTGACGGGCGGAAAACCCGCCGCCATCGAGAACGCCGACTATGTCTTCGCGCCGCTCGCAACTGCCGAGGATGTGGCCATGCTCTCGGGGTTGCGCATCGGCACGCTCGCCTATCCGGACGAGGCAGCCACGCTTTTTGCGTCAGCCCGTTTCGGCGCCGGACAGGCATTGCGCCTAATTGGTCCCGGCATACGCGGATCGCTCACCATCCGGATCGACGGCATCCATCCGTCCTTCTGGCGGATGCGCGCCAATTGCATCCACTATCCGCTCGGATGGGATCTCTACGTCCTGGATGGCGACCGGCTGATCGGCATCCCCCGCTCAACCAAGATCGAGGTGCTGTGATGGCCTATGTGGCAACGAGAGGCGGCGAACGCGCCATCGAACAATCCGAGAGGTTCTACCGAGAAGATCTCGGCATCATCACCCGCGAGCGGGTGGATGCCATGCGCGAGGGCCTTCCCTACCTGATCGACAGGCTGATGGGAGAAGCCTCGCTCTACGAACCCGACCTTGCCGCGCTTGCGCTGGCGCAGGCCGGAGGCGACCTCTACGAGGCGGTGCTTCTGTTGCGGGCCTACCGGACGACCCAACCGCGGCTTGCCGTTGCAGAACCGGTGACGCAGCCGGACCTCTTTACGGTCCGGCGCATTTCCGCTGCCTTCAAGGATATTCCCGGCGGACAGATTCTCGGGCCGACGCTCGATTATTCCCACCGCCTGCTGGAGGTCGGCGTGCTGAACGGCCAGAATTACGAACCGCCGGCGGTCGAGCCCGCGAAGGAACCCGCACCGGCGACCCAGCCCTCGCTTGCGGCTTGGCAGAAGGTGCAGGGACTCATTTCGGACCATCCGCCGGAAGCCGTCGCGACGGAGGACATTCCGGACGTCACACGCGAGCCGCTGCTCTTTCCGGCAAGCCGCGCCCACAAGCTGCAGAGCCTGGCGCGCGCCGACACGGGCGGGACTTTGGCGCTCGGTTATTCGACGATGCGGGGCTACGGCTCGGTCCACCCGACCGTCAACGAACTGCGGCTTGCCGAAGCACCGGTGCGCATGCGCCATCCACGCGGAACGGTCTTCAGCGCCGGCCGCGTCCGCATCAGCCAGACGGAGGTGATCTCCAAGGCGAGGGAACTGGAACTCGGTTTTGCGGCTACCTTCGGCTGGAACGAGGTGAAGGTGATCGCCGCCGCGACTCTCGATCTTGCTTCGAACCAGCCGAACCCGCATCCGGCATCGAACGAGGAATTCGTGCTCTATCATACGGAGCCGGTCGAGGGTTCCGGCTTCTGCATCCACTTCAAGCTGCCGCATTACGTGACGTTCCAGTCGAGCCTCGACGCGTTGCGCCGAGTCAAAACGGATCAGCAGGAAGCCGCCGTCGCAAAGGCAAAGCCCGAGACGGAAATGCAGCCAGAAGAAGACGAGGTTTTGCTGTGAAACTCAATGAACTGACCAAGCCATGGTCGGCCTTCAACTACGGTTTTCTTGATGAATCGGCCAAGCGCGAAATCCGCCGACGCACCCTCAAGGCTATTGCCATTCCCGGTTACCAGGTGCCCTATGCAAGCCGCGACGTTCCGATTGCCCGCGGCTGGGGCACCGGCGGGCTGCAGGTCACGCTCACGCTTCTCAAACCGGACTCGGTGGTGAAAGTGATCGACCAAGGGGCGGACGATTCGGTCAATGCCAGCAGCATCCGCAAGTTCCTCGCCAAGGTCGGCGGCGCCACCGAGACGAGTGATACGACGGAGGCGACGATCATCCAGTCCCGCCACCGCATTCCGGAGGAAAAGCTCCGCGAGGATCAGATTCTCGTGCTGCAGGTTCCCAATCCGGAGCCGCTGCGCCCGGTCCAGCCTGACATGTCGATCGCCCGCGAAATGCATGGCGATGCGGATTACGGCCAGCTCTGGCTGATCCTTTATGAGCAGCTCGTCAGATCGGGGCGGATCATGCAGGGATCGAGCTATCCCAGCATGGTCAACGGCCGCCATGTCATGACGCCGTCGCCGATCCCGCGCTGGGACGTACCCAAGCTCAATCAGGCAGACCACCTGACGATCCTTTCGGCGGGGCGGGAAAAGCGCATCTTCGCCGTGCCGCCTCATACCAGCGTCGAACCTCTCGTTTTCGACGACGTGCCCTATCGCGTCGAGGACCATCAGGACAAGACCTGCTACCGCAGCGGGGTCGAAGGCTTCTTCATGAACGAGCTGCCGCAGGACGACGGCTCGTCGCTCTATGAGCTCTCCGACAGTCATTTCGGCATCAAGAACATCCGCAAGGCGGAGGGCGAGCCGGTGACGCTCAGCGAAACCTGGTACAAGAACGGAAGGATGGAATGATGGCCGACGCATTCTTCGATGGCCGCACGCCGGCCATCCGGCACCAGCCTCCGCGACTGATGACGGCAGCGCCCATCCTGACAATGCACGGCATCAGCCGTACTTACGGCAACGTGCAGGCGCTTCGAAGCGTCGATGTCATGGTCTATCCGGGGGAAGTGCTCGGCATCGTCGGAGAATCCGGCTCCGGCAAGTCCACACTGCTGAGGATGATGAACCTCGAGGATACGCCTGATGCCGGCACCTACCATCTGGCGCTTCCCGGGCGTATAGACGACAACCTCTTCACGCTCGACCGCTTCCAGCGGAGGATGCTGAGAGCGCACCATATCGGCATCGTCTACCAGAACCCGCATCTTGGCCTGCTGATGAGGCACAGCAGCAGCGGCAATGTCGCCGAGCGATTGCTGATCGCCGGCGAACGCAACTTCGCTGCCTTACGCCAGCGCGCCAGGGAAGCGCTCGACGCCTCCGAATTTCCACTGACGCGCATGGACGCGCGGCCTTCCGAACTGTCGGGCGGAATGCAGCAGCGCGTCCAGCTCGCCAAGGCGATCGCGCTCGAACCGGCATTGCTTCTGCTCGATGAGCCGACGACAGGTCTCGACGTCAGCGTCCAGGCCCTCGTCCTCGATACGCTGAAGACGTTGCAGCGCGACCGCAACATCACCATGGTACTCGTCTCGCATGATCTCGGCGTCATACGCACGATGGCAGACCGGGTTATGGTGATGCGCAGGGGCGAGGTGGTGGAGCAGGGGCTTGCGGACCAGATATTCCAGGACCCGCAGCATGAATACACCCAGCAGCTCGTGCATGCGAAACTCTGACGTGAAGAGGCGAACGTGAACATTCACACATCCGCGATGCCGTCACCTGCGCCGGTGCTGCGCGTCGAAGGCCTTTCGAAACAGTTCGAAATGCATCATCTGAAGCGCACCCTGTTTGCCTTCGAAAATATCGGCTTCGAGCTGAACGAGGGCGAGTTCATCCTGTTGAAGGGCGAAAACGGCGCGGGCAAATCCACCCTTCTGCGGACCCTCTACCGGTCTTACCTGCCGCGCGCGGGGCATGCCTATTACCACACGCGGGAAGGCGTCATCGACCTCGCGGCCGCCGCCGATGTCGACATCGCCCTGCTGCGCCGCCGGGAGATCGGTTTTGTCACGCAGTTCCTCAACGCACGTCCGCGCGTGGCCGCGGACGAGATCGTCGCCGAGCCCCTCAGGCTTGCCGGCACGCCGCGCGCCGAGGCCCTATCGGAAGCCCGCCGCTGGCTTGCCGCCTTCGGTGTCAAGCCGCAGCTCTGGCCAGCCTATCCCTCGACATTTTCGGGAGGCGAGCAGCAGAAGGTCAATCTCGCGCGGGCGCTCATCCTGCCGCAGCGCCTTCTGCTGCTCGACGAGCCGACGGCCTCGCTCGACCGCTCGGCGCGCCGGGCGCTGGTCGGGCGCTTGGCCGAGCTCAAGGCCTCCGGTGTTGCAATGATCGGGGTCTTCCATCATCCCGAAGACGTAGCCGGTCTGATCGACCGGGAAATTCAATTGGAAACAATCAGGATTGCAGATGAGGCAGAAGAGGATGTGGTTGAGTGATTTCGAGATCGTCCTGCGCGATCGGGTAATAGAACGCGGGGCCGTCAGGATCGAAGACGGGCTGATCGCCGAGATCCGCGACACGCCCGTACTGGATGCGGATATCAGCGGCGATGGCCGGCTCCTCCTGCCCGGCTTCGTCGACATGCATGGAGACATGATCGAGAAGGAAATCGAACCGCGCGCCAACGTGCGCATGCCGCTCGAACTCGGCATCTACGATCTCGACAAGAAACTCGCGGCCAACGGTGTCACCACCGCCTATGCGGCACTCGCCTTCACGCCGGCTACCTATGGCCATGTCCGCTCCGTCGAGCATACGACCGTGATGATCGAGACGTTGGGGAAAATGCGTGACGAACTCCTCGTCGACCATCGGGTCCATGCCCGTTTCGAGATCACTTTCCCATCCGCGGTGGAAGTCGCCGAAAAGCTGATGGCGGCCGGCGCGCTCGGCCTGATCTCGCTGATGGATCACACGCCGGGACAAGGCCAGTATCGCGATCTCGAAATCCACACCCGCAACATGGCGAAGGCGAGGAAGATCGACTACGCGGCCGCCGTCGAGATGGTGAAGGAACGAATGGCCCAGCGCGAGGCCCATGGCGATGCAACGCATGTCGTCACGGGACTGGCGGAGCTGGCCAGGAACAAGGGCGTCTCGATTGCCTCGCACGACGACGACACGCTCGAAAAAGTATCGCTGATGCACGGCCTCGGGGTGGCGATCAGCGAATTTCCGATCACGCTCGAAGTGGCCGCCGAAGCCCGTCGCCTCGGCCTTGCGACCGCCATGGGCGCACCAAACGCACTGCGCGGCCTTTCCTATTCCGGAAACCTCTCGGCGCGCGAAGCCTTTGCGGCCGGCGTGCTCGATATTCTCGCCAGCGATTATCACCCCTCCGCGATCCTGCCCGCCGTGCTGGCGCTTGCGGAGATCGGCGACGGCGGATTGCCGGCTGCCGTGGCGCTCGCCAGCGCGAATCCGGCGGCGGCCCTCGGACTGTCAGATCGCGGCCGTATCGAAGAAGGATTGCGCGCCGATCTCGTCATCGCGGAAAGAGGCAGAATGCCGAGGTTGCGGGCCACCATCCGAGCGGGGCAACAGGTCTGGTCGGACGGGGCCGTTGGCAATCGTCCCAAAGTGGCTGCGTGAAGAACACTGCAGGCCAGGTCCAAAGGCCCGGCCTGCACGACAGGTGGTCATTTATTCCAAAAAATAAAGCAATCATTTGAAAGTTTCGAACGTTTTTCAAAAATTCTGAAATATTTTTTTGAAAATTCACGAAATATAATAATTCTGTCATGCACGACAACTATGAAATACTTCCAGTAGGCAGGCACTGCCATCCCTTCGATGGGAGACCAAAATCCATGTTGTTTTTTTGGATGGGATAGATGCTGGAACTATACTCTCTGAAGAAATCCTTTGGACAGGTGGATGCTGTCGATGATGTGACGGTGACCATCGATGCCGGCCAGATGGTCGGCATCATCGGAAGAAGCGGTGCGGGCAAATCGACACTGCTGCGGCTGGTCAACCGGCTGATCGAGCCTTCGAACGGAAAAATCCTTTTCAATGGGCGCGATATCACCAAACTGAAGGGGCGCGACCTGTGTTTGTGGCGTGCGTCCTGCGCCATGATCTTCCAGCAGTTCAATCTCGTGGAGAGGATGGATGTCCTCACCAATGTCCTGATCGGCCGCGTCGCGCATCAAGGTTTTCTGCCAACGATAACGCGGCACTTCAGCGAAGCGGAGAGGGCCATGGCCGTCCAGGCGCTCGATCGTCTCGGACTTTTGCCGCAGGCCCTGCAGAAGGCGGGGACGCTGTCCGGCGGGCAACAGCAACGGGTCGCCATCGCCAAAGCCCTGGTTCAACGTCCCGAAATCATGCTTGCCGACGAGCCGATTGCGTCGCTCGATCCGGCGAATGCGACCCGCGTCATGGAAGCCCTGCGGAAGATCAACCGGGAGGACGGGATCACGGTTCTTGTCAATCTCCACACGCTCGATACGGCGCGGGCCTATTGCGACAGGATCATCGCCATGCGCGCCGGCCGCATCGTCTTCGAAGGCCTGCCCAACGAGCTGACGCGCGATCGATTGAACTCGATCTATGGCGTCGGCGACGATGCAGACTTCGAAATCGATGAATCCGTGACATCAACAGCCATTGCTCCTCCCGCAGGCTCTCAAGCCAGGCAGACGACAATGGCGTGACGCCAAGCTCCGGCAACAGCGCCGGGTATAATCAATCCCTGGAGAAACATAATGAAGAACGTCCTCTTGACGATGGCCGTAACGGCCGCGCTTGCCCTTGCCGGCTCCGCCCATGCACAGGAATGGAAACAGACCTACAAGACGATCCGCTACGGCGTCCTCTCGGGCGAAAACGAGAAGGACCGCGTCGCCCGCTGGAAGGGCTTCGAAGCCTATCTCGAAAAACAGCTCGGCGTTGACGTCGAAATCTTCACCGCCGGCAATTATGACGGTGTGATCCAGGCACTGGCCGCCGACCAGATCGAATTCGCCTCGCTCGGCTCGTCGGCCTATGCCGCCGCCTATACCGAGACGAATGGCGGCGTCGAGCCGCTGCTCGCGGGCGTCGACAAGGATGGATCAAGCGGCTACTTTTCGGTCGTCACCGTCCGCTGCGATTCCGGTTACAAAAGCATCGACGACCTGAAGGGCAAGGTTCTGGCCTTTGCGGATCCGGATTCCACGTCCGGTTATGCGGTTCCCTATTTCAACCTGGTAAAGCAGGGCTACGATCCAAAGACCTTCTTTTCGGCCGTTCCCTTCTCCGGCTCGCATGAAACCGGCGTGATGGGCGTCTTCAACAAGCAGTTCGATGCTGCTGCCACCTATATCAATACCGAGAAGAACGGCATTCCGCAGCGCATGGAAACCAAGGGCATGATCGCTGCGGGGCAGATCTGTCGTATCTGGCAATCGCCGGAAATCACCAACGGTCCCCTCACCGCCCGCAAGAACCTGCCGGCCGGCCTGATCGCAGCGGTCAGGACCGCCGTCAAAGACCTGCCGAAGAACGACCCCGCCGTCTACAAGGAAATCACGTCCGGCGACCCGACCGTGAACGGCTATATCGAGGTCGACCATAAGCGCTACGAATGGATCATCGAGATGCGCGACTGGCTGAAGAAACAGCGCCGCCAGGGCTGATACGGGAGAAAGGCGCGGCACCGGAATGGCCGGTGTCGCCGATTTGCGGGACATCGATGATGAGCGATCTTTCCCAAGCGATCCACGGTTTCGAGACCGAATATGCGAAGACCCGGAAGAAGGCGCGGCGCCTGCAGGTCGCCTCCACGCTCCTCTTTGCCGGCGCCGTGCTGTTTTCGGCCTATGTCGGCGGTTTCTTCGGCTTTACCGATGTCACGCTGCCTTCCGGCGAGCGCGTTTCGATGCCGAAGCTGTGGGCCGGCCTGCCGCGACTTGGCGAATATCTCGAAAAGACCATCCCGACGCTGAGATTGACAAGCCTCGGACCCGACCTCGCCGAATGGTTCTGGCGCTGGGAGACATGGTTGCGCCTGCTTGGGGAAACGATCCTCATCGCCTATGCGGCAACCGTTCTCGGCGTCGCAGGAGGTTTCCTGCTCAGCTTTCTCGCGGCTCGCAATCTGAGCCCTGGCCGGTGGCTCTCGATTCTCGTGCGCCGCTATCTCGAGATCATCCGCACCGTTCCCGAACTCGTCTGGGCGCTCATCTTCGTCTTCTGCTTCGGTGTCGGCCCGCTTGCCGGGATGCTTGCGATCGGCGTTCACGCAACCGGCTCGCTCGGCAAGCTCTATTCGGAAGCCAACGAGAATATCGATATGCGGCCACTCGACGGCATCAAGGCATCCGGTGGCAACTGGTTCCAGCAGATGCGCTACGGCGCCGTGCCCCAGGTCATTCCGAACGTGATCAGCTATACGTTGCTGAGGTTCGAGATCAATGTCCGGTCCTCCTCCATCATCGGCTATGTCGGAGCGGGCGGGCTTGGCCAGGAAATCCGCACCGCAATGTCCCTGCAGGAATATACGGACCTCTCGGCGCTCTTCGTCATCATCCTCGTCAGCGTCACCATCATCGATTTCCTGAGCGAGAAACTGCGCCATAGAATTATCGGCCTCTCGGAGCACTGGACATGACGCGCGCTTCCGACTTCCATGATGCCGATCTGGTGAATGCCGCCAGGGGCCGCCTGCCGGATGCGTTCCGCCGCCCCCTGTTGCGGCGTCTCGCACCGGCGATCATCACGATTGTGCTGATCGCCCCGCTTGCCTATAGCGCCGTGGCTTTCGGCGCCACGCCGGGAAGGCTCATCGAGGGCCTGTCACGGCTCGGCAATATCCTTGCCTTCATGTTCCCGCCGCATCTGTGGACCACATGGCAGGAATGGAGCGAAATCCTCGAAGGCCTCGGCGAAACCGTCGTGATGGCCTTCCTCGGGACATTGCTCGGAGCTGTCGTCGCCCTGCCGCTCGCCTTTCTCGGGGCGAAGAACATCATGCCGCTCACCTGGCTTCGACTGTTGTCCCGCCGCGGATTCGATACGCTGCGTGCCGTGGAACAGATCATCCTCGCCCTGATCTTCATCCGCGCCTTCGGGCTCGGTCCGCTCGCCGGCATCCTCGCCATAGCCGTCTCGGAGGTCGGCACTTTCGCCAAGCTGTTCTCCGAGGCGATCGAGAATACGTCGCGCAAGCCCGTCGACGGCGTGAAGGCGTCCGGCGGCAGCAACATGCAAGCCATACGCTACGCGATCATGCCGCAGGCACTGCCGGTGATCCTGTCAATCATTCTCTACAATTTCGAATCCAACGCCCGCTCGGGCACGATCCTCGGCATTGTCGGCGCCGGCGGCATCGGTTTTCTGCTGGCCGATCGCATGCACGCCTTCCGATGGTCGGAGGCCTGGTCGATCATCTTCCTAATCATTGCCACCGTCTACATGATCGATTCCGCATCGGCCTGGATCCGCAGAAAGCTGATCTGAGATATTGCCGGCAACATCAATGTCCTGATGCGCAATGCCGGACATGTGATCTTCGGTCCGGACCGACCCGGGATGGTGCCGACGTGGGCTTCGCCGTGCTCGACCGCGTCCGGGCCGAAATGCTGCACAGGGTCGGCCTCTCCGACCTTCTGAAGCCACAGCTTCCGGCCTGACGAGGAAATCTTGCGATGGCGGGGGCCTTGCGTCCCCGCCATCAATCACACGGTCAGCTCCGCAGAACGCGATACACCGCCGGAATGACCAGCACCGTGAGCAGCGTCGACGAGGCAAGCCCGAAGAGCAGCGAGATCGCCAACCCCTGGAAAATCGGATCGGCGAGAATGACCGCCGCGCCGATCATCGCCGCAAGCGCGGTGAGCAGGATCGGCTTGAAACGGATGGCACCCGCCTCCAGCAGCACGTCGACCAGCGGCCGGTCAGGTCCGCCGGCATGGCGGATGAAGTCGGCGAGCAGGATGGAATTGCGCACGATGATGCCGGCCAGCGCAATGAAGCCGATCATCGAGGTTGCCGTAAACGGAGCGCCGAACAGCCAGTGCCCCAGCATGATACCGATGAAAGTAAGCGGAATCGGCGTCAGGATGACCAGCGGCAGCTTGAACGAACCGAACTGGGCGACGACCAGGATGTAAATGCCGAGGATCGCTACCATGAAGGCTGCCCCCATGTCGCGGAAGGTCACCCAGGTCACCTCCCATTCGCCGTCCCACAGGAGCGTCGGCCGGGTCTCGTCGTCAGGCTGTCCGTGAAGAGAGGTGACGGGCTTCGGCAGATTGCCCCAGTCGGCCTTGTCGATGGCGTCCTGCACGGCGAGCATGCCGTAGATCGGCGCTTCGTAGGCACCCGCAAGCTCGGCCATCACCATTTCCGCCGCGCGGCCATTGTGCCGGAAGACCGGATAGGATGCCGGTTCGCGCTGGACATCGACCACGTCGCCGAGTTCGACCACACCGCGCCCGCCCGGCAGCGTATCGGCAGGCACCGGCGTCGCCAATGCACGCTCGCCGACCGTGGCGGCCTCTTTTGGCAAGGCGATCCGGATCGGTATCGGTTGGCGGCCGCCGCGATGGGAATAACCGACCGTCGTGCCGGCATAGAGATAGTTCAACGTATCATAGACGTCGGACTGCTCGACCCGGTAATATTCGAGATTGTCCTGGTCGATGGCGATGCGCGTCCGTTCCGACTGGTTGTGATAGCTATCGTCGACATCGACGATGAAGGGGACGCTTGCGAAGGCTTCACGCACCTTGCCGGCCACGGCGCGACGGGTTTCCGGGTCCGGACCGTAAACTTCGGCAAGCAGGGTGCCGATCACCGGCGGACCGGGCGGCGGCTCCACGATCTTCAGCACGGTGCCCTCCGGCAGGTCCAGCCCCTTGAGACGCTCGCGCAGATCAAGAGCAATGGCGTGGCTTGCGCGCTCCCGCTCGCCCTTGGGCGAGAGGTTCACGGCCACCTGACCCTGTTCGGGGTTGGCCCGCAGATAGTAGTGCCGTACCAGCCCGTTGAAATCGAAGGGCGCGGCCGTTCCCGCATAGGCCTGGAACGAGACTATCTCCGGAACCGGGGCGAGCCTTTCGACGACGGCCTGCAGGGTGCGGTCCGTATCCTCCACAGACGATCCCTTCGGCAGGTCGAGGACGACCTGGAGATCGGACTTGTTGTCGAACGGCAGCAGCTTCACCGTCACGTGCTTCGTATAGAGGAGCCCGAGCGAAGCCAGCGTGGCGAAGCCGACGATCAGGAGAAATGCCCAGGAACGTGCCTTGGTCTTCAGGATCGGCCGGGCGGCTGCGACGTAGAGCCGGCCAAGCATGCCACCTTCTGCACCTGCCGTATCATGCCCCGCGCCCGCATGTTCCCTGCTGATCTTCAGCATCAGCCACGGGGTGAGGATCACGGCCACGAAAAAGGAAAACAGCATGGCCGCCGAGGCGTTGGCAGGGATCGGGCTCATGTAGGGGCCCATCATGCCCGACACGAAAAGCATGGGCAGAAGAGCCGCGACCACCGTCAGCGTCGCAACGATGGTGGGATTGCCGACCTCGGCAACCGCATCGATGGCGGCCTGCGTTCGCGAACGTCCGTCATGCATCGCCCAGTGGCGCGCAATGTTCTCGATGACGACGATCGCGTCATCGACCAGGATGCCGATCGAGAAGATGAGCGCGAACAGGCTGACGCGGTTCAGCGTATAGCCCATGATCCATGCCGAAAACAGCGTGAGCAGGATCGTCGTCGGGATGACGACCGCGACGACCACGGCTTCGCGCCAGCCGATGGCAACGGCGACGAGCACGACGATGGAGACCGTCGCCAGGCCGAGATGGAACAGAAGCTCGTTGGCCTTCTCATTGGCGGTCTCACCGTAATTGCGCGTGACCGTCATCTCCACATCGGCCGGGAATATCTGGCCGCGTACCTGCTCAAGGCGCTGCTGGATTTCCTCCGCGATCACCACGGCGTTGGTGCCAGGTCGCTTGGCGATGGCGAGCGAAACCGCCGGTGCCCGGTTGAGCCCGTCCTGGGCCTTGCGGATATCCGTGACGCGGTTCTCCGCGGGCGACGTCGCGAGCACGACGCTGGCGACATCACGTACATAGACAGGGCGCCCGTCACGCGCGGTGAGCAGCAGGTTGCCGATCTCGGGCAGCGCCTGAAGGGTCTGGCCGGCAACGACGGCACGCTGACCGCCATCATCACGGATCGTGCCGATGCGGAACGAACGATTGGCCCCCTCGATCTTGGCGGCAAGCTGTTGCAGCGTGATGCCGTAGAGCGAGAGCTTTTCGGGGTCTGGCTCGACGCGGAACTGCTCCGGCTGCTCGCCGACGATGTAGGTCAGGCCGATATCGGGCAGTTTCGAAACCTCGACCTGCAGTTCCCGCGCCAGCCGCGTCAGATCGTTCGCCGTCCAGCGCGAGGCGGCCTCCTCGTTCGGCCGCAGGGTGACGACGACGATCGCAACATCATCAATCCCGCGGCCGACGATCAGCGGCTCCGGAATACCGACCGGGATACGGTCCATATTCGCGCGGATCTTTTCGTGCACACGGAGAATGGCCGCATCCGCATTGGTGCCGACCTCGAAACGCGCGGTGACCAAGGTGCCATCGTCCTCGGTCTGGGAATAAACATGCTCGACCCCATCGATGCTCTTGACGATGGTCTCGAGCGGCTCGGTGACGAGCTTGACTGCATCCTCCGCCTTGAGCCCGTTCGCATCGACGTGGATGTCGACCATCGGCACGGAGATCTGCGGCTCCTCTTCGCGCGGCAGCGTCAGCAGCGCGACCAGGCCGAGCGCCAGTGCAGCCAGCAGGAAAAGCGGTGTCAGCGGGGAGGTGATGAAGGCGCGGGTAAGACCGCCAGCGATACCAACTTTCATGGCAGCAGGATCCGATCGCCGTCGCGCAGGCCCGAGAGGACCTCGGTGCGCTTCATGCCGTCCTCTTCGAAGGTTTCTCCCAGGATCACGGCGACATCCATTTCGCCATCGGCTGTGGCGACCTTCACATAGTCGACGCCATGCACGGTGCGGATTGCCTCCGGCGGCACGGCGAGAGCCGTGCGCTTGCCGACCGGGATCGATACCAGCGTGCGCTCCTTGACGAAGTAGTCACCAATGCCTTCGACCTCGACATCGGCGATCACACGTCCGTCGCTGATTTCCGGATAGATCTTGACAATCCGCCCCGCATGGGCGGTGGCGGCCTGGCCAGGAGACTGCGTGAGGCCCCGTTCCCCGACCATGACCGGCGCGCCCTGCACGATTTCCGTCGCATGGCGTTCCGGCAGGGACAGTCTCAGATAATACGGGCCCGGGGCGACGCGAGCGATATCTTCCCCGGCCAGGACGACGGAACCGAGGGTTACCGGCACGGTGAGTACCCGACCGGTCGCCGGCGCGACAACCTCGCCTTCCCGCACATTCTGCTCGATTACGGCCTTCTCTGCCTTGGCGACGGTCACCTCGTTGGAGGTTACCTCAAACTGCGTTCTTGCCAGATCCAGGCGAGCCTGGCTGCCGGTGCCAGTTTCCCTAAGCTGCTGCGACCGTTCAAGGTCGATGCGGGCGTTATCGAGCTGCGAGTTCAGCGCCTTGATCTTGGCGTCCGCTGCGTTGAGTTGAAGCGCGAGCTTGTCGTCGACAATCAGCGCGATGATCTGTCCCTCATTGACCTCGTCACCCTCGCTAACGTGTATCTCGCGGACGGAGCCGCCGATGCGGGTGCGGGCCGGAACCACGATATGGCTTTCGACCTGACCGAAAACGGCCTTCATCTCGTGAATCGTGACAGGCTTGACGATGAACTCCGCAGCCCAGGACCCTTGGACTGCGAGAACCGTCGTCGCGATGAGGGCGGCACCGGCAAGGTGAATAATAGATCGAAACATGGATGCTATTCTTTCGGGGAGCGGCATTGCCTGCTGCTCCCCATGTTGGAGGGATATGGTCGGATCACCCGCTGCCGCTGTTCAGTGGAACGCGGTGCCGGCCTTGATTCCGAGCTTCTTGAAGACGATGGCCGCCGGGCAAAAGCCGGTGACCGAAGCCTGGATCAGGTTCAGCCCGACGAAGACCGTCAGCAGATACCACCACGGCGACACGTAGAAGCCGAGCGCCAGGGACACGAGGACCATGAAGCCTGCAAACATCATGACAGCACGATCGATTGTCATTGTTTTCTCCTTCTGCTTTCCCGGACGGCGCTCATTCGGCCGTCTCCATGTGGATTTCCTTCAGCTTCTTGATTCCGAGCAGGTCGAGCACGAGGTTTTCATAGAAGGTGTCGCTCTTGCCCTGCCGGACCTTGTGAAGGAAATATTTCTCGAAGCCGACCTTGGCGGCGTGAACCCAGCGCCCCTGCGACGACCAGTTGACGTTGCGCGGCGGTATCTGCGGCTGGGCGACGAAGGCGATGCCGTCATCACCGAAATCGGCAAGGCAGACAGCATTCCAACTCGCAACGGCCTTCGGTTCTCCGCCCTTGACGAGGGCGGCGATGTTTTCCGCCGTCGCGGTCACCATGGATTCGATCATGAACCCCGTCTTCGGCACGCCGACCGCCAGGGGCGTCTTGCCGACAGGCGGGATAGCAACGCACACCCCGACCGCGAAGACATTCGGATAGACCGGATTACGCTGATGCTTGTCGATGACGATGAAGCCGCGCGGATTGGTCAGCCCTTCTATGCCGGCGACCGCCGGCACGCCACGGAAGGCCGGCAGCAGCATCGAGAAGGAAAACGGCAGTTCGTGCGCCGTCTTGACGGAACCATCGTCATTCACTTCCTCGACGAACAGCTTGTCCTGCTCGACCCTGGTGGTCCTGGCATTGGTGATCCATTTGATGTGTCGCTCCCTGAGAGCGCTTTCGATAAGGCCCTTGGTGTCGCCGACCCCGTCCAGGCCAAGATGGCCGATATAGGGTTCCGGTGTCACGAAGGTCATCGGCACCCGGTCACGGACGCGCGCGTTGCGGAGGGCGGTGTCCAGGATGAAAGCGAATTCATAGGCCGGACCGTAGCAGGAGGCGCCCTGTGCGGCGCCGATCACGATCGGGCCCGGCGCCTTGACGAGCTTGTCGAAGGCCGCCTTGGCCGCCACGGCATGATCAGTATGGCAGATGGATTGAGTATACCCATCCGGGCCAAGTCCGGGAACCTCGTCGAAGGCGAGATCCGGCCCCGTTGCGATGACCAGATAATCGTAATCGACGATATCGCCGCCGTTGAGCCGTATCCGGTTCAAGGCCGGCTCAACGCGTTCGGCCCCTTCCGGGCGCAATGCGATGTCCCGCTGCTTCAACACGGGAATAAGGTCGACGGCGATATCCTCCGGCTGCCTCCAGCCGACGGCGACCCAGGGGTTCGAGGGCACGAAGGAATAGGTCGAGCCCAGGTTGACGACAGTGACGCGATCATCGCGCCGGAGCTTGGCCTTCATTTCGTAGGCCATTATGATTCCGCCGAGACCTGCACCAAGAATGACGATGTGAGACATGGCATTTCCTCCAGAGCCGTTTGCCTTATTCTTCCTGTGTCGCGCCAATCCGCCTTGATCCTGCTCAATTTCGCCGGACTGGTGGTGGAATCCGGCACCGGAACAGGCCTCCCCGCCTACCTGGCGCGGTTCGAATGCCTTGCATGTAACATTCAAAGATTATAAATTCAAGAATATGAATGTAGAGAATATGATCCCAGCCGCCGAGTCGGCAGCCGAGTTGATGCGCAGCCTGTCTCATCCACAGCGCCTGCTGGTACTGTGCGCTCTGGCGGAGGGAGAAAAATCCGTCGCCGAGCTGCGTCAGGAGCTTCTGATCGAACAGGTGCCCATGTCGCAGCAACTCATGCGGCTGAGGGCAGACGGGCTTGTCGAGGCGCGCCGCGAGGGAACGACAGTTTATTATCGCATCGCACGTCCTGAAGTATCGGTCGTCGTCGGCGCGCTCTATTCGGCATTCTGTGGGGGTTTAGGCCCGAAGAAGTGACTGACGCGAGAAAAACCGCTTCGGTGAAATCGGAAAGAGAGAGGCGCCATCGCGGGATGGCGCCTCTGGAGGTTCGCTATCGCGAGCGACCATCTGTCGCAACCGAAGCGGATTGCGACCGCTTCTGCGCCGCGTCATCCATCAGCTCGTACCACATGGCGTTGAGGACGGCGAAGGCGGCGGCAAGCGGTAAGCCAAGAAGCCATGCGAAATACCACATTCCAGTTTTCCTTTCCATTCAATAAGCGTGGCCGGTGCCGTCGCGGATTTCCTTTTCATCGACCTTGCCCCACAAAACCCGGTAGACCCAAGCCGTGTAGGCGACGATGATCGGCACGAAGATCACCGTCACGACGAGCATGATGAAAAGCGTGAGATGGCTCGATGAGGCATCCCAGACCGTCAGGCTCGACCGGGGATCGACCGACGAAGGCAGGATGAAGGGAAACATCGACAATCCGACCGTCGAGATGATGCCGAGGATCGAGACGGCCGTGGAAAGTATCGTCAGGATTTCCCGCCGGCCACGCATGAAGACGAGGCCACCCGCCGCGCCGAGAAAACCCAGGGCGGGCGCGATCATCATCCAGCCGTGAGCCGCATAGTTTTCAAACCAGACGCCGGGAGCCTGTTCGGCGGTCTTGCCGAGCGGGTTCGACGGGCCGGTGGTGACGATCTCGCTGGTAATCCGATAACCATCGATACCGAGCCACAGCCACAATCCTCCGATCGCGAACAGGGCGATCGTCGCGATCGCAGCGATGCTGCCATAGCCGCGTGCGCGCACGGCGACGGGCCCCTCGGTTTTCAGGATCAGCCAGGCCGCGCCATGCATGAGGAGCATGGCCACGGAAAGGAGCCCGCAGAGCAGGCCGAACGGATTGAGCAGTTCGAACAGCGTCGTGCCCTCATAATAGATACGAAGGTCGCCGTCGAAATGGAATGGAACGCCCTGGAGCACGTTGCCGACGGCAACGCCCATGACAAGCGCGGGCACGAAACCGCCGACGAAGAGCGCCCAGTCCCAGGCGGACCGCCATGCCGCGCTCTCACGCTTTGAGCGGTATTTGAAACCGACCGGACGCAGGATGAGCGCGAACAGGATCGCGAACATGGCAAGGTAGAAACCCGAGAAGGAAACCGCATAAAGCGGCGGCCATGCGGCGAAGATCGCGCCCCCGCCGAGGATCAGCCAGACCTGGTTGCCTTCCCATACCGGCCCGACGGCGTTGATGACGACGCGCCGCTCGACATCCGTCCTGGCGACGAAAGGCAGGAGGGAGGCGGTCCCGAGATCGAAGCCGTCCATCACGGCAAAGGCGATCAGCAGCACGCCGAGCAGCAGCCACCAGATGATGCGCAGGGTCTCATAGTCGATCAAGTCATGCAGGATCATTGTCTTACTCCGCGGCTACGAGGGAGGGCGATACGAGTTCGGCTTCCGGTTCATCGTCCGGTTCCGGCCCCTTGCGGATCGCCCGAACCATCAACGCCATCTCGATGATGAACAGGACCGTATAGATCAGTACGAAGCCGATGATCGTCAGGAGCACGGTCGAAGCGCCGAGGTTGGAAACCGCAGCGGCTGTCGGCAGCACACCCTCTATGATCCAGGGCTGGCGGCCGAACTCGGCGACAACCCAGCCTAGTTCGGCGGCAATCCAGGGCAATGGTATCGCGAAGGCGGCCACACGCAGCAGGAAGGGATAGCGATCGAGCATGCGCCGCGCCGAAAGATAGAAGAACAGGGCCGTCAGGGCGATGAAGAAGAAGCCCAATCCGACCATGATGCGGAACGACCAGAAGAGTGGCAGAACGCCCGGTACGGTATCCCAGGCGGCGCTGTCGATCTGCGCATCCGTCGCCTGGCGCGGATCGTCGACATACCGCTTCAGGAGCAGCGCATAACCAAGATCGGAGCCACGGTCCTCGAACGCCTTGCGCACTTCCGGGGCGACAGTACCGCTCTCTCCCCCCGCGCGGATCTGCTGGAGAGCGTCGAAAGCGATGATGCCATTGCGAATGCGGACCTTCGCATGCTCGACCAGGTCTTCGATGCCGGGAATCTCGGTCGTCAGCGAACGCGTGCCGATCAGCCCCATGACCCAGGGGATGTGGATCGCATAATGGGTCTCGCGGGCTTGCTGATCCGGGATACCGATCAGCGTGAAGGCGGCCGGCGCCGGCTCGGTCTTCCACATCGCCTCGATGGCGGCGAGCTTCATCTTCTGATGCTCGGTGGAGAGATAACCGCTTTCGTCACCCAGCACGACGACCGAGAGCGACGAGGCTAGGCCGAAGGAGGCCGCCACGGTCATGGAACGTTTTGCCAGTTCGGCGTACCTGCCGTTCAGCAGATACCAGGCGGAAACGCCGAGCACGAAGATCGAAGCGGTGACGTAGCCGGCGGAGACCGTATGCACGAATTTCGCCTGGGCGACCGGATTGAAAAGAACGGCGAAGAAGTCCGTAACTTCCATGCGCATGGTCTGCGGATTGAAGGCCGAGCCGACCGGATTCTGCATCCAGCCGTTGGCGATCAGAATCCACAGCGCAGAGAAGTTGGAGCCGAGCGCTACCGCCCAGGTCGCGATGAGATGACCGACTTTCGAGAGCTTGTCCCATCCGAAGAAGAAGAGGCCGACAAAGGTCGCTTCGAGGAAGAAGGCCATCAGCCCCTCGATCGCAAGCGGGGCGCCGAAGATATCGCCCACATAGTGGCTGTAATAGCTCCAGTTCATGCCGAACTGGAATTCCATCACGATGCCGGTGGCGACGCCGAGAACGAAGTTGATGCCGAACAGCGTGCCCCAGAATTTCGTCATCTGCCGCCAGATCGTCCGGCCGGTCATCACATAGACCGTTTCCATGATCGCCAGCAGCACGGAGAGACCGAGCGTCAGAGGCACGAAGAGGAAATGGTAAAGTGCGGTAATCGCGAATTGCAAACGCGATAGGTCTACGATGCCAAGGTCCATTTCAGTTTCTCCGTTTGCTCCGGTCTGCCGCCACTATGGCAAAAACCCGGCAGGCCGCACTTGATTATCGTCAAAGTCTGGTTAGTCGGGTCGCAACGCGTCGAGGGCGTCGGTGAAATCCGGCTCGCCCCGCCGCATGACGGCGATTATGGTTCTGCGATCCATGATGGCCAGACGATCGGCGATCGCGGCTTCCCGCCGGATATGCGTCGCGATGACCATCGTTCGGCCCGCCGATCTCGCGTCGAGACGGTCAAGCACGTCGCGCGCCGTTGCGCCGTCCAACCCTTCAGTAGGCTCGTCGAGCAGCCAGAGCGGCGTATCGCGGAGGAAGAGTCGTGCAAGGGCAAGCCTGCGCGCTTGTCCCCCTGAAAGGCCGTGACCGCCCTCCCCAAGCCGGGTCTCAAGTCTCGCCGGCAAGGCCTCGACATCACGTCGCAGACCGGCGGCATCCAATGCATCCCACAGACAGATGTCGGTTGCCTCAGGATCGGCAAGGCGGAGATTGTCGCGCAGGCTGTCCTGGAACAATTCGGTACGCTGTGTCAGGAGCGTCGCTTTGAGACATTCAACACGCCCGGCTTCGACGCCAATCTCGCCGGCGATGAGCGCAAGGAGGGTCGACTTGCCCGCACCGCTCGGCCCGATCAAAGCTATCCGCTCACCATCGCGGATCGAAAACGTCACGCTACGCAATGCCGGCGCCGAAGTGCCGGGATGCCGGACCGCGACGTCCTGCAGGCGAACGGCGACGCCGGGCGGTGGCGCAATGTCGACTGGCGCCAACCCTCGGTCTTCCAGCCGAGGCGAGATCCGATACGCGGCAAGCAGCGTGCGGCCGAGTTCGATCGCACCTCGCCGCAGGGCGCCGAAAGGTTCGAGCGCCGCGAGCGCCAGCATCAGACCGAGTGCGGCGACCGGAGCACCGATCGAGCCGGCCTCCACGAGGAATGCCATTGCGACAAGGGTCGCGGCCAGCAGCAGCGCGCTCGCGATACCGAAACCCGCATCGGACCATGTTTCGATGCGGTTCAGAGCATCATCGCTCCCGGAGAGGTAGCGGTCGACAGCCGTAAGGCTTTCCTGGCGTGCCCGGAGCCGGCCGGCCATGATCCACTCGCGCTGGCCGGCAACGAGGTCTATGACCTGCGAGCGGAAGACCTCAAGGGCGCGGGCGCGACGCTGGACAGGCCGCCTCGCCGCCATGACCGCCGCGACCGGTATGCCGATCCCGGCGATGATGAGAAGCGTGGCGACGGCAAGCCCCAGGAGCGGATGCATCAGCCCCAGGGCGATGCCGCTCGCCAAGGCAACCAAAAGGGCGCCGGCAATCGGCACCAGCACACGCAGATAAAGCGAATCGAGCGCGTCGATATCGAGCGTCAGGCGGAAAAGGAGGCGTGACGGTCGCTTGGCGAGCTCGCCCGCGGCGCCGGACACCGCCCAGCCCCGAAACAACCGTTCGCGCAGGTCCGAAAGGATCCGCAGCGTCGCGTCATGCGTCGTCAGCCGCTCGCCATACCGGGCCGCCGTGCGCGCCAGTGCGAGAAAGCGGATGCCCGCCGCCGGCGCGAAAACATCGAAGGCGAGTGCCGTCGCCACCGACAGTCCGGCTATTCCGGTGGCGGTGATGAACCAGCCGGAAAGGCCAAGGAGCGCAATGCCGGACAGCACAGTCACGACCGAAAGAAGCGTACCGGCAAGAAGCATGGCGCGATTGCCGGACAGGAACAGGGCGGCGATCGGATGAAGCCGGCGAACAAGTCGTCTCATGCTACCTCCTCCGGGTTCATCGTCGTCAGATCAACGACGCGGTCCATGCGTGCGGCCAATACAGGGTCATGGGTGGCGACGATCAACGTGCGACCTCGGGCAAATGCGATCAAAGCATCGGTTATGCTCCCGGCGGTGACGGTATCGAGATGGGCAGTCGGCTCGTCGGCGAGGACCAGCCCGGCTTGCGGGGTCGCTATGACGCGCGCCAGCGCCAGTCGCAAGGCTTCTCCGCCTGAAAGGCCGACACCGTTTTCCCCGACCGGAGCCGGCCCCCTCCTCGCGGCAACCTCTCCGAGGCCGGCGAGATTCAGGGCCGCCCGGACCGCCTGGCGATCCATATCCGGCCGCCAGAGTGTCACGTTGCCGGCAAGAGTACCGGCAAAGACGTGCGAATTCTGGCCGATCCAGGCGATGTTCCGACGCAGCCGCGCTGCATTATCCGACGAGAGTGCCTCTCCTCCGATCAGGATGCGCCCGCCCTCGGGAAGCGCGAGGCCGGCGATCAGCGCAATCAATGTCGACTTGCCCTTGCCGCTCGGCGCAAGCAAGGCGATGTGCTCTCCCGACGCAACCTTCAGGTTGAAGCTATCGAATACGGAGCTGTCCTGCGGGGAATAGCGGAAGCGGAGATTTTCGACGCGGACGGACAGTGCCGCATGACCGGCGGTTGCGGCTGGCCGTTGCCCGCTTTCCGAACCGGGCAGTTCCGGGCCTTTTTCCGACAGCCGGCGGAGCGCATCGAGCGCCGCTTCTCCTGCCGCACGATCGTGCCATACAGCCGACAGATCACGCAGCGGCTCGAAGAAGGCCGGCGCGAGCAGGAGGATGAACAGGCCCTCGCCGAGCGAGAGCTTTTCTCCCCAGGCGCCGAAGGGAAGCTGCCCGAGAAGGTGGAAGCCGACATAAACCGCGACCATGGCAACGCCGAGCGCTGCAAAAAGCTCAAGGACAGCCGACGAAAGGAAGGCGATCCTCAACACGGCCATGGTGCGCAGACGCAGGTTTTCGGCATTGGTTCTCAGTCTCGATGCCGTCACCTCCACCGCCTCCATGGCGCGGATCGTCGCCAGGCCGCGCAGGCGATCGAGCAAAAAGGCGTTCATGCCGCCCATTTCGGCAAGCTGCGCCTCGCTCGCAGCCTTGGCCCGCCATCCGACCAATGCCATGAAGATCGGAATCAGCGGCGCGGCAACAAGCAGCACAAGGGCCGCGATCCAGGAATAGGCCAGCACGCAGAGCAGAATTGTGAACGGGAAGACGGTCGCCCGCAACCGCGCCGGCTGGAAGCGCGAGAGATAGGGCACGATGGCTTCGGCCTGCTCGGCCAGCGTGCTGGCGGCGAGGCCGGAGGCCGGCCGTTGCGGATCAAGCGGCGAGCGGGAGGCGAGAACCTGAACCGCACGGGCACGACAATGGGACAGGGCGGCGCGCGCCTCTTTAAAAGCCACGCGAGTGCCGAGTGCGGCCAGAACGGACCTGGCGATACCAAGCAGGAGGACACCAGTCGCATACCAGAAAACCGTGCCGACAGTCCCTCCTGCGGCAAGACTTCCAATGCCCAGGCTCAACAGGCCGGCCTGCGGGAGCCAAAGCAGCGAGGCAAGCACCTGGAGAACCGGCCCGAGGCGCGACAGGCGAATCGGCTCGGACCGTCCCGAGGAAATATTGCCGGCATCAGCTTCGGTCGGCGTGGTTTCGGTGACGTTCTCCCCCGAACGCGAAGCGGCAGTCCCCATACGTGCCGCCCGCGGCGGAGCGAAGAGCGTGCCGGTCGAGGCCATCGTCATTGCTCCCCGTTTGCCGGTTTCCGGCGACCAATGGAGACGATCCTGTCCTTGGCCTCCAGGAGCTTGGTGACCTTCGATCCGAGTCCGAGCAGCATCGCCAACCGATCCGTATCGAGCTGTTTGACATCATCGTACCAGTTCGTCAGGCGCTCGATCAACGTATGCATTTCCGCCATGCGTTCCTGCGCGAAACGCTCGTCGTCACCGGCGGGCTGCTGCATCAGAATCTCGCGCAGGACCGAGAGCGTGGGATCGATCTCGCGCTTCTTCCTTTCCTCGGCGAGCGTTCGCAGAATCTGCCAGACATCATCCGGCGTGGTGAAAAAATCCCGTCGGTCGCCAGGCAGATGCTTGAGCAGCACGAGGTTCCAGCCCTGGAGCTCGCGCAGGCTCATCGAGACGTTGGAACGGGAAATGCCGAGCGCCTCGACAATCTCGTCGGCGCACAGCGGCTCGGGCGATACATAGAGCAGCGCATAGATCTGGCCGACCGTGCGGTTGATACCCCAGCGGCTTCCCATCTCGCCGAAATGCAGCACGAAAGATTGGACGATGGGAGGAAGGTTCATAAAATTCAATCCAGACAGAGATTTCAGAAATTTCTGAAAACCATATAGTCAGCATGCTGCATCTGCGCAAGAACGAATCCTTCTTCAGACGCTCACAAGAGCTTGAGGGAACCGCCGACAAGGCGAGGGACGAACGCGATAAGACAGGGTGCGAGACCGGAATAGGCGGCAAGGTTCCGCGCCGGGTCGTCCGGCAATGTCGGGGCGCGAACAACGGAGCAGCCAAGAAGGATCCTCCACGACCGGACCGCCGTATCATCCCTGATCTGGAGATTTGCATCTGCGATCAAATTTAAAGTGGAGATTTGTAGACAACATTAATCGCGCGGATTAGGAATGCTCCCCGACACAGCAACCAATCGGGGACAGATGATGGTTCGGCTTATCCGTATTGCCTCTCGCGGCCTTCTCGCCGCTGCCTTTTCCGGCCTGCTGGCGGGCACCCTTGCTCAGGGCGTCGCGGCAGAGGAGATCGTCTTCAAGGATCAGGAAAACCGCGAGGTCCGCCTCGCCAAGGCGGCCGAGCGGATCGTCTCGATCGTCATCCCGATGGCATCGACTGTCATCGCGCTGGACGGTTCTACAAGCAAGCTCGTCGGCATGAACCCGACCGCCAAGAGCGCCGTGACGGAAGGCATCCTCGGCAAGATCTTCCCGGAAGCGAAGGATATTCCCTCCGACGTGACCGCGCCGAACTTCGTGCCGAATGTCGAGGCGCTGACAGCCACCAATCCCGACCTCGTCATCCAGTGGGGCGGTCGCGGCAACGATATCGTCGCGCCGATCACCAATGCCGGGCTTACCGCCATGCTGATTCTTTACGGAACCGAAGAGCTGACCCGTGAATATATGACCATGGCCTCCACGGCACTCGGGAAGCCGGAGCGGATCGGCGAACTGGTCGAATGGCGCGACCACATCCAGAAGGATATCGAGGCGAAGGCCAAAACCATCCCCGAGGACAAGCGCCCCAACGTGCTTTATGTCGGCCGAGCCCTCTCCGACATCACAGCGTCAGGCACCAAGGGCAATTACAATGCCTGGTATATCGAACTCGTCGGCGGCAGAAATGCCTCTGCCGAACTGAACGGCACGGTTTCGATCAACAAGGAACAGATCGCCGAGTGGGATCCCGACGTGATCCTGCTGAATGCCTTCGAGGCCAAACTTGGTGTCGACTGGGTCTACAACGATCCGGTCCTGTCGCTCACCAAGGCTGCAAGGAACAGGCGCGTCTACAAGATGCCGCTTGGCGGCTATCGCTGGGATCCGCCGAACCAGGAGTCGCCGCTCTCCTGGATGTGGGCAGCCAATCTGATCCAGCCGGACGTCTTCAAATACGATGTCCGCGGCGAGATGAAGACCGCATACAAGACGCTCTACAATTACGAGCTTACCGACGCGGATATCGACGATATCCTCTGGACCAAGCAGCAAGGCGATGCTGCGAACTACACGCAGTTCAAGGCGGAATAAGAGATGGCGGTCGTGACGCAGGATGGGGCGGCCCCGGTGGCCCGTCGTTCACATATCGCGAGGCAGACGGCCGTCTTCGCCGCACTCCTGGCGCTCTTCGCCGTCGCCTTCGTGGTCAGCCTCTGCGTCGGCCGCTTTTCGGTTCCGGCGGGTCGGGCGCTGGAACTCATCTGGCTCGGCATCATCAATCCGGCGCGGGAGCTTGCTAGCATCGACGAGCGCATCGTGCTGCTCGTCCGGGCGCCGCGCGTCGTTCTGGCGGCGCTTGCCGGTGCCGGGCTTGCCGTCGCCGGCGCAGCGCTTCAGGGCGTCTTCCGCAATCCGCTCGTCTCGCCGGATATTCTCGGCATTTCCCAAGGAGCAGCCTTCGGCGGAGCCCTGGCGATCATGCTCGGCATCTGGGGTTTTCCGCTGATCGCCATGGTCTTTGTTTTCGGCATGGCGGCACTCATCCTCGTCGGCATGCTCTCACGCATCAACGGCCGGACCGAGACGGTCACCGTCATTCTTTCCGGCCTCGTCATCAGTTCAATGTTTTCGGCGGTCGTGTCGCTTCTGCAATTCGTCGCCGATCCCAACACCTCGCTGCCCGCGATCGTCTATTGGCTGATGGGATCGTTCGCAACCGCCACCTGGGAACGCACCCTGATCGCGGCACCCGGCCTCATCCTCGGAGCCGTGCTTCTATGGATGCTCCGTTTCCGCCTTAATATCCTATCGCTGGATGAGGCCGAAGCGCAGAGCCTCGGCGCCAATACGACCCGCGAGCGCTGGCTGGTCTTCGGGCTGATCGCCGTGATCGTCGGCAGCCAGGTGGCCGTCTCCGGCATCATCGGCTGGATCGGCATCGTCATCCCGCATGCGGCCCGCCTGCTGGTCGGCCACGATCATCGCGCGCTGCTGCCGGCCTCGGTCATCCTCGGCGCCGGGTTCATGGTGATCATCGATACGCTCGCTCGCACCGCGACCGCCGCCGAAATCCCGCTTGGCGTGATCACCGCGCTGGTCGGCGCGCCGATCTTCGCGGTCCTGCTGCGCAACCACTACCGTGAAAGGACCGGATCATGATCGGCCTTGAGGACGCCATCGTCCGTTTCGGCGCACGGACGATCATCGACGGCTTGAGCTTCTCCGTACCGGTCGGCCGGACGCTCGCCATCCTCGGCCCCAATGGCCGCGGCAAGACGACGACGCTGAAAGCGATGCTCGGCTTCCAGCGGCTGGATACCGGCCAGCGGATCGCGCCGGAGATCGTCGGCTACGTACCGCAGACCGGCACCAGCAACCAGCGCTACCGGGCGATCGATATCGCCGTCATGGGTCGTGCCGCCCATCTCGGCCTGTTCGGCCAGCCGGGCTCGAACGACTTTGCCATCGCTCATTCGGCGTTGGAGAAAGCCGGTGCTGTCCGATTCGCCGATCATTTCTTCGACCGGCTGTCCGGAGGTGAAAGGCAGCTCGTGCTGCTCGCCCGTGCATTGGCGACCGGCTCGGAAGCACTGGTTCTCGACGAGCCCGCCGCGGCCCTCGACCTTCACAACCAGGAACGGCTGCTGACGTTGCTCAACGCGCTGCGCGCACCGCGCGACAAGGCGATCGTCTTCACCACCCACGATCCGAATCATGCACTGACCGCCGCGGACGATGCACTGCTGATGATGCCGGACGGCCAGCCGCCGCTGTTCGGCCCCGTTGCCGAAACGATCACGCCGGACCATCTGGAGCGCCTTTACGGCGTGCCGATGCGGGTCGTCGAGCTTGACGGCCCCTCCGGAGAAACCCACCGGGCAGTTCTGCCCGCCTTTGCAGGAATCCGCGCCGCATGACCATCCTGATGATCCAGTCTCACTACCAGGAGCCGTTTGCCATGACGGCACCGCTCTTTGCGGATGCCGTCGCCTCGGGAGCCATGAAAGTGGTGCGCGAGATGGAACTCACCGAGGAACATTTCGACACAGCCCGCGGCCTGATCACCACCACGCATCTCGACCAGATCGGCTTTCAGCGTTTCTCATCGGCGGTCGCGGGTTTCCTCGATCGCGGCGGCCGGTGGATCCATCACGGTCACATCCTGCGGCCGATCCTGCCGGAACTCGGGACCTATATCCCGATGCCCCAGCCGAAACGGCCAGACTTCAACCAGACCCGGCTCCACGATCACCCGATCTTCGCCGGGATCGACCAGAGGAAGCTCGAAACGAATCGCGGCGTCGCCGGCTTCTATGGCCGAGGGCACAATCCGCCGCCGGAAGGTGCCATCGTCATCAATGCGCTCGGGCCGGCAAAAATCCCGGTCGATTGGGTGTGGGCGCGGCCTGAGGGCGGCGAACTCCTCTCCCATGCGGGAAACGACTTCTGGGGCTGCGGCGACGATCCCGAAATCAAGAAACTGCTTGCCCATCGCTCCGTCGCGTGGCTTTCCGGAGAACTGAACTGATGAGCATCCTCGCGATCCATCCCGGCGCCTACTATCATATCGAGACGCTCGAAGCACCGCGTTATGCTCATTACTTCGACAGGCTCGTGCGGCCGGAAGACCTGCCCGGCGAGGACCTTGCCGAACACGCCGTTGTCTTCATTCCCTGCCGCACGCCTGCAGATCGGCTGGCGCCTCATGCCGACCAACTCCGCGCCTATCTGGACCAGGCCGGCACGATCGTCGCCACCGGCGAGACGGCCCTGGAGGTCTTCCTGCCCGGCATCACCTTCACGCCCCAGCCGACGAACTGGTGGTGGTGGCTGACACCCGGCGCCGACCTCGGCGTCCGCATCGCCTCGCCAGATCATTCTCTCTTCGACCGCCTCGGAGAGAGGGACCTCACCTGGCACCTGCACGGCTGGTTCGACCCGCCTGACGGCTCGCAGGTGCTCGCCGTCAACGGCGGGGGAAAACCGATCTTCTATGTGGACGAGGTGACGACGCCCGGTCGCATGATCATCACCAGCCTCGATCCGTGCTTCCATCACGGGTCGCATTTCATGCCGGCAACGACGCGCTTCCTGGACGGTTTCCTGCCCTGGATGCGCGAAGAGCTGGACGGAGCACCACGAAAATGACCGATAGAATCGATGTTCTCGAGAACGGCAAGCCGCTCTCCTACACCTATGCCGACATCATGCACTTCCACGGCTTCGGCTTTCCGGGTGGCGTGGCGCATGCCTTCAAGGTGATGCAGCGCGGCTTTCCCCTCGTCAGCCCCGACGGCCCGCCGGAACGGCGCGAGATCATCACTCGCACCGCCTTTCGCGGTCCCGGCGGACGCGACGCCTTTGAAATGGTGACGCGCGGCCTGACGGAGGGACGCTATACGGTCGATCACGCGCTGGAGAAGCCGGAGCGCGGCGATGTCCTGCAGCACTATGTCTTCGAGCTCACCTATCGCGGCAAGACGGTCACCCTACAGCTCAAGGACGGCCATGTGCGGGAAGAATTCATCCGCCTCGGCCAGAAACCGGACCGCAGCCCGCAGGAGGAAGAGCGCCTGACCTATCTGAAGCAGGAAATGGCCGACCGGCTGCTCGCTGCGCCGGCCGACGTCCTTTACGAAGAGGCCTGATCAATCAGGTTTTGAACAGGTTCCTGAACTGCGACGGCTGGCAGCGGAGATATTGCGGCGCGGGCTTGACCTGAGCGCCGAGTTCCGCGGCCGCATGCCAGGGCCAGCGCGGATCGTAGAGCACGGCACGCGCCAGCGCGACGATGTCGGCATCGCCTGTCGCAACGATCGCCTCTGCCTGCACGGGCTCGGTGATCAGACCGACGGCGACGACCGGCATTTTGACCGCGGCCTTAACGGCACGAGCCAATGGAACCTGGTAGCTTGGGCCAAGCGGGATCTTCTGGTCCGGATGCAGACCGCCGCTCGATACGTGGATCGCATCGCAACCCCTCTCATCCAGCATCTGGGCAAAAGCGACGGTCTGGTCGATGTCGAGACCGCCCTCGACCCAGTCGGTTGCGGAAATACGCACCGTCGCCGCCTTGTCGGATGGGAATGCCTGACGCACCGCATCGAAGACTTCAAGCGGGAAACGGGCGCGATTTTCGAGGGAACCGCCGTATTCGTCGGTCCGCTGATTGGACAGCGGCGACAGGAACTGGTGGAGCAAATAACCGTGCGCGGCATGGATCTGGATCGCATCAAGACCGATCCGGGCCGCGCGCACGGCGGAAGCCGCAAAGGCGTCGCGCACACGCTTCAGCCCTTGTTTGTCGAGAGCGACCGGCGGAACGTATTTCGGGTTGAACGGGATCGCCGAAGCCGACTCGGTCTGCCAGCCATTCGGATGATCCGGGCCGATCTGGCCGCCGCCGGACCAGGGGCGATCGGTCGAAGCCTTGCGGCCGGCATGGGCAAGCTGGACCGAAATTGGCATGTCCGACCATTTGCGGATGCCTTCGAGTACCCGGGCCATCGCGGCCTCGGTCGCATCGTCGTAAAGCCCGACATCCGCATAGGTAATACGGCCTTCCGGCACGACGCCGGTCGCCTCGATCGTCAACAATGCTGCACCCGACAATGCAAGCTGACCGAGATGGATCAGATGCCAGTCGGTCATGCATCCGTCTTCTGCCGAATATTGGCACATGGGCGCGATAACGATGCGATTTTCGAGTTCGAGGTTGCGGACGCGGAAGGGCGTGAAGAGAACGGGCTGGGCCATGGCTGATTCCTTTGTGCGATCGATGGCACTCGAGGTGGGAGGAGGTTTGCGCCGGAGATCGGTTCCGGCTTTTTTGGCAAATCATGCCTGCCGCTTCAAGTCACACTGAGGGGAGGCGTGCCCGGCCGCCGCCCTTACACCGTTTCTTGAACAACATAAGGTGCTGCGACGCTGTCGGATCGTCTTTCGGCATGCAAGCGGGCCGCGTGCCGGACGATCCGGCTGCACGTCGACGGCCACGCCCTTGATGCAAATCAAAGCGTCGCTGTTTGCCGTATGTCAGCAGATCATGGTCAGCAATCCATCAACCAGCACCGCGCTCCCGCGTTGCGAGGCCAAAGACCATGAATCACGTCTCAGAAACCATCTGGTTAGCGATAGGCACGTTCCTTGCCCTGCTTGGAGCAGCCTATGCCCATGATAGTCTGTTTGCCGCCCACATGTGGGTCCTGTTCTTCGTGCTGCTCGTCAGCACGATCCTCATGCTCCGCCGGATTTCGTTTGCTCCGGCAGGACAGAGACCGGCTGCAGCGATAAAATCCGAATATTTCGACGAAGTCATCAAATACGGCACCATTGCTACAGTCTTCTGGGGCGTTGTCGGCTTCCTGGTCGGCGTCGTCATCGCTCTGCAGCTTGCCTTTCCGGATCTCAATATCGAGCCCTGGTTCAATTTCGGCCGCATGCGCCCGCTGCATACCTCGGCGGTCATCTTCGCCTTCGGCGGCAATGCGCTGATCGCAACCTCTTTTTATGTGGTGCAACGCACCTCGCGCGCCCGGCTCTTCGGCGGCGACCTGGCCTGGTTCGTCTTCTGGGGTTATCAGCTCTTCATCGTCATGGCGGCGACCGGCTATCTGCTCGGGATCACCCAGAGCCGCGAATATGCGGAGCCTGAATGGTATGTCGACCTTTGGCTGACTATCGTCTGGGTCGCTTATCTGGTGGTTTTCCTCGGCACGATTCTCATGCGCAAGGAGCCGCATATCTATGTGGCAAACTGGTTCTATCTCGCCTTCATCGTCACCATCGCCATGCTGCATGTGGTGAACAACCTGGCTATTCCGGTTTCCTTCCTCGGCGTCAAAAGCTATTCGGCCTTTTCGGGTGTCCAGGATGCACTGACACAGTGGTGGTACGGCCACAACGCCGTCGGCTTCTTCCTGACCGCCGGCTTCCTCGGCATGATGTACTATTTCGTGCCGAAACAGGCTGGACGGCCCGTCTATTCCTACCGTCTGTCGATCATCCACTTCTGGGCTCTGATCTTCATGTATATCTGGGCCGGTCCGCACCACCTGCACTACACCGCGCTTCCCGACTGGGCACAGACGCTTGGCATGGTGTTCTCGATCATGCTGTGGATGCCCTCCTGGGGCGGCATGATCAACGGCCTGATGACGCTCTCGGGCGCCTGGGACAAGATCCGCACCGACCCGATCATCCGCATGATGGTCATCGCCATCGCCTTCTACGGCATGTCGACCTTCGAAGGCCCGATGATGTCGGTCAAGGCCGTCAACTCGCTCAGCCACTACACGGACTGGACGATCGGACACGTGCATTCCGGCGCGCTTGGCTGGGTCGGCATGATCACCTTCGGTGCAGTCTATTACCTTACACCGAAGCTCTGGAACCGTAACCGGCTTTACAGCCTCGACCTCGTCAACTGGCATTTCTGGCTCGCCACGCTCGGCATCGTCGTCTACGCCGCCGTCATGTGGGTTGCCGGTGTGCAGCAGGGTCTGATGTGGCGCGAATACGACGATCAGGGCTTCCTGGTCTATTCGTTCGCCGAAACGGTGGCGGCCATGTTCCCCTACTACGTGCTGCGTGCCGTAGGTGGTGTCATGTATCTCGCCGGCGGGCTCATCATGGCCTTCAACATCACCATGACCATCCTCGGTTACGAGCGGCGCGAACGGGAAACCGGTGCGGCACCCGCCCTCCAGCCGGCGGAATAAGGAGGACCCATGTCCATTATCGATAAACACAAGTTCATCGAGCGCAATGCGACATTGCTGCTCGTTGGCTCGCTGCTCGTCGTATCAGTCGGCGGCATCGTGGAAATCGCCCCGCTCTTCTACCTTGAGAACACGATCGAAAAGGTGGAAGGCATGCGGCCCTACTCGCCACTGGAGCTCGCTGGCCGCGACATCTATATCCGCGAGGGCTGTTACGTCTGTCACAGCCAGATGATCCGCCCCTTCCGGGACGAGGTCGAGCGTTATGGCCATTACAGCCTGGCGGCGGAATCGATGTACGATCATCCATTCCAGTGGGGCTCGAAGCGCACCGGCCCGGACCTTGCCCGCGTCGGCGACCGCTACTCCAACGAATGGCACGTGCAGCACCTGACCGAACCGCGCGACGTGGTCCCGGAATCGGTGATGCCGAGCTATGCCTTCCTCAAGCAGACTCCGCTCAAGGTGACTGACGTCTCCATGGAACTCAAGGCCAATCGCACGGTCGGCGTTCCCTATACGGACGAGATGATCGACAACGCCAAGGCGGATCTGGCGGCGCAGGCCGACCCGAATGCCGACACTTCGGCGTTGCTTGCCCGTTATCCGAAGGCCAAAATCGGGGATTTCGATGGCGACCCCACCAACCTGACGGAGATGGACGCACTCGTCGCCTATCTGCAGATGCTCGGCACCCTGGTCGACTTCTCGACCTACGATGACGCAGCCGGCTACCGATAGGAGAAGAGAGATGGAACTCTACACGGCCATGCGTCACTTCGCCGATAGCTGGGGTCTGCTCGCCATGACCCTCTTCTTCATCGGCGTTCTCGTCTTCACATTTCGCCCTGGTGCAAAAGCCTCCGCAAACGAGGCCGCCCAGATCCCTCTGAAGGAGGATTGAAACATGGCGGACAAACATATCGATGATCTGAGCGGCGTCGAGACCACCGGCCACGAATGGGACGGTATTCGCGAACTCAACAATCCGCTGCCGCGCTGGTGGCTCTGGACCTTCTACGGAACGATCCTCTGGGCCCTTGTCTATACCGTGCTTTATCCGGCGTGGCCGATGCTGACCGATGCGACCAGTGGCGTACTCGGCTATTCAAGCCGTGCCGAGCTGGCGGCGGACGTCGGCGCGGCGAAGGCCGCACAGGGCGTTGTGCTGGAGAAAATCTCAAGTTCGTCGCTCGAAGATATCCTCGCCGATCCGCAGCTCTCGCAGTTTGCGACGGCGGGTGGTGCGGCGGCCTTCCGCGTCAACTGCACGCCTTGCCACGGCACGGGTGCTGCCGGCGGCCAGGGCTATCCCAACCTCAACGACGATGAATGGTTGTGGGGTGGCGATGTCAATGCCATCTACCAGACGATTTCCCATGGTATCCGCGACACTGTCGATCCCGAAACCCGGATCTCCGAAATGCCGGCGTTCGGCGACATGTTGCAGCCTGAGGAAATCCGTCAGGTCGCCACTTATGTCATCAGCCTCACCAGCGTGCCGCAAGATCCTTCGCTTGCCGAAGCAGGCAAGCAGGTTTTCATCGACAATTGCGCCTCGTGCCACGGCGAGAACGCGGAAGGCAATCGCGATCTCGGTGCTCCCAACCTTGCAGACGCCATCTGGCTGAAGGCAAGCACCGAGGCGGAGATCGCCAATCAGGTGCGCTCTCCGAAGCACGGCGTGATGCCGGCCTGGACCGGTCGCCTCGGAGATACGGCCGTCAAGCAGCTCGCTGTCTATATCCATTCGCTGGGTGGCGGGGAATAAATTCTGCCTCAGCCAAGGTTGATTCAGATTGTCAGAAGGCCGCGCCGAAACCATCGTCGCGGCCCTCTTCTGTTTCAGTCAATCCCTGGTCCAGATCGAAGAGTCGATCTTGCCCTTGAGTTCCGGGTAATCCGCCGCATGGAAAACCGGTACCGTTCCGGCTTTCCGTTGATCGAAATAGTCCTGGGTGAGCTTCACTACCGTTCCGGAGAGCAAGAGGATGGCGATAAGGTTGATCGTTGCCATCAGGCCCATCGATGCGTCTGCCGCATCGAAGACCGTCGTGACACTTTCATAGGCGCCCCAAATGACCATTGCCAACACCGCCGACCGCATGATCGCAAGCCCCATCCTGTTGCCGGCCCCGAGGAAAGTCAACGCGTTCTCGGCATAGGAATAGTTGCCGATGATCGAGGTGAAAGCGAAGAAGAAGATGGCGATGGCGATGAAATAGGTCCCGAAGGCTCCGATGTGCGCGTTCATCGCGGCCTGGGTGAGTTGCGTGCCGGTGACGCCGCTACCGGGAACGAGCGTGCCGGAAAGCAGGATCATCACCGAAGTCGCCGTGCAGATGAGGATCGTGTCGATGAACACGCCGAGCGCCTGCACGAAACCCTGCGAGGAGGGGTGGTGCGGATCGGGAGTGGCGACAGCCGCAATATTGGGGGCTGACCCCATGCCGGCCTCGTTGGAGAAGAGGCCCCGTTTGACCCCGTTCATCATCGCGGCCATGATGCCGCCGGTGACACCGCCTGCAGCCTCCTGCCAACCGAAAGCGCCGCCAACGATCGTGCCGATGACGCCCGGAACGAGGTTCGCGTGGGTGATCAGCACATAGATTGCCATCAGCAGGTAAGCGATCGCCATGAATGGAACGATGACTTCGGCGACGCGGGCGATCTGCCTGATACCGCCGAAGATAACGATGCCCGAAAGAATGGCCAGACCGATGCCGACGCCGATCTTCGGCAAGCCGAATGCGCCCTGCATGGCATCGGCAATGGAATTGGCCTGGACGGCATTGAAGACCAGGCCGAAGGACAGGATCAAGCAGATGGAGAAAATCACCCCGGCCCAGGGAGCCCCTAGTCCGCGCGCGATATAGAAGGCCGGCCCGCCGCGATACATGCCCTCTTCGTTCTTGACCTTATAGAGCTGGGCAAGGGCGCTTTCGGAATAGGCTGTCGCCATCCCTACAAGGGCGACCATCCACATCCAGAAGGTGGCGCCAGGCCCCCCAAGGTAAAGGGCCACGGCAACGCCGGCAAGATTTCCGGTGCCGACACGCGAGGCGAGGCTGACGGTCAAAGCCTGGAAAGGGCTGATCCCGGCCTTGTCTTCGCTCTGGCTCCTTCCCAGAACCCGGAACATCTCCCCGAAATGCAGAATCTGGATGAGCTTCAGCCGGATGGTGAAATAGAGGCCAACGGCGAGAAGCCCATAGATAAGGACATAACCCCAGAAGACCGTGTTGAGAAATCCAATTACGGCAGTCATTTCTTCCCCTCTCACTGCATTTCCAGTTCTCTGGAACAAAAAATGAGAGTAGGGCGGCCGCCTGAAATGGGAAGCACCTCGCTGCAGTTCAATCGGCAGCTATGTATCGGAACGTCATTCCAGCAATGATGGCAAGGCGAAGCTGTTTTGTCGCATCCGGTGCCTGCGGCGAGGCGGCGCATCGTTGACATAAGTCAAGGAGACTGGCGGCCGTCGGTGCGAGAAGGCAAGGGACAAAGGATCCTTCTCATGAATCTCTACACCTCGCCTTCTTCCGAACCCGCCGGCCAGATGGTTGAACGCATTGACGTCAAGTCGGCGCATCCGCCCAAGAAAGCCGGCGAACCGCTTTATGAGAAACGCAAGAAGATTTTCCCCAAGCGAGCCGAGGGACAGTTCCGTCGCTTCAAATGGCTGGTGATGCTCGTCACGCTTGGCATCTATTATCTGACGCCCTGGATCCGGTGGGATCGTGGCCCGTTCGCGCCCGACCAGGCGGTCCTGGTGGACCTTGCCACCCGCCGATTCTATTTCTTCTTCATCGAAATCTGGCCGCAGGAATTCTTCTTCGTCGCGGGCCTCCTGGTCATGGCGGGTTTCGGCCTGTTCCTTGTTACATCCGCCGTCGGGCGAGCCTGGTGCGGCTACACCTGTCCCCAGACGGTCTGGGTCGATCTCTTCCTCGCCGTCGAACGCTTCTTCGAGGGGGACCGGAACGCACGCATGAAGCTCGATGCGGCGCCATGGACCTTCGACAAGATCGGGAAGCGTGTCGCGAAGCATTCCACCTGGATCATCATTGCCGTCGCGACCGGCGGCGCCTGGATTTTCTATTTCGCCGATGCGCCTTCCCTCGCCTTCGATTTCATCACGGGCAATGCGGCCCCTGTCGCCTATTCCACCGTCGCCATCCTGACGGCCACGACCTACGTCCTCGGCGGGCTGATGCGCGAGCAGGTCTGCATCTACATGTGTCCCTGGCCACGCATCCAGGCCGCGATGCTCGATGAGAACTCGCTCGTCGTGACCTACAACGACTGGCGCGGTGAACCGCGCACCCGGGGCGCCAAGAAAGCCGCAGCCGCGGGCCTCCCCGTCGGTGATTGCGTCGATTGCAACGCCTGCGTCGCCGTCTGTCCCATGGGCATCGACATCCGCGACGGGCAGCAGCTTGCCTGTATCACCTGTGCGCTCTGTATCGACGCTTGCGACAGCGTCATGGACAAGATCGGCAAGCCGCGTGGTCTCATCGCCTATGCGACCCTCAACGAATATGAGGCGAACATGGCACTTGCGACAGGTGGCGGCATGACGACCATCGACCCGACTCGCGTGCGCAACCCCGACGGATCCTTTATCGACAAGGTCCGTCATTTCGACTGGAAGATCATCCTCCGCCCGCGAACCCTGCTTTATTTCGGCGTCTGGACTGCGGTCGGGCTTGGTCTCATCTGCGCGCTCCTTTCGCGCGATCGACTGGAGATCAATGTCCTTCATGACCGCAATCCGCAATTCGTGCTGGAATCCGATGGTTCGATCCGTAACGGCTATACGGTCAGACTGCTCAACATGATTCCCGAGCCGCGCACGATCCTGATCTCGATGGATGGGCTGCCGGAGGCAACCATGAAGATCACGGGGGTCTCCGACGTGCCCGGCCGCCTCTTTGCCGTGCAGGCAGAACCGGACAAGGCATTGGCGCTCAAGGTCTTCGTGACGCTTCCAAAGGATGCGATCTCCGACGAGGCCAAGGATTTTCACTTCATAGCCGAAGATCGGTCCAGCCACGAAAAGGACGTTCACGGAGCAGTCTTCAACGCTCCTGAAGGCAGACACCCGGGAGGACGGAAATGAGCACGACGCGCGTGAACACGAACCAGCAAAAATCCTTCATTTTCACCGGGTGGCATATGGCGGGCGTCATGGTGCTCTTCTTCGGCACCATCATCTCGGTGAATTTCTACATGGCGTATAATGCCATCACGAGCTGGAGCGGATTGGTAGCCCAAAACACCTATGTCGCCAGCCAGCAGTTCAACGGCAAGGCTGCCGAGGCGCGCGCGCTCTCAGCGACCGGTGTTACCGGTAAACTGAATGTCGCCGGCTCCGACATTCGTTATGAGGTTTTCCATCTGGAGGACGGACCGGTCGCAGCAGATAGCCTGACACTGCAGTTCAAGCGACCGGTCGGGGAGCATCAGGACTTCGAACTCGATCTTGCGCCTGGAACCAAGGGGGTTTTCACCGCCACGCATGAACTTCTTCCCGGCCAGTGGATCGTCGATGCCAGCGCCTTCAGGGACGGCAAGCGCATCCTGCATCAGGCCGAGCGCATTGCCGTTCTCCGGGGGCAATAATGAGTTGCTGCGCACCAGGCACCGAAGGCTCACTCGGGCGCTCTCTGCCCTCCTCGGACGAGCTTGTGCTGTCGAGCCGGGCTGTGGGGGCCGGGTTGCGTCAGACCGATCTCAGCGTGCCGCAGGTCCATTGCGGCGCCTGCATAACGACAATAGAAAAGGCGCTGAAGGCGCTTCCGGCAGTCGAGCGTGCACGCGTCAATCTTTCCACGAAGCGCGTGTCCGTTGTCTGGAGAGAAAAGGTCGGAGCCGAGCTCACGGACCCGGTTACGCTTGTCAGGGCCATCATCGATGCGACAGGCTACGATGCCCACCTCTTCTCGAATGTTGAGGATACGGGCGGCAGGCTGCAGCGCGAGTTCATTCGTGCCGTTGCCGTCTCTGGTTTTGCCGCGGCCAATATCATGCTGCTCTCCGTCTCCGTCTGGTCCGGTGCCGACGCCGCCACCCGCGATCTCTTTCACTGGATCTCGGCCATGATCGCAGCACCCGCACTGATCTATGGCGGTCGCTTCTTCTATCAGTCGGCCTGGCGGGCGCTCCGGCGCGGCCGCACCAACATGGATGTGCCGATCGCGCTCGCCATCACGCTTTCCTACGCGGTATCTCTCTGGGAAACGATGCATCATGGAGAACACGCCTGGTTCGACGCAACGGTATCGCTGCTCTTCTTCCTGCTGATCGGCCGTGCGCTGGACCACATCATGCGCGACCGGGCCCGCGCCGCGATCAGCGGGCTTGCAAGGCTCTCGCCGCGCGGCGCCATGGTCATCGGCACAGACGGTTCACGGGAATATCGGGCAATCGAGGAGATCACACCGGGCGACCGCATCGCGATTGCCGTGGGTGAACGCGTTCCAGTCGACGGGATCGTCGAAAGCGGCGCAAGCGACATGGATGTTTCGATCGTCAATGGCGAAAGTGCTCCCCGGCCGCTCAAGGCAGGCGACACGGTCCAGGCCGGTACACTCAGCCTCACCGGCATGCTCGTGCTGAAAGCGACGGCGGCAGCCAGGGATTCTTTCCTCTCCGAGATCATCGCGCTGATGGAAGCAGCCGAAGGCGGCCGGGCCCGCTATCGCCGCATTGCCGATCGCGCCGCGCAATACTATTCGCCCGCGGTTCATCTTCTGGCGCTTGCAGCTTTCCTTTTCTGGGGCTTCATCGGCGGGGACTGGAAACAGGCGATGCTGATCGCCATCGCGGTACTCATCATCACCTGCCCTTGCGCGCTCGGCCTCGCCGTACCCGTGGTGCAGGTCGTGGCGGCCGGGCGGCTGTTCAAGAACGGCATCATGGTCAAGGACGGTTCCGCCATGGAACGGTTGGCCGAGATCGATTCCGTGCTCTTCGACAAGACCGGTACACTCACCCTCGGCAGGCCGAAGCTGGTCGATGCAGGCAAAGCAGCACCACACCATCTGGCACTGGCCGCCAGCCTTGCGGCGCATTCGCGCCACCCTCTCTCCAAGGCACTCTATGATATCGCCTCCGGTCCCATGCCGGTTTTTAATGAAGTTGTCGAGTTGCCGGGCAAAGGTCTGGAAGCCCGCACGGTCAATGGAATCTACCGATTGGGCAATCGCCGCTTCGCCTGCGCGACAGCAAGTTTCGACCCTTCGGCGGATTCGACGCTCGAAGTCGTGCTGTCGCATAATGGAGAAGAACTCGCCTGCTTCCGTTTCGAAGACGAGCTACGCCCCGATGCCCGGGCCGTTATCGACGATCTTTCGGCTCAAGGTCTGGCGAGTGGTATTCTCTCGGGTGATCGCACGAGCGCCGTCCGCGGCCTGGCATCGCGCCTCGGCGTCGATCACTGGCGGGGGGAGCTTACTCCGAAGGACAAGGCGGAATTCTGCCGTTCGCTAACGGAAAAGGGACACAAGGTGCTCATGGTCGGCGACGGCATCAACGACGCGCCGGCCCTGGCTGCCGCGCATGTCTCCATCGCACCGGCTACGGCCGCCGATATCGGACGGCAGACGGCCGACTTCGTTTTCATGCACGAGAGTCTTGATGCGGTGCCGCTGGCGATCGACATCTCGCGGCGCGCAGGCCGGCTGATCCGCCAGAACTTTGCGCTTGCCATCGGCTACAACATGATTGCCGTGCCGATCGCGCTTGCCGGATATGCGACGCCGCTAATCGCTGCAATCGCCATGTCGACTTCGTCCATCATCGTCGTCGCCAATGCATTGCGACTTAACCGGCTTGGCAGCGCGCAAAAGATGGCGTCTGCCGGAGCCGAAGCCAATCCGGCACATCCCGGGGAGGCTCGGCTCGCATGAACATGCTGATCTATCTCATTCCCATTGCGCTCTTTCTCGGAGGTCTGGGGCTTTTTGCTTTCCTCTGGTCGCTGAAGAGCGGTCAATACGAAGACCTCGATGGAGCAGCCTGGCGGATCCTTGAAGAGGACCCGCCGGAATGAGCCTGTCACCTCGCCGGCGCCCCCCGAGTTATCCTCGGCGTTCAAGGGGCCTGCCCCCCGAATCTGATCGTGATTAGGCTTAGTCCAGAAGCTCCCGGAGCCGCACTGCAAGCTCCCGTGCCGTGTAGGGCTTCTTCAGCCAGCTTCCCGATTGGGCAAGTTCGCGTCCGGCGATCGCCGGCTCGGCATAACCCGACGTGAACAGCACCCTGATATTCGGACGCCTTGTCCGGACCTCCGCCGCCAGTTCGTCGCCGGTCATGCCACCCGGCATGACGATGTCGGTAAACAGCAGCGCGATATCGTCGTTCTGGGCGAGCCGGTCGAGCGCCTCCACGCCGTTCGAGGCTTCGATGATGCTATAGCCGAAGTCCGTCAGGCGCGAGACCGCCACGCGCCGCACCCTGGGATCGTCCTCAACGACGAGGATCTTCTCCGTTCCGCCGGGAATTTCGGCGACCTTACGGGAACCGTCATCCTGCAATCCCATGCCTGCGTTCGCTCTTTGCGTTGCCGGCAGGAAAATCCTGACGCTGGTGCCCTGCCCCGGCTCGCTGTAAAGCTGGATATTGCCGCCGGACTGCTTGGCGAACCCATAGACCATGGAAAGGCCAAGACCGGTTCCGGAACCGACACCCTTGGTGGTGAAGAACGGTTCGAAGGCCTTTTCCTTCACCTCCGGCGTCATTCCCGTGCCCGTGTCCGTGACCGAGATCAGCACATAATCGCCGGTGCGCACATGCGGATACATCTGGGCATAATCGACGTCCAGCTTGACCCTTGAGATGTCGATCGTCAGCTTGCCGCCGCGCGGCATGGCATCGCGGGCATTGAGGGCAAGGTTGAGAAGCGCGTTCTGGAACTGCGACGCATCGACGAGGGCCTCGTTGGAGGTGCCGTTCACGATCGTCCGAAGTTCGATGGTTTCCCCGAGCGTCCGCCGCAAGAGATTTGCAAATCCGGAGACCAGGCCACCGACATCCACCAGTTCCGGATTGAGCGGTTGGCGACGCCCGAAGGCCAGAAGCTGGCCGGTCAGCTTGGCGCCGTCCTCGGACGCATCCTGCGCCTCGTGCAGCAGAGCCAGCAGCTTCTCATCCGAGAGCCTGTTCTCGATCATTTCGAGATTGCCGCCAATGACGGTCAGCAGATTATTGAAGTCGTGCGCCAGCCCGCCGGTGAGTTGGCCGATCGCCTCCATCTTCTGCGACTGCCTCAGTTCTTCCTCGATCTTGTGGCGGCTCGTGAGGTCGCGGATGAAGCCAGTGAAGATGCGCTTGCCATTGGTGATCGCCTCGCCCACCGCAAGCTCCATGGGAAAGACGGAACCGTCTTTCCGCTGTCCTATGACGACGCGGCCATAACCGATGATGCGGCGCTCGCCTGTCCGAATATACCGGGCAAGATAGTTGTCGTGCACCTCTTTGGCTGACGCTGGCATCAGCAGGTTAACGGAGCGCCCGACAACTTCATTCGCTGAATATCCGAACAGCCGCTCCGCCGCAGCGCTGAAAGACGTGATGATACCGGTTTCGTCAATGACGACCATCGCCTCAGGAACCGTATCCAGGATCGACCGCAGATGCGCCTCCCGTCCGGCAAGATCGTTCTGGACCCTTTTCATATCCGTGATGTCGTTGTTCGTCTGGATGATGATCGCTGCTCCATCGCGCGCCGAATTGACGGCCACCCACCGGGTTGCCACGAATATTGGATGACCGTCCTTATGGTGATGAACGACCTCTCCCTCCCATACACGGTGGGTTTGGATATGCCGGCGGATTTCATCGAGCGGAAGTGGAAATTGCGCTGCAAGCAAGTCGTAGACTACCTTGCCGATGGCTTCGCTCCTCTGCCAGCCATAAAGCTGCTCGCAGCCACCTGTCCATCGGCTGATGACACCATCCAACCCATGGACGATCAGATTTGCGTCATTGAGCACATTCGCGACTGCGTCAAAGAGATTCTCAGTAGTCGCGACGATGGCCGTATTCCCGCTCATGGTGGATCCGTGATTGATGCTCGTCAGTGGCGCCGGCGATCCCCTTGAACCATCAGGTCACGATGCATTTCCGGACATTCGCTGTCATCGCCGGCGAGTTGGGCAAGCATTCCGGGCTTTTCGATCTTGATGAAATGGCGGGCAGCGGGATTCACGACATTGACGACCCCCTTGCCGATGAGCTTGGTGATGGTGCGGGACACCGTCTCGATCGTGAGACCCAGATAGTCGGCCATGTCCTGGCGCGTCATCGGCAGTTCGAGAGTAGTGTCGCGATTGCCCGCGGCTATTGTGCGCTGCAGGAGCTTGAGGAGAAAAGTGCAAAGCCGCTCTTCTGCCGTCTTGCTCGACAGAAGCACCAATTGATCCTGTACCGCAGCCATCTCGTCACAGACACGAGAGAAAACCTCGGGGCGCAAGTCATCCGAATCCGCGACTGCCTCATCAAAAGTTTTGCGGGCGATCCGACGGATTTTGGTCGGAGTGATCGCTTCGGCGCTGTAGAGATACCGTTCCTTCAGGGAAACACCGACAATGTCACCCGCGTAGAGGAAGCCTGTGATGACCCGTCGGCCGTCCGACAGAATCCGAAAGATCCGGAGCGTACCTTCGACAACTTCGAAAACGTGTTTCGCTTCATCACCTTCGAAGAAAAGCGACTGGCCTACCGCCAGATGTTCGATCGGCTGCCTGGAAAAGAGTCCATGCAGGCTTTCGGCCTCCTTGAAGAGAGCTGCCTTCGCCACCTGGTGAGCATTCGCATAGCTGCTGAGAAACACTGTTTTCGCCTCCGTTCTTTCTACGGAGGATTTGACCTTTTCAAGTAACACGCGGATGCGAGGCGTGTGAAAAATGGTTCGATTTGGTAACAGTCTGTAACAAACGGGTCTACGAAACGCGCCAGCGGATCAGACGTGGCCGGTAATGAGCTTCCGCAGATAATCCTGCCGGGCAGCGGCCCGCAATTCGACGCACAGCGCATTGCAACCCAGAAGGGTGGAACCTTCGTGAAACGGAGCACTCTTTCCTGACGCAATGCCGTGGCTAATCGGGGATCAGCAGACATTGGCGATCTGCCGTCGAAAGGCCCGCAAGGGCGAGATCGCGGATTTCATCTGCATCCCTTCCCTGCAACGGGACAGGACCTGCCGGCAATCCCCGTGCCGCTGGCCTGCCGATGGCAACGGGAAGCAGGGCGAGTTCTTCGCAGGTGCCGTCATCCGCCAAGGTCAGCCGGATCGCGGCGCTGCGCCAGACGTCGACGCCCCTTTCGTCATAGGTTGCGGAGCGTCGGGTGTGAAAGACGAAATTGCCGAGGCCGGGGATAATCGCCTTGCCGCGGTGGAAAGTGACCGGCTGCATGACAGGCGCTCCCGTGCCGAGGATCACGTCGGCGCCGTCTTCGATCAGGCCCCGGCAGAGATCGGTGAACCAGTCCGGCGGTTTCTTCCAATCCGAATCCCAGTGATGGCCGTGGATCGCCACCGCCACGAGATGCCCGGCAGCCCTGGCGGTGTTCATGCCTGAAACAAGCCGCTGCATATCGTCTTCGTTGGCCGACCAGAGAGCGGCAATCGCCTGGCCCGAAACCACAGACGTGCCGAAAACTTCGAGGTCCGTACCTCTCCAGGTTTCATAACCGACAGCGGCGCGGGCGGCGGCGCGCTTGTCGTCCCCAAGTGCCCCGACGATCTGCCGTAGCGTTTCAAACTCCGTCGGTGACACGCTGACGGTGCGTTTCATCCGAAGCGGCGCGATGCCGGCGCGATCGACCGCTGCATAATTGATATCCGGCTGCGGGCCGAGATCGACGGAGAAGATCGCCAGCGACTTCCCTTGCTTCGGCACGATGGCCGGTGCAGCGGCCTCGTCGATATTCGCTCCGCTGCCGGCGAGTTCCAGCCCAGCCTGCCCCGCCATAGCCCGCGTCGCGGCGATGCCCGGCGGGCCGAGATCGAAGGCGTGGTTGTTGGCATGCGTCAACGCATGAAAGCCAAGTTCTCGCACGGAGGTGAGCGCGTCCGGCGACGCGAGATGCAATGTCTTCGTCTTGGTCGGCCAGGCGCCTGACGTCTCGACCGTCGCCTCCAGATTGGCAAAGGTGGCGTCCGCCTTCAGGAAGTCCCTGACCTTGCGCTGCCCCTCGCCCGTGAGATCGAGCCGACCGTGGATGAGGATTTGGCCGGTGACGGCAATGGTAATCGACATGGCTACTTCGCGAAGGGTTTCAGCGCCATCATCGCTTCACCGCGGACGATCGGCAAGCGGATCGCCGATGGCCGCGCGGCGTCACAAAATACGGAATTGCGAGCGATCTGCGTTGTGCGGCCCCGGCCTTCCGGCGCGTAGGTATTCGGGTTGACATCGTATTTCGGGAAATTGGACGAGGAAATGTCGAGCCGGATGCGATGGCCCTGGGCGAAAAGATTAGCCGTCGCGAAAGGCTCTATCGTCACCTTGAAAACCTCGCCCGCGACGATCGCCTCCGGTTTTTCCCAGGATTTTCGGTAGCGGCAGCGGATAATCCCGTCGGTGATGTTGAGCGCATAACCGGTCGGATAGTCCACGCTCGGTGGATAGACGTCGACAAGTTTCGCGGTGAAATCCGTATCCGGCGCATCCGAGGAGACGTATAGCTCGACGATGATCGGGCCGACGACGGCGACGTCCTCTGCCAAGACCTCGGTCTCGAAGGAGAGCACGTCGGCCCGGGCAGAAAGAGGCAGTCCTGGGTGCTTCGAGCCGTAGAACTTCTCGCCTTCGCGCTGGTCGAAGCCGCCACCCTCGAAGATCGGCTGGCCGCTGGTCAGAGAGCCCCCGATGGTCGGCACGGGATTCTTCGGATCGTAGTCATAGACGAAAGGCCCGGTATCGGCTTTCGGCTCGTCGGTAGAAAGCGAGCTATTCTGGTGAATGTAGAAATTGCGATATTCCGTTCCCGGCAGGGGCCAGTCGGCCGCTTCGATCCAGCGTCCGCCGTGATCCAGATGACCGTCCTCGTTGCGGATACCCGAGCCGCCGCCCATGACGAAGGTGCGCACTGCCGGTTCTTGCGACACGCCGTTTTCCACGCCCTTCAGCCATCGGTCGAACCAATTGCGGCGGAAGGCGAGCCAGCTTTCGACAACATTTCCTCCAAGCGGCGCGGCCGCACCGAAGGAGGTGTCACCAGCGAAGGTCGTGTTGCGGTTGCCGTGCAGCCACGGCCCCATGATGAGCTGAAGCGGCCTGCTCTTCTTGCCGGAAAGGCCGCGAAAATTGTCGAGCGTCGATCTGACATAAGCGTCGTACCAGCTCGACATCAGGACGATCGGCACCTCGGGGAAGGTATCGTAGAAGCCTTCCATATAGAGGCCGACGCGGCGCCAGCTCTCATCGAACGTGCCGCTGCGCCACTGGTCAAGCAGATAGCTTTCATATTCCGGCATCCAGCGGACCGGAGAAACGCCTTCGCTCCAGGGCATGACGCTGAACCAGGCCTTGATATCTTCTGCTTCGATGGCGGCACGAGCCAACTCATCGCCCTCGCCGATCGCCTGATTATAGGCCCATGTCGCCTGCTTGAGTTCGAAGGCGCCGCCCTGGCGGATGCCGCACTGATAAGCATTCGAAAAGCCGCCTGAGTCCATCACCATACAGGCAAGGCCAGGCGGGTTGAGGCAGGCGAGCGCGGCCTGCGTATGCGCCGCATAGGAAAGCCCCATCGTGCCGAACCGGCCGTTCGACCAAGGCTGCTCAACCAACCAGCGGGCGGTATCGTAACCATCGGCGGCTTCGGAGATGTATTTGCTGAATTCGCCTTCGGAATTATAGCGGCCGCGGCAATCCTGATAAACGACGGTGTAACCGGCGCGGACGAAATAGGAGGCAACCTCGTGGCGCTTCATCGGCGTGGACATGCCCACTTCGATTTCGGATCGGGAGCGTTCCGTCTTGCCGTAAGGGGTGCGTTCCAGGATCGCCGGCAGCCGGGCCTCGATCACTTTGCCGTCCTTGGCCGGCTGGTAGATGTCGGTTGCAAGCCTGATACCGTCTCGCATCGTCACCATCACATCGCGTTCGACGACCACGTCGTCGGCTATCACCTCGCGGCGCGATGCCGTCAGGGTATCCATGTCCGTATCCTCAAAAATTGGCAGGAAAGACCCGAACCGGCTCGCTACATCCCGACGCCGGCCCGGGAATGCCGCGCGCCGGGAGAACCAGCACGACGGCTTATCGCTTGCATTGCGGCCTACTCGGCGAGCCCCGCGAGCGTCGCGCTCGTGTCTTCCGTCATGTTGGCAATGTAGGAGAGATTCGCCTTGCCGGCCCAGTGGACCTTTTGCCAGTAGAGCGGAATGACTGGGACATCGGCAAAGACAGCCTTGGTCGCCTTCTGCAGCAATTCCACGCGTTTCTTCGCATCGAACTCGGCAGTTGCCGTGCGCATCATCTCATCGAAGGCCGAATTGCTGTATTTGACGCGATTGAACGAGCCGGTGCCGGCTTCCTTGTTCGCCGTCATCAGCAGGTTGCGCAGTCCCGTTGCGGATGTCGGCGTCGAGTTGCCGAGCGAGAAGATGAAGGCCGAAAATTCGCCTGCGGAGGCACCCTTGGTATAGACATTGTAGGGCTGCGCCACGACACCATTCACTTTGAGCCCGCCACGGGCGAACATCTGGCCGAGCGCCTGAGCGACCTCCGCATCGCCGGGGAAGCGGTCATTCGAGGTGTGGATGGTGATGCCGAAACCGTCCTTGTAGCCCGCTTCCGTCAGCAGCTTCTTCGCATTGTCGGCATTGAATGCCGGTGCGGCAATCGAGGGATCATTGCCCGCGACGCCGGTGGGCACGAGCTGGCCTGCCGGTTCGGCAGAGCCGTCCAGGATGCGGTCGATGATGAGCTGACGGTTGATCAGTTCAGAGAGTGCGGTGCGGACCTTCACGTCCTTCAGCGGGTTCTTGTCGAGCGGTTTGCCATCCTTGTCGGTGATGAAGGGACTTTTGTCGCGGGCGCTGTCAAGCGCAAGGTAGATCATGCGGGCAGAGGCAATTGAAAAGACCTTGAGGCCGGAAATACCCTCAATTGTCTTCACATCGCCCGGCGGCACCGCGTCGATCAGGTCGACAGCGCCGGAGCGAAGTGCCGCGACACGCGACGCGTCGTTCGAGATGAACTTGATCGTGACATTGTCGAAATCCTGTTTCTTGCCCCAGAAATCGTCATTGCGGGTCAGAACCAGGTTGTCGCCCGGCGTCCAAGACTTAAACCTGTAGGCGCCCGTGCCGATCGCCGCCTTGCCGCTGTTGAAGTCCTCGATGGAAGCCCCCTCCGCGACCTTCTTCTCGACGATGTAGACGAAACCGATCTGTTCCATGAAGTCCGGTGTCGGCTTCTTGGTCTTGAACTCGATCGTCAGATTGTCCAGTGCCTTCATGCTGTCGATCGAGGCCACGTTGCCGGAAAACGGCGCCGGGCTGTTCGGAATGTCCTTGGCGCGGGTCAGCGAGAAGATTACGTCCTCGGCCGTCAGCGGGTTGCCGTCATGGAACTTGACGCCTTCGCGCAGCTTCACATGCCAGGTGAGAGGATCGACGTTCGTCCAGGAGACCGCCAGCGCCGGCTCGACGTTGATCGCCGCGTCCGTTTGCACCAGACGGTCAAAGATCTGCATGGCAATGTTCTGATTGTTGCCGGTGCGTGAGAACTGCGGGTCGATCGCCGACGGTTCGGTGGCGCTGCCGAGCACCAGGTCGGCGGCCTGCGCCGAGCTCAGTGCGATGACGGTGGCAGCAACCCCCGCCAGCAGGAATTTCATCGGTTTCATAAGTCTGTTCCCTTCCTTTTTAGTTGGCCGGTTCGGCCGTTACATTTTTCGTTTCGCTCGCAGTCGGGTCGTTCAGGTGGCAGGCGCTGACATGACCGACCGCATTCTGTTTCAGCACCGGCCGCTCCACACGGCAGCGGTCGAACGCCTTCGGACAGCGGGGGTGGAAATGGCATCCCGGCGGCGGATGAAGCGGTGACGGGATTTCCCCCTTGATCGGCGTGAAAATGCGGTGGCGGTCGGCAACCGTCGGCAGCTCGCGAATGAGGGCCTGGGTGTAGGGATGTTTCGGATCATCAAAGAGTTCGTCGGGCGTGGCGCTTTCCACGACGCGGCCGAGATACATGACGACCACCCGGTCGCAGATATGCTTCACCACGCCGAGATCGTGGCTGATAAAGAGGTAGGTCAGACCGAATTCCCGCTTCAGGTCCATGAAGAGGTTGAGGATCTGCGCCTGGATGGAGACATCGAGGGCTGCGACGGATTCGTCGCAGACCAGCAGTTTAGGTTTCACCGCAAGCGCCCGGGCGATGCCGATGCGCTGCCGCTGGCCACCGGAGAACTGATGCGGATAACGATCGAGATAGGAAGCGTCAAGGCCGACGCGTTCGGCGAGCGAAGCAACATAGTCCCGCACTTCGCGACCCTTTACGATGCCATGCACACGCGGCGCCTCGCCGATCAGGTCGATTACCCGCTTCCTCGGATTGAGCGTCGACATCGGGTCCTGAAAGATCATCTGCGCGGAAAGCCGCATCGAGCGCTTTTCCTCGCCTTCCAGCGAAGTCAGCGGCTTGCCATTCCATCGCACCTCGCCGCCGCTTGCGGGCATGATGCCGGCCATGACCCGACCGAGCGTCGACTTTCCGCAACCTGATTCGCCGACGAGACCGACCACCTCGCCCGGATGAACGGCGAGATTGACGCTATCGACCGCATGTACGGTCTTTTCTTCCAGGCCCGCACCGAAGAGATTGGCGATCTTCTCCGCATAGTCGAGTTTTCGCGAAAAGCGTCGGGTGACGTCGATGGCTTCCACAAGCGGGGTCATCATGCGGCGCTCCGGAAATGGGGATGGAAGCAACGGAATTCGCGGCCGGCAGCGACCTCCAGCATAGGCTCGGTAGCGCAGATTTCGGTGGCGCGAGCGCAGCGGTCGCGGAAGGCGCAGCCGGAAGGGCGCGACAAAGGCGACGGCGCGAAACCGGGGATCGGACGAAGAGGCTCGCCGCGCGGAACGGCAGCCGGAACAGCGCTGAGCAGCCCGGACGTATATGGATGACGCGGCTCGGTCAGCACGCCGTCCACCTGGCCAGCCTCGACGATCTTGCCCGCATACATGACCATGACCCGGTCCGCCAAAGCAGCAACCACGCCGAGATCGTGGCTGATCCAGATCAGCGCCATACCGAACTCGGCGGCGAGTCGCTTGATTTCGAAGAGGATCTGCGACTGGATCGTCACGTCGAGCGCCGTCGTGGGTTCATCCGCAATGATCAGGTCCGGCCGGTGCAGGAGCGCAATGGCAATCGCCACGCGCTGGCGCATGCCGCCAGAGAACTGGTGCGGATAGGCATCGAGCCGCTCCTCCGGAGAGGGAATGCCCACAAGGCCGAGCGCATCGCGCGACCGGGCGCGGGCTTCTGCGCGCGAGACCCGGTCATGCGCCTGCACGGTCTCGATCATCTGGGTGGCGACCGAGAGAACCGGGTTCAGCGTCATCATCGGATCCTGGAAGATCATCGCGATGCGTTTACCCCGGATCGTCCGCATGGCGGCGGGCGACAGCTTCAACAAATCCTCGCCTTTGAACAGGATCTGCCCGGAAACGACGCGGCCGGGCGGATCAACGAGGCCGAGGACCGAAAAGCCGGTGATCGACTTGCCGGAGCCGGATTCGCCGACCAAACCGACAATTTCCCTCTGGCCAACCGCGAAGCTCACGTCATCGACAGCCTTCAGCACGCCGCGACGGGTCATGAAATGGGTGGAAAGGTTCTTGACTTCGAGAATTGGTGTCATCGTGCTCACCTTTCGCCCAGTCTCGGGTTCAGCACCTCGCGGAGGCGGTCGCCGACCATGTTGATCGAGAAAACGAGCACGAGCAGCAACAAGCCGGGGTAGACGCTGATCCAGTATTCGCCGGACATCAGAAGCTGGTAGCCGTTGGCGATCAGCAGGCCGAGCGAGGGTTCAGTGATCGGCAGGCCGATGCCGAGGAAGGAGAGCGTCGCCTCCGCCGAGATGGCATGCGCGACCTGCAGCGTGCCGATGACGATCAGCGGTGGAAGACAGTTCGGCAGGATATGGCCGATCAGGATGCGCGGCGTCGAAATTCCAAGCGTTACCGCCGCCTCGACATAGTCCTTGTTCTTCTCGACCAGCGCCGCACTCCTGACGGCGCGGGCGAAGGTCGCCCATTGCACCAGGATCAGTGCGAAGATGACCTTCCAGAGTCCCTGCCCCAGCAGAGCAAGAAGCATCAGCGCGACGAGGATGGTCGGGAAACCGAGCATCAGGTCGACGATGCGCATGATCAGCGCATCAATGCGGCCGCCGAAATAGGCGGCGATCAGGCCGAGCACTGTGCCCACCACCAACGCGACGACGCCGGAGAACACCCCGACGCCGAGGCTGGTCCGCAGGCCATAGATCATCGCCGAGAACATGTCGCGACCCTGGCCGTCGGTGCCGAGCCAATAAATAAGACCGTCCATGCTTTCCGAGCCCGGCGGCAGCTTGGAATCGAGAATGTCGAGGACCGCGAGATCGTAGGGGTCCTGGGGAGTCAGATAGGGGCCGACGATCGCGGCAAAGAGCAGGATGATGCAGACAATCGCGGCAATAACGGTTTTGGGGCTCTCGGCAATGCCCATGACGAGACGGCCGAACAGAGTATCGTCACGGAATGAAGAAACGCGCGCATTCATTGGGCATCTCCCAGCCGAACGCGCGGATCGACCAGCGAATAGAGGATGTCGACCACGAAGTTGATGAAAATGAACAGGCTGACGATAACCAGCAGGTAGGCAACCACGACCGGGCGGTCGAGCCGCATGATCGAGTCGATCAGCAGCTTTCCGATGCCAGGCCAGGCGAAGATCGTCTCGGTCACGACCGCAAAGGCCAGCATGCTGCCGAGTTCGAGGCCGACCACCGTGATCAGCGGAATCAGGATGTTCTTGAAGACGTGGACGAACACGATGCGCTTTTCGGACAGGCCCTTGGCCCGGGCGAATTTGACGAAATCAAGCGGCATGGTTTCACGAACGCCGGTGCGGGTCAGGCGGATCACCAGCGAGAGCTTGAAGAGCGACAGGTTGATCGCCGGCAATATGAGATGAGCGAGACCATCCAGCGTGAAGAGGCTGGACCGGATGCCGAGGAATTCTCCCATCTGGCCGCGTCCGGTGGACGGCAGCCAGCCGAGCCAAACGGAAAAGATCATGATCAGCATCATGCCCTGCCAGAAACTTGGCAGCGAAAAGCCGAAGATCGAGCCGGTCATGATCGCTTCATCGGTGGCGCTATTCGGCTTCAGGCCGGAGAGAAGGCCGAGCGGAATGCCAAGGACCAGCGCGAAAACGAGACCGGTCAGCGTCAGCTCCAGTGTTGCCGGCAGGCGTTCGAAGATCAGGCTGATCGAGGGACGGTTGAAGACGAAGGAACGGCCCAGATCGCCGTGCAACGCATTCCAGGCAAAGGTCAGGAATTGCTGCCAGAGCGGCTTGTCGAGGCCGAGCGATGTGATGACCTGCGCGCGTTCGGCGGGGCTTGCATCCGGCGAAATCAGCATCTCGATCGGATCTCCGATCGCATAAATGCCGATGAAGACGATAATAGCCGTTACGAGCAGGACAGCGATACTCTGCAGGAAGCGACGGATGACGAAGACCGTCATGACATGCGCTCCCGCTGATCCATCCCGGTGGGACAGAGAATTTTCATGGAGAGTGTTCCCCTGTTTTATTTGTTGAAAATGACGATAACGGCGTGTGAAAGATGCGCAATATTATGATTGGAATGCATGAACCTATGCGTTTTGTGCGCGGAAGCCTGTTTCGGTCTTCGCTTGTCTTCGCTGCAGCGTTACCTCTAAGATCGCGCCATGAACTTCAAGCAGCTCGAAATCTTCAAGACAATCATGGATACCGGCTCGACCATGGCGGCAGCCGCTCAGCTTGGCCTGTCGCAGTCGGCAATCAGCCGCCAGCTCGCTTCGCTTGAAGAGCAGATCGGGCGGGAACTTTTCCTGCGCGACAAAGGCCGGCTCATTCCTCGGCCCGAAGCGCATCTCCTTGTCGGTGAAGTGGATGACGTGGCCCAGAGCGTCGCGCGGCTCAGGATCAAGATCGGCGACGTCCGGACCGGCGCCTTCGGCGAGGCGCTCGTGCGCGTCGCCTTCCCGCACAGCCTGTCGACCACCATGCTGCCACCCATCGTCGCCCGCTTCAAATCAGACCATCCACGTGTAACCGTGGAGATCCTGAGCGGGCCTTATGACGCAATCGAACGGATGGTCCGCAACCGGGTCGCCGACCTTGGCTTCGTCCGCTTGCCGCCGGAGGAACATTCGTTCGATGCCCGGCCGCTCTTTGTGAGCGGCACGACCTGTGTCATGCCGGCCGGCCATCCGCTCGCAGCCAAGCAGACGATCGACGTCAACGACCTCGCCCGCAACGACCTGATCCTGCTCGGCCGGCAGCGCGTCAACCGCAATGAGCTGGAGCATGAGCTGCGCCGGATGGTGCCGACCTATCGCTGCAGCCTGGAGGTCCATTCGGTCGAAACCGCATGCGCCTGTGCCGCACAAGGGCTCGGAATCGCGATCGTGCCCTCCCTCATCGCCGAGTTCTTCCGCAGCGACGCGATCGCCATGCGGCCTTTCCTGCCCGACAAGGTCTCCGATTACGGGATCATCACCATGCCAGGGGCGCCGCTGTCATGGACCGCCGAGGCCTTCATCAACATCATCAAGACAAATGCAACCGAAACGGCGCCTTAAATATCTCAGACCGGTCATCAGGTCAGTGCAAGCGCATCCTTGAGGCCCAGGCCCTGCTTGAGCTGGAGATCGAGATCGGCCTCGATGTGATCGATGTGATGGACCATGAGCTGGGTGGCCCCTCGGCCATCGCCTTTTTCAAGCGCGTCGAGAATGGCGGAATGTTCCGCATGCCCACAGCTCGACACACCGGAACGCCCGTATAGCGCGATCACAAGCGAGGAGCGCGCGACGAGCTCATCCATGAATTTCTGCAGGATGAGATTGCCCGCGACGGAGGCCAGCATGAGGTGGAAGTCGCCCGACGCCTTGATCTCGGCACGGCGGGCGGCAGGGCCGCGCTCGTTCATATAGCGCTCTTCTTCCTCAAGCTGACGGCGGAACTGTTCGATATCGGCAGGCGTGATGCGCTCAACAGCCGCCGCTACGATTCCCGGCTCGATCAACCGGCGGGAGGCGAAGATCTGTTTGGCCTCTTCCGGGGAGGGATTGGAAACGAACGCGCCGCGATTGCGCTCGGTTTTCACCAGCCCCTCGAACGCGAGCATCTGAAGCGCTGCACGCGCCACGGTGCGGCTGACATCGAAGAGCGAACCCACTTCGCTTTCGGAAAGCTTGATTCCCGGCGTGAGCCGCCGATCGATGATCGCATTGCGCAATGCTTCGCGGATCGCCAGCGAGCGGTCCTCGGGCGATGTCTCGGTGAAGGTGATCTTCTCGTTGATATTCATGTCGTGATCCGATGCGGCCCCTTTGTAACGCGAGCGGTCGCAAAATGCCAAGAGGATTGTTTTTGATCGAATCATAAGATTGCATACGATTTGCCCACAGAATCGAAACCGATCGCACGATTTTTGCGCAATACCTGGAACGAGCGTTCGTTTCCGGAGATAAATGCAAGTCTTCCCAAAAGCTTAAATGAACTGGCACGGTTAATGCTTGGCAGTATGCGACGCAAGTGGAGCGCCGGATGAGCAAAGCAGCCGAAATCGACATCGCCTCAGTCTCGAAGATCTACGGCACTACCACCGCCGTGCATGCCATCAGCCTGAAAATTCCGGCCGGTACCTATTGTTGCCTGCTCGGACCTTCCGGCTGCGGCAAGACCTCGACGCTTCGGATGATCGCAGGGCACGAAAGCATTTCCTCCGGCGATATCCGCCTCGGCAATGCGGTCGTCACAGACCTGCCGCCCGCGAGACGCGGTACGGCGATGATGTTCCAGTCCTATGCGCTCTTCCCGCATCTCGACCTCGTCGACAATGTCGCCTTCAGCCTGAAGATGAAGGGCGTCAGCAAGGATGAGCGGCACGCCAAGGCGCTCGATATGCTGAAGCTGATGCAGCTCGAAGCCTATGCGACGCGACGCCCTGCCCAGCTTTCCGGCGGCCAGCAGCAGCGCGTGGCGCTTGCCCGCGCATTGATCACCGATCCGGAAGCGCTGCTTCTCGACGAGCCGCTTTCCGCACTCGACCCGTTCCTGAAGATCCGCATGCGCGCGGAACTCAAGAAGCTTCAAACTTCGCTCGGCATCACTTTCGTACATGTGACGCACAGCCAGGAAGAGGCGATGGCGCTCGCCGACCTGATCGTCGTCATGAACGACGGTCGCATCGAGCAGGCCGCCCATCCGCGCACCGTCTTCGAGTGGCCAGCGACGGCTTTCGTCGCCAAATTCATGGGTGACCACAACGTCATTTCCGGACGCGTGATCGAGAATTCGGACAGCATGTTAAAGCTGTCGGTGTCGGCCGGCGGCGAATTTCTCGCCGCCAATACCGGCGCAGCCGGCCTGACGGATTCCGCCGATATCGCTGTTCGGACCGATCGTGTCCGGATCGGCGAACCGTCGGAAAAGGGCCTGGGCTTCACCGGTTCGGTCACCAACGTCGAATATCGCGGATCATCCGTGAAACTATCGGTCAACGGAGCAGGCGTCGAGGACTTTACGGCCATCCTTTCCGACACCGCATTCTTCGCTAATCCGGTCAGGGTCGGCGAAGCCATCCCGTTGTGCTGGAACCGTGAGGACGTGGTCGTTCTCGGCCGCCTCAAGCACTGACGCCGCCTAAAAAAACCCAACCAGAGGAGAACAAAGGCAATGACTGACACAACCAAGACCAGCAGGGGCATTTCGCGTCGCTCGCTGCTGAAGACCGCTTCCGCTGCAGCCGGTCTAGCCGCCGGTTCCGGCGCCATCACCGGCTTTCCGACCATCTGGGCGCAGAATCCGATCACGCTGCGCCAGTTCGGCACCGGTGTTTCAAACCTCAACGCGATCGCCGAAAAGTGCAAGGCCGACCTCGGCATCACGCTGGAAATGACGGCAACCGACTCCGACGCCGCGGCGCAGCGCGCCGTCACCCAGCCGAACTCCTACGACATCGCCGACATCGAATACTGGATCCTGAAGAAGGTCTATCCGGCCGGCGTCATCCAGCCGATGGATGTGAAGAAGCTCAAATATTACGACAAGGTCGTGCCGCTCTTCAAAACCGGCAAGCTGAAGCCCGACAGCGTCATCGCGCAGGGCACTGCGCCGCACACCGTCGGTTTCGTGGAAAAGCCCGGCACCAAGACCTTCGCAAAGGCCGAGACCCAGTGGTTCACCATGATGCCGACGATCTACAACGCCGACACGCTCGGCATCCGTCCGGATCTCGTCGGCCGTGAGATCACCACTTGGGCCGATATCATGGACCCGAAGTTCAAGGGCAAAACGTCCATCCTCAACATCCCGTCGATCGGCATCATGGACGCCGCGATGATCATGGAGGCCATGGGCAACATCAAATATGCCGACAAAGGCAACATGACCAAGGAAGAGATCGACAAGACGATCGATTTCCTGATCAAGGCCAAGCAGGACGGTCAGTTCCGTGCCTTCTGGAAATCCTTCGACGAGAGCGTCAATCTCATGGCATCCGGCGAAGTCGTCATCCAGTCCATGTGGTCGCCTGCCGTCGCCGCCGTCCGCTCCAAGGGCATCGCCTGCAAATATCAGCCGCTCAAGGAAGGCTATCGTTCGTGGGGCGGCGGTCTTGGTCTTGCCTCTCACCTCTCCGGCGCCAAGCTCGATGCGGCATACGAATACATCAACTGGTACACGTCCGGCTGGGTCGGCGCCTATCTCAATCGCCAGGGCTACTACTCGGCGGCGATGGAAACCGCCAAGCAGCACATGTCCGAGGACGAGTGGGGCTTCTGGGTCGAAGGCAAGCCGGCCAAGGGCGATATCGTCGCGCCGGACGGCAAGGTGATGGAGAAGGCCGGCGCAGTTCGCGACGGCGGATCGTTCGACGAACGCATGGGCAAGGTCGCATGCTGGAATTCCGTCATGGACGAGGACCGCTACATGGTCCGTCGCTGGAACGAGTTCATCGCAGCTTAACGGCACCCACCCTCCCCTTGAGGGGGAGGGTCGAGCCAAAGGCTCGGGGTGGGGTGACCTCTGCGGAATACAATGGGGTCACCCCCACCCATCGTTTCACGATGACCTCCCCCCCCTCAAGGGGGAGGTGGATCACCCACAGGAGCAGCCATCATGGCGACGATGACATCCTCGGAAACGGGAAAAGCCAAAGGCGCGCGGGCGAGGGGTTTCCGCCTGTCGCCCGTCCTGATCTCCTATCTCCAGGCAGCGCCACTGACGCTGATCCTTGGCGGCTTCCTGCTCATCCCGATCCTGATGATCGGCATCGTCAGCTTCTGGGACTACGATTTCGCCCAGATGTATCCGGATTTCGTCACCTTCAACTACACCGAGACGCTCGGTTCCTGGGTAACCTGGAAAACCTATCTCAACACCTTGAAATTCGCCTTCCTGGTCTGGGCGATCACGCTCTTCATCGGGTTCTGGGTCGCCTATTTCCTGGCCTTCCACATCCGCACCACCGCCATGCAGATGGTGCTGTTCCTCGTCTGCACGGTGCCCTTCCTGACCTCCAACATCATCCGCATGATCTCCTGGATACCGGTCCTCGGACGCAACGGCCTCGTCAACTCGGCACTGATCAATGCCGGCATCGTTTCCGAACCGGTCGAATGGCTGCTCTATTCGGATTTCGCCGTCGTGCTCGCCATGGTGCATCTCTACACGCTCTTTATGGTGACGCCGATCTTCAATACGCTGATGCGCATCGACAAGACGCTGGTCGAGGCCGCCCGCGACGCCGGCGCATCCGGCTGGCAGGTCCTTACCAACGTCATCATCCCGCTCGCCAAGCCCGGTATGGCGATCGGCACGATCTTCGTCGTGACGCTGGTCATGGCGGATTTCTCCACCGTACAGGTCATGTCCGGCGGACAGAGCGCCTCCGTTGCGCTGATGATGAAGAACCAGATGTCGCTGCTTCAATATCCGGCCGCAGCGGCGAATGCCGTCGTGCTGCTCGTCCTCGTCCTCCTGATGGTCGCGGGGATCCTGCGCATCGTCGATATCCGCAAGGAGCTCTGACATGCATTCCGAAAAGCGCTCCCGCGAGTTCTATATCCTGGCGATCTTCTTCGCAGTCTTCGTGCTGTTCCTCTACGGCCCGCTCTCGGCGATCCTGATCCTGTCCTTCCAGGGGCCGAACGGCGGCCTCACCTTCCCGCTGAACGGCCTGTCGCTGCACTGGTTCTTCAACCTGTTCGAGACCCAGGCGGTCGGTGATTTCGGCGGCTCCTTCCGCCGTTCGCTGATGCTGGGGCTGATGGTGATGATCGTAACGGTGGTCGTATCGTTGCTGGCCGGTCTCGCCTTCCGCCGCCGTTTCAATGGCGCAACTCCGCTCTTCTATCTTTCGGTTGCCAGTCTCGTCGTGCCGTCGATCATCATCTCGCTCGGCATTGGCGTGCTTTTCCAGCAGCTCGGCTTTCAGCCCGCCTGGTATTCCTCAGCCTTCGGGGCGCATCTGACCTGGACGCTCCCCTTCGGCGTGCTGATCATGTTCGCCGTCTTCAACCGCTTTTCGCCGGCCTACGAGGAAGCCGCGCGCGATCTCGGTGCGACCTCATGGCAAACGTTCCGCCATGTCGTGCTACCGATGATCGCGCCGAGCCTCGTCGGCGTCGGCCTGTTCGGTTTCACCCTCTCCTATGACGAGTTCGCGCGCACCCTGATGACAGCCGGCACCTTCAACACGCTGCCGCTCGAAATCTACGGCATGACGACCAATGTCACGACGCCGGTGCTTTACGCCCTCGGCACGGTGACGACAGTGTTTTCCTTCCTCGTTATTGCCGGCACGCTGGGCTTCATCGTCCATCTCAACCGGCGCCGCCAGCGGTCGTGAAGCAGAACCATGCGCATCCTTGTTGTCAATCCCAACACCACCGCTAGCATGACGGCGACCATCGAAGACTCTGCCGCCCGTGTAGCCAATACCGACACCGAGATAGTCGCAGTCACCTCCTCCATGGGGCCGGTCTCCATCGAAGGATATTACGACGAAGCCTTCGCCGTGCCCGGCCTTCTGATGGAAATTGCCAAGGGCGAGACGGCAGGAGCGGATGCCGCCATCATCGCCTGCTTCGACGACACCGGCCTCGATGCCGCCCGCGCGCTCGCCCATATTCCGGTCATCGGCATCTGCGAAGCGGCGCTTGCCGCGACTGCCTTCATTGCCCAGCGTTTCACCATCGTCACGACCATGGAGCGCTCGCGTCTGCCGCTCGAACATCTTGTCCATCGCTACGGCATGGCGGGCCGTTGCAAGGTGCGCGCCGCCGACATCCCGGTTCTCTCCCTGGAAGATCCGAACTCCAACGCACGTGACCGATTGCGCAGCGAGATCGCCACCGCGTTGCGCGACGAGGACAAGGCGGAAGCGATCGTGCTCGGATGCGCCGGCATGGCAGATCTGACGGCCGAGCTGCGGGCGGAGTTCGGCGTACCCGTGGTCGACGGCGTCGCAGCAGCGGTCAAGCAGGCCGAGGCACTCGTCGCACTCGGGCTTTCCACGGCCAAGCGCGGCGCCTATGCTTCGCCGCTGTCGAAACCCTACAAGGGCTTGCTCGAGGCATTCGAGCCGCGCAAGATCGCCGCCTCATGACCACCGATCCGATCATCCGCCCGCTGACGCTTGCCGAGACCACGACGCTCGTGGATTGGGCGCGCAGCGAAGGCTGGAATCCGGGACTTGCCGATGCACCGGCCTTTTATGCCGCTGACCCGCAAGGGTTCATCGGCTGCTTCGTCGATGATGAAATGGCCGCCGGCATCTCCGCCGTGCGGTACGGCGCCGATTTCGGCTTCATCGGGCTTTACATCGCCCACCCCGATTTTCGCGGTAAAGGCTATGGCCGCAAGGTTTGGGACGCAGGCATGGCGCATCTCGAAGGAAGAACCGTCGGCCTTGACGGCGTTCCCGAGCAGCAGTCGAATTATCGCAGCATGGGTTTCGAAACAGCCTATGAGACGTTTCGATGGAGCGGCAGCCTCGTTGGCGATGCGGCGGACGAAGTGGTCGGCATCACTGCCGCTCTCGCTACTACCGTGACTGCTTTTGACCGAAAATTCTTCCCGTCGGAACGCGATGCTTTTCTCGCCGAATGGCTGAAGCCGCCGAGGCTTGCCAAAGCAGTCCTCAAGGATAGTGAGATCCGTGGCTACGCAGTCGGCCGGAAATGTCACGACGGCTATAAAATCGGCCCTCTGTTTGCCGAAAGCATGGCTGACGCCGAACGGCTTCTTAGGGCTTGCGCGGCCGAAGCGGGAGGTGCCCTTTTGCATATCGACGTCCCAGCCTCACAGGCCGAGTTTTCCGACCACCTGGCGGCCTACGGTTTTTCCAAAGGCTTTACGACGGCGCGCATGTATCGCGGAAAGGCTCCCGTTGTGCAGATGCAAGGTGTCTTCGGTATCACGACACTCGAACTCGGCTAATGGGCGAATATTGCAATGTCTACATAAGTCTCGGTCAGTGTCTCAGAACAGAGCCGGTTCAAGAAATCGAGACGACCGGCCGGTTTGAAAACCTTTCGATCATGTCAGGGCTTGTCCCGCACTTCCGATCGCTTCGCCGGAGCGCATGACAGACCGGCGGCAACCGGACCCAGCCACGATCAGGAGAGAGCCACCTCCCGTACCTCCTTGAAGAGTACGCTTTGGTCTGTGAGGTATTTTGCGAATATCGGCAGGCTCGCACCGCCGATCGCTCGCGCCTGGGAACCAACCTGGCCTTCGATGATATCCGGAATGATCACACCCTGAAGGTCCAGCTTCGCAACTGCTTCGATGGTGGACGTCACGATACGCTTTCGTACCCAGGGAGGAAAACCTCCATCGATCACGGCCGCGCCGAAATCGATGATCGAAGCCGCGGCAATGATTGCCTGAGCAAGTGCATCCGCAGTCTGCTGGATCCAGATGTCCAGCGATTCCCCGAAATCGATCCAGTCGTCGGCGGAATACCACAGCGGCTGCGGATCGATATTCCGTTCCCGCAAGAGGTTCTCCAGAACGAAGATCGACGCTATGTCCAGCAGCTGTCTCGTTTCACCCGCTTTGCCACGAACTGGCAGCGGACCGACTGCGCCAGCCGTTCCCGTGCGGCCGGAGAAGATCGCCGAATTCAAAACAATTCCGCCGCCAATAAACGAACCGATGAAAAAATATACAAAATCGGGATAGGCGGATCCGACACCGAACACGAGTTCTGCGCCGCAGGCGCTGGTTGCATCGTTCTGCAGATAGACAGCGTGCCGGACACGGCTTGCGATCTCCGCCTGCAGATCGAACCCCCGCCAGGCATCCATCGCTCCTTCCGGAGCGCCCACTTCATCTGCCCAGTTCCAGAGTTCGAATGGTGCAGCGATACCGATCCCTGCTATGCGGCTTCGCTGAACATCGTCAAGCTGCCCTTCGAGCCGTGCGATGCCTGCCGTAATGATCTCAAGTATTTTCCAAGGCTGCGGATAGGCGTAAGTCTCATGATGCTGAAGACGAATCTTGCCTACGAAATCCATCAACACGAGGTCAGCGCTGCGCCGACCGATTTTCACCCCGAACGAATAAACCGCATCCGGATTGAGGCGCATCGGCACCGAAGGCTGGCCGACCCGGCCGCGCACGGGTTCTCCGCGCAAGAGCAGCCCATCTTTCTCAAGTGCGCGCATAATGACGGAGACCGTTTGGGCAGAAAGCCCGCTGCGCCTTGTGATATCCGCCTTCGACATAGAGCCATGGAGGCGCACCAGCGAGAGGACCAGCCGTTCGTTATAGGCCCGCACGCGCACCTGATTGGAACCGCCGGTAAAATTACCCAGCAGTGTATGGCCTTGTGCCACACCATCTGAAACCGACATCGGCTCTTTCCTCCCAGAATGCTCAGTCACTTCGCACCATCACGGGCGATACGCATATCCGCTCGACGCTCCGCCGCAAACCAAAGGCGCATGGTGCCCAAAAATCACATTCTCAACCTCCACCTCTCACGGACTATGGCACGCAAAATAAATAATTCAATCGGAATTAATTATTGACAGGCTATTTCAACTCGTTCTTAATTGTCGGAGTTAAGGCACAGGATGGCTTGGAGGAAGCACTTGCCGAATTTGGGCACCGGTGTCGTTGTCGGTCCGCATGGCGGACAATTTAGCTCTGGGAGGAGACCATGAAGAAACCCATACTTTCCGTCGCATTCGGCGCTTTGGCCCTGGGCGTCGCATTTTCCGCGCCTGCAAAGGCCGCGGATGTATCCGCCTGCCTGATCACCAAGACCGATACCAATCCGTTCTTCGTTAAAATGAAGGAAGGCGCGTCCGCCAAGGCCAAGGAACTCGGCGTGACGCTGAAATCCTACGCCGGCAAGATCGACGGCGACAGCGAAAGTCAGGTTGCGGCGATCGAAACCTGCATAGCGGACGGTGCCAAGGGCATCCTCATCACCGCATCCGACACCAAGGGCATCGTTCCGAATATCAAGAAAGCGCGCGATGCCGGAATTCTGGTGATTGCGCTCGATACACCGCTTGAACCCATCGATGCTGCAGACATGACCTTTGCAACGGACAACCTGTTGGCCGGCAAGCTCATTGGTCAATGGGCGAAGGAAACGCTGGGCGATCAGGCCAAGGATGCCAAGGTTGCCTTCCTCGATCTCACTCCCTCACAGCCCTCGGTCGACGTCCTGCGTGACCAGGGCTTCATGATGGGCTTCGGAATCGACACCAAAGACCCAAACAAGATCGGCGACGAGGACGATCCGCGCATCGTCGGCCACGACATCACCAACGGTAACGAGGAAGGCGGCCGTACGGCGATGGAAAACCTTCTGCAGAAGGATCCGACCATCAATGTCGTACACACGATCAACGAACCTGCCGCCGCTGGTGCTTATGAAGCTCTGAAGGCGGTCGGCCGCGAGAAGGATGTGCTGATCGTCTCCGTCGATGGCGGCTGCCCGGGCGTCAAGAACGTCGCGGACGGCATCATCGGCGCGACCTCGCAGCAATATCCGCTGCAGATGGCGGCCCTTGGCATCGAGGCGATCAAGAAGTTCGCCGACACCGGTGAGAAGCCGAAGCCGACCGAAGGCAAGGATTTCTTTGATACGGGTGTGACGCTCGTCACCGACAAGCCCGTATCCGGAATCGAGTCCATCGATACGAAGGATGGCCTCTCCAAGTGCTGGGGCTGATCCTTCTATGACCAGGGTGGGGATGCGCTGCCATCCTCACCCAATCTTTGACAGAAGACCGAAGAAAGCGCAGCCTGAATATCCCCGGCTGCGGACCACGTGTCCGGCTGAGGGGGCCCATGGGAGCGGGTCTTCAAGCGGAGGAGTTTCGATGAGCGAGCCAACGGCCGCCACGCCGCATCATGAATACGAAAAAGTTCTCAAGGACAGTGCTGCGGAGGTCGCATCCTTCGACACGCATGAGAAGACGGTCGTCCAGAGGTTCCGGCATTTCCTGCATACAAGCCCGTCGGCGGTATCGCTGATCGTGCTCGTCGTATCGCTGCTGGTCTTCGGAATTCTTCTCGGTGGAAAGTTTTTCAACGCCTTTTCGTTGACGCTGATCCTGCAGCAGGTGGCGATCACCGGCATCGTCGGCGCGGCCCAGACGCTCGTGATCATAACGGCCGGCATAGATCTTTCCGTCGGTGCGATCATGGTATTGTCCTCCGTGGTTATGGGCCAATTGGTGTTCCGATACGGACTTCCCGTCGAAATCGCCATTCCCTGCGGTTTCGCAGTCGGCGCCTTGTGCGGCTTCATAAACGGTTTCCTAATCGCACGAATGAAGCTGCCGCCGTTCATCGTGACGCTCGGTATGTGGCAGATCGTGCTCGCAAGCAATTTTCTCTACTCGGCCAATGAGACGATCCGCGCTCAGGAGATCGAGACGACGGCGCCGCTCCTGCAATTGCTGGGCAATAATTTTCGCTTAGGCGGCGCCGTTTTCACCTATGGCGTCATCGCGATGGTCCTGCTCGTCGCGCTCCTCTGGTATGTGCTGAACCACACGGCCTGGGGCCGCCATCTCTACGCGGTCGGGGACGATCCCGAAGCGGCAGAGCTTTCCGGCGTGAACGTCAAGCGCATGCTGATTTCGGTTTACGTGCTGGCCGGCATCATCTGCGCACTGGCAGGCTGGACATCGATCGGCCGCAACGGTTCGGTCTCTCCAACGATTGGACAGTTCGCCAACATCGAATCCATTACTGCCGTCGTCATCGGGGGCATATCGCTGTTCGGTGGCCGCGGCTCCATCCTCGGCATGGTGTTCGGTGCACTGATCGTCGGCGTGTTTTCGTTCGGGCTTCGTATGCTCGGCACCGATGTTCAATGGACCTACCTCCTGATCGGCGTCCTGATCATCCTCGCCGTGGCGGCCGATCAATGGATCAGAAAGGCAGCAAGCTGATGGCCCAGGAATCCAATACGCAACCCATTCTCACCGCACGCGGTCTCGTCAAGCGCTATGGGAGGGTCACGGCTCTCGACCATGCCGATTTCGACCTCTATCCCGGCGAAATCCTGGCGGTCATCGGCGACAACGGTGCAGGCAAGTCCTCGCTGATCAAGGCAATCTCCGGCGCGATCCACCCGGATGAAGGCGAAATCCGCATGGAGGGCGAGGTTGTCCACTTCTCCTCGCCCAACGAAGCGCGCAAAGCCGGCATCGAGACCGTGTACCAGAACCTTGCGCTTTCGCCGGCGCTCTCCATCGCCGACAACATGTTTCTCGGCCGGGAAATCCGTAAACCGGGCCTCATGGGCAAGATCCTTCGCAAACTCGACCACGCAGCCATGGAGAAATTCGCCCGGGCTAAACTTTCCGAACTCGGTCTGATGACGATTCAGAACATCAACCAGGCCGTCGAGACCTTGTCCGGCGGCCAACGTCAAGGCGTTGCGGTGGCGCGTGCCGCCGCCTTCGGTTCGAAGGTCATCATTCTAGACGAGCCGACGGCAGCGCTCGGCGTGAAGGAAAGCCGCAGAGTCCTCGAACTCATCCTTGACGTCCGGTCGCGCGGCATTCCGATCGTGCTGATTTCGCACAACATGCCGCATGTCTTCGAGGTTGCCGATCGCATCCACATCCATCGCCTGGGGAAGCGGCTTACAGTGATCAATCCGAAGGAATATACCATGTCCGATGCGGTTGCGTTCATGACAGGCGCCAAGGCGGCCGCTCAACCAGCGGCGGCTTGATCGCAGGCTTTAGGTTTTCGTTGTAAGGCCGGAATTGCCTATCTCATGGCGAAGAGTTCCTGATGGAACCGTTGTGAGACGGGCATTCCCTGTGCAGCGAAGTCGCGACGCAGGACTTCGCCAAAGCCTACCGGACCGCAGAACCAGATGCTTGCCTCGCGCCAATCCGGCACTGCGGCACGGATGCGCTCGCCAGTCAGAAGGCCGTCGCGTGAATCGACCAGAACATGCAGGCGGATATCTGCCGCTTCGGCATCTCCCGCCAGTTTGGCAATGGCTTTCTCGTCATAGTCGGCGGTCGTGTGAAACAGATCGACAACCGGCCGCCGACAGTGATCCGGGTTCGTTCGTCGCTCCAGCGCACGATGCTTCATGGCTGCGATGAACGGTGTTATGCCGATACCCCCACCGACCCAGATTTGCCTCGACTGGCCATTGTCGAAATCGAAGCACCCATACGGCCCTTCGACCTTCATCTCCTGCCCTATGTGCAGTGTTTCACGCAGGCGGCTGGTATGATCGCCCAATTCCTTGGTGACGAAGGTGATGCGCCGCTCCTTATCATTCCAGCCTGAGGCGATGGTATAAGGATGCGCGCCTTCGGATGTGTCTGAAGTCACGAATGCAAACTGGCCGGCCTTGTGGCCGGGCCAGCCCTCCAGCACCTCGACCTCCGTCTCGAGCGCTCGAACGCCCGGGTAGTAGTGAAATGAGGTAATCCTTCCCCGAACCTGCCGTCCCGCGCCGACGCGTCCCAACAGCACAATCACAGCGCTGTAGGTGCCTGCCGCCAGAAGCAGGCCTGTGACCACCCCGACAGGGGACGCCCAATAGCTGAACGTGGTCAATACCACCGAGTGAAACACCAGTACCAGATACACGAGGGCCAGCAGGCGGTGTGTTTTGTAGAATAGTTTATAAGGAAACTGCCTGATGAGCGCCAAGACGATCAACAGTACCGCGGCATAGAACGCCCACTCGCCCACTCCTTCCGCCGAGCCGCGCAGCGTCATGAAGAATTGCTCGATGGGATTTTCGATCTCTGCCCTTGCGCCGCGGGCCGGCCGTTCAAGCCATCCCAGGCTCGTCGCCCATTTCGGAGTCTCGCTCCATAACCAATGGACTATAGATATGGCCAAGGCCGCGATGCCAAACCACTTATGCAGGCGATACATCTTGTCCAGTCCGCCCAGCCAGGGCTCCGGCAAGCGCGGACGCAGCGCAAGAACCATTGCGACGCTCATGCAGCCTATCGCGACGATGCCGCTGTATTGCATCATCGCAGCACGAAGCGCAAAGACGTTAGCCGACTGAAAGACAGAGGGCTCCGCCGACAGCCATAACCCGCTCAACAACACGAGAGCACCCCAGAAGGCGAGTCTTATATTCCGCATGGCTATTACTCTCACTGATGACCGGGTTTGCGTATCGTGGAGTGCCGCTGCATGTCGTTGACGCATATCAAGGCCCGCGAGCACGAGCGCCGTAGTTCAAAGAGAGTTGGCGCGCGCTCACATTGGAGTCGACATGCTGTGGTATAGATCGAATACCTGCTGGCGGCTGAACTCGCTGCCCTGCGTCGTGACCGCCGCTGCGCCTGCTGCGATTCCTAGTCGGAATGCTTCATCGAGCGGATAATTCTGCGCCAGGGCCCAGACCATTGCGCCCGTGAAACTATCCCCCGCGCCGACAGAAGATCGAACCGGGACGGCGAGCGCGGGTTCTTTGATGACTTTGTCAGCGCCTGCGACAAGCGCTCCCGCCTGTCCCATGGTAACGACCATATACTTCGCCGCGCCGCGTCTTACGATCATCTGTGCGGCCTCTGCCGCCTGCACTTCGTCCAGGGAATGACCGACGACATATTCCAGCTCGTCGAGGCTCGGTTTCACGAGATAAACTTGAGTCTCGGAAAGTGTCTCCTTCAGCGCCTCTCCCGAAGCATCAAGAACAAACCGGCTCCCCTTCCTCAGGAACAGCTGCGCCATTCTGGCATAGGTGTTCGTCGGTGCACCGCGTGGAAGACTGCCGCTCGCCACCACATAGTCTGCGGTCGAAGCCTCAAGCGTCTCGAACATGACTTCCACTTCCCGTTCGGAAATGACGGGGCCTTCGGGAACAAAGCGATATTCAAGACCGGTCGATATTTCCTGCACCATGAAAGCAACGCGAACGGCGCCGCTCATCGGCACAGGCCGAAGAGTAACGCTCATTCCCTTCAGGGCATCCTCAAGAACATTGCCCGTCGCTCCCCCGGAGAAATAGATCAGATCCGGATGCTCACCAAGCTCAGCCAGGACCCGGGCCACGTTGATACCGCCGCCGCCGGCATCCTGCCGCTGGTTGCGTGTCCGCATCTTGCGGGTCGGGACAAGCTTGTCCACATCGCTGGCAATGTCGACAGTGGGATTGAGCGCGATACAAAGGATCCGAGACAACGCACACCTTTCGTTACTGCTTCGAGCTCGTCGTCCAAGTGACTCTGACCAGACCGGTACCTGCAGCCGGTCGAGAACCTACCGCGCAAGAAAGACAGGTCGGCTCGGATGTTCCAGCATCGACCGGGTTACACCGCCAAAAATGCGTTCGCGCATGCGCGAATGACCGTAGGCACCCATGACGATCATATCCGCCGCAACGTCATCGGCATATTGCTTCAGCGTCTCTGCAACCGTCCGGCCGTCGCTCCTCAATACATCGGCACTGAAGTTGACACCATGCCTGGCGAGATAGATGCCGATTTCCGCCCCCGGCTGCTCAATCCCGGGTTCGGGATCGACCATGCCCCCGTGAACTTTGCTGGCGGCTTTCAAAAACTCAAGTCCCTGTTTGGCGGCCTTCGCCGCTTCCGGCGTGTCATTCCATGCCAGCACCACGGAGTGGGGTTTTAAGGTGGGGATCGCATTCCGGGGGATGATCAGGACGGGTACGCTCGAATGAAAAAGGGCGCCGTCGACGACCGCACTTTTCAATGGGCTGTCGGCCGCCAGTTCAGGACCGATAACCAGCAGGTCGGCATAACGCGCCTGACGCGCAACGACATTGTCGACATAGGTCCATTCGGTATAGATATCGACGATGTCATGAGGAACTTCCGTCTCCTGCAGAAGGTCCTTTATTTTCGTGCTCCGCTCAGCCAGCTTTGATCTATCGGCGTCTCTTTCTTCCAGCCATGCCACTGAAACATGTTCGGCATATTCGCCGAGCGGCGGCGGTGCTGCGATTGCGAGCAGCAGGACGGAGAGATGCGCACCGGACGACCGGGAGAGTTCGACTGCCGCACGAAGATCACTGTCCGCGTGATCGCACCGGATCACGCTCAAGATGGTTGTGAACGACATCATCCTTCCTCCTCTCATCAGTTGAAAGAAATCCTGATACCATCGGCACCCCGGCACCTTGATTTCCGTCAACCCAGCTTCTGGGGAATCAACTAATTGATTGTCCATAGAGATCCACGCCGCGCCGAAGCGGCCGATTGTTATGGAGGTTAGCATTGAAACGCGACCCGAAGATTACGTTTCACGGAGCAGCCGGCACCGTTACAGGTTCCTGCTTCCTTCTTGAGACCGGCGAGAGCCGCGTCCTCCTGGATTGCGGAATGTTCCAGGGCTCGAAGACCGAGAAGGAGCTGAATTACCGCCCTTTTCCGTTCTCGCCGGCGTCGTTGGATGCCGTCATTCTCACGCATGCGCACATTGATCACAGCGGGCTGCTGCCCAAGCTTGTGAAAGACGGCTTCACCGGCCCAATCTATTGTACTCCGGCGACGCTGGATCTCTGCGCAGTCATGCTGCCGGATTCCGCCCATATTCAGGAAATGGAAGTCGAACAGCTCAACCGGAGAAACGAACGGCGGGGCCGCAAGCCCGTAGATCCGATCTATAACGCGGCGGACGCCGCGGTAGCACTGGTGCAGATGAGGCCTCATCCTTTTGAACGATGGGAGGAGCTCTCACCGGCAATCCGCTTCCGTTTCTGGAATGCCGGACATCTTCTCGGTTCCGCGTCGGTCGAAGTCGAGATTGTCACCGGATCCGAGCGCCGACGGCTTCTCTTCTCCGGCGACATAGGCCCCCACCACAAGCTGCTCCAATTCGATCCGGATGCTCCTGCAGGTTGGGATTACGTGATCTGTGAGAGCACCTATGGCGATGTCGATCGCCACGACCCCTCTGATGAAGAGCGGCGAAAGATGCTGCAAGAGGAGGTAAACCTGGCTGCCCGCCATCGTGACGGAGCTCTTCTCATTCCATCATTTGCAGTCGAACGTACCCAGGAACTTCTGGCCGATCTCGTCGATCTCATGGACAAGGGTGAGATCGCGCGTTGCCCGATTGTCATCGATTCGCCTCTAGCTCTTCGAGCCACTGAAGTCTTCAGGAAACATTCCCGCGAACTCGAGCATGGGCATCTTCTGCTGCGCGCTCTCGAAGCCAGGAACGTCCGGTTCACCCAAACCGCCGAACAGTCCAAGGCAATCGACAACATGCGAGGCTTCCACATCGTTATCGCCGCGAGTGGCATGTGCGAAGCCGGTCGGATTCGACATCGCCTGAAGAACTGGTTGTGGCGGGAGGAAGGTACCGTTCTTCTGGTCGGCTATCAGGCCACCGGAACACTTGGGCGTTTCCTGGAGGACGGCGCCTCGACCGTTCGGATTCAGGGCGACGACATCGCTGTTCGAGCAAACATCCGCAGGCTCGACGTCTACAGCGGCCACGCCGACGGGCCGGAACTGGCCGAGTGGATTGCGGCGCGCCTGCCGGTAAGGAAGGCCGTCTTCCTGGTGCATGGCGAACTGCCGGCAATTGCGGGAATGAGAGAGCGCATCTCGCTGCTGCAGCCCGAATTAACTGTAGTGGCGCCTAGCCTCGATGCGACCTACGACCTCACGTCCAAGGGAGCCGTAAACGTCTCGGATGTCGAGGCCCCGCCCCGGCTTGGCGCGCTCCAGGTCGGCCGCAAAGACTGGCACAACGACTTTCAATCGCTGGTCCTCGATCTGCAGGAAAGGTTGGACGAAGCGGCGGATGAAAAGGCGCGCGGCATAATCCTCCGCAAAGTCAGACGCGCGCTCGATGCAACCGATCAATAGGTTCTTTGCTTCAGGTTACGGCACCAGCACAGCGGCGCCGCTCAGACGCCCCTTTCGAAGATCGTCAAGTGCCCTGTTCGCATCGGCAAGAGGATAGACGACTGTATGCGTTTTCACATTCGCGGCGGAGGCGATCGGAAAGAACTCCATCGCATCGTCTCTCGTCAGGTTCGCCACGGAGGCCACCTTCCGCTCGCCCCAGAGAAGAGCATAGGGCATCTGCGGAATATCACTCATATGGATGCCACCACAAATGACCCGTCCGCCCTTGCGTATTGCCTTCAAAGCCAACGGCACCAGATCACCGACCGGCGCGAAGATGATCGCCGTATCGAGGACAGCCGGCGGCGATTCATCTGAACCACCCGCCCAGGTCGCGCCCAAACTCAGGGCAAAGGTCTGTGCCTGCCGATCTTCAGGCCGTGTGAAGGCATAGACCTGCCTGCCTTGCCATACGCAGACTTGCGCAATGATGTGGGCGGCAGCTCCAAACCCATAAAGCCCTATTCTCTTGCCTTCTCCCGCCTTCTTCAGGGAACGCCAGCCGATCAGGCCCGCACAGAGAAGCGGTGCAAGGGAAACGGGATCGGCTTCTTGGGGCAGATCGAAGGCATAGGCTGAATCAGCGACTACATGGGTGGCAAAGCCGCCGTCCCGGGTATAACCGGTGAAGAGCGGCTCGTCGCAGAGGTTTTCCGCGTTCGACCGGCAGTACGGGCAATGACCGCAGGTATGGCCGAGCCAGGGAATGCCGACCCGCGAACCGATGCGATGCGGGGAAACCCCTTGCCCGACTGTTTCAACGATACCGACGATCTCATGGCCGGGCACAAGGGGGAGTTTCGGGTTTGCGAGATCTCCCTCGACAACGTGCAGGTCGGTCCGACATACCGCGCACGCCTCCACCCGGACGAGCAGTTCGCCGGATTGCGGTTCAGGATCCGGCCGTTCCGCCAGCTCCAGCGGCTTGCCGATCTCATGCAATATCATCGCCTTCATGACGTAACCTCGTCCTGGTCGCCCCGGACCTCAGCGCTGCAGTTCGCCTCGCTTATCGGGCCATATGATCGAGTCGCTTTCTTGATTCCGGAGACCATATTGCTGCGAAGGCAGCAACAGGAGAATTGCCAGGACCATCAGAACCATCGCAACGAGAAGCCAGAACACCAGTCGGCTCATGATGAAGCGGCGAAGTTGCATCCCGAAGTCCTCGATATGCATGTCTCTTGCCCCGCCATAACATCTTCGGATCGATCGAAGTGCTTATGTTTGCAGTCTAGCGAAACATTGCAGGCATCATTTGATGCATCTCAATGAGCGGTAACCATGTTGACCCATGCTCGAAGGCATCGATGGTTGAAGTCGCTCCAAAATCGCGAGCTGCTCCTATCGCTTCAACCGAAGATGAGCCTTATGATCGATAGCATGAGAGGAAGACTTTCATCGACACCGGGCACTTCAAGCTTGCCTCTCGTTGGATACATGCGACCATTATTGCAGTGAAGCGCAATCTGATATGGAGACTGACGTGGGAAAAGAACAAAAAACAGGCAAAAAAGCAGCTGCGGAAGCAGATCGTGCGAAAGAGCAAGACGATTATCTCGAAGAGGCGCTGGAGGAGACATTTCCAGCAAGCGACCCCATAGCGCCCGGTCATCCGCAGGAACGGCCGGCCGGTTCACCGCGCAAGAAGTCCGATTGAACGTTTTTCGCTCGGAGCCAGGATATTCCCCATTGCCATGTTCGAGGATTCTGTAAGCAGCTCCTTCGTGACCAAGGTCAATGAATCAAACAATTGGCCCGCTATCATTCAAGGCGTCTTCCTCACCGACGGCCGAGACGTTCTTGGTGATTTTCGAAGAACGGCAACGCGCGTTGCGGTCCTTCTCGACGGCAACCAAATGTCGGCTGCCGTCATTTAATTGCGAGCTGGTCCAGCACGTCCTGATCGGAAAGCTGCGAGAAATCCTGGTAATAGGCCCCGACAGCACCGAAGCCGGACGGAGTTTCAAGGCAGATCACCTCGTCCGCCTCTCCTTGAAGTTCGGCGACGAGGTCGGCAGGAGCGACGGGAACTGCCAAAACGATCCGGGCAGGGTGGCGCATTCTCAAGGCCTTGAGCGCAGCTCTTGCGGTCGAGCCCGTGGCCAACCCGTCATCGACGACGATCGCAATTCTTCCTTCAAGATCATCACCTGCCAAATGCCCCGCATAGACCTGCTGCCGGCGATGAATCTCTTGAAGCTCCTCTCTGCAACGCGTCTCGAAGACCTGGCCGGAGATGCCCGCGAGCGCGATAACTTCGTCGTTGCGTACGACGACGGGTTTTTTGCCATCGATAATAGCGCCCATGGCAAGCTCGGGATTCCGAGGCAGGCCGACCTTCCGCACGAGAAGCAGTTTAAGCGGTGCTTTCAGCGCCACGGCAACTTCCGCCGCTACGGGAACACCTCCCCTGGGAAGTGCAAGAACGATGCATGGCTGCCCTTGATAGCTCTCAAGCGCCTGCGCAAGTTGTCGCCCTGCCTGCCTGCGATCATGAAACATTCAGCACCTACCCATGCAGCAGCAAAAATGACGTCGTGGCATTCTGCAGATTGCACTTCGCCTTTATTGTTCATGACACCATGATAAGAACGGCTCCACCTTGACAAGCATCAAGGTCTTTTGCCGCCAGTCGATTAGCGTCTCAAAAACTGAATTCGTGGATGACGACACCAGCCGTCGAAACCGAGGTTCAAAATGAAAGCGATGGCTGCTGCCGTTGACGAAGATACGACTGAGAAGCTGCAGGCATCCGTACCAACAGCGCCTGACCTCAATCTCGGGGTAGCAACCAAGCTGCGCGAATATGCGGATCTCCTTGTTCAACAGGGCGAGGGAGGATTTCGCTCCCGCGCCTATTACAAGGCAGCAGATGTGACTACGGCCTTGAAGCGCCCCCTTAACGAGATACTCACCGAGCAAGGCCGCATGGGTCTGGTTGCTCTCCCCGGCATCGGATATGGAATTGCGGCAGCCATCATAGAGATTTTGACGAGCGGCCATTGGAATCAATTGGCAAGGCTGCGTGGCGATCTGGCGCCCGAGATCCTGTTCCGGACAATACCCGGCATCGGTCCCAAACTGGCCGACCGCCTGGCAGACGAGGGGCATGTCGAGAGCCTTGAAGACCTCGAATACGCCCTGCATTTCGGCGATCTCGCTGTGAAGGGAATTGGCGAGCGGCGAAAACGCATGATCGCCTCCGCGCTTGCCGAGCGGCTTGGGCGACCCACCGTTATTGTGAGCGGCCGAAGGACGGTACCTTCCGTTTCACTGCTTCTCAATGTCGATCAAATGTATCGGGAGAAGGCAGCGGTCGATCAATTGCCCAAAATCGCCCCTAGACGATTCAATCCGAAAGCTGAAACATGGCTGCCGATCATGCATATCCGCCAGAACGGCTGGTATTTTACCGCTCTCTACTCGAACAGTCGGCTGGCCCATGAATTGAACAGGACGCATGACTGGGTCGTGATCCATTATCAGCGTGATAGCGAACCCGAAGGTCGATGCACAGTCGTGACGGAAACGCACGGCCCCATGGCCGGACGGCGCATCGTAAGAGGTCGGGAAGCCGAGCAGGAAGAAAAGGAATCCCAAACATGAAGCAAGGTATTGGTAGTGAGGAGGTTGTAGCGCCGGAGCTGGTGATTCCGCTCGAAACGGTCTGCTTCATCATCATCAAGGCGCGCGAGTTCGATGTGAAGGAAGGGGTTAGCGAGCCCGACCCCGGGTCGAACCCGACCGACGACAACGAGGTGGCCGTCCTGCAGGATCATCCGGATGATCCGGTGCAAGAAGAACTGACGTCCGTTATTTCGGACCTTTCCGATGACGCGCAGGTTGATCTCGTCGCTCTCATGTGGCTTGGCCGTGACGGCTACACGGCAAGCGACTGGGCCGACGTGCGCCAACAGGCGGCGGATGCGCACAACGAGCGTACGGCAGCATATCTCCGCGGCAATCCGTTGCTTTCCGACCATCTGGCCGCCGGACTGGACGCTATCGGCCTCTCCTGTACGGACTACGAGAGAGAACACCTATAGCGGCCATCAAAGGCGGATGGCGGGGCGGCGGTACCGCGCCGTCATTCTGCCGGAACGTTCTCGGCAAGCTCTTTCAGCCAGACCTTTGCCTCGCTGTCGGACGGAGCGCGCCAGTCGCCTCGCGGCGATAGAGAGCCGCCGGAGGAGATTTTCGGTCCATTGGGCAATGTCGACCTCTTGAACTGGCTGGAGAAGAACCGCTTCAGGAATACTTCAAGCCAATGGCGGATTTCGACAAGGGGATAGGCGCGCCGGTCGGCAGCCGGCAGGTCAACAGGCCAGACTCCGCTTTCCACATCACTCCAGGCGTGATGGGCCAGGAAGGCAATCTTTGAAGGACGGAAGCCGTAGCGGGTCAGATAAAACAGGTTGAAATCCTGCAATGCGTAAGGGCCGACAATATCCTGCGTCGATTGAAGTGTTCCTGTTGCGCCGGGCGGCACCAGCTCCGGGGAGATTTCGGTTGCCAGAATAGCGAGCAGGATTTGCGCCGTCTCGCTGCTCACGTCACCCGATCCGGCGACAAAGCGAATGAGATGCTGGATCAGCGTCTTGGAGACCGAGGCGTTCACGTTGTAGTGCGACATGTGATCGCCGACACCGTAGGTGCACCATCCAAGCGCCAGTTCCGACAGGTCGCCCGTGCCCACGACAAGGCCACCGTTCTGGTTGGCAAGCCGGAACAGGTAATCCGTCCGCAACCCCGCCTGGACATTTTCAAAGGTCACGTCGTAGACCGGCTCACCCTTGCTGAACGGATGGCCGAGATCCGCAAGCATCTGGCGGGCGGCGGGCCGGATATCTATCTCCGTCCCAGTCACGCCCAATGCATTCATGAGCGCCCAGGCGCTGGATTTCGTGCTGTCGGACGTCGCAAAGCCGGGCAGGGTGTAGGCGAGTACGTTCTTCCGGTCCAGACCGGCCAGATCCATGGCACGCGTCGTCACCATCAGTGCCTGCGTGGAATCGAGCCCGCCTGAAACGCCGATCACAGCGCGCTTGAGGCCTGTTGCGGCTAGTCGCTTCGCAAGGCCCTGAACCTGGATGTTGTAGGCCTCATAGCAGTCCTCGCGCAGGCGAGAAGGATCGGCGGGCACATAAGGATATCGCTCGACGCGGCGGTGCAGCGGCACGGGTCCGGTGGGGTGATCGAGTGAGAAGGACACCGTGCGGAACGGGCGGCTGCCATCGAGCTCCTCCCGAACACAATCCCCAAAGCTGTTGACTCGCATGCGCTCCTGCCGCAGCCGGCCGAGATCGATGTCGGCTGCAACGAATGTACTGTCATGCGGGAAGCGCTGCGTTTCGCCAAGGAGGTTGCCATATTCGAAAATCGCCGCATGGCCGTCCCAGGCCAGATCCGTGGTCGACTCTCCCGGCCCGGCCGCCGAATAGGCATAGGCCGCGATCGCGCGCGAGGAATGGCTGGCACATAACAGCCGTCGCGTCTCCGCTTTGCCGATCGTGATATTGCTGGCGGACAGATTGAGCAGCACTTCCGCGCCGGCCATCGCCGCCCGCGTGGACGGCGGCAGAGGCACCCATATATCCTCGCAGACCTCCACTCCAAAAGTGAAGGGAACCGAACCGTTCGACCTGAACAGGAGGTCGACACCGAACGGCACATCGCGCCCGGCCACCTGAATTTCGGCATTGGTCACCCCTGCCCCAGGCGAAAAGTGGCGGCGCTCGTAAAATTCGCGATAGTTCGGCAGATAGCTCTTCGGAACCGCGCCCAATACGGCACCGTGGTGAATAACCACGGCGGTATTGAAAAGGCGCCCATCGCGCCGCAGCGGCGCTCCGACGACGAGGACCGGGTAGAGGCTCTCGGAGGCTTCGGCGATCCTGACGATCGCTCCCTCGACCGCGTCGAGAAGCACATCCTGGAAGAGGAGATCGTCGATGGCGTAAGAGGACAGGCCGAGTTCGGGAAAAAGCATGACAGCCACCCCCTCGGCATTGCCCTGCCGGGCCAGGCGAAGGGTTTCGGCAGCGGCGAAATCGGGATCGGCAACCTGGGCACGCGGCACGCAGGCGGCGACTCGCAGGAATTCGTGGCTGTAGAGAGAAAAGAACTGGTCCATCGCCTTGCTCGTTATCTTGGTTGCCGTTGAAAATAACAGCCTTCAGCCGATTGTCATCGTCCTTCCGCGCTACCGGGTCATTGTCGGCGAAGAGGTTCCGCTTTCGTGAGTTTCTTCTGTACCTGCCACCAGTGGCAAAAGCATTCGCAGTTGGCGTAAACTGCGCTTCGTGTCACATCATGCGTCGAATGCCATCGCATAGGGAGTTTCCTTGACCATCGGACTTGCCCACGCCGAACTGATTGCGGTTCTTGCGGCCGTTACCGGAGAGGAGCCGCGCGTCATGACGATAAGGTCCGGCGATGCACTGCCATCCGGTCCCTTCGAACTGGGGCACAGAAGTCTCCAAGCGGGCTTGAGAGAATGGGTGCGGGATCAGACGGGTCACCCCGTCGGCTATCTGGAACAGCTCTACACCTTTGCCGATCGCGGCCGTACCGGGGAGAATATCGACGGCCGAACCATCTCCATCAGCTATCTCGGTCTTGTCCGAGAGCAGCCGGCACCGGGGGCAGGGAGACCGGAATGGCATGGTTGGTACGAATATTTTCCCTGGGAGGACCACCGCAAGGGAAAGCCGGATATCCTGGCCGATATTGCCAATCGCCTGCAGGACTGGGCGGATACCGAACCGGCGCGCCATGAATATCGCCAGCGCCGCATCGATTTCGCTTTCGGCCTTCATGGCGCCGTCTGGAACGAGGATCTTGCGCTCCAGCGATATGAGCTGATGTTTGAAGCCGGGCTGGTGGCTGAAGCCGGCTTCTCATCGGATCGTGGTTTTGGCCGCTCGATGTTTGCCGATCACCGCCGCATTCTTGCAACAGGCATTGCCCGGCTGCGTGCCAAGATCAAGTATCGGCCGGTCGTCTTCGAACTGATGCCCGAAAAATTCACGCTCCTGCAATTGCAGCGCACTGTGGAAGCGTTAGCCGGACTGACACTGCACAAGCCGAATTTCCGCAGGCTGATCGACCAGCAGGAGCTGATCGAGGAGACCGGAGAGACGACCGCCGAGACCGGCGGCCGCCCGGCCAAGCTCTTCCGTTATCGCCACGCGATCCTTGAAGAACGGGCACTGTCCGGTTCGAAATTTCCTCTTTCGCGCAATTGACATAAACTCAAAACGAGAATATCCATTTGCAGTCATAATACTCACTTTGAGTATAAAAGGAGCTGCTCATGAATTCCCCGCTCTCGGTATCCTCTCTCTACGACCGTGTCAGCCGCGTCATGCCCAAGGCCGAATGGATGGCTCATGAGGCGGATGTCGAGGCGATCCTCGATCTGAAGCGCCGGCGCAATGCGGTCATCCTCGCGCACAATTATCAGACGCCCGAGATCTTCCATGGCGTGGCGGATATTGTCGGCGACAGCTTGGCGCTCGCCCGCAAGGCCGTGGAAGTGGATGCCGACGTCATCGTGCTCGCAGGCGTTCATTTCATGGCCGAGACAGCCAAGCTGCTGAACCCGGAAAAGACGGTGCTGATCCCGGACATGGGCGCGGGCTGTTCATTGGCGGAATCGATCACGCCGGAAGACGTGGCATTGCTCAGACAAGCGCATCCGGGCGTGCCGGTCATCACCTATGTCAACACGTCCGCCGCCGTGAAGGCGGCCTCCGATATCTGCTGCACCTCGGGCAATGCCAAACAAGTGGTGGAATCTCTCGGCGTTCCGAAAGTGCTGATGATCCCCGACGAGTATCTGGCGCAGAACGTGGCACGCGAAACCGATGTCGAGATCATCGCCTGGCACGGCCATTGCGAGGTGCACGAACTCTTCAACGCTCAGGACGTCCGCGACCTGCGCGAAGCCCATCCGGGCGTCATGGTTCTCGCCCATCCGGAATGTCCGCCGGATGTCGTGGCGGAGGCCGATTTCGCCGGCTCGACCGCGGTCATGTCGGATTATGTCGGCCAAAAGAAGCCGGCGCGCGTCGTGCTGCTGACGGAATGTTCGATGAGCGACAATGTCGCGGTTCATCATCCGGATGTCGAGTTCGTGCGGCCCTGCAATCTTTGCCCGCACATGAAGCGGATCACGCTCTCCAACATCCGCAAGGCGCTGGAGGAAAACCGCCACGAGGTAACCGTCGATGCGGCGGTCGCCACGGCTGCGCGGCGCGCGGTGGAAAGGATGCTGGCGATATGACCGAGGTCTTGAACCATCTTGCCGGCCGCGTCGCGATTGTCGGAAGCGGGCTGGCAGGCCTTGTAACAGCCTTGAGACTGGCGCCGCAGCCGGTCGTGCTCATCACGCGGGCGGAGCTTGGCGCGGAAACGTCCAGCGCCTGGGCGCAGGGCGGCGTCGCCGCGAGCCTCGGCGAGGACGACAGCGCCGACTTGCATCTGACCGATACGCTCGCGGCGGGTGACGGACTGTGCGATGCGGTTGCGGCGGCTTCGATCCTGCGGCAGGCGCCTGCTGCAATCGCCATGCTGGAAAGCTTCGGCGTCACTTTCGACAGGGCGGCCAACGGCGCATTCTCGCTTGGGCTTGAGGCCGCTCATTCCCGCCGCCGTATCCTGCATGTCGGAGGCGATGGCTCCGGCGCGGTAATCATTCGTGCCCTGGTAGAGACCGTCCTGCGGACGTCGTCGATCACGGTGTTGACCGGCTTCGAGGTGCGGCGGCTTTTGGTCGAGGAAGGAATAGTCTGCGGCCTGCTCGGCGCGACGCGCAACGGAACGGCAATCCTTCCGACCTCGCGCGTCGTGCTCGCCACCGGCGGTATTGGCGGACTTTATGACGCAACCACCAACCCCATCGGAAATTTCGGCCAGGGCATCATGCTGGCGGCCCGGGCCGGAGCCGAGCTTGCAGACATGGAATTCGTGCAGTTCCATCCCACGGCGCTTGATTCTCCGAAACGCCCCCTGGCTCTGGTGAGCGAGGCAGTCCGTGGCGAAGGTGCAACGCTGGTGAATGAACGGGGTGAGAGGTTCCTCGCCGGAGAGGTCTGCGCAGAGCTTGCGCCCCGTGATGTCGTGGCGCGCGCAGTCAGTGCCGAGCTCGCCCGCGGCGGCCGCGTTTTCCTCGATGGCCGGACGGCGCTTGGTAGCCGCTTCGCCAGCCGCTTCCCGCAAATCGACACCTTGTGCCGGGAGGCGGGCGTTGATCCCTCCTGTGAACTCATCCCGATCAGACCGGCGGCGCATTATCACATGGGCGGCATTGCTACGGATGAGAATGCACGAACCACGCTCCAAGGGCTCTGGGCGGTCGGGGAGACCGCATCGACCGGCCTTCACGGAGCCAATCGGCTTGCCAGCAATTCGCTTCTCGAAGCCGCCGTCATGGGCATGCGCGCCGCGCAGGATATCGCCGGCATGGCGACTGTCGCGCCGCGGCGGGTGCGGGGGATCGCCCTTCCCGGACCGGCCGATGTCTCCGCCGTCCGGCAGATCGTCTCGCGGCATCTTGGCGTGCTGCGCAATGCCGGCGCCATTCACGGCGCAATCGCAAGCCTGCTGCCGCTTGCCGAAAGTGAGGGGCCTGCGTCCGATCCCGCAATGGTCGCACTGTTGATCGCAGTCTTTGCGTCGATGCGGCGGGAATCGCGCGGGGCACATGCCCGCACGGATTTCCCGCTCAAGCTCGCCTACGCCGAACGCCGGAAGATGCGCCTTGACGAAGCGCTCGAAATTGCCCGCACGACCGCTTCCCATCCTCTTGCCAGGAGTGCCTGATGCCCTTCGTTTCTCCTTCCCGGCTGATTGTCGAACCGCTGGTACGTGCCGCACTTATCGAGGACCTTGGCCTTGCCGGCGACGTGACTTCGGCGGCCGTCATCCCCTCCGAGCATCGCTCGACAGTCGTCATGGCTGCGCGTAAAGCCGGCGTGATCGCCGGCCTTGATGCCGCCGCCCTCGCCTTCGAACTCGTCGATCCCGCGATCACAATGGCCCGGCATGTTCAGGACGGGACGACGGTGGGTCCAGGTGATACCATCGCGACGATCGAAGGCCCGTCCCGCAGTCTGCTGACGGCAGAACGCACGGCACTCAATTTCCTCGGCCACCTGTCGGGCATCGCAACCGTTACGGCACGTATCGTGAATGCGGTAAGCAACACCAGGGCGGCGGTGGTCTGCACACGCAAGACGACCCCGGGGCTTCGAGCACTCGAGAAATATGCCGTCCGGGCCGGCGGCGGCCTGAACCATCGCTTCGCGCTTTATGACGCCGTGCTGATCAAGGACAATCACGTTGCGATCGCCGGCGGTGTCGCGGAGGCCATCCGGCGGGCCAGAGCGAATGTCGGGCACATGGTAAAGATCGAGGTAGAAGTCGATACGCTCGACCAGCTTCGCGAAGCCATGGAGATCGGCGTCGATGCCGTGCTACTCGACAACATGACGCCAGAACAACTCCGCGAGGCTGTAACGATCGTCGGGGGCCGGGCGATCACGGAGGCCTCCGGCGGCATCACGCCGGAAACGGCCACCGCCATCGCGGCTTCGGGCGTCGACCTCTTGTCCGTCGGCTGGATCACCCACAGCGCACCGACACTCGATATCGGTCTGGACTTCCACTCCTGAAGACCCTGGCGATGCAGAGAGCGCGACCAGGCAAGTTAGCCGGCCTTGCAAGTTGAATTCCTATCGGACGATGCTATAAGGCCGGCCTAGCTTGTTGCAGGTTTCATCTGCTGGTTGGAGAGGACGCCATGTCTCACGACGCCCTCTTCCAATCGGGGATGGGCTCAGTCGAATTTGATGCCCCCCGAACGGAAGAATTCTTCAAGACGCTCGTCATCGGAGCGTGCCCGGGAGTATTTAGCCTCGTCTTCGCGAAAACGAGACGGGACGCCGTTGCGCTGGTCCGCACGGCGATGCGCCAGCGCGGCATGAGCGCGAAAGCCCTGGTCCGGCCCCGGATCGCCGTCACCATCCCCTCCTGATCCCTCCGTCATCTCCGGCAGAAACGATCCCCCGAACCGCCTTGCGCGGTCCTGACGACCGTTTCACGCCAATGTTACATTATTACGGCAAAAGGCCGACACACCGAACGCCAACGGGTTTTCAAGATGCAGCTCACGACCCCCTATTACCTGATCGACAAGGCGAAACTTCTCCGCAACATGGAGAAGATCGCCTATGTCCGGGAAAGCTCGGGCGCCAAAGCACTGCTGGCGCTCAAATGCTTCGCCACCTGGTCGGTCTTCGATTTCATGCGCGACTATATGGATGGCACGACTTCCTCGTCCCTCAACGAGGTCCGCCTTGGCCATGAACGGTTCGGCAAGGAAACGCATGCCTATTCGGTCGCCTATGCCGATTACGAGATCGATGAGGTCGTCTCCCACGCCGACAAGATCATCTTCAACTCGATCGGCCAGCTTGAGCGCTTCGCGGACAAGGCTGCCGGCATCGTCCGCGGCCTTCGCCTCAATCCGCAGGTGAGTTCGTCGAGTTTCGATCTTGCCGATCCTGCCCGTCCCTTCTCGCGCCTTGGCGAATGGGATGTCGGAAAGGTCGAGAAGGTGATGGACCGCGTCAGCGGCTTCATGATCCACAACAATTGCGAGAACAACGATTTCTCGCTCTTCGACCGCATGCTTGGTCAGGTCGAGGAAAAGTTCGGTCCACTTCTGAGACAAGCGGAGTGGGTGAGCCTCGGGGGCGGCATCCATTTCACCGGCGAGAATTATCCCCTCGATGCTTTCTGTGACCGGCTGAAGGACTTCTCGGATAAATACGGCGTGCAGGTCTATCTGGAGCCGGGCGAAGCTTCCATCACCAAGTCTACCACCCTGGAGACCACCGTTCTCGACACGCTCCACAATGGCAAACATCTCGCCATCGTCGACAGTTCGATCGAAGCCCATATGCTGGATCTTCTGATCTATCGCGAAAGTGCCAAAGTGGCTCCGAACGCCGGGCCGTATCGCTACATGGTTTGCGGCAAGTCCTGCCTTGCTGGCGATATTTTCGGCGAGTTCGATTTTCCGAACGAACTGAACGTCGGCGACCGGATCTCCATCCAGGATGCCGCCGGTTACACGATGGTCAAGAAGAACTGGTTCAATGGTGTGAAGATGCCGGCGATCGCCATCAGGGAGCTCGATGGCAGCATTCGAACGGTCCGCGAATTCACCTACGCGGACTATGAGCGGAGCCTCTCCTGAGGCGCTAAACCGGATAGAAGGAGATATCCTCAAAAATGAAAAAGAACGTTCTCATCATCGGCGCCGGCGGCGTCGCCCAGGTCGTGGCGCACAAATGCACCCAGAACAATGATATCCTCGGAGACATCCACATCGCTTCACGCACGAAAGCGAAATGCGACAAGATCATCGCTTCGGTTCGCGAGAAGAACGCGATGAAACAGCCGGGCGTGCTCGAAGCTCACGCGCTGAATGCGCTGGACATCGAGGCGACCAAAGAACTGATCAAAAAGACCAATTCGCAGATCGTCATCAACGTCGGCACCGCATTCCTCAACATGTCGGTTCTGCGCGCCTGCTTGGACACCGGCGTCGCCTATATCGACACCGCGATCCATGAAGAGCCGAACAAGATCTGCGAAACCCCGCCGTGGTACGGCAATTACGAGTGGAAGCGCGCCGCCGAATGCGAGGAAAAGGGCATCACCGCCATCCTAGGCGCCGGCTTCGACCCGGGCGTCGTCAACGCCTATGCGCGCCTTGCCAAGGACGAGTATCTCGACAAGGTGACGGATGTCGACATCGTCGACATCAATGCCGGCAGCCATGGCAAGTATTTCGCCACCAATTTCGACCCGGAAATCAACTTCCGCGAATTCACCGGCGTCGTCTATTCCTGGCAGGGCGGCGAATGGAAGGTCAACAAGATGTTCGAGATCGGCAAGGACTACGACCTGCCGGTCGTCGGCACACGTCGCGCCTATCTCTGCGGTCATGACGAGGTCCACTCGCTGGCGAAGAACATGGATGGCGCCGACGTGCGCTTCTGGATGGGCTTCGGTGACCACTACATCAATGTTTTCACAGTGCTGAAGAACATCGGCCTGTTGTCCGAGCAGCCGGTCAAGCTCGCGGACGGCTCGGAAGTCGTGCCGCTCAAGGTCGTCAAGGCCTGCCTGCCAGACCCGGCATCGCTCGCCCCGGAATACGAAGGCAAGACCTGTATCGGCGATTTCGTGAAGGGCATTAAAGACGGTAAAGAACGGACGGTATTTATCTACAATGTCGCCGACCACAAGGACGCCTATAACGAAGTGGGCTCGCAGGGTATCTCCTACACCGCCGGCGTCCCGCCGGTTGCCGCCGCCATGCTGATCGCCACCGGCGAATGGGATGTGAGGAAGATGGCAAACGTGGAGGAACTTCCTCCGAAGCCCTTCCTCAGCATCCTGAACAGGATCGGCCTGCCGACCTGGATCCGCGATGAGGACGGCGAGCGGCCGCTGAATTTCTAAACCGGATCGGCCGGAAAGGCTGCAGAGTTTCCGACCCGGCCGACCAGAAACCGCGTCTTGTTGACGAGCCCGAAGGGGTCGGCGCCGGCGGTCCCTTCCAAGCTGTCAATTCCGGTCGGCATTCAGTCATGTCTAGACCGGAATGATCTTTTGCTCTCTGACTGACCGAAGGGCTGCATCCGCCAGGGCAAGTGCGGCCAGCCCGTCCTCGACGGAAGGCGATGGTGCCGAGCCGGTCTCAAGGCTGTCAATGAAGGCGGAAATTTCCGCAGCATAAGCCGCCGTATAGCGGGTCATGAAGAAGTCATGCAGCGGAGGGCGTGTAAAACCGTCCTTCGTGGCAAGCTCGATGGAGACGGGCCGCTGGTTTTCCGCCGCAATGGAACCAAGGGAGCCGTGCACCTCGATCCGCTGATCGTAGCCGTAACTGGCGCGACGGGAGTTCGAGATCACGCATTGCCGGCCGCTGGCCGTGGTCAGGATGACGCTCGCACTGTCGTAATCACCCAACTCGCGGATCTTCGGATCGACCAGGACCGACCCGGACGCCATCACGCTCGCGATCTCCTCCCCGAGCAGGAAACGAGCCATGTCGAAATCATGGATGGTCATGTCGCGAAAGATACCGCCGGAAACCTTGATATAGTCCGCCGGCGGCGGGCCTGGGTCGCGGCTGATGATGGTCACCATCTCCACGTTGCCAATCCTGCCGTCATCGATCGCCTTGCGAACGGCCCGGAAATGCGGATCAAAGCGGCGGTTGAAGCCAAGCATCACCTTCGCCCCGGTCTTGCTGACGGTCTCCGCGCAGGCTCTGGCGCGCGCCACATCGAGATCGATCGGTTTTTCACAGAAGATCGCCTTGCCGGCCATGGAGAACCGCTCGATCAGATCGGCATGCGTATTGGTCGGCGTGCAGATGATCACCGCGTCGATATTGCCATCGGCTTCGACGGCATCGATGGTGCTGACCGCACAGCCGGTGCTGTCGGCGATCGATTTCGCCGCATCCGCCACGGCATCCACGACGTAGACGAGCTTCGCCCGCTTGTCCTCCGCGATCGCGCGTGCATGCACCCTGCCGATTCGGCCTGCTCCCAAGAATGCCAGTTTCGTCACCATGATTTCTCCTCCGCAGGCTTTGCGAATATCCATGCCTCACGGCATCGCAGGACTGCTTGTTCGATTATCGGGGATGATGTTCTTGTCAGACTGTCCAAGCGCCAATTTGGAATATATGTTCCATTTTGCTAGATTGGGATTTCGTTTGTGTCAAGCACTGAAACAGGAAGGGTGACCATGGGAGACATCGGCGTGCCGGCCACCATAAAGGCATTCGAGGAGCGATTGCTGGAAGTATCCGAAAGCCTTCCCAAACGGCTGCGGCAATGCGCCGACTACGTTGCCGCCAACAAGGATCGCATAGCCGTGTCCACGGTTGCCGAGATGGCCGAGGGCGCCGGCGTTCAGCCCTCCGCTTTCATGCGCTTCTGTCAGATCCTGGGCTTTTCCGGTTTCTCCGAAATGCAGCGGCTATTCCGCGACTCCTATGTCGGGGGGTGGCCGGATTATTCAACCCGGTTGGACCATCTGCGGGAGAAGGCGGAAGGCAGCCCTTCCGCCTTGCTCGCGGAATTCGTCGAAGCGGGACGGACTTCACTCGAAAACCTGCTGAAGACGATAGAGCCGAACACCCTGGAGCAGGCGGTGAAAATTCTGGCCAAAGCGCAGATGATTCACATTATCGGCATGCGCCGATCTTTCCCGGTCGCGAGCTACATGGCGTATGCATTCGAGAAAATGAATGTGCCAGCCATGCTGCACAGCGCGGTCGGTCGGCTGGAGAATCGGAATGCAGTTCGAGACGGAGACGCCCTGCTGGCGATCACGTTTTCTCCCTACACCACAGACACGATCGACATGGTCGAGGCAGTCTCCGCCCACGGCTTGCCGATCGTTGCCATCACAGACACGATCGTCAGCCCGTTGCGCAAGTTTCCAGCAACTATTCTCTCCGTATCCGAGGTGGATTTCGGTGCCTTCCGTTCGCTTTCCGCCACGCTCTGCCTCGCCATCACATTGGCGGTAGCCGTCGGGACGGAACGTCCCGAGAAATGAATTTTTGTATTGTAAATAAAGAAAATGGAATTTAAAATCCAAATCCGGGAAAATGATGGAAATTGGCAGCTTCCGTCAGTAGCGGGCCGTAGGCTAGCTCCAAGCTGCAGGGAGGATCCGGCTTGTGTCACTCGATCTGATCACGATCGGCCGATCATCCGTCGATTTGTACGGAGTACAGGTCGGCGGGCGGCTGGAGGATATGGCCTCCTTCAACAAATATATCGGCGGATCACCGACCAACATCGCCGCCGGGACTGCCCGCCTCGGCCTGAAATCGGCGCTTATCACCCGCGTCGGCGACGAGCATATGGGCCGCTTCATCCGCGAGCAGCTCGAACGCGAAGGCGTCGACGTCCGTGGCGTCAGAACCGATCCCGAGCGGCTGACGGCGCTGGTCCTGCTCGGCATTCGCGATCAGGAACAGTTCCCGCTGATCTTCTATCGCGAGAACTGTGCCGATATGGCCATTTGCGAGGACGATATCGACCCGGCCTTCATCGCGGAAGCTCGCTGTGTCTGCGCCACGGGCACGCATCTGTCACACCCTCGCACGGAGGCGGCCGTTTTCAAGGCACTGAAACTGGCCCGGGAGAACGGCGCCCGCACTGCGCTTGACATTGATTACCGGCCGAATCTGTGGGGACTCGCCGGCCATGACGCGGGCGAAAGCCGCTTCATCGAGTCCCGGCGCGTGACTGCAAAGCTGCAGTCTACCCTCTCCTTGTTCGATCTCATTGTCGGCACCGAAGAAGAGTTCCATATCGCCGGCGGCTCAACTGACACGCTGGAAGCGCTTCGAACCGTCAGGAAAGTTTCGAAGGCGACACTGGTCTGCAAGCGCGGCCCCATGGGAGCAGCGGTCTTTGACGGCGAGATTCCGGATTCTCTCGACAACGGCCAGACCGGCCAGGGTTTTTCGGTCGAGGTCTTCAATGTGCTCGGAGCCGGTGACGGCTTCATGTCCGGCCTCCTCAAAGGCTGGCTGAGCGGAGAAGACTGGCTGACCAGCCTGAAATATGCAAACGCCTGCGGCGCCTTCGCCGTTTCGCGGCACGGCTGCACTCCCGCCTATCCGAGCTGGGAGGAGCTCCAATATTTCTTCCGCACCGGCATTCGCAACAAGGCGCTCCGTAAGGATGAGGCACTTGAACAGGTCCACTGGTCCACGAACCGCGACGGTGACTGGCCGGAAATGCGGGTCTTTGCGTTCGATCATCGCATGCAGATCGAAGCGATCGCGAAAGAGGCCGGAGCCGATCCAGCGAAGATCGATGCCTTTAAGAGTCTTTGCCTGAGAGCCGCGCTCGATGTCGCGGCGGGACGCCCCGGCTACGGTATCCTCTGCGACAGCCGTCTGGGGCGCGAGACGCTCTACAAGGCGACTGGAACCGGCCTATGGATCGGACGTCCGGTGGAGTTGCCGGGCTCCCGTCCCCTCGTTCTGGAGCCGGAGCTCGGACCGGATCTTGGCGGCCTGTCGGAATGGCCTATCAACAACGTTGCCAAGGTGCTGTGTTTCTATCATCCCGACGACGACGCGCAGATGAAGCGGCAGCAGGAGGAAGTGGTCTCACGTCTGTTTGCGGCCACCCGAAGGAACCGGCTGGAGTTCCTGCTGGAGGTGATCCCTTCAAAAGTCGGGCCAATGGATGAGGGCACCGTCGCCGCGGTGATCGAGCGTTTCTACGAGATCGGGGTCTATCCGGACTGGTGGAAACTGGAGCCGATGAAAACAGCAGCATCCTGGTCGAAAGCCTGCGACGCGATCGTCAAACACAATCCTTATACCCGAGGCATCGTGGTGCTCGGATTGGATGCACCCATTGAGGAGCTGAGTGAGAGCTTTCGCACCGCCGCCCGTTTCGATCTCGTCAAGGGGTTCGCAGTCGGGCGCACAATCTTCGGCGATTGTGCGCGGAAGTGGCTTGCCCGGGAGATCACAGACGAAACGGCTATCGCCGACATGGCAACCAGATATCGCGAGTTATGCGCGATCTGGGACCGTGCGCGCGAGGACAGCCGCGAGGAGAAAGTGGCATGAAAACGGTAAGGCTCACGGCCGCGCAAGCGATGGTGCGTTATCTCGCCAGTCAAATGACCGAGGAGGGTGAATCTTTCATCGCCGGGATATGGGCGATCTTCGGTCATGGCAATGTCGCCGGGATGGGAGAGGCGCTTGCGGGAGTCAAGGACAAATTGACGACCTATCGCGGCCAGAACGAGCAGTCGATGGCTCATGCCGCCATCGCCTATTCCAAGCAGTTGCGGCGCAGGCGCGCCATGGCGGTGACGTCATCCATCGGCCCTGGAGCCACCAATATGGTGACTGCGGCCGCGCTTGCTCACGTCAACCGTCTCCCGGTTCTTTTCATCCCGGGTGACGTCTTTGCCAACCGGGGTCCCGATCCCGTCCTGCAGCAGATCGAGGATTTCGGTGACGGCATCGTCACGGTGAATGACTGCTTCCGTCCGGTGAGCCGTTATTTCGACCGCATCATGCGCCCGGAGCACCTGTTGACGGCATTGCCACGCGCCATGCGGATCATGACCGATCCTGCCGAGTGCGGCCCCGTGACGCTTGCATTCTGCCAGGACGTCCAGGCCGAGGCCTATGATTATCCGGAAAGCTTCTTCGGGAAGAAGATCTGGTATCGACGGAGACCCCGCCCCGACGAACATGAGTTGTGGCGCGCCGTGGAAGCTATCAAGGCGGCCAGGAAGCCGGTCATCGTCGCAGGAGGAGGCGTACACTTTTCGGGTGCGACAGAAGAATTGAAGGCGTTTGCCGAGCGCCATCGCATTCCCGTGGTCGAGACCCAGGCCGGCAAATCAGCTTTGCCCTGGGATCACGACGCCAATTTCGGCCCGGTAGGCGTGACCGGCGCATCGAGCGCCAACGCCGTCTGCACGGACGCAGACCTCGTCATCGGCGTCGGCACGCGTTTCCAGGATTTCACGACGGGTTCGTGGGCCCTCTTCCGCAATCCCGAACGCCGCATCCTGGCGCTCAACGTTCAACCCTATGACAGCACCAAGCACGATGCTATCCCGGTTGTCTGCGATGCAAAGGTGGGGCTCTCGCTTCTGAGCGAGGCCTTGGGCAATCAGCGCTTCAACGAACTCCCCGTCACTCTGAAGCAGGACTGGTTTGCCGGCGCCGATCGGGTCACTGCCGCGCCTGAGGATGCGAACACCTTGCCGACGGACATGCAGGTGATCGGCGCAGTCCAGCGTGCGGCGGTCGACAATACCGTCGTCATGTGCGCCGCCGGCACGATGCCGGGAGAATTGCATCAGCTCTGGAAGGCCGGGCGGCCCCTCTCGTATCACATGGAATACGGCTTTTCCTGCATGGGATACGAGATTGCCGGCGGGCTTGGCATCAAGATGGCCGAACCGAATCGCGACGTGATCGTCATGGTCGGCGACGGCTCGTACATGATGATGAACTCGGAGCTCGCGACCGCCGTCGCCATGGGCGTCAAGATCACCGTGGTTATCACCGACAATCGCGGTTACGGCTGCATCAACCGGCTGCAGATGGCGACAGGCGGCGCCGAGTTCAACAATCTCTACGAACACACCAGCCAGACCACCGCAATGCAGATCGATTTCGCCGCGCACGCCGCTTCCATGGGAGCGCGGGCGGTCAAGGTCGCATCCATTGCGGAGCTGGAGACCGAGCTGAAGGCGGCGCGCGATGCCGAAAAAGCGACCGTGATCGTTATCGACACCGATCCCTATCCCGCACCGGATGTCGGTGGCTTCTGGTGGGATGTCGCAGTCCCCGAGGTTTCGCCCCGCAGCCAAGTCAACGAGGCCCGCCTCCGCTACGAAACGGCGCTGAAGGAAAGACGTTAGCATGCTTCTCTACGGCACCAATCCCATCGCATGGTCGAACGACGACGACCGTTCGCTCGGCGCCCATATCAGCCTCGACCAATGCCTGGACGAAGCGTCTGAAATCGGCTTCGACGGCATCGAGAAGGGACACAAGTTCCCGCAGGAGCCGCAAGCTTTGAAAGCCGCACTGGAACCGCACGGGCTGCGTTATGTATCCGGCTGGCATTCGCTGAACCTGCTCACGAATTCGGTCGACGAAGAAAAGGCTGCCATGCAACCGGCGCTCGATCTCCTCAAAGCGATGGGCTCGAAGGTGATCATCGTTTGCGAAACCTCGAACGCTATCCACGGCGACGACAGCAAAGCGTTGAACAACCGGCCGAAACTCGCCGAGGATCAGTGGAAATTCTTTGGTGCGGGTGTCGAGACGCTGGCCGAATATGCGGCAAGCCAGGCAATTACGCTGGTTTACCACCATCACATGGGAACGATCGTTGAAAGCGAAGACGAAATCGACAAGCTGATGGAGAATACCGGCCCGCATACCAAGCTCCTGCTCGACACCGGCCATTGCCTGTTCGGCGGCGGTGATCCGGAGCGCGTCGCAAAGAAGTACATGGGGCGCGTCGGTCATATCCATGCGAAGAACGTGCGGCCGGAAATCGCCCGCCAGGTTCGGGAGGGGAACCTCTCCTTCCTTGAAGGCGTGCGGCGTGGTGTCTTCACGGTTCCCGGCGACAGGCAAGGCGGCGTGGATTTCCCGCCCGTGCTGGAGATTGCCGCCGAACACAATTATCAAGGCTGGCTCGTCATCGAAGCCGAACAGGACCCGGATGTGCGCAATCCGTTTGAATACCAGAGCTTGGGGCTCTCCTCGCTGAAGGCGATGGCGAAGGCTGCCGGGCTGGACAAGGCGGAGGCGGCTGCATGACAAACCTGCTTCGAAAGCCGAAAGGTATATCCGGCAAAGTCCATGACGTGACGCCCAAGGATGCGGGCTGGGGATATGTCGGTTTCGGGCTTTATAAACTGAAACCCGGCGAGACCGCCGCGGAGAAGACCGAAGACAAGGAAGCCATCCTTGTGCTTGTCGAAGGCAAGGCTGAGATCAGCGGCGGGGGCAAAAATTTCGGAGAACTCGGCGACCGGATGAACGTGTTCGAACGTAAGCCGCCGCATTGCGTCTACATTCCCGCGGATTCCGAGTGGAGCGCCTGCGCCACCACCGACTGCGAACTGGCTGTCTGTACCGCACCGGGAAAACCCGGCCGCGAGGCAATGGCGATCGGTCCCGAAGGCCTAGGGCTCAACACACGCGGCAAGGATGCCAATACGCGCTACATCTATCCGATCGCGATGGAGGAGCGCGACGTGGCCGATAGCCTGCTCGTGACGGAGGTCTTTACGCCTTCCGGAAACTGGTCCTCCTATCCTCCGCATCGGCATGACGAGAACAAGCTCCCCGACATGACCTATCTGGAAGAGACCTATTATCATCGGCTCAATCCGTCGAAGGGTTTTGGCTTCCAGCGCGTCTTTACGGAGGATGGCTCGCTCGACGAGACCATGGCCGTCTCGGACGGCGACCTGGTTCTGGTGCCGAAGGGTCACCATCCCTGCGGCGCACCCTATGGTTACGAGATGTATTACCTCAACGTCATGGCCGGTCCGATCCGCAAATGGCGGTTCAAGAATCATCCGGACCACGACTGGATTTTCCAGCGCGACAATCCGTGACGCGCCGTCTCGACATCCGCATGCCGTTCGGGAGGATGAAATGACAGATTTGGGCGTCGGCCTGATCGGCACCGGCTATATGGGCAAATGCCACGCGCTGGCGTGGAATTCGGTTGCCGGCGTATTCGGCGACGTGGAGCGGCCGAGGCTGGTGGCGCTCGCTGAAGTGAATGCCGACCTCGCCGCCCGCAAGGCCGCCGAACTGGGCTTCGCCACTTCGACGGGTAACCGGCGTGACCTTATCAACAATGCGGATGTCGACGTCGTCTCGGTCACCACGCCGAACGCCTTTCACGCGGAAATGGCGATCGCCGCGCTCGAAGCCGGGAAGCATGTCTGGTGCGAGAAGCCGATGGCGCCACTGCTTGCCGATGCGGAACGCATGCAGGCGGCGGCCGCGCGATCCGGCAAGGTCGCCGCGATGGGCTACAACTATATCCAGAACCCGATGATCCGCCAAATCAAGGCACTGATCGACGGAGGCTCGATCGGCGCCGTCAATCACGTCCGCGTCGAGATGGATGAGGATTTCATGGCCGATCCACAGTCCCTCTTCTATTGGAAGAGTGAGGCAAGCTCCGGTTACGGCGCGCTCGACGATTTCGCCGTGCACCCCTTGTCACTGCTCTTCATCCTGTTCGGTCACGTGGAGACGGTCATCGCCGACATGGTAAAACCCTATGCCGAACGGCCGCTTGCTAGTGGCGGATCTCGCGCGGTCGAGAACCACGATATCGCGAGCGTGCTGCTGCGGCTCGAATGCGGCATCTCCAGCGTGCTCATGGCCAACCGCTCCGCCTGGGGCCGAAAAGGCCGCATCGCCTTGCAGATCTTCGGTTCTACAGGTTCGATCCTCTTCGATCAGGAGCGGATGAACGAGATCGAACTCTACCAGAATGCCGGCGAAAAGGCGGAACAAGGGTTCCGCAGGATTTTGGCTGCTCCGATCCATGCGCCTTATGATCGCTTCATCCCCGCACCCGGCCACGGCCTTGGCTTCAACGACCTGAAGATCATCGAATGCCGGGAATTGTTATCGGCGATCCGGGGTGAAAGAGCGCATCTGATCCATTTTGACGACGGCTTGAGGATCGAGCGCAGCATCCACGCCATGGCCCGTTCCTTCACGGAGCGCCGCTGGGTCAGCCTCCTGGAAAGCTAGGCGCTCCCTGGGGGATTGGAGATGCAAAGACATGAAATCCATGCTGGCCCTCAATGCTGCAGCCGGATCGTCGAGTTGATGCACCTCTTCGGCAAAGGGCTCAAAGGAGAATGATCCTTCATAGCCACCATGGAGCAGCGTGCGAATCTGGCCAAGGTTATCGAGACGATCGCCTGCATCCACCAGCACTCGGTGGGAGTCGCGCAAACCGCCGACCGGCCTCTTCCTATCGATCACGCCTGAAATATGCACCAGGCCGGTCAGCTGCGGAAAGAAATCCGCTTCTCCCGCGAGCATATGGTGAAAGGTATCGTGAACCAGCCGGAAGGTCCTCTCGAAACCAAGTTCTCCGATTGTGTCAGCCGCTTCCCTCTTCGAACGCAGCGAACAACCGACAAAACCCAGGGGCTCGACAAGCCCAATGAGGCCCGCATCGTCGAGCAGCGGCCGCAATTGCCTCAGTGCGATTCTCAGGTCGCCGAGCCTGTCCTTGCCGGCATGGCTATGGCCATCATTGACGGGAACGAGGACAAGCGCCTTCGCACCGCAAGCCTCGGCATAGCAAGCAAGGGCGCGCGTTTCAGCCTCTCGCTCGCCATTCCACTTGTTGAAGCGCTGCAATGCATTGATCGAAAGAATGGAGAGGTTCCGCTCCTCGGCGGTCGCTTTGACGTCTGCAGGAGGCGTGCCATCGAGGATTGCCCGACCGGGAAGGTCGTTGCGGATTTCGACGGCGCTAATGCCCAGCCTCTTTGCAAGATCGAAAAATGAGCCGAGCGGCAGGCGGGGAGCCGCCATATGATTGAGGCCGAAGGCGATCGCCATGACAGATGTTCCTTGTTCAGCGCTGTGCGCGTTTCTTCTGGCGATAGACGTCCGTTACGACCGCGGCCACGATGATCATGCCTTTGACGATCTCCTGATAATACGCATCGACTCTCAGGAAGGTGAAGCCGGAGGTCATGACGCCAAGGATAATGGTGCCGATGACCGTGCCGGTGATCCGTCCTGCACCGCCGGCGAGCGAAGTGCCGCCGATGACCGCCGCAGCGATGGCATCGAGCTCATACATTACACCCATGCCGGCCTGCGCCGTTTGCGCACGGGCAGCAGTCACCACACCGGCAAGTCCGGCAAGCATGCCGGCAATTGCATAGACCTTGACGAGATGCCGTTCCACATCGATGCCCGATACCCGCGCCGCCTGGACATTCGCACCGATAGCGTAAGTAAACTTGCCGTAGCGAGTATATCGCAGCGCCACGTGGAAGATGGTCGCGACCAGGAGGAAGACCACGACCGGCCATATGCTTGTTCCGACGAAAGTGAACTGCTCGGTGAGACCAGAGACCGGCTGGCCTTTGGTGTACCACTTCGAAATGCCGCGGGCGGTCACCATCATGCCAAGCGTGGCGATGAAGGGCGGAATTTTTGTCTTGGCGATCAGCTGTCCATTGATGTAGCCGGCCAGAAGTCCCGCCAGAATGCCGACCCCGATCGGAATGAAGAACGGCAGGTCCGTCAAGCTCGGGTAGAGTGCGCGCGGCCAGGTAGAGGACTGGGCGAAGCTGGCTGACAACATGGCCGTCAAGCCGACGACCGATCCGGACGAGAGATCGATCCCACCGGTGATGATGACCTGGGTCACCCCCACCGCAATGATCCCGATCACCGATACCTGCAGGATCATGATTGTCAGGCGCTGCTGGTTGAGCAGGAAGCTCTGCCCGACGAAGATCCAGCCGAGCAGTTCGTAGACCAAGGCTATGCCGATCAACACGAGGAAGATGTTCGCCTCCGGCGGCATCCGCCTACGGCGTTGGCCGATCTTGACCTTCAGGTCAGGTTTGACAAGGCTTTCGCTGCTCATTTCTTCCTCCCTGAAGCCGCCTCTAGTGTGAGGCGAGTTCCATGACTTTGACCTGTGTTGCTTCCTCCCGGGTCAGAAATCCGGTAACGCGACCTTCGTGCATGACCATGATCCGGTCGCTCATTCCGAGGATTTCCGGCATCTCCGAGGAGATCATGATGACGGCGACGCCTTGTTTCGCCATTTCCGTGACGAGACGGTGAATCTCGGCTTTGGCGCCGACATCAATGCCGCGCGTTGGTTCGTCAAGGATCAGTATGCGTGGATTGGTCAGCAGCCAGCGCCCGATCAGGACCTTCTGCTGATTGCCGCCGGAGAGATTCTCGATCCTCTCCTGTAGGCTCGGCGTCTTCACCCTCAGCTTGCGACACATATCCTCACATGCCGCCGCAACATCCGTTTCATGAACGAAGCCATTACTCACGAACTTGTCCTGCAGGACGGCGATCTGCATGTTCTCGAGAACATCGAGAATCAGCAAACAGCCGGTGTCCTTCCGGTCTTCTGTCAGGAAAGCCATGCGATGACGGATGGCCATGGTCGGATTGTCGATTGCGACTTCCTTGCCGTCGATCGAGATCGTGCCCGATGTCGCGGGCGTGACACCGAATAAAGTCTCCGCGACGTTGGAACGCCCCGAACCGACCAGACCCGCAACGCCCAGGATTTCGCCGGCGCGCACGTCAAATGACACATCGCGGAACGTGCTTCCGAGCGTCAGGCCTTTGACCGAAAGGATGATCTCGCCGAGCGGTACGTCCTCCTTCGGAAACATCTGCGTGATCTCGCGGCCGACCATCATCCGGATGATGTCGTCGCGAGTGACGTCCTTGGAGGAGTGGGTGCCGATATATTTTCCGTCCCGGAAAACCGAAAACTCGTCCGCGATCTCAAAGAGTTCGTTCATCTTGTGAGTGATGTAGACGATGCCGATACCTTGGTCGCGAAGACTGCGGATGATCTGGAAGAGGTGGCTGACCTCTCGCTCGGTCAGCGCCGAGGTCGGCTCGTCCATGATCAGGACGTCGGATTCATAGGAAACCGCCTTGGCGATCTCGACCATCTGACGGTTGGCGACGGAGAGTTCCTTGACCGGGGTCTCAGGATCGATTGCTATGTTGAGACGGTGGAACAGCTCCTCCGTCCTGCGGCTCATCTCGCCATGATCGATCAGACCGAACCGGTTCAACGGCTCCCGACGGATCCAGATGTTTTCCGCCACCGTCATATGAGCCATCAGATTCAGTTCCTGATGGATCATGGCAATTCCGTTTTCCAGCGCGTCGAGAGGGGAATCCAGGCGGATATCGACCCCCTTGAGCTGCACGCGCCCCTGGTCTGGCTTGTAGATCCCTGCAAGTATTTTCATCAGCGTCGATTTACCCGCGCCGTTCTCGCCCATCAGCGCATGGACACTGCCACGTTTGAGGCGAAAAGAGACGTCGTCGAGCGCGACGACACCCGGGAATTCCTTGCGGATACCCTCTGCCACCAGCAGGAACTCCGCGTTCGGGATCGCACCGCTCTTGCGTATGGCGGCCATGGTTGCAGGGCTGACGGCCATTTTCGTCTCCTCCTCTCGCAAAAAGCGAAGCATGGGCCACGTCGAAGCGCAGCCCATGCAGAACGGATCAGTTCTTGGCGACGAAATCCTTGACGTTTGCGGGCGTGACGAGCTGGAAGGGGATGTAGACCTTCTTGTCAACCTGCTCCCCTTTGGCAAGTTTCAGCGCAGCATCCAGCGCACCCTTGCCCTGGCCCGCGGCATCCTGAAAGACGGTCGCATCCAGGTCACCCGCCTGCATGGCGGCAAGCGCGTCCTGGGTGGCGTCGACACCTGCGACGACGACGTCCTTCATGTCCTTGCCGGCGGCCCTCAACGCCTGGATCGCGCCAATCGCCATCTCGTCATTGTTGGAGATCACGGCGTCAAATTCGATTCCACTGGAGAGCCAATTGGTGACAAGATCAGCACCTTGCGTGCGTTGCCAGTTGGCGGTCTGCTCCTCAACGACTTTCATGCCTTTGCATTCATCAGCAGCGACGACGTCATGCACCGCCTTGGTGCGCATACGGGCGCCCTGGTTGGAAAGCTCGCCCATCATGATGACGACATTACCCTTGCCGCCCAGCAGCCGACATACTTCCTTGGTTTCAAGCGTGCCAGCGACAATTTCCTCGGATGCAACGAAAGCCTGCTTGTCAGGCAGACTATCCACATTCACCGGTTCGCGGTTCACGTAGACCAGCGGAATGCCCGCATCCGAAGCAATCTTGGACATGGCCGTGGTGGCATCGGTATCAACCGGGTTGACGATAATCGCATCAACTCCGGCGGCGATGAAGTTCTGGATCTGGCTCTGCTGCTTGGCGACATCGTTCTGCGCATCTTCGACCTGAAGTGTCACACCGTCGAGCGTCTTCGCATAGTCCTGCATGCCACTGCGCAGAACAGTCAGGAAGTTATCGTCGAACAGCGCCATCGAAACACCAATGGTTTCAGCATGAGCCGCCGTGTTCAGCAAAACCGACAGAGCAGCGCTCAGGAAAAGCTTTTTCATGTGATGTCCTCCTCTGGGGTGTCCGGGCACCCGTCCATCCGGAAACCAGCCCTCCCGGCCGGTTACATATCCGCATGCCACGCTCCCGACGCGGCAGCAAAACGGAATAAATGAACCGTTACTTTAGAAATGCAGATGATTTATTCCATTTTTCCGTCAGCTAGTCAATGATGACAGTTGGAAATCGATTGCTGACGATCGCCATAGCGGGACGGCAAAAGGACCAATCTGCGCATGCGCGATGCCCTTTTTCGATACCCCGAACCGAACCACCATCCCATTGCCTCGCATCCACGGAACGTGGCCGATATAAAATTCCTAATTCGTTTATAATTTGGAATTATATATTCCATGCGACATCTTCGAGGCTGCGTTTCCGAAACAATCGCCGAGAATTGTCTTTCCAAGCCTGTTTTTGCATTTGCGAATGCAAACAAATGGCCGGCTATGGCGAAGACACGCTTCATGACCACGCCTTGCTTCCGGCTTCGGTGTTTTATCGGCTGGGTATCCGCTGCAATCCGGCAAACTCATTTCGCTAGGCTGTTGAAAATATTTGGGACGAATAAAAAATTCCAATCTTAATTGACAGAACGGAATTATCTAATAGGTTGTGCCTGCCAATATGAGGGACAAGCGCCGGAACCGGATCATGGAGAAACGAGATAAGCTCTTCATCTTTGATATCGGCGGCGTTTTCGTGAAGCTTGATCCGGCTTCACGTGACCGGGCCATATTGCAGGCCGGGGACACCGATCTCTCATTCCGCTATAGCGATGCTCCGGAGGCAATCTTCCGGGATTTCCGATTGGGGCGATCAACGGAACCCGATTACGTGCGCAAGCTCGCCGACATGTTCGCAGTGTCCTCAGATCGGATTTACGAAGCCGAACATGCATACGTTGCCGAGGGATACGGGGAATTCATAGACTTTGTCCGGCGGCTGCGACGGCACCATCGGGTCGTGTGCCTGAGCAACAATCAGGCCATTCACTGGCGCTACATCAGCGAGAATCTTCTGGGCCGCGGCTATTTCGACCATGAATACCTTTCACATGAAATGGGCCTGGAGAAGCCTGACCACATGATTTTTCAGGAAGTGTCACGAACCGAGCGATGCTCCGACAAGGAAGTCATCTATGTCGATGACATTGAAGAAAATATCATCGCAGCACGGAAGATCGGATGGCAACATTGCATCGTGCATCGTGATCCGGTTGAAACGGCGAGAATGCTTGAGGCGCTTGCCGCCGATAAGCCCCTGAACTGAAAAGGACGGAGTCCCGCCATGGCACGGATGACCCTCAATGGCATCAGAAAAAATTTCAACGCTATCAATGTGCTGCACGGCATCGATCTCGAAATCGCCGACAAGGAATTCATCGTTTTCGTCGGGCCGTCGGGGTGTGGAAAGTCGACGCTGCTCAGGCTGATTGCCGGTCTCGACTCGATCAGCGCAGGCGAGTTCCGCGTCGATGACAGGCGCATGAACGAGGTGGCGCCGTCCAGGCGCGGCATTGCCATGGTCTTCCAGTCCTACGCGCTCTATCCGCATATGGATGTCTATGAGAACATGGCTTTCGGCGCGCGCCTGATGGGGCTGAACAAGATCGAGATCGATCGTCGCATCGATGAAGCGTCCAAAATGCTACGGCTCGACCCGCTACTCAAGCGCAAGCCGCGGGAACTCTCCGGCGGGCAGCGCCAGCGCGTCGCGATTGGGCGTGCTCTGGTCAGAAAGCCAAAGGTCTTGCTGCTGGACGAGCCGCTATCCAACCTGGACGCAGCGCTCCGCTCCGATGTGCGGCTTGAAATCGCCAGGCTTCACCGGGAGATCGGCGGCACGACGATCTACGTCACCCATGATCAAGTCGAAGCCATGACGCTGGCCGACCGTATCGTCGTCATGAACAACGGCAAGGTGGAACAGTTCGGCAGCCCGCGGGAACTCTACGAAAGACCTGCGAACACATTCGTTGCAACTTTTATCGGCTCACCGCGCATGGCGCTCCTCAACGTCGAGCGGAGCGGTAACAACCTCGGACTTGCCGGATCGGGCTCCGTTACGCTCGACAGGCTTCCGCCCTCGGATGAGCGGGACCTGGTCATCGGCGTTCGGCCTGACGCGCTCACGGTTTCTACCGGCGAGGCGACCAGCGGTTTCCGGGGCAACGTCGTCTACACCGAATACCTGGGCGACAATACCTATGTGTATGTGAGGCTCGGCGACGGCACGCTTGTCAGCGTCCGGTCCTCCGACGGGACAGCTCTCAAGCCCGACGCGCCTGTCGTGGTGAGCGTCGCTCCGGAAGCGGTGCACTATTTCAGCCGGACAACGGGGGAGAGGTTGGCGGCCTGAAACCATGTTCGTCTCCTATAAATATCAAAGAGGAAGGAACCAGATGAAAAAGCTAGTTTTGAGCACGATAGCCGCGCTGGGAGCTTTGGCGACGGCTCTGCCGGCGGTCGCGCAGGAATTGACGTTCTGGAGCTGGCGCCAGGAAGACAAGGCGCAATACGAAAAGTTCATCGACGCATTCGAAGCGAAGAACCCGGGCATCACCGTCAAATTCGAGGCTTTCGAGGCGACCAATTACAACACCATCCTGTCGACGGCGCTCGCCGGCGGGTCGGGTCCAGACGTGATGTTCGCCCGCGCGTATGGCGGCCTTGAGACGGTCGCCAGTGGTGGTTACCTGCTACCCCTCGACAAGGACAACGTGCCTGCTTTAGCGAATTTCGCACCGGCTGCACTCGCTGCCGAGAGCATGCGTTCAGACAAGACGACCTATGCCGTGCCCTTCGCGAGCCAGACCATGCTGGTCATCTACAACAAGGATGTCTTCGAAAAGAACGGCATCAGCGAGCCGCAGACCTGGGACGAACTTGTCCAGGCATCGGAAAAGCTGAAAGCGGCGGGCGTCATGCCGTTCGCAAACGGAACAGCGACTGCCTGGCAGAATGAAGTGGTCGTTGGCGGCATCGCCTCCACGATCATGGGCCGCGCCTTCTATGACGATCTGATGAGCGGCAAGGCCGACTTCACCGACAAGCGCTATGTCGAGGCGCTTACCAAGCTCAAGGAAATCAGCAAATATTTCCCCGACGGCTTCATCGGCCTCGATTATGCCTCCGCGCAGCAGCTCTTTTCTTCGGGCATGGCGGGCATGTTCGTCGGCGGCTCCTACGAACTGTCGAATCTCAAGAAACAAAATCCCGATATCAAGCTCGGCATCTTCGCCACTCCCGGCCTGAAGGCGGAAGACGAAAAGCTCGTCGCGCAGTATTTCGACGGCGGCTATGCCGTCAACGCCAAGACGGCAAACAAGGAAGCAGCGCTCAAGTTCGTGAATTTCCTCGCCAGCCAGGAGTTCGGGCAGATGTTTGCAGACGGCTTGAACAACATCTCGGCCGTGCCGGGTGTTACGTTCAAGAATGAGCTCCTGGGCGAAGTGGCGGAGCTCAACAAGCACTCCATTCCTTATATCATGCTGGTGCATTTCCGTTACGGTGAGCCATCGGGTTCCGTCCTGTTGCAGAGCGAGATCCAGAAACTGCTGAGCGACAAGGCGACCCCGGAAGAGGTCGGCAAGAACCTGACGACCGGGCTTGCCAACTGGTACGCTCCCTTCAAGAAGTGATCCAGATGCAGGGGCAGCAACCGCTGCCCCCTCCTAACATGAAGAGAGTTGTGATGCCCGGATCGCCTCTTATGGCGCGCAGGCTATGGATTTCGGCGCTCATCGTGCCGCCGCTTGCCTTCGTTGCTCTGTTTGTCGTCTATCCTATCGCTTCGGCCTTCGCCTATGCCTTTTTCCAATGGCATGGATTGGCGCGAGGCGAATTTGTTGGCTTCGCAAACTTCTACAAGGTCCTGTTCACGCAGCCTTATATGGAATGGACGGTCAACGCCTTCCTGCACAACGTCCTGGTCTTCTTCGCGCTGATGGTGCTGCAGAACGGCGTCGGCTTCCTGCTTGCCTATTGCCTCTGGCGTGAGTTGCCGGGTGCAGCGTTCCACCGCATCTCCGTCTTTCTTCCCGTAGTGCTCTCGACCATTATCGTCGGCTTCCTGTGGAAGCTCTTCCTCCATCCGCTTTTCGGAGTGGTGAATATCTCGCTTCGCGGTGTCGGGCTTGGCAGCCTTGCCCAGCCCTGGCTCGGGCAGGACTCCACCGCGCTCTGGGCGCTGATCGCTGCCAATGCCTGGCACATGGTGGGCTTTCCGACCTTGGTTTTTCTCGCTGGCATGCAGCGCATTCCAGGTGAAATTCTCGATGCGGTCCGGATGGAGACCGAGAGCGAGTGGGTCAAGATCAGCAAGATCGTCTGGCCGCTGGTTGCGCCGAGCGCGACCGTCGTCTTCACGCTGCTCTTCGTCGGCAGCTTCAACTGGTTCGAACTGCCCTATGTGATGGCAGGCCTCGACGGTTCCCCGCATGGCGCCACCGACGTGCTCGGGCTCTATTTCTATCGGACGGCATTCGGCAACCAGTCAGGCGCAGCGCAGGATTTCGGCGCGGGCAGCGCGCTCGCCGTCCTCATTTTTCTCTTCATTGCCATTGTGGCGGGTTTCATCACGTTCAGGCTGCGCGCCAGAGAGATTCAGATATGAGCGCTGCTTCCGAAAGCTATTACGACCGGCGGGGCGTTCTGTCCGCGCTCGGCCGGGACGGTCTCATTCAGATCATCCTGATCCTGAACACAGTGGTCATGCTTGCCCCCATCGTCATCATGGTCTTTGCAGCGTTCAAGACGAACGCACAGATCTTCCAGTCGCCCTTTTCGATCCCCGATTTTTCCAACGTCACCAATATCGCGAAAATCTGGGCCGAAACCAACTTCTTGAGATATCTCCTCAATTCGGTGATTGTGACGGCCTCGGCGATCGTCATCATCTTGGCTCTCGGCACGATGGCGGCTTATGGGATCGCAAGATACCGGTTCTGGGGCGCAAGCTTCGTGCTGATGTTCTTCCTGGCCGGACTGACGCTGCCGTTGAAGCTTGCCATCATCCCGCTGTTCATTCTCATGCGTGATCTCGGCATCCTGAACACGCAGCTCTCATTGATCCTGATCTACGTCGCGATGGGCCTGCCAACAACGGTCTTCATCATGACCGGCTTCATCCGCACGTTGCCGAACGAGCTCGAAGATGCCGCGCGCATGGATGGCGCGAGCGAGCCGAGGATCATGTGGTCGATCATGCTGCCGCTGGTGCGGCCGGCGCTTGTCATTTCGTGCATTCAGAACGTCGTTCCTATCTGGAACGATTTCTTCTTTCCCTTGATCTTCATCCAGAAGGACAACCTCAAAACGCTTCCTCAGGGGCTTACGACTTTCATGGGCGAGTACACGACTGACTGGGGCGTGCTATTTGCCGGCCTGCTGCTGTCCTCTGCGCCGGTCATCATCGTCTACATCATCATGTCGCGCCAGTTCATCAACGGCATGACAGCAGGCGCGGTGAAGTAGAGCGAGGCTCGTCCGGAACGGTGGTGAAAGTCGAGGCGGTGCACCCTTCGGTATGGCTACCGCGTACTGCAGCCGAAAAGATGGGTCATGTCCCAACTGCCCTCAGACACAATGCTGACGTTTGCACGAAAATTTGATCACGGGATGCAAGCTCAGGAAGAGAGCGAATAGCCATCCCATGCGTGTTCGCATCCAGAAGACACGGCAGGCCCGCTCGTCCAGAGATAGCCGAAATACCCCACCATCCTTGATGCATATCAAGAATTTCCTTTCCCTGCCTCCCGAATACTAAACTAAAAATGGAAATATTTCCGGCCAATGAAATGTATGTTTGGAAGCTACATTATACCAATCTGATTTTCCATCTAGTGACTTTGACATATGCTCACTTGAGGGTGTATTAGATATTAGATAATTTAAAAAATCTAATTTAACCAGCAAATCAGAAATCTACTCCTTATGGCTGACAGAATAGGAAGCTTTGATAACAAATGAAATCAGGGGGAATCCAACTATGGACATGGAGCAAGAAAAAAGGACGGGCTCAATAGTTCTGATTGACATTCTTGAGATGCGGCGCGCTTGCCTTCTATCCGCACTCGAGCCTTGGGCGCGCAACGCAGCTTTTGATCTTATATCTTATGCACCCGACGATATTCATAGGTTCAATGATGACTATGGGGACCTCATTCGCCTGGTGATTATCAATATGGGAGGAGCATCACTAAGCGATCACAAGCAACAAGAACTGCTCATGGCAGTAAAAACAGCGTTCAAAGGTCCTTATGCCGTTATCTCGGATAGGCATGATCCAAATGACGCTGTCGTAGTTGCAGGCTTAGGTTTTCAGGCATTTCTGCCTGCAGCTTTGCCTCTTGATATAGTAAAGCGGGCCTTAAGCTTTATCATCCATGGCGGGACTTATTTCCCTCCTGAAGCGTTCCTTGCAAGCCTCTCGGCATCGGTGACCCCCAGCGCCAGTCTGCATCATCGCTCATCTGAAACCTCGGCGACCCTTACACAACGCCAGCGTGAAGTGCTTGAACGTTTACGGTTCGGAAAATCGAACAAGCACATCGCTCGGGAACTGAACATGCAAGAGGCTACGGTGAAGGTTCATGTCCGGCAAATCATGCGAAAACTTGGGGCGACGAACCGAACGCAAGCCGCATTGCTTGCACAATCTACGATGCGTCCTTCAGGCTCGGGTCTTGCTTCCGATCACGTTTTCAATGAAATCCCGCCAGACCTGTTGGGCAGCCTATCGACACAGAAAAGAATGGCCGCAGTGCCGCCCAGGGGTTGAATCCAATCACTGCTTCAGCTCCGTCCCCGGGAACTATCTGAATAAAAGTGCGGACAGGCCGATTACGGAAATGCGCGCTTCGAAGTTTCGCATCATGGCTTGCGGTAGCGCTTGATTCATCTGTGCGATGTCGTCAAATCCGGAGCCGAAAGCCTCCGAAGATCCATCCGCTCACCAGAGGTGTGAGAAAGCCGCTTTCGAGAAGGCGTTGGCTCGGGACCCGATTGTGAGCCACGAAACCCTCCGTGCCCAGTTCACCTTGACGAAGCAGCAAGAGCAGGCTTGCAGCATAGCCCGAAGCAACGGCGGTCATGGCATTAAAAGGACCGAGAGCGGAACTAGGGCGGAACTTCAGCGACAGTTTCTTAAAAAATTGCGATCAGATCGCGGCGCGGATGGATGAGATTAACCATCCGTTAACCATAGCGGCGATAGACATGGTCAACGATTTCTTTACGTAGATGACCAAAGTGCTAACAGACGCTCGCTCGATCCGCATCAAGGGCCGCTCTTTCCTGGCTGTCGTACTTTCTCCGGACCTTCCTTTCGATGATTGGCTGGTCCGGCTCGATGATCTGGCCGCGCGTTCGGCAGGCTTCTTCCTGGGACGGCCAGTTGTGCTCGATGTCACCGATCTGCCGATCGACAGGACACAACTGAAGGAACTTCTTGGAGAATTCGCCCAGCGGAATGTCAGTATCATGGGCATAGAGGGCGCCCGCCCGTCGATTCTTGCGCAGGGTATGCCTCCTGCATTGAAAGGCGGCAAACCGGTTTCCGACGAGGCTGTAGCCAAGGAGCCGATCATCGAATTGCGCAATAGCCAGAGCAAACCTGGCGCGGCGGAAGTTCGGCCGGCATCGCAGTCCATCATCATTCGGGAGCCGGTGCGTTCGGGCCAATCGGTCATCTTTCCGGAAGGTGACGTCACGGTCGTCGGATCAGTCGCTTCGGGGGCGGAGATCATCGCCGGCGGATCGGTCCATATCTACGGCACCCTGCGCGGCCGGGCGATGGCGGGTTCTGTCGGTAACGCATCCGCGTGCATTTTCTGCCGCAAGCTCGAAGCCGAACTGCTCGCGATCGACGGCGTCTACAAGATGGCGGAAGACATGCCCCCCGGCCTTCGCGGGAAGCCTGTCCAGCTTTGGCTCGAAGGCGACACTATAATGGCAGAGACACTTATCTGAGCCGGAACCCGGCCGGGAAACAGGAGAGAAAGATGGGGAAAGTCATCGTAGTCACGTCAGGCAAGGGCGGGGTTGGCAAGACGACCTCCAGCGCCGCGCTCGGAGCCGCCTTGGCCCAGAGAGGCGAGAAAGTCGCCGTCGTCGACTTTGACGTCGGCCTGCGCAACCTCGATCTGGTCATGGGAGCTGAGCGGCGGGTCGTCTACGATCTGGTCAACGTGATCCAGGGCGAGGCCAAGCTGCCGCAGGCATTGATCCGCGACAAAAGGCTCGAGACGCTGTTTCTGCTACCTGCCTCGCAGACGCGCGACAAGGACGCCCTCACACCCGAAGGCGTCGAGCGCGTCATGGGTGAGCTGAAGCGCTATTTCGACTGGATTATCTGCGACAGCCCGGCCGGGATCGAGCGCGGCGCGACGCTGGCCATGCGCCATGCGGACATGGCGGTTGTCGTGACCAATCCGGAGGTTTCGTCGGTACGCGATTCCGATCGCATCATCGGCCTGCTCGACGCAAAGACGCTTAAGGCGGAACGCGGCGAGCGTATGGAAAAGCACCTGCTGCTCACCCGCTACGACGCCAATCGCGCGGAACGCGGTGACATGCTCAAGGTCGATGACGTCCTGGAAATCCTGTCGATCCCGCTCATCGGCATCATTCCGGAAAGCATGGACGTTCTGCGCGCTTCCAACATCGGCGCACCGGTCACTCTCGCGGATGCGCGCAGTGCGCCGGCCATGGCCTATTTCGACGCCGCCCGCCGCCTTTCCGGCGAGGTGCTGCCGATCACGATTCCCGGCGAAAAACGGGGCATCTTCGGTAAAATTTTCGGAAGGAAAGCTGCATGAGCATTTTCAGTCTCTTCCGCAAGCAGAGGTCGGCACCGATGGCGCGCGAACGCCTGCAGGTGCTTCTCGCCCACGAACGCGCTTCGTCCGGCTCGGATCTGGTGTCGGTGCTTCGCGAGGAAATCCTCGCCGTCATTGCCAAGCACGTGCAGGTCGACAATGACAAGGTACAGGTGAAGATGGATCGCGACGAAAATGTCTCGATCCTGGAGATCGACGTCGAAATCCCACTGGATGCCGCCCAACAGGCGGCTTGAGAGGAGGCGATCCGTTCCGGGCAGCCCAGCGGGTCAGAACTCCACTTCCAGTTCGATGATCTCTTCGGGCTCAGCCAAAGCGCCTTCGGTCCATTCGACCATCAGCGGCCAGGACAGAACGGTTTCCGAATAAGCCGCAAGTTCCGGCTCCAGTTCCACCGCATAGGTGCGAAAGCGAGTGCAGACCGGCGCGTACATCGCGTCGGCAACCGTTGGGGCGGCGCCGAACAGCCAGGGGCCGCCACTTGCCTCCATGCATTCGGTCCAGATTGCCTTCACGCGCTCGACATCCGGCCGGGCGCCGGAGAATATCTTGAAACGCTCGTGCCGGGCCTTGAGATTCATGGGCAGGGCCGAGCGGAGATTGTAAAAGCCCGAATGCATCTCGCCCGATACGGCGCGACAGCGGGCCCGCACCGCGATGTCTGCAGGCCAGAGTCCTGCATCCGGGGCGATCTCGTTGAGATATTCGGCAATCGCCAATGTGTCCCACACCGTCACATCGCCACGGGTGAGCCGCGGCACGAGAACGGACGGCGAAAGCAGCAGGAGTTCCTGCCGGGCATCTTCATCCAACTCCACCAGAACTTCCTTGAAGTCGAGCCTTGCCATGCGGCACAGGAGCCAGCCGCGCAGGGACCACGAGGAATAGTTCTTCGAGGAGATCGTCAGTGTCGCCTGCGCCATCGGTCTTGTCCCTGTCGAACCATATTGCGTTCCGATGACAATCTTCTCGCATCGCAAGACATATTGCACTAGCATTTTTGCACCGCCGCAATTTCGCGACGGGCGGAACCATGCCCATGTTCTATCAGGCCTACCAGTTCCAGGATGACCTCATCGCCCCAATGCGCGATTTGGCGCACCGCCTGCAAGCGATGTCTTCGACCCTGTTCTGGGGTATTGAAAGCGAGATGGGGCGGCAATGGTCTGCCACGCTCGAGATGATCTCCCGCTTCAGGCTCACGCATGAACGGCCGGATTTCGAGATTTCTTCGGTCTTGATCGGCAATCGGCAGGTCCCGGTCACAATCGAGACCGCGCTGGATATGCCTTTCGGCAAGCTTCTGCATTTTTTAGCGGATGTGGATGCGCCGCGGCCGCGCGTGCTGGTGGTCGCACCATTGTCCGGCCATTTTTCGACGCTTCTGCGTGGCACGGTGCAGACGTTGCTTCGCGACCACGATGTCTACATAACCGACTGGGTCAATGCCCGCGAGGTATCGCTGTCGGCCGGCCGCTTCGGCATCGACGATTATACGGATTATCTCATCCGTTTCCTCGAAGAGATCGGGCCGGGCGGGCACATCCTTGCCGTCTGCCAGCCCTGTGTTCAGGCGCTGGCTGCCGTGGCGGTCATGTCGGAGGACCGCCATCCGGCAACGCCGCGCACCATGACCTTGATGGCCGGGCCGATCGATCCGCGCGAGAGCCCGACAAAGGTCAACGAACTCGCTCTCGGGAAACCTCTCTCATGGTTCGAGACATCGCTGCTCAGCGGCGTTCCCCCGGGTTTTCCGGGTCAGGGACGAAGAGTCTATCCCGGATTTCTTCAACTCGTGGCGTTCATGAGCATGAACATGGAGCGCCATCAGGAATCCCATCGCAAGCTTTACCGTCATCTCGCCAAGGGGGAAACGGCGGAGGCTGACAAGATCAAGACATTCTATGACGAATATTTCGCAGTGCTCGACCTCGCCGCCGAATTCTACATAGAGACGATCGATCGCGTCTTCCAGAAAGCCGAACTGGCGACGGGTAGCTTTACCCATCACGGCCGAAAGGTCGATCCGGGGCAGATCCGCAATACCGCATTGCTCACGGTCGAGGGAGGCCGCGACGATATCTGCGGGCTTGGCCAGACCTCCGCGGCACATGATCTCTGTCGTTCGCTGCGGCCGCATCTGAGACGCCATCATCTCCAGGCCAATGTGGGCCATTATGGTGTGTTCAGCGGGCGCCGCTGGGAAGCGGAAATCTATCCGGTCGTTCGCAACATGATCCTCGCCATGGAATAGCTCCGCGTCCCAAGAACGCCTGGACTGCTTGCATACGATCGCTCTTCTGCTGTATGCAATAAGCGGGCAGGAGATAAGAGATGAGCCGCAGAGAACCAGTTTTTGGGTGGTGGGACGCTCCTCCGTTCATCGGCGAGCTGATCCAGTCATTGTCCGGCCGCGGCAAGGCCCTATTCGGGTTTTCCTCGCAGCCGGTGCAGAGCCGCGACCTGACGCGCCTTGCCGAGATGATCCTGTCGCGGCGCGGCGAGGTATCCGGCGCGATACTGGCGGAAGCCTTTCTTGAAGCCTATCGGCAGGCGAGCGTCGTGGAGCGGGAGACTTTCATGCGCACCTTGCTGGAGCGGTTCGGCCCCGACCAAGGTATTCTGGACGCGGCGGTCGCCGCCTACCAGGCCGAGCCGAGCGCAAAGACAATCGCTCGGCTGCATGAGGCTGCCGAACCGCGCCGGCAGGAGCTCTTTCGTCGCATCAATTTCGCCAGGCGCGGCACGACGACGCTCGTCGAGATGCGCGAACACCTGATGGACATGCTCGGCAAGGAGCCAGCGCTGCAGCCGGTCGACGTCGACTTTTGCCACCTTTTCTCCTCATGGTTCAATCGGGGTTTCCTGATGCTGCGATCGATCGACTGGAGCACGCCCGCCAATATCCTGGAGGCGCTGATCCGTTACGAGGCCGTGCACGATATCGACGGCTGGGACGACCTGCGGCGGCGGCTGGCACCGCCCGATCGCCGCTGCTTCGGCTTCTTCCACCCGCAATTGGAGGACGAGCCGCTGATCTTCGTGGAAGTGGCGCTGACCGACCACCTCGCATCGTCCGTCGACGCGCTGCTGGCGCGGGATCGCGAGCCGATGGACCCGAAGGATGCGACGACGGCGGTCTTCTATTCGATCTCCAACTGCCAACGCGGCCTGACCGGCATTTCGCTCGGCAACTTCCTCATCAAACAGGTGGTGAACGACCTGAAGCGCGACCTGCCGAAGCTCGAGAATTTCGTAACGCTTTCGCCCATTCCGGGCTTTGGTGCATGGCTGCGCGACGAAACTCGTGCCGAGGACAGCGAGGAGGTCGCCGCAGAGAAAAAGCTACTCGTCGCCCGATTGGAAGGCGATTGGCCTTTGCTCGACGAGCGTGAGCTCGACGCTATTCGCCGAGGCATGCTGCCACTCGGAGCGCATTATCTGCTGAACGTCCGGCGGAAGAACGGGCGGCCGGTGGACCCGGTGGCACGCTTTCATCTCGGCAACGGTGCGCAGGTCGACAGGCTCAATTTCCTCGGCGACCGTTCACCCAAAGGCATGCGCCAGTCCTATGGCCTGATGGTCAACTACCGCTACCGGCTCGGCGAAATCGAGAAGAATCATGAAGCTTATGCCGAGAACGGCCATATCGCGGCGATGCCGGCGCTGCGGAAACTGGCCCAACCGGTATCGCAGGAGGTATATTGATGGCTGGCAATCTCTACGACGCGCTGCTTGGTGGGACCGAGGGGGAGGATCGGCTGCTTCTCAGGGACGAGACAGTCGGCACCATGAGCTATGGTGCCTTCACCGAGGAATGCGCCCGAATGGCTGGCGCGCTGCTGGAAGCCGGTCTCCAGCCGGGCGACCGCGTTGCCGTACAGGCCGAAAAATCCGTCGCGGCGCTCGCGCTTTATCTCGCGACTGTCAGGGCCGGCGGCATCTATCTGCCGCTCAACATCGCCTATACCCCGGCGGAAATCGAATATTTCCTGAACGATGCCGAACCGGCGATCTTCGTCTGCGATCCGGCGAAACTTCCGGCGCTGGCGCCGATCGCTAGCGCTGCCGGCGCCAAGGTGCTGACGCTTGACGCCGCGGGCAAGGGAACGCTTGCCGATGCGGCAGCCGTTGCCAGGCCGATAACCGAAACCTCATCGCGCGGCGGCAGCGACATCGCCGCGATCCTTTACACGTCGGGCACGACGGGACGCTCCAAAGGGGCAATGCTTTCGCACGACAACCTGCTTTCGAACGCGCACTCGCTGGTGGAAAGCTGGCGTTTTACAGACAAGGACGTGCTGATCCACGCGCTGCCGATCTTCCACACCCACGGGCTTTTCGTTGCGACCAACGTGGTGCTCGCTTCGCGGGCTTCGATGATCTTCCAGGCGAAATTCGATCCGAACAAGATCATGGAAGCAATGCCGCAGGCGACTTGCCTGATGGGCGTGCCGACATTCTACACCCGTCTCCTGCAGCATCCCGGCCTTGACCGGCAAAACACCGCGCATATGCGCCTTTTCGTTTCCGGTTCTGCGCCGCTGCTGGCCGAGACCCACAGGGAATGGCAGGAACGCACCGGCCACGCGATCCTGGAACGCTATGGCATGACCGAGACCAACATGAATACGTCGAACCCCTATGACGGCCGACGCATTGCCGGCACTGTGGGCCTTCCGCTGCCAGGGGTCGAAGTCCGCGTCACTGATCCGGAGACCGGCGCACTGCTGCGCACCGAGGAAATTGGCATGATCGAGGTGCGCGGCCCGAACGTGTTCCAGGGCTATTGGCGCATGCCGGAAAAGACGGCTGCCGAATTCCGCGAGGACGGGTTCTTCATCACTGGCGACCTCGGCAAGATGGATGAGGACGGCTACGTGCACATCGTCGGCCGCGGCAAGGACCTCATCATCACTGGCGGCTACAATGTATACCCGAAAGAGGTCGAAATGGAGATCGACGCCATGCCGGGTGTCAACGAAAGCGCTGTTTTCGGCGTCAGACATCCCGATTTCGGCGAAGGAATCATCGCCGCTGTGGTGCTGAAACCGGGCACCGAACTCACGGAGCAGCAAGTCATCAAAGCGCTCAACAGCCGGCTGGCAGCCTACAAACGCCCGAAAAAAGTAGCTTTCGTGCCCGAGCTACCGCGCAACACCATGGGCAAGGTCCAGAAGAATATACTTCGCGACCAGTTCGCCGGTACTTTCGAGCCCGCGACAGCCGCAAAATAAGCCTGCCTGATTTTAGGGCTTGACGGATAATGTATACGCGTAGACTATAGATTGCATACGAGCAGTGTCATTTCGGGGAGGAAGTGGAATGCTGCAGCAGGGCAAGCCGGAGAGCGGCCAACCGCTTATCACCGTCCACAATCCGATGGGTTATCCGCCGAAGGTGAGCCGCAAGCAGCCGGCCGCCCGGCCCGCCAGTCTCGACGGGAAAGTCGTCTATCTCATCGACAGCCGTTTCGACGATTCCGTCGAGCTATTGAAACAGGTCAAGGCCTGGTTTGCCCGGAACATGCCCTCCGTGGAATTGCGCATCCGACAGCTCGCCAGCACCTACGCCAAAGATGATCCGGCCCTCTGGGAAGAGATAAAGGCGAACGGCCATGCAGCGATCATCGGCGTCGGCCATTGCAGCACCTGCGCGCCCGCCGTCACCACCCATGCGATAACACTGGAAACCAAATACGGGGTTCCGACCGCGGCAATCCATACGGACAAGTTCGACAAGGTCGTGCGCTCGGTCGCCAAGATGGGCGGGCTGTCGCAACAGCCGCTGGTTTTCGTGCCGCAGCCGGTCATGGGCAAGACGCCGGAAGAGCTGCGCGCCTATGTGGAAGGCATTGACCCGGTCAACGGCAAGCCGGTCATGCAGGAAATCATCGAGGCGCTGACGATTGGCCTCGCCGCCGGCGCAGAGGACGGGCATTTCGAGCGCAGCACGCCGCGATATGTGGAGTCCGACACCGAGGACAATCTCCACGCCTCCTTCCTGCGCAACAACTGGACGGACAAGCTGCCGATCATACTGCCGACGGATGCCCGCGTCGCAGATATGCTCGCCGGCACCTCCCGCAAGCCCGATGAGGTGGTCGGGCACATGCAGCCGACGACCAATCGCGGCCTGTGGGAATACACGGTCGAGAAAGTGGCGGTGAACGCCGTCATGGCCGGCGCGTCGCCGGAATATTTCCCGGTCATCCTGGCACTGGCGGCAGCGCAGGTCACTGCCCGTGGATCGACCTCCAGCTCGGCAGCCGCGATGGCGGTCGTCAACGGGCCGATCCGCGGTGAAATCGGCATGAACTGCGGCGTCGGTGCGCTCGGTCCCTATAATCATGCGAACGCCACGATCGGCCGCGCCTTTGGGCTCCTGTCGCAGAACCTTCAGGGCGGCTCGGTTCCGGGCGAGACCTTCATGGGATCGCTCGGCAACAACTATACCTACAACAACCTGACATTCGCAGAGAACGAGGAGCGAAGCCCCTGGGAGCCGCTCCATGTCCAGAAGGGTTTCGATGCGAAGACGAGCACGGTCAGCCTCTTCCACGGTTGCCGCTCGACGACCTTCAGCCTGGGACTGCGCAAGGAATACTGGCGCGAACATGTACGAGACATGCTGCTTGGCACGGACGCGATCACCGCGCCGACCCTCGTGCTCGATCCGATCTGCGCCCGGCAGTTCATCGATCGCGGCGGGTTCGTGAAGAAGCAAGATCTGCTGAACTTCATCTGGGAAACGGCGCAGATGCCTGCCGGCCGATACTGGGACCTGCAACTGGTACAGAACTACATCTATCCGCGCGCCACTTTCGGCGAAGAGCCAATGGCAGGCAAGCTGAAGGCGGACAGGGACGAACTCATCCATATCTTCCGCGAGCAGGATATCAACGTCGTGGTCGTGGGCGGCGAGTCCAACGGCTACTGGCAGATTTACGGCGCGCATTACCGCACCACCGTTTCCGTGGACGACTGGCGATGACCATGGATGCGAACGATTACAACATTGCGATCATCGGCGCCGGCGTGGCGGGGCTCAATGCGGCAATCACGGCTGCACGGCACGGCGCGCGCGCGATCGTCATCGACAGGCTCGGCGCCGGTGGCCAGGTAATCAATGTCGATCGCATCGACAATTTTCCGGGTCCGTCGGAAGGCATGTCCGGTTTCGAGCTCGGCCCGATGCTGCAGATGCAGGCCGACGAAGCCGGCGTCGAATTCGCACTCGACACGATCAGAAGCGTCTCGAAGACAGACAGCGGTTTTCGCGTCGCTGGTGCTGACCTGAATCTCACCGCGAGCGCGGTAATCGTCGCCGCGGGTTCCGCCAAACGCACGCTTGGCATTCCGGGTGAAGCGGAATTCGAAGGGCGCGGCGTTTCCCATTGCGCCTCCTGCGATGGCCCCCTGATGCGTGGCAAGGAGGTCTGCATCGTCGGCGGCGGGGATTCGGCGCTCGATGAGGCCCTGGCGCTTTCGGCTCATGCCTCGCGTGTAACCGTCATCCATCGCGGCCCACGGCTGAAGGCCATTGCCGCGTTGCAGACGAAAGTCCATGAGGCGGCGAATATCGATATCAGGCTCAATACGGTCGTACAGGCGATCCGTGGCGAGGGTGGCGTCACCGCGCTTTCCGCCCGCGATTTTTCAACGGGAGCGGAAAGTGAAATCCCATGCCACGGCGTCTTCATCTATGTCGGGCTGGAACCCCATACGGCCTTCCTCGGCGATATCGTCACGCTTGCGGCGGATGGCCGGATCGTCGTCGATCTCGATATGCAGACATCGGTACCAGGCATCTTCGCGGCGGGTGACATCCGCGCCCGCTCGGTCGCACATCTGGCGGCTTCAGCGGGCGACGGGGTAACGGCGGCAATTTCCGCAGTGCGCCACCTTGCAGCGGACGGCATCGAGCAACCGGCGAAACATTACGCGTCGGCGGGATAGGATATCCATGAACGTGCAGCTCAAAGGCAAACAGGGCAAACCGAGCGTTCGCGATGCGATCGAACAGGATATCGTCACCGGCTTCTATTCGCCCGGCGACAGGCTCGATGAAGCGGGCCTTGCGGCCCGTCATCAGGTCTCCCGCACACCCGTTCGCGAGGCGCTGATCCAGCTCAGCACCATGGGACTCGTGAAGATGGTGCCCAATCGCGGGGCTTTCGTTACCCAACTTACCGTCACCGAACTGGTCGAAATGTTCGAGGTGATGGGCGAGCTTGAAGCCATGTGCGCGCGGCTTGCGGCGCGGCGCATCCGGCCGGAGCAACTGAAGCTGCTGGAAGAGGCGCAACAGGCCTGCGCCAGTGCCCAGCAGGCGGGCAATTCGGACGACTATTATTACGCCAATGCGGAATTCCACCGGCTGATCTACGAAGCAAGCGGCAACGGGTTCCTCGCGGAAAGCGCCCATGCACTGCAGCGGCGGCTGAAACCTTACCGGCGCCTGCAATTGCGGGTGCCAGGACGCGTCAACAGTTCGCTTGCCGAGCACGAGGAGGTGCTTGCGGCGATCTGTGCCCGCGATGACGCCCGTGCCCGTGATGCGATGCGTGCTCATGTGGTCATCCAAGGCGAATATTTCAGCGATTTCCTGGCGCTCATGCGCCCGGTGGAACGCCAGCTCATACCTGGAGAATGACGGGAGCGAAATCTCCGGGTCGGGGATGGCAAGGAAGGAACGCATGAACCTTTAGGCTCGGGAGGGTTGAGCCTTTTGCCGGCAGCCGCCGGTTCAAACGGGAGGAGAGATCATGAAGCATGTCTTCAGTTATGTAGCCGGCTTTGTTCCGGCACTTGTGCTGGCGGCCGGCATTGCCGGTGCGGCCGAAATGACCGACGGAGAAAAGCAGCTCTATGAGGCTGCAAAAAAGGAAGGCTCGGTCACCTGGTATGTCTCGCAGACGACGACTGAATTTGCCGATGGCATGTGCAATCTGTTCGAGAAGAAATATGCCGGCGTCGAATGCAATGTCGTACGGGCTTCCGGCCAGGTGATTTTCCAGCGCCTTGTGCAGGAGCTCCAGGCCAAGGCCGTGCAGGGCGACCTGATGTCGACCAACGACGACGGCCAGATGCTGCAGCTCAAGGAACAGGGCGCGCTCGCCCAGTTCGCGCCGGAAAACCTCAAGGACATGGTGCCGGTACTGCGCGACATGGCCGACAAGGAAAATTACTGGATCACGTCCGGCGTCTCGCCATTGGTGATAGCCTATAACACCAAGCTGGTTACCGAGGCGGAAGCGCCGAAGAACTGGACCGACCTCACCGATCCCAAATGGAAGGGCCAGGTTGCAGTCGGCCATCCGAGTTTTTCCGGTAGCGTGGGTCTCTGGACCATCATGATGAACGATCTTTATGGCTGGGACTTTTTCGAGAAGCTCGAGAAGAATGCACCGCAGATCGGCCGTTCCGTTGCGGATGGACATAACCTCGTCGTCTCCGGCGAACGAAAAGTGGCGCTTGCACCCCTGCCGCTGATCCTCTCGGATGCGGCTGCCAAGAAAGCGCCCATCGCCGTTGTCTATCCAACTGACGGTGCGCTGCTTCCGCCGTCCGCAACCGGTATCCTGAAGGACGCGCCGCATCCGAATGCCGCGCGGCTCTTCGAGAACTTCCTGCTCGGTCCGGAGATCGCAGAGTATTTCTCCAAGGATTATCGTTATCCGCTGCGCGCCGGCGTGCCATTGGCCGAAGGCATGCGTCCCTTGGACAGCTACAAGACAAGGTCGATCGAGACGACCGAAGGCATAAGCAAGCTGCCGGACATTCAGGAAAAGTTCCGCGATACGTTCGGTATCTGAGCCTTTCCCCGAAGGCCGGTCCCATCCGGCCTTCGCCATGTTCTCGCGCGCAGGCGCGGATGAAGCGGAAAAATCCGACGCCTCCAACGATGAAGTGAGCGCCGATCATGACGAGTGTTTCCGATACTGATGCTATGAGCTGGACAAAGGACGAGCCGGCAAAAGTCCACGTGCCCTGGCATCAGCGGCTGCAGCCGGCCAACCTGCTCTGGCTTTTTCTCGCCGGTATTCTGGTGGTGTTGATTATCGCACCCATGTGGACACTCGTGATCTCCAGCTTCACCGACGCCAAAACCGGCGGCTGGACGCTTCATAACTATGCGGAAGCCTACGGCAAGGAACGGCATATCACGGCGCTTACCAACACGCTGAAGATGGGCGCCGCTGTCGTCGTGCTGAAGCTGCTGTTTGGAGTGCCGCTCGCCTGGGCCTGCACCCGCACCGACATGCCGGGCCGCAATTTCGTACGTTACTCCGTATTCGGTGCCTTCATCATGCCACCCTATCTTGCCGGTGTCGGCTGGATCCTGCTCGCCGGTCCGAATACCGGCTGGATCAACAAGATCTGGCATGCTCTGACGGGGTCGGCAGAACCACTGGTGAACATCTTCTCCTTCAGCGGGCTCGTTCTGGTCACGGCGATCGGCGGCTTCTTCCTCGTCTTCGTGCTGGTCAGCAGTGCCTTCGAGATGATCTCGTCGGAAATGGAGGACGCCGCCAATATACTTGGCGCAGGGCCATTCAAGACGGCAATGAAGGTGACCTTCCCGCTTGTCATGCCGGCAATCATCGGGTCGGCACTTCTTTCCTTCCTCGGGGCGATCGCACTTTACGGCGTACCGGCGCTGATCTCGATTCCCGCGCGTTACCCGGTCGTGGTCATCCAGCTCACCGAGTTCTTCTCCTTTCCGCTCAGGCTGGAAGTGGCGGCCGCCTATTCAATGCCGCTCTTGCTGATCACGGCCGCCTTGCTCGGCTTGCAGAAGCTGATCCTACGGCGCAAAGGCTATGTGTCGGTCAACGGCAAGGGCGGCGAACGACGCATCGTCAAGCTCGGTAAATGGCGTTGGGTGCTGTTCACCTATTGCCTCATGGTCGTATCGCTCGCCGTCGTGATGCCGCTCTTCGTGCTTCTGCTCGCAGCCTTCTCGCAATCCTGGACGACCGGTTTCTCATTCGACAACTTCACACTCGGCAATTTCCACTACGTGCTCTTCGAGCATTCAAGCTCGCAACGGGCGTTGCTAGGCAGCATCGGTCTCGGCATCGCCGCCGCCACGGTCGCAATCATCCTGGCGCTCTTCATCGCTTACATCGTCCAGCGCCGGCTGTTACCATTTTCCGGCGTGCTCGCCTTCCTCGCAGTCTCGCCCTATGTCGTGCCGGGCATCGTGCTGGCGATCGGCTTTTATGCAGCCTATGCCCTGCCGCCTGTAGCGCTTTACGGCACCTACATGATCATGGCACTCGCCTTCATCACCCGCTTCCTGCCGATCGCCTTTACCACCAGTTCGGCCGGCGTGCGCAGCATCCATCCGGAAATGGAGGAGGCGGTGCGCATCCTCGGCGGCGGGCGGACGACGGCGCTTCGTCATGTGGTCGGGCCGCTGCTCAAGCGCACTCTTGCCGGCGGCTGGCTCCTGATCTTCGTGCCTGCCGCACAGGAACTTTCGACCGCCATCTTCCTGGTCGGTCCCACCACGCGCGTCGTTTCCGTCGTGCTGCTCGATCTCAGCGAGGAAGGCGAGCTCGAAAAACTCGCGGCGCTGGGCTCACTTCTGTTGATCATCATCGTAGCGGTCGTTGCCGTCGGGATGAAATATCTCGGCCGCGACTTCATGTTGAGGAGGAGCTGATATGGACGGACTTGTCCTCAGGAAACTGGGCCGCCGTTTCGGTGCGGTAGATGCCGTTCTGGATTTCGACCTGCATATAAAGCCGGGTGAATTCGTCTCACTGCTGGGGCCGTCCGGCTGCGGCAAGACGACGACGCTCCGGATGATCGCTGGCTTCATCGATCCGACCTCCGGCTCGATCGAGCTGGACGGCAAGGTGCTTTCGGCACCGTCCGGCTCGGTGCCACCGGAAAAGCGCGGCATGTCGATGATCTTCCAGTCCTATGCGATCTGGCCGAACATGACGGTTTCGGAAAACGTCGCCTTCGGCCTCAATCTGCGCAAGCTGCCGGCCGAGGAGGTCAAGGCACGCGTGGGTGCCGTGCTGGAAACGGTCAGGATGAGCCATCTCGCCGACCGTTATCCTGCGGAACTCTCCGGTGGGCAGCAGCAGCGCGTCGCACTCGCTCGCGCCGTCGTCATTCGCCCCGCCGTGCTTCTGCTCGATGAACCGCTCTCCAATCTCGACGCCAACTTACGCGAAGAGATGCGTTTCGAGATCAAGCGCATGCACGACGAATTCCGCATCACCTCGGTCTATGTCACGCATGATCAGGGCGAAGCGATGGTGACCTCCGATCGTATCGCCGTGATGAACAACGGCCGGCTCGAACAGATCGACACACCCTACGCACTCTATAGCCGTCCCAAGACACGCTTCGTCGCAAGCTTCATTGGGCGCACCAATTTTCTCTCCGGGATCCGTGGCAATAGCATGATCGATTTTGCCGGCTTCAGCGTGCCGTTTGCGGCGATCGGTGAGGAGATGACGGGAGGCGGGCCGATCACCGTATCGATCCGGCCGCAAGCGATGAAGTTGTCCGCGACCGAAATGGCAAAGGACAAGACGATCAACCTGCCAGGCTCGGTGAAGCAGTCTTCGTTCCTGGGCGAAACCTGGGACTACGTCTTCCAGTCGCGCGAGGGAGGCTTGCAGTTTCGCGTCGCGGCGCCGCCGGCGGACGTCTTCCCGGTCGGCACGCCCGCGTGGCTGCAAATCGATCCGACGCAGATCGTGCCGATCACGGACTGAAGTTCACCGCAACTGTCCGGCGAGTTCTCAGGTTTGGGGAGATGCTGCTCCGGCGGCTGCACTCTTATTTTGTGCGAAGTGACACTCGGCGGCGATGAGAGGATATGAAAATTCGCCTCCATAGCTCTTCCCTCAGATGCCGCCGACCTTTTCATTGAGGTCCGCCACAAGTCTCCGACGTCGCCGGATTTCCGTAAGAACTTCTCCAAAACGCTGCAGCCCGCGCCCCATCAGCATCGCCTTCAGTTTGATGAATGCTTCCGCCGTCGCGACTGCATCTCCCATCGCCGTATGCCGCTCTGCTTCGGTCAGGGGAATGGCGAGCCTGCGGGCCAGCGCATCGAGTGTATGCGTCTCGCTCTGTCCGAAGACGACGGTGGATAGGAGAACCGTATCGAGGACAGGATTGACGAAACGAATTCCTAGCTCTCTCTCCCTGCGATAGAGGAATTCCATATCGAAAGGTGCATTGTGCGCCACAAGCACCGCCCCCTCCGCAAATTTATGGAATCGCTCGACCACTTCACGCACACCTGGCGCATTGGCCACCATGGAATCCGTGACGCCGTGGACGGCCGAAGCGCTGGCGGGGATCGCTCGACCGGGATTGACCAGCGCCTCGAACATCTCTCCTTTAACGCGCTTGCCATTCACGATGCGTACGGCCGCGATCTGCACGATTTCGTCGCCCTGCTCGGGCAGAAGTCCCGTCGTCTCCGTATCAAAAACGACATAGGTAAGATCATCCAGCTGCGCTTCGGCAATCTTTTCGTACTGAACACGCGAAAGCAGGTCGAAATCGTAGACGACCGTCCGCGAAAGATCGGTCGAGATCGGTTGCAGACGCTCGATCGGCTTCAATGTTGCGCCGAAACCACTTTCGGTTTCCGTGCGCAATTGCGTGATCTGTGTAGCATGTGCCGCTAGGATAGCGTCCGCCGCCGGCCCGCCCTCCAGCACGGGCATGGCCAGCCATTCCTTGAGTTCACCGCCCGAGACAGAGGAGCCCGTCCAGCTGAGTGCGAGCGTGGCGGCATCCCTCTCTTCCCGGATCGCCAGCCGGAAAGCCTTGACGCCGTTGCGATCCGCCACAAGCCGCGCCAGATACGCGAACAACGAGACGATATCGAAAGCGTTGCATCGCGCTGCCACCGGATCGACGTTGACGGCAAGGTTGATCCCCTCATCCGCAAGTTCCCTCTGCAGCTGGTGCGCCAGTTCGCGGGCGTCGGCCGGGGCCATGGGCCAGCCATCGGAGCGGCAAGCTTCGAAGCGCTGCTCGATATCACCCAAGGACGCGTCCAGAGCCGCAACCTCACGCTCTACCGCAAACAACGTGTCGCGTGCTTTCGATTTATCGGGCTCACCGAGAAACTGTCTGAGCGTCGCCACGACCGGGCGAAATCTCTCGAAGACATCGCTCAACAACACATCGCGACGCGCATAGGCCGCCACCTCGCTTGTCACATCGCGCAGCGTCATGACATAGGCGCCGCTGTCGCCGCCATTATCGCCGATGAGGCGCATGCGGCCTGCCAAGCGGCGCGATCCACACGGGCTCATGCAAATGAATTCCACCACTGCATCCGGAGCATCCGCCTCCATCAGCCGGTGATGTGCATCCCGGATGGCACCGTCGCTTAGATAATCGAAAAGGTTCCGGTCGAGGCAGACCGGTCGCTGTGCGCCCGCGAGAAATCGCTGCGCCACGCCGTTATAGAAGACGAGATGATGGCGCCCGGTGCACAGCAAGACCGCCGGCGGCACATCAGCGAGCAATTGCTCAAGCTTGCTCTTGTCCGACGACAGCCGAGCCGTTTCCCGAGCCACCGACTGCGCCAGCGAATTGCGGGTATGCGCAAGCGTCGCTGCTGCGGCCGATGCCGCTGCGGCGAGGTCGCCAAGGTAGCGCGCATCGGCAGTCTCCATTTCCTCGTCGATATGGGCATGGGCATGCGCACGCATCGCCGAAGCAACATTCCCGATCGGGCGCGCCACATAGGTATCGAATAGAAACCAGATCCAGGTGACGATCGCCAATATCCCGAAACCGGCGGCAACTGCGCCATGCATGAAGGCGTTGAACATCTCCGGATTTCCCTGGCGGTGGTAACCGAACCAGAGGCCGAGTGCCAGCGCAACCATCGAGCCGACAGCGATGGCTATGAAGAAAAGAAGAATTCGGCCGCGCAATCCTATTCGCACGTTAACGACGTCCTCAATCTTGCTTGCATGCGGCGGCGAGCGTCGGATCATCCGCGGGAATATCCGACCATTTCGCCCCGATGATGGCGCCGTCCTGGGCAACGGTGACATCCTGATCGACAAGGTTCGCCTGTCGCTTGCCATTGCAGTCGAATACCACTGTCACACGCGCCGGCTGTTGCCAGCGTGCAGCCAGAACCAAATCCACCATGACCTGGCCCGGCTGTTCCGGATGACGCTTGGCACTGCCGGTGTCCACTGCGCTGAACCGATCAATCACCGGCCGATAATAGGACCAGGGCCGCCAGAAAGAGCGATCCTCATGCTGCCATGTCACCGCGATCGTGGGCGGCATAGCGTTGGTAACCCGCGAGAACCAGGTGTACTCGCTCCACACGGCATAAGACAGCATGCCCAGCCCCGCCGCGGCCGGCACAATCCACTTCGGCAAGTGACCGCGGCTTATCCACCGGAGGCCCATGGCGATGCCTGCCAGCGCCACGCCTGCCACAACGGCTGCGATCAACTCGAATAGCATTCAATATTCCTCTATATGGGCGCCCTGCCGCTATTGGCCAGCGCCGATTGCATCGTACGCACGACTACGAACGCGTCACGCAGATGGGAGCGTTCGAAGTCACCGAATTCATAGGGGCCGAGATAATTGTCCGGCCGCAATCCCGCCCTCACCTGGGTCGCCTGATTGCGCAGTCTGAACTCGGCGATAAGGTCATAGGCTGCGATGAGATCGCGCGCGCCGGCCCCTGAAATGACACCCGCGTCCTCCGCCGCGAGCAACCGCGCCCGGGTGTTCACCGGTGTCAGCCGTGCCATCAAGGCGTAGACCCGCCCGAGATCGACGACAGGCACGACACCATTGTGCTTCATGTCGATCTGGTTGCGGTGTTCCCCATTGCGAACGGTGACAAAGCCTCGCAAGAGACCGAGCGGCGGTGCATGTTTCAACGAATTGCTGATCATATGGGCCACGAAGATCGAATTCCTGCTCGCCTGCTCCAAGGTCTGAGCCTGCAAACTTCCGAAAAGCGATACCGTGCCGGCTATGGGGCGCAGATCGAACATGACGCTTGCAAGCATCTGCGCCATCGGTTCCGGCGCGGTTATCCACCCGTGGAAGTATCCTCGCCAGACACTTACCGGCTGACACCAACGGGGATTGGTCGCCATCATGTCTCCTGGGCAGAAGACATATCCGCAGGCATCGAGGTTGTGGCTAACGAAACGGGCGAGTTTCTCGAACCATGGACGTTGGCTTTCGACGAAACTGTCATCGATGAAGATACAGTTATCCTGGTCGCTCACCCCGGCCTGTTCCTGCCTGCCTTGGCTGCCGCATGCGAGCCAGAGATAGGGAACGGGCGGAGGGCCCAGATCCCGCTCGGCAAGGACGATAAGCCGCCGTGTTACCGCATCGGCAATATCGGTAATCAGCCTGGTTGCGACCTCGTGAGGATTGTTGCCGCCGACCAGTTGCGCGAGAAGCTGCGGGATGCGCGCCGTGATGCTTCGTAGATCCTCCACCTTTTCGGCGGTTGAAGCTTCGTGGATTAGCAACGCCGAGGAGACGGCCTGAAATCGTGTCAGATCCGTCTGTGTAATCATGCCCACGATCCGATCACCTTCGACGACCGGCAGATGCCCGACGCCGCGCTCCAGCATCAGATTGAGGACGTCGGAACCCAAATCCTGCTCTGTAAGCCCGATGGGGTCCCGCGTCATCACCGTTGATACGGACGTGTTGACAGGGTCGAGGCCCTCAGCCAGCACCCTCGCAGCAAGATCACGCGTGGTGACAATGCCGACGAAGGTTCCGTTGTCCACGACGCCGAGACTCGACACCTTGCGATCGCGCATGAGTTCCGCAGCATGCCTGACACTGTCCTTCGATGAACAGACCAGCGGCGGCTTCGACATCAAGTCCCCGACCTTCCGCAAGGTCATGTCGGCGCGACGGATATCGTTGCCACGACCACGTGAGAAAAAGCGGGTGTAGACCGGATGCTCAGCTAAAAGCCGCTTGAACTCGGCCGTCGGCAGGACAAGCAGGATGACGTCGGTCAAGGCCCGGGCATTGGTGACGGCTCGGCCATCGGCCATCAGGCCGCGTTCGCCGAAAGAATTCCGCGGAGAAAGCTGGGAGATGACAGTGCCGGAAGAATCACGGATCTCGACGCTGCCTTCCATGACGAGATAGAGGCCGGGCAGGGGATCGCCACGGCTGTAGATTTCGCTGCCAGCCGACAGGCTTTGGCGGATAAATCGTTGCGCGACATGATCAAACTCACGCCTTGGCAGGCTGTCATAGGGATGAACAGTCTCGAGAAACTTGGCGATATTAGGCGAGGTAGATCCCATAAGAGCCCTCATGCAAGCGCGCGAGGCCGGTTGAGAGAAGAAAGCGGGCGGCTATCACCGCCCGCTTCCTGCCGCATAAATGGATATCAGTGGCCTGTAGCCGCCCCGGCACCCCGCGGAACCCGTATGGATTCCACGAGATCCTGTACATGCTGCGGCGGGGACTGGCTCATCATCGAGACGATATAGGCCGTCGCGAAGTTCAACAGGGCGCCGATCGGGCCGAACGCCGTCGGCGGGATGCCGAACAGGTAGTTGGCCGGAACATCCGCCAGCATGTTGGTCCCCTTGATGAAGAACCATCCGAGGTAGGTGAACAGGTAGAGGCACGTCACGATAAGACCGACAAGCATGCCGACCGTCGCGCCGACCGAGTTGATGCGCTTCGAGAAAATGCCCATCATCAGAACCGGGAAGATACTTGCTGCGGCAAGACCGAAGGCGAGTGCCACCGTCTGAGCGGCAAATCCGGGTGGGTTGAGACCCAGCAGAGTCGCCACCACAATAGCACCGCCCATGGCCACGCGGGCAGCCATGAGCTCACCCTTTTCGGAAATATCCGGTTTCATCCAATCCTTGATCAGATCGTGACTGATCGCGGATGAGATGGCAAGCAGCAGACCAGCGGCCGTCGACAAGGCTGCAGCAAGACCGCCAGCCGCGATAAGGCCGATGACCCAGCCCGGAAGCTGCGCAATTTCCGGATTGGCGAGAACGAGAATATCATTGTTGATTTCCAGTTCATTGCCAGCCCAGCCGCGCTCTGTTGCCTGAGCTTTGAAGCCCTCGGACTTGTCGTTATAATACTGCATGCGGCCGTCGCCGTTCTTGTCCTGGAATTTCAGGAGCCCGGTCACTTCCCAGTTACGCATCCAGTCGGGACGCTCATCATAGAGAACCGCTTGTTGCGATGCACCGTTCGGGAAGATCGTGTTGATGATGTTCAGGCGCGCCATAGCGCCGACCGCCGGAGCAGTCAGGTAGAGAAGCGCGATAAACACCAGCGCCCAGCCTGCCGACCAGCGCGCATCAGCCACCTTCGGAACGGTGAAGAAGCGGATGATGACATGCGGCAGACCGGCGGTGCCGATCATCAGCGACAAGGTGAACAGGGTCATGTTCAGCATGGACCCCTGCGCGGTGTAGGCCGTGAAGCCGAGGG
>NZ_JPYQ01000022.1:0-82284 GCF_000757525.1 Rhizobium sp. YS-1r | reverse complement strand
AACAGGGTCATGTTCAGCATGGACCCCTGCGCGGTGTAGGCCGTGAAGCCGAGGTCGGTAACGACCTGGTCGAGCTTCTGGAGCAGCGGCAGGCTCGATTCCATGTGAGTCGAGAACAGGCCAAGCGGCGGAACCGGATTGCCCGTGAGCTGGATCGATATAAAGATCGCCGGAATCGTGTAGGCGATGATCAGGACAACATACTGGGCAACCTGGGTATAGGTAATGCCCTTCATGCCACCTAGAACCGCATAGACGAAAACAACTGCGGCAGCGATCCAGAGGCCGGTGGAGGACTCCACTTCAAGGAAGCGCGAGAAGGCAACACCGGCACCGGTCATCTGACCGATAACATAGGTTACCGAGATGATAATGAGGCAGATGACCGCCACAAGACGTGCGCTCTGGCTGTAGAAGCGGTCACCGATGAACTGCGGCACCGTGTACTTGCCAAACTTGCGCAGATAGGGCGCAAGCAGAAGCGCGAGCAGTACATAGCCGCCGGTCCAGCCCATAAGATAGGTGGAATTGGCGTAGCCGACGCCGGCGATGAGGCCAGCCATCGAGATGAAAGAAGCGGCCGACATCCAGTCTGCGGCAGTCGCCATGCCGTTCATGACGGGGTGAACGCCGCGGTTTGCGGCGTAGAATTCAGCCGTGGAGCCGGCCCGGCTCCAGATTGCTATGCCGATGTAGATAGCGAAGGATGCCCCCACGATCAGCAGATTAAGCGTATATTGATCCATAATATGGGCCCGCCTTACTGCTCGTCGACGCCGAATTCGCGATCGATCTTGTTCATGTATATTGCATAGTAGAAGATCAACGCGATGAAGATGACGATCGACCCCTGCTGCGCAAACCAGAAACCGATATCCGTACCGCCGACCTTGATGCCGGACAGCGCCGGACGCAGCAGGATGCCGAAGCCGTAGGAAACGACCGCCCAGATCGCCAGACATATGCAGATGACACGCACATTCGCGGTCCAGTAGGCATTGGACGAAGACTTGTCCGCCATGAATGCTCCTCCCTTTTTCAAAAGGCGCCAGTCGGCGCCTAACCCTCCAAGTCTATTTCTCCGACTCAACTCCTACGGGGGAATAGACCAGTGTTTAGAAGTAACCAAACCTCTGCCGCTGGTATATCCTCCGTTAGTCGTACATCCCCAGGCGGCGGCGACTGGTTTCGCGGGTCGCTACCGGACCAGGAGCATGCCGAACGCAGAGTGGGCGTGAAGGCAAAGAGGCTGCGGCCAAGTAAAGCAAAACCATGGAACCTTTCTACCCGTCGGCCTCTACCAGGCAAAGGCATCAGACTTGACCGATCCAGCATCGCGATGGAAATTGAATCGAACCGGCCGACCTTGGCGAAAATCTGGCGGTAGTATTCATGGCGGCTCAGCCATCACTGATCGAAAACAGCTTCGTGATGCGGGAGTTGACGGAAACGATTCCGGTTGACACCATATCGTCGACCGCTGAAAAAGCCGTTATGAGCGGTGTGCTGGCCAGCATAAGCCAACGAAAAGCTTATGTGCCCGGAACCTGTGATCGATTTGATTGACTGCAATGCATTTTAAGAACCTCTACGGGGAGAGTTGAGCCGCCGGCGTTCAGCTCGAACCGGAACACCTTGGAATGCCGGACTTCCCGATATTAGGTCATGGTGGAAAGTGATGACGACATTCATCTCAAGATAAGAACCTGCTCGAATCCGTGGAGAATGGAACACTCCACTGCGCTGAAGTTGCTGATCGGAACCTACCAATGTCGCCTTTTCCCCAAAACGCGCGAATTTTGATGTACAGCCACGACACGTTCGGCCTCGGCCATCTTCGGCGATGCAGGACGATTGCGCATTCACTCGTCGATGCCTTCAGCGGGCTTCGTGTGCTCATCATTTCAGGAGCCACCATTGCCGGCGCATTTGACTATCGGGCCCGCGTGGACTTCGTCAAAATTCCCAGTGTCATCAAGCTGCGCAATGGCGAATACACGTCGATGAACCGTCACATAGATCTTCACGATACACTGAAGATGCGGCAGTCGATCATCCGTCATACAGCGGAGACATTTGAGCCGGACATCTTCATTGTCGACAAGGAGCCAATGGGCTTGCGTCGCGAGGTGGAGGAGACCCTGGTCTATCTGAAAACCAGGGGCACGGCCTTGGTGCTCGGCCTGCGTGAAGTCATGGACGCGCCACATCTTTTGAAGTCCGAGTGGGAACGAAACGACGTTCTCCGCAAGGTCGATCAGCTCTATGACGATATATGGGTCTATGGGCCTCCTGATTTCTACGATCCCCTCCTCGGCCTTGAGGTGCCACAGTCGCTGCGAGCGAAGATGAACTTCGTCGGCTTTCTGCAGCGTCAAGCTTCTTCCAAACCGCGCAACGGAACGCGAGAGCGAGACGACTATATCCTTGTGACGACCGGCGGCGGCGGCGACGGCAGCGACCTCATTCGCGATGTGATCAACGCCTATGACAGTGATCCCACGCTGACACAGCGGGCTCTCCTGGTGCTTGGGCCCTATATGCCCGCCGAGCAACGCCAACAACTGACCCAGGCCGGTGCTCGGAACCCGGCGCTCGAAATCATCGAATTCGACAACCGGATGGAAGACCTGATCGCCGGCGCCAAAGCTGTCGTCGCCATGGGCGGCTACAACACCTATTGCGAAATCCTCTCCTTCGACAAGCCGGCACTGATCATCCCACGTATCCAGCCTCGAGAGGAGCAGTTGATACGTGCACTCCGAGCCTATGAACTCGGCTTGGTGGACATGCTCCATCCCGACGAATCGGTAGACGGGGCCCGTCTGTCTCAGGCGCTCAAAGATCTCCTGAAGCGCCCACCGCCGTCTGTCACCGCACCGCATATGCAGCTGGATGGGTTGTCCAATATCTGCCAAATGGTCAACACTTGGCTCGGCCGCGATAGTTCCGACCACCTTTCAGTGGTCCAAGGAGGATTGCCGTCTTGAACGGCCTGGTCGACCAGGCGTTATCGTCGTGTCTTTCCGACGCGCTCCGCAAGAAGTTCCCGGAGGATAGCTGCAGTCCGCGGGGCTCCATCAAGCCGCAATGGAACCGCAGCTGCGAGGTCGAGCGTCAGGGCAGCAGGAATGGCTTCGATCAGCGCTTGCGCTGAAAGCGTCGCCTCGTCCACCGAAACCGCCAGTCCAAGTTCCTGGAGTTTTTCGGCACGGGTCGTTTGCTCGGTTTCTCCGCCCGCAGCGAACGGGATCAGCACAGCCCGGCAGCGAGCCTGTAGAATATCGCAGACTGTGTTGTATCCAGCCTGTGAAATAGAAAGCCGCGCCTGCCCGAGCAGACCTGGAAAATCCTTACGAAACCGCACGATCTCGATTTCCGGCGATGCCATCGCTATCAGGCGGTCCATTTCTGCTTGATCGAGGTTGGGACCGGCAATGACGCACCAGCGCCCAAGCGACGGTAGTTTCGGATAGGCCTCCATCGCCGCTTCGATCAGTTTTGCGCCAACGGCACCTCCACCAGCGGAGACGATAACGTCGAATTCGGCCTCACGCGGTTCCGGCGCAGGCGGTGCGACAAGACCGGTATAAGAGACCTTGTCGGCTATCTCCGCGGCAAGCGGGAAGGTCTTCTCCAGCCGTACGAAATTGGGGTCACCATGGACGAGCACCCGGTCAAAATGGTCCCTGACGAGTGCTATCGTTTCCTCGTCGCGGCCGGCCTTGCGGTTCTCCTGCAGGATATCACGTATCGAACTAATGACGAGGGGACGCGTTTCACAACGTTCAATTTCAGCCAGCAACGGAAGGAGCTCGAAACGGACCTGCCGGCGGCCGAAAGGAAACGCCTCGATGATCACGATATCCGGCTGCCGCGCCCGGAACACGGCAAGAAGCTGTTCGCGACGCCGTGTCTCCGCTGCCTCGTTTATCGGGTTTCCCGCAGCGTCCTTCAGTTTTGAAAAACCGTCGCCGGCCGTGACGGCCGGTTCAAGCTGCACATGGTCGATCCCCGCAGCGGGAAAGCCTTCCAAGGGAAGGCCTCCCGTTACCATGGTGACCGAGAAGTCCCCCTCGCGCAGCGCGGCGGCAATGCGACTTGCACGGGCAAGATGGCCGATGCCGAGAAGGTGCTGGACATAGAAAAAAACCTTCGGAGAGGTCATGGAGCCGGCACCTGGTTCAACGGGACAGCGATCGGCCGATCGGCAAACAAAGCCTGGAGCTGCCGGATGCTTTCGCGATGGTCGAATTCCGCGCGCACCTTCACTTCGGCGGCGATGCCTATCGCCCGACGACCCGCGGGGTCCCGAATGGCACTTTCGAGCATCTTCGCAAAAGCAACCGGGTCTTCTGGTTCGACAAGGTAACCGTTCACGCCGTTTGAAAACATCTCGGGAATACCGGAGATCGAGGTCGAGACGCAGGCGAGCTTCTGGCTGGAAGCTTCGACAAGAACATTCGGAAGCCCGTCGCGATCGCCATTGCCGGTCACCCGGCAGGCAAGCGCGAAGATGTCGGAGCTGCGGTAATAGGCGAGGATTTCCTGCTGGGCCATCGCACCATGCCAACGGATGCGATCATCGATGCCCAGTCTGGCGGCCAAAGCCTTGAGCTTGCTCAGTTCCTCGCCGCCTCCGATGTGCTCGAAACACCAGTGAAGATCGTCAGGCAGCAACGAAAGGGCTTTCAGCAGAATGTCGAAGCCCTTCTTGTCGACAGCGCGTCCGACACTGAGAATGCTGATCGGCTGGCTCGCATCGGCACCGTCGCGCAATGGACGTTCCGCTTCGAAAGGCGGAAAACGGTCAAGATCGAGCCCGTGATAACTCAGATGCACGATCTCTTCACGCATAGACAGACCGCGAAGGCGCTCGAAACCCGCCTGGGTACAGGTGACGGTCCATCGCGCGTCGGCGAGCTTCTCACGCAACTCCCATTCCTTGGTCGTCCAGATGTCCTTGGCATGCGCCGAAACGCTCCAGGGGATTCCGATCATACGGCTCGCATAACGCCCGACTGCCGCCGGCGTATGGATGAAATGGACATGCAGCCAATCGGCTCCATCAGGCCATTCGACGGCGAGTACGGCCGCCTGGCCGAAACGGCGGACGCGATTGCGCGTGAAATCCCGACCGAGATCACGTATGAAATCCTTGCACGCGGCGAAGAAGCCCGGCTTCGCACATGCGAGGATGAGAGAGCGCAGAACGCGGAACGGCTCCTCGTGCAGATACTCGGGCAGATAATGCACCGGTGCACGGATTTCGTCATGGATGGGATGACGCTTCTTGTCGGTCGGGCGGCGCATGGAGACGAGAACAAGCTCGAAACCGGCGCGTTCGAGGCCAAGCAGTTCCTGCGCGATGAATGTTTCGGAAAGCCGGGGATACCCCTTCAGCAGGACGACGAGTTTTCGCTGCATTGCTACGTTGATACTTTCCGATGTCGATGTGGCTATGGAACGACGTGTGGCAGCGACGCCATGTGCAAGGATCAGTAGTCCGCAAGACGGCACATTGCAAGTTACCGATAAGGGTCTGCGGCATCGCGCAGTCCATCTCCCAGGAAGTTGAACGCCAGGATAACGACGATCACAGGAACGACCGGAAACAGCAGCCAGGGGTAGAGCGCGAGCACGTTGATGGTGCGGGCTTCTGTCAGAAGCACCCCCCAACTCGTGATTGGCGGGCGCAAGCCGAGGCCGAGGAAGCTTAGCGTGGTTTCGCCAAGGATCATGCCGGGAATGGTGAGGGTCGCGCTGGCGATCAGGTGCGACATGAAACCGGGAATCAGGTGCCGGCCGATAATGCGCCAATGGCTCGCTCCCATCAGTTGGGCCGCAAGAACGTAGTCCTCTTCACGCAGGGCCAGCAGTTTCGAGCGAACAGCGCGCGCAAGGCCCGTCCAGTCCAGCAGGCCGAGGATGAAAGTGATGCCAAGATAGATGACAAGCGGACTCCAATCCGCCGGCATGATGGCTGCAAGTGCAAGCCAGAGCGGAATGCTCGGAATTGACTGCAGGACTTCGATCACCCGCTGGACGAACAGATCGACGACACCTCCGTAATAGCCGGCGAGGCCGCCGATGACGATCCCGAGCAGGAAACTGGTGATAATACCCAGAAGTCCGATCGTCAGCGAGATGCGCGCGCCGTAGAGAATGCGCGAAAGGACGTCCCGCCCCAACCGATCGGTGCCAAGCAGGAAGAAATCCCCCTTCTGCGACGGACAGACCAAATGGAGGTCGCTTTCGACGACACCCCAGAAACGATAAGCATCGCCGCGGCAGAAGAAACGCAGCGGCTGCACGTTGTTCCGGTCATCGGTATAGACCCGGCGCAGCGTCTTCATATCGAGCGTCATATGGTGCCCATAGACGAAAGGCCCGACGAATTTCCCTTCATGGAACAATCGTACCCGCTGAGGCGGCGCATAGATGTTGTCCATGTTGCGCGTATGCAGATTGTAGGGAGCCAGGAATTCGATGAAGACGATGGAGACGTAGGCGATGAGCAGCACGACTGCCGAAGCGACGGCCAGCCGATGGCGGCGAAAGCGCCAGAACATCAACTGGAACTGCGACGCCTGCTTGAAAACCTTCTTCCCGTCTTTTGCCTGTTCGTCTGCATATGGGTCGAACGGTGTTGCGGAAACATAGTGCGGAAGGGGCTCGCCATCCGGCGGCAGCGACGTGGTCATTTCATGCTCCCGCCCTTGAGTCGAATCCTCGGATCAAAGAGCGCGAGCGCGATATCGGAAATCAATACGCCGATGACCGTCAGGAAGGCCAGGAACATCAGAAACGATCCGGCAAGATACATGTCCTGGCTCTGAAGCGCCCTGATCAGCAGCGGACCGGTCGTCTCCAGCGACAAGACGACGGCGGTGATCTCGGCACCGGAGATGATTGTCGGCAGAATGGAGCCGATGTCCGAGATGAAGAAGTTAAGCGACATGCGAAGCGGATATTTCAGGAGGACGCGGAACGGATGGAGGCCTCTCGCCCGGGCCGTCATCACATATTGCTTCTGCAACTCGTCCAGCAGGTTGGCTCTCAGGCGCCGGACCATGCCAGCCGTGCCGGCCGTGCCGATGATGATGACCGGGATCCAAAGATGCTCGAGGATGGACTTGAATTTATCCCAACTCATCGACTGCCCTAGATATTGCGGGTCCATCAGGTTGCCGATCGACGTGCCGAACCAGATATTGGCGAAATACATGAAGACCAGCGCCAGCACGAAATTCGGAATGGCGAGGCCGATAAGCCCCACTAGAGTAAGCCCGTAGTCGCCCCAGCTATATTGATGCGTTGCCGAATAGATTCCGATCGGGAAAGCGATCAGCCAGGTGAGAGCGATCGTCACCGTCGAGACCAGGATCGTCAGCCATAGCCGATCCCCAACCACATCGTTCACCGGCATGCGGTATTCGAACGAATAGCCGAAATCGCCAACCAGCATGCCGGTTGCCCAGCGCAGGTAGCGGATCGGCGCTGGCTTATCGAAGCCGTAGCGCGCCCGCAATTCCTCGATCTCCTGCATGTCGGCCTTCTCGCCGATCGCCCGCATTTCGGCGACATAGCTTTCGAAATAGTCACCCGGCGGCAGTTCGATGATCGTAAAGACGAACATCGAGATGAGGACCAATGTTGGGATCATCACCACGATCCGCCAGAGAATGTAGCGGACCATCAGACTTCCTCCTCCAGCCAGAAGGTGTCGGGCAGATAGACCCCGAGATAGGAGGTCGGATCGAAACCGAAGAGCCCCTTATCGGGCATGTTGCGCAGGCGGGACGAGCGGATAACAGGTTGAAGGGCCGCATTGACGATGCCGATCGTGAAAACCTGATCGGTGAAGCGTTGCAGCATCCTGTGCCAGATCGCCTCCCTTTCTGCAAAGGTCGATGCACGACGCCAGGCGCGCATGAGATCGACGAGTTCGATTGCCTCCGGCATGTCGGGAGGGTGGCCGTCGCTGCCGCCGGAGAGATAATGAAGGCCCCAGACCGGCCACTGCAACTGATCATCGGCAGTAGGTGCCAGCTCCCTGGGCGGCATGTCCGCCGTCGGCACGCCGTTGTCCAGGCCCTGGAAGACCGACATGATGGCTTCACCGCCGATGACCCGCTTGCGAAAGAGATCACGCTGCGAACTGTGGGAGAACAGCTTTATACCGATTTCGCGCCAATGATCGGCGATGAGTTCCAGCACATCGCTCTCGAAATTGTTTTCACCGGCATTCTCCACAATGATCGTGGCGGGTCGGCCATCCGGCAGGGATCGTATTCCGTGAGGATGCGTCCTCGGCAAGCCCGCCTCATCGAGAAGTCTGTTTGCCTCTTCAGGATCGTAAGCCGCCCAGGCCCGAGCATATTCGGGCTTGAAAAGCGGGCTTTCGGGGAGGATCGAATTGGCACTTTCATGCGCCAACCCGTAAAAAACCGCCTTGTTGATTTCCGTGCGGTCGATCGCGAGGGACAAAGCGCGCCGTACCCTGACATCCCTCAGAAGCAAGCGCCACACCTCGTCATTGCAGTTTAGATTTGGCAGTAGCGCGATGCGCGAACCTTGGGTACGCTTCCAAAGGTTTACCTTGATGGGAAAGCGGTCTTCGGCGCTTTTCAGGAACGTGTAGTCCGCAAAATCGATATTCATGAGCTGCAGGTCGCTTTCACCGGCGCCGGCCTTGGCGGCGATGATATCCGCCGAACTGACATTCAGCAGCACACGGTCGATATAGGGAAGCTGAGTGCCGTTTTCGTCGAGGCGATGGAAATAGGGGTTGCGAACGAATACGAACTGGGATGCAGGCGGCTCGGTCGTGTTGCGCCAAGGGTCGTGGGTCGGCAGGTCCGGATTTTCAGGCCGATTGGTGCGCGACATCTTGAGCTGCAAATCGCTCCAGTTTTCGACGCGATATTTCTTGCACAGTTTGGCGAGGGTCTCCGGATCCTGATAGCGGGCGTGGAACTGCTTAAGATAGGCCGCCGGCATCGCCAGCTTCAGCGGCGACGGAGCGGCGAGCTGCGCAAGGAAATCCGGGTTAGGAGCATGCCAGCTGTAGCGCACTGTCCATTTGTCGAGGATTTCGAAGACCGGCGCCCGGTCATCCACCCGTAAATCGGTCGGAATGCCGCCACGGTGCAATTCGCGATTGTTGTAGATGTCCTCCCAACAGAACCGGAAATCCTCCGTGGTGAATTCGCTGCCATCGGACCAGCAATGTCCCTGCCGAATGCGAAAGGTGAAGATGCGATCTTCCGTTGTTTCAAAACTTTCGAGAATATCCGGCTGCAGATTGAGCGCTTCGTCATAGCCGATAAGCCGCGCATAGCCGTAAATCGGCATCAGCCGGATATCGCGCTGCCCACCGATGAGCATGCGAATGGTGCCGCCGCGCTTGCCGGGCATGCGCCCCATGGCGGCCAGATCAACGCGCCGCGGCTTGTCCGGAAGACCTCCCGGAGTATCCGAGGCCGCAGCAGGCGAGGATTTACTCGATGCCGCGGCAATCCGCACGGAAAGGGTAGTGGAGGCCAATAGACCAAGGAGAGTCCGCCGGTTTATCATGATCGCAGCTCGCGTGCGTCGACATTGCGGCGCGCCAGGACCAGATGGCCGTTGCCGAGGTCGGCATGGGCGAGCCCCTGTCCGCCGGCCTCGTCGTCGAACTGTTTGCCCCAGCCATGAAAGCCGCTTGTCTTCTTTTGGCCGAGTGCATTGAAATCGAGCGGGCGATCGAGATCCGGCACGGGAATGGCCGCAATGAGCTTGCGCGTATAGGGATGAACCGGATCTCTGAGAATGACTTCGCAGGGGCCGATCTCGACAATACGACCCGCATACATGACCGCCACCCGATCGGCCATGTAGTTCACCACCGCAAGATTATGCGAGATGAAGAGATAAGTGAGGCCAAGATCCTTCTTGAGATCCTTCAGCAGGTTGAGAATCTGGGCCTGGACCGAGACGTCCAAAGCCGATACCGGTTCGTCGCAGATCAGCAGTTCGGGACCGAGCGCCAAAGCTCTCGCGATGCCGATGCGCTGGCGCTGCCCACCGGAGAAGCTATGGGGATAGCGGGTGAGCGCCCCCTCATCGAGCCCCATGGTCCGGATGAGCCGACGCACCGAAGCCAGCCGATCGCTCCGGTTGCCGCGGTTGTGAATCTCAAGTCCTTCGCCGACGATATTGCGAACGGTCATGCGCGGCGAGAGTGACGAGATCGGGTCTTGAAAAACCATCTGAATCTTCTGGCGCAGCATTTCGAGATCGCGGCCCCTTGCCTCCAGCACGTTGATGGAACGACCTTCCGTATTGAAAGCCACCGAACCGCCATCGGCGCTGAGGCCGCGCATGAGGATTTTACTCAGCGTCGTCTTGCCACAGCCGCTCTCACCCACAAGGCCAAGACTTTCGCCCCGGCGGATGTCGAAGCTCACGTCGTTCACCGCTAAGGTGCGCCCTTGGCCGTCCCCGAAAAAGCCTGACTTCTTCGTGCTGAAGGACTTGCTGACGTGACGGACCGACAGGATGACATTCTGATCCGTGAGGCCCTTAAGTCCCTTGCGCTTGCCAAGCAGTTCCGAGCTGTCGATTTCGATTTCCCGCAACGGCTTCAAGCGCTCGCCGGGATGCATATCGAAATGCGGCACGGCAGCCATCAATCCCTTCGGATAGGGATGAACCGGTCGGCGGAATATGTCGTCGACGGTACCGGACTCCATGACTTCGCCGCGATAGGCGACCACGACCTCGTCGGCCAGATTGGTGACCACACCGAGATCGTGGGTGATCAGCAGCATCGCCATCTGGAAGCGATCCTGGAGATCGCGGAGCAGTTTCAATATCTGCGCCTGGATCGTTACATCCAAAGCAGTCGTAGGCTCGTCAGCAATCAGGAGAGCTGGCCGACAGATCAGCGCGGCGGCTATCATGGCGCGTTGGCGCATGCCGCCGGAGAGCTCGAAAGGGTACATCCGGCGTACCTTGGCCGGGTCCCCAAAGCCTACAAGGGAAAGCATCTCGTCTATTCGCTCGAGCTGATCCTTGGCGGAGGAAGCATCATGGATGCGTAGCGCTTCCTCGATCTGGTTGCCGATGGTATGGAGCGGTGAGAAAGATGTCATCGGCTCTTGGAAGATCATGCCGATGCGATTGCCTCGGATATGGCGGATCTGTCGTCCGTCGCGCGGCAGGCTTAGGAGATCGACCGACTGGCCGAGTGCGGGATCATTGTAAAGAATACGTCCGCCGATGGAGGCGATGGGGCTTTCTATCCCGAGGATAGTGCGCCCGATGACCGACTTTCCAGACCCGGACTCGCCAACGAGCGCGGTCACCTTGCCAGGGCGGATACGCATGCTGAAATTCTTGACTGCGTTGATCCTACCGCCAAAAATCGGAAAACTGACTGACAGGTTTTCTATTCTCAGGAGGTCGGGCGTATATGTCATGCCGATCGCCCGCTTGCCGCGTGATCTGAAACCTGAGACTGTTGCTTCAGGGATGCTCGCCCATTGCCTAGCACTTTCATTGATGCTGTGCGCTCGCCTCGGCTGAGTGGCTCATCGAACGAAAACTGGACTAGGGACATTGTCTCACGAAAGCACGGGTCGCGCATTGGTTGACTGGGTTATAACAAGCATCGTAGCGCATAAGCGCTAGCATCGTCTATGCTGCAAATTCGTGTTTTTCAGGCTCGTTCATGAAAACCAGACAATATTATAAAGACCTTCTGCGAGACGCCCAGGATCTCATCAGGAAAGGACTTTTCCAAGAAGCACGATCAATCCTCGATACACTGCTTAGCGAGGCTGACGCGATGGCAGAAGCCCTCGGAGCAAGAACTTCGCTAGGTCTGCCAAGGCAATTGCAATCCGTCCTGCTAAAGCTCGCCAAATCCGAAGCAGATCCCATCCGGAAGATCAGTTATCAATATCATTTGGTGCCACCGCCGGAAATCATCGCAAAACATGTGAAATACAATGCGGACGAGCGCCGCATAATGGCTGCGGCCATGACTTTGCCGGTGCCGCGCGTCATCCACCAGATCTGGATCGGAAAGAAGCCGGTACCGGTGACGGTCGAGGCTTGGAGAGAACATGCCGACCTTCACGGCTACCGCCATCGCCTCTGGCGCGAGGAGGACTTGCGCGCTGTCGGCGCATATGAAAATGCGATCTTCAAGGGAATGCTGGAGGCTGGCGATTATCCAGGCGCCGTCGATGTCGCGCGTTACCTGATCCTCGACCAAATCGGCGGAATTTATCTCGACTGCGACTGGTACCCGGCGCAGCGCGGCGCAACTTTTCACGATCACCTGCAGTTGACCGGACTCGGCGCTTTTGCCGAGGATATCCCGCGCAATACTGGCGCAGGCGTCGCGCTGCTGGCCAATTCCTTCATTGCAGCACCGCCCAGCCATCCCGTCTTCTCCAAGATGATCGAAGCTCTGACGGGTATCCGCGCCGAATTGCCTGGCGCACCGGCCTGGTGGACGACGGGACCGCTGCTCTTCACGGTCGCAGCCCGCTCAACCGCAATAAATCTCGCCCCCGCCGATTTTGTTGCCGCCAGCGCCCCTGCCGCCGCGACCTTGGAGGAGGTTCGGCAATTGGCAGCTAGAGCCGAAAACACAACGTCCGGACTGCTGATTGCCTGGAAACCGTGGTGACTGAACTTTTGCGGCCGATCAGTGCTGTGCTGTCCGGACGATCTCCTCGCTACGCATCCAGCGGCACCCCGGGTGTCCGCGCGTAAGCTCAAACAGCGTTTCAAGAAAGCGCCAGGCGGATGCATCATGCACTAGGTGATGGCTCAGGATGCCGATCGTATCGAGCGGATGCCCGCTTAACTCCCCGATCCTTCGCAGAACCTCCCCAAACAGCAAGTCCTCCGACCGCCCTCCTCTGGTGCCGTGCCAGTCGATAATGTCGATATGAGTATTCAAAAGGGGAATGCGGCCGTTTCCATTTTCCCTGCCGAATGTCGAAAGCGCCTGAATGCCGAGAGGCGGCAGCGCTGGCAGCAAACCCCGATCGATACGGTTCCATGGCGGCACGAGCATGGGAAACGCACGCTCCCCGAACAGACCCTCCAAGCGCTTCCGACCTTGGTCGATTTCGGCCAGCACGACAGCAGGGTCCCGGTGCGATCCGAGTTCCTGCTTCTTCTCCCCTTCCGGGGCATGATTTTGATGGCTCCAGCCGTGTACGGCCACGGTCACCAAAGGCTCATCCTCGAGCCTCGCAGAGAGGGATTGTCCGGCACCTGCCGGAATCACGGCGAGCGTGACTGGAACGTCGTTCTCGGCGGTGAGCTCGAGCAACTGCTCAAGCGGATTTGTCGGCTCGGTCGCATCGTCGTCCCGCAACCAGAACGTAATAGGCCGGTTGTTTTCGGCGGCGCGGTCGAGAGCCCGCACTAGGAGATCCCTGGTCATGAAGAGGCTCCGATATATCTTGCCAGAATGTCCTGCAGCCTGATGGCTGCACGATCAACCGAACGCTCGTTGCTGGCGAACCGGCGCGCCTCGACCGCCATAGCCTGCCTCTCCGCTCCGGAAGTTAAAAGGCGCTCGATCGCAGCCGCGTAAGCGCTCACATCACCGGCGCTCATCAGCAGACCCGTGCGCCCGCTGACGACAACTTCGGGGACGCCGGCGGTTTCTTCCGCAATCACAGGCAGGCCGGCAGCCTGCGCCTCCAGATAGGCCAAGCCGTAGGCCTCGCCGTGTCCGGGCCAGACATAAAGCGAGGCAGCCGACAGCAGTTCGGCGATTTCGTCGGCGGTCTTGACACCATGCCAGCGGATTCGCTCCGGCGTGAGGAATCCGAAAGCTACTTCGACCTCGGCTCGCGCTGGCCCGTCGCCGATTACATCCAGCGTCCACGGGAGATGCTGGAGAAGACGAAGGCTTTCGGCGAGCGTGCGGTAACTGTCGAGCTTGTCGCCCGGCCGCATCATGGCGACAGTGATCAGGCGAAAAGGCTCGGGCCTTGGTTCATGAACCAGAAATGGGGCTGGATCGATGAATGCCGGCAAGCGTTCGAACCGACCTTGCGGAGCGACGGCACGAAGGCCTCGCTCATCCCGACCGGTGAAACAAAGATTCACGGCCGCCATTTGGACCGCGCTCAATACAGCCTCCTGGCTGAGCACCCAAGCGCCTTCATTGCGCCGCAACGAGTAGGAGGCTTCTGCGGTCACATAAGGCAGTCCAAAATGCTGACAGAGCGCCGGACCGAGCAGATCGGGGGCCTTGTAATAGGGGTGATAACAGAACCACAGATCGGGCTGTCCGCCGGAAGTCCATCCTTCTTCCAGCCGCGCAATCTCGGCTTGAGCGGCCTGCCGTCGCTCTGCAAAACTGGAGTTGCTTGCGGTCGGCATGAAGGAACGAAATTCTGAAGCGATCTCGATATCGTAGCCGGCAAGAGTGAGCGCCTGGATGAGCAGGCGCGCCATCAGTCGATCACCTGAAGGGACAGGATGACCGGGGGGCTTCAAGGGTGAATAGAAGGCAATTTTCATAAGCGGACAATGACGAATGCGTGAGGGATCAGGCAAAGACTTGTATCAAGGCATAGCCAAACTTAAGTCACCGTCCGACCTTTCGATCACACTTGACACATTGGGACTTCTCTCTCAACTGTCGGCACTTCCCATATGCTGCGGAGCCAATCCTGAATGCTTGATACCACACATTCTTCCAAGCTCATGGCCGCTATTCGCGCGAAGACCGCAAAGGCGGGGGTGATCGGGCTCGGTTACGTGGGATTGCCGCTTGCCATGGCGTTTTCCCGTGCCGGCTTCAAGGTCATGGGCTTCGATATCGATCCCGGCAAAATTACCGCCATCGAGGAGAATCGCAGCTATATCGAGGCTGTACCAAGTGAAGTCCTCGCCGTGGAGCGCGAGGCCGGTCGCTTCGCCGCGACATGCGATTTCGACCTCCTCGGCGACTACGACATCATTGCGATTTGCGTGCCGACGCCGTTGACTGCCAATCGCGATCCGGATCTCTCCTTCGTGGAGAAGACTGCACGCTCCATCGCTGCTACGTTGCGCCCCGGTCAGCTCATCGTTTTGGAATCCACCACCTATCCGGGCACGACCGACGAAATCGTCAAACCTATTCTGGAATCGAAGGGCCTGACGAGCGGCATCGATTTCTACCTCGGCTATTCGCCGGAGCGGGAAGACCCGGGCAACCGGAATTTCCAGACTTCCACCATCCCAAAAGTGGTTTCAGGCGACGGCGACATTGCCAGCGCATTGATGTCGGCCTTCTACGGCTGCATTGTCAGTTCCGTCGTGCCCGTCTCCAGCAATGCCACAGCCGAGGCCGTCAAACTCACGGAGAATATCTTCCGGGCTGTCAACATCGCGCTCGTGAACGAATTGAAGCTCGTTTACGAAGCAATGGGAATAGACATCTGGGAGGTGATCGAAGCAGCAAAAACAAAGCCCTTCGGCTTTATGCCTTTCTATCCCGGTCCCGGTCTGGGGGGACATTGCATTCCCATCGACCCCTTTTACCTGACCTGGAGATCCCGCCAGTTCGAACAGCCGACGCGCTTCATCGAACTCGCAGGCGAAATCAATACCGCAATGCCCCGCCATGTTGTCAGCAGGCTTGCCGAAGCGCTCGACATGCGGTCAGGAAAGGCGCTCAGCCGGTCAAATGTGCTGATCATGGGGCTTGCCTACAAGAAGAACGTCCCGGATATCCGGGAAAGCCCGTCACTTCGCCTGATTGAGCTGATTGAGGCACGCGGCGGGAAAGCATCGTTTTACGATCCTCACGTAGCCGAGATTCCCTCGACTCGGGAGCATGCAGCACTTCGTGGTCGGAAAACGGTAACGTGGAATGAGCAGACGGTTCGCGCCTTCGATGCGGTGGTTGTCGCGACCGATCACGATGCGGTCGATTATGCGGCACTTGCCGAATGGTCGACACTGATCATCGACACCCGAAATATCTTCACCCGCTGCGGAATTGTGTCAGAAGCAATTGTAAAGGCCTAGATCACAATATGAGCCGCTTGGATATTTTTATAAGCCGCATGATCGCGCAGCGCGATATCCTGAATTATATTCAGGCTAACGGCCTATTGCCTGCGGCAGGTGCAGTGCTCGAGGTCGGTCTCGGTAATGGCCGCAGCTACAGCCATCTTCGAGAGCTGTTTCCTAACCGGCGGATCATCGCATTCGACCGCCATCTCGGGGCACATCGAACAATTCTGCCGGAACCGGAAGATTTCGTCATGGGGGAAATTCGAGAAACCGCGGCCGGTTTTATCGGCTTCGATGCGGCACTCGCGCATGCGGATATCGGCACCGGATATCCGGAAAAGGACGCGATCATCATCACGTGGCTGCCGGAACTGATGGCCGGAATGCTGATTTCCGGCGGCATTGCGGTCAGTGGGCTTCCGCTCGATCATCCGCATCTCCGTCCGCTTCCACGGCTACCTTCAGTGGAAAAGGGGCGGTATTTCTTCTATCAACGCGCCTAAAGGCGCCCCAACGCATCAGTTGGCGTTGGATGTAACGTGTTCAAACAAACTGGTGAGCTTTGACGGTATCAAGTTCGTCGGCCGTGTGCCGAAGCCGTTCCGCAAGCGTGCGGGTCACCCGCATCGTCATGTTCGGGCTGTCGTGGATGATCCGCGAGAAACAATCCTTGTTGATCTTGAGAGCCTCTACATGCGTGAGTGCCTTGGCGGTATTGGTGCGCTCGCCCTCGCAAAGGAGGCATATTTCGCCGACCACTGAATTAACGCCATTCTCGCGAATTTTCGTCTGGCCCGCGGGGGTCTCGAGCACGGTTTCCACCGTACCGCTGAGAATGACATAAGCAGAATCGCCGCCATCGCCCTGCTTGAAAAGTTTCTGCCCCGGCTCGTAGCTCACGCGTTCGGACGCAAAGGCCAAGAGTTTCAGTTTGCAACCATCAAGGTCTGCAAAATAGGGCAATTTCTTCAGTAACTGCACTTCCTCACATAGCAACATCGCCGCCACCAATCGGATGCTATCAGATGATCGTTAGGCCACCAGTGCCTTGAATATACCACTTTCTTCCCGAAGTGTCTCGTACAAACCATCCTCCACAATTTCGCCGTTGTCAAACATAACCACTCTTTCAAACAATTTGGAAAGAGAAATGTTCGACAAGACCCATACGATTGTCGGATTGTTCTCCTGCTGGCGCAGATAGGTCAGGACATCGTTCACGATCTCCTCCTGCAGACGCCTTTCCTGGCCAGGCAGGGGCTTGTTGAAGATATAGAAATCCGAGCGACGGATAAGGGCACGTGCCAAATTGAGCTTCTGCCGCTGAACCAGCGTCAACCGCCGGCCACCAGCACCGATGTCGAACTCCAAGCCGACGCGCAGGAGCTGATGATAAAAGCCACGCTCCCGTGAAACTCGCGCTGCTATATTTCGGATTTCACTCGGAGCATCGGCATTTCGGTTGGCGATCTTGCCGAACAGGATGTTTTCCTGAAGGGTCGCATAGGACATATACCCATCTGGATCGTAGTGCTCGATCAATCCTCTGAGATGGGCCGGCAGTTCGGCGAAGAAAATCTCGCGTGCGCCGACGATCTTTTCTCTGAGATCATCATGCAGCACGCCAAGGCGGTATCGCGGTTCGATATACTCGAGCGTCAAACGCACCACGGCGCGCTCCTCCTCCGCCGATAGGGCGTGGGAGCGGCGCGTTCCCAGCTTCTGCAAGACCTGTTGATAATAGACGATATCGTCAGCGGTCAGGAACGGCACCTGGTTGAAGAAGGGGTGATCGGGGGGCAGGCCGGAAAAGATTTCCACCATATTGCCGGCAATGGTGAGGCCGGTGTCGACGAAAGCTCTGAGAAGACCAACCTTGGCCAGCGCGGTATAGAAGTGGTCACTGTCGAGCAGGGCGCTCGTCTTGTCGAGCGGCTGCAAGGTCTTGCCGAACAGCAGATTCTCTCCCACCGTCGCCTCTTTATTGTAGACTTGAGGCTCGAACGGCACGATCAGGCCAGAGCGACCCGTGCTGCGGATCTCGTTGTGAAGCGCATGACGCATCGCAACAACGTCAGCCACAAGCTGAGGATTTGATTGCGCATCCAGCGTGGAATGAAGTGCGAACTGTAAGATATCATCAGTCAGTTGCACCTTGTCGAGCGCGGCGAGGAGCGAATTCTTTATGTCGCTCTTATCGCCATTATCGCTGATCGATGTTGTACGGTGATCAACCCAACTGGCTCGAACGTCGAAATCCGGATTGGAAGCCATTTGGGCTTCGCGAATTTCCCAGCGCCGTTGGTTCGCGGCATCTCCCTCATATTGGGCGGGCTCCACGGGGGCATGTTTCAAGCCGTAGAGAAGATTGTCCTTGAGGCTACCGTGGAAGAAGTAGGTGTCCGCCGATACGTAGGAGACGCGCCTTCCCGCGATCGATTCCGGAAGTTCCAGAATATCATGGTCACCCAGGAAAATCTTGCCGGACGTCGGCCAGACCTGTCGTCCAAAAGCTTCCGCCAATGCCTCCGCACCACGCCCGATATTATCGGCCATGGCCACGGACTCCCCTCGCGCCAGCCGGATCGACGCACCATTTAATACCCTGACGCCGCCTTCGTCCTCTATGACCAAATTTATCGCGGCCAGTTGTTCGCCGCTATATGGTTGACCTACGGAGGCAATTGCATGGGTCGCCGGGTCGATCAGATCATCAAACTCGAAATAGTCTCGGACCTGCTCGTACTTCACCTGCACATCCTGGCGCGCCTGATCCCAGTCGATCAGTTCCTTGAGCGGGCTTGGAAGATCCTTGTAAGCATTGATAACGGCGACAAGCTGACCGACGTCCAGCGATCCTCGCAACGCGAAGTAGCCGCCGATGAGATAGAAAAAGAAAGGCGTCAGCTGCGCAAGGAAGTTGTTCAGAAATTTGACGAGGAACTTCCACTGGTAGATGTCATAGCGGATCTTGAAGATCTGACCAAGTCGATTGGCGACATCCGCACGCTCATAGTTCGAAGTATCGTAGGCATGGATCGTACCGATGCCTTCCACGACTTCGCCCACCTTGCCGGCCAGATGCCTGGCGGTAATCTGCCGCTGACGGCCAAGTTCGATCAAGCGCCGGCGCATCCGTGGAATAATGATCACCTGCACAAGCACCATGACCGCAGCGACCAGTCCGAGCCAGAAACTCTGGAGCAAAATGAACAGCATGGCTGCCACGGCCTGTCCACCCAGCATAGCTGGCTGAACGAAGGCATCGCCGGTGAAGCCGCCAAAGGGTTCCACTTCATCCTTGATCATGCTGGCGATTTCAGCGCCGTGGATATTCTTGATGCGGCGCGGCGGAAAGCGCAGCACCCGATCAAAGAGTTCAAAGCGGATGCGGCGGAGCAAGCGCTCACCAAGCCGTCCCTTGTAGGTATTGATATAATATTTGAAGAAGTTATTGATGATGACGAGCGACAGAAATCCGCCACTCAAAGCAATCAGTGTCTGCATACGCCCGAGCTGGAAGCCTTCGAACGTATAGATCGATCCGAGCAGCGGCAGACCTATATCAAATTCCATAAAAGGCTGAGTCGCGTTCGGAGTCTCGAACCCAGCACCCTGGATAGGTCCATTGATGATCTGCTTTGGCAGATCGAGCGACAAAAAATAGGGTATCATTGAAACCAATACGACAATCAGGACCCAGATCTGCTGAGGCCGGGTGTGGTTCCAAATGTAGCGAAGCAGATTCTTTTCCATTATTTCTTCACAGGTACGCTAAAACCGGGTCCGGGTTGTATATCCCCTGGCTAACTTTGCGGATGCGCGCTGCAGGCCGAATGATGGGGTGCAGAGATGAAGTTCAAATTGCGTAAGAAAACCCCATTCACGTGTTTGTGGCGGCTCCCCCAGTCAATTCCTCGAATCTAATATAGTATGCGAGCCTCAGGGTTCCATCAATTGGATTCACAGACGCGACATTTTTTGGATTTCCTCAACGCTTCGGCCTCGCCTTGCCCCGATCATCGATCGACGTGGCCCGGCATCCGAAGACTGGATCGGAGATTCAATTGACAGGCACAGCCGGGTAAAAGGATCAGCACCAGCCCCATATGGCAAGGAACTGTCCGATTTATCAGAAAAGCACCACACTTCTGCCTGAAGTCAGGCGGCGACGGCCATAGGCAGGTCGCACCCACCGCCCCGATGAACATGGTCCGAAATCGGCTAACGATTGACTATCCGGCAGTATTCCGCTTGCTTCAAAACATCTTCGCAATTCGGTGAGCGAATGAAATCGTCATAGTAAAGCGACCAGACGTCAGGAGCGCCATCGCGATACGGGCCGAATTTGAAATATTGGTTATTTCCGAGGCCTCCATCGGAATGGCCAATCGCACCTTTTACCGAAACGATCCATTTGCCGTTGGCAAAAACCTCAAGATGACCGGTGCCTTTGGGTCCCGGTTTGGAGAGCACCGCGAAATAAATCCAGCCTGAAGCGGGCTCCGGTATGGCGTTGCCTCGCTCGGTAACTGAGATTTTCTCCGTGCAACTCGTGAACCGATCCGCATCGGCCGCTTTCCAATCCGGCGGTCGTACCACAAGTGCGCGCATTTGATTTGTTTCGGGCCGAAGCCACACGGGCGTCGCGCCATCGGGGCATACCCCGTTCTGCGGTGAGCTCACGAGGTCCGGGTGGTAATTCGTTTCAACGGTTACGAAAATCTTGCCGCCACTGAAGCGGAACGCCAGATACGGGCTGAAATCGCCCTGTGCCTTCGGTCCGATTTCCCTCTTCCATTGGGCGATAAGATAGCGGTGGTCATCTGCTGGAATAGGGTCTGCAAATTTGACCGCAAACCCATACCAAACGGGAATCTCATAAGGGACGCGCAACGGCGTCCTTTCCCAAATCTCTGCCCGCTCGCTACAGCCTGGATCGCTGGCCGGGCACAGGGAACGGACGCTCAACTTCAGTGCACCAGAGCCACTCCGCCTGACCTTGGTTTGAAATTCAGCCGTACCAGCGGCCTGTTCGCTGTTTTCCCGATAGTAGAGGCCGCCTTCCTCGGTAAAACCTGACGAGTCGAACCCGTCGTGCAATATCCGCGAAGCCGAGTCCTTAGCCTGGGCTGCCGGGGAACCCAGGCAAAAGATTAGCATCGATGCTGCGATCAACATTCCTCGAAGATGCTCGGCCATGAAACCCCACCCTGCTCCATCGTCGCAATTTATTTGAGCAAGCCCCTTCAAAAAGCAAGATGAAACACTGGATTGTGATGTGAAATGGGGCTCAGAAGGGGGCGTTCGACGAGAAATCTCCGGCCGGACAGCAGCCCCGGAGACATATTGAAAGTGTGTGCGATCTTGGACGATGTCCGGCTCTGGTGCATTCTGCATGAACGGGAGAGGAGCCGTTGATCTCAGCGAGAGAATTTGCGAGCGCCGGCAACGCATAAAACAGTGGCAAGCGTGGCGACGACCATCATGGCGCTCACCTCTTCATGCAGAAGACCGAAGGCCAACAGCAGGCCGAAGAACGGTTGAAGCAGTTGCAACTGCCCCACAGCCGCAATGCCTCCCAGTGCGAGACCGCGATACCAGAACACAAAGCCGACGAGCATGCTGAAGATGGACACATAGGCGAGCCCAATCCACGAAGCGATCCCGATGCCTTGCCAGGTATTCGGAAGAGTCGTCAGGGCAAATGCCGCCATAAGCGGCAGCGCGAGGATCAAGGCCCAGGAAATTACCTGCCATCCCCCCAAAGTCCGCGAAAGTTTCGCACCCTCGGCATAGCCGAGCCCGCAGACGACAATCGCAGCGAACATCAACAGGTCACCTGTGATCGATGCCTCTCCGTCAAATGTCAGAGCGAAACCGGTCACTATGGCGCTGCCCAGTCCTGAGAACAGCCAGAAGAGCGGATTGGGATGCTCCCCGCCTCGCAGGACTCCGAAGATGGCGGTCGCAAGAGGCAGAAGGCCAATGAATACGATCGAATGGGCTGACGTGATGTATTGCAACGCCAGTGCCGTCAGCAGCGGAAAACCGATGACGACGCCAATCGCGACCACCGCGAGCGACAGGAGATCGCCAACGGCCGGCCGGGACTGACGAAGTAAAAAAAGGAGCGCTGCTCCAAACATTGCGGCAATTACCGCTCGAGCCGATGTCAGGAACATCGGAGAAAAATCCGACACCGCGACGCGCGTCGCCGGGAGTGACCCGCTGAATATGATGACACCGAGGAGCCCGCTGCCCCAGCCTTCCATGGACGTTTTCATGGCACCTCACCTTCGCCCCGTCTGATACGCGCGAAACACTGGCGGAAACAGATACAGATCAGTACAATTTCGAATAACTGTATCAGCATGTAAGACAATACAATTGTTGGAGGCAGACCATGCCGCGCAATCACGCGGGAAACCGGACATCGCATGTCATGACAGCAATACGAACCAAGATTGCCGCCCGCACTCTTGCGCCGGGGGACCGCCTTCCTTCGATCCGAGGTTTTGCAGCCGCCATGGGCGTGTCACCTTCCACTGTGGTCGAAGCCTATGATCGTCTTGCTGCGGTAGGACTGATCCGGGCCCAACGAGGCTCCGGTTTTTATGTCTCCAACAGTGCTTTGCCGCCCCTGAAGCTGGCCGAGACGGAATCGCCGCAGACAAGGGCCGTCGACCCATTCTGGGTTTCGCGGCAGTCGCTTGATTCCGATGCCACGGTGTTGAAACCCGGTTGCGGCTGGCTTCCTGCTGACTGGATGCCGAATGAGGCGCTAAGGCGGGCCATCCGAAGCCTGGCGCGAAGCGACGACGATCTCCTTGCGTATTACGGCAGAACACGTGGCTCCCTGCAGCTGCGGCATCTCCTGCTGGCCCGTTTTGCAGTGGAAGGTATCCAAGCCACGCCGGATCAATTGATGCTGACAAGTACGGGAACGCAGGCGCTTGACCTGATCTGTCGCTTCCTGCTTCGTCCAGGCGACACCGTCATGATCGACGACCCCTGCTACTTCAATTTCCAGGCACTGCTGAAAGCCCATCAGGTGAAGATCATCGGCGCGCCTTACACGCCATCGGGCCCCGACGTTACGGCATTCGAAACTCTGCTAAGCGCCGAACGGCCGCGGGTCTATATCACCAATTCCGCGCTTCACAACCCAACGGGCGCGACGCTTTCGCCCCAGATCGCCCATCGTCTGCTGAACGCTGCGGCGCGCCATGAAACGACGATCATAGAGGACGACATCTTCGCCGATTTCGAGCCGGAACCGTCATCACGGTTGGCGGCGCTGGACGGATTGAACCGCGTCATCCGCATCGGCAGTTTCTCCAAGACGTTGTCGGCTTCGATACGCTGCGGATACATTGCATCTCGCCCCGATTGGATCGAGGGACTCCTGGATCTGCAGGTCGCCACCAACTTCGGGGGGCCCAGTCCGATCTGTACCGAACTGATTGCTCATGTTCTGGGAGGCGGCAGCTATCGCAAGCATATGGAAGAGCTGCGGCAGAAGCTCGTCCGGGCGCGCCGTGAGGCCGTGGATAAACTGCACCGGCTCGGCATCAAGCCCTGGCTTTCACCGCGGGGCGGTTTCTATCTTTGGTGTCAACTTCCAGATGGCCTGGATTCTACGCAGATCGCACAAATCGCACTTGCCGAGAACGTTATCCTGGCCCCCGGCAACGTGTTCAGCGTATCGCAAAGTGCCGGCCGTTTCATGCGCTTCAACGTCGCCCATACACTGGATCCGCGCGTTCATCGAATCCTTGAAGATGTGCTGCGGAAAGCTGGTCAATAAATTGTCAGCCTGTCTCACCGCCAACGTCAGCGAACCCTTTCCGCCCCGGATGAATGAAGTGGGTGCGGCCGACGCCTCATGCGGCTCCATAGGTCAATGCCGCTCAGGTAATGCCAATGCCCCCTTGCGTAATACTGAAAACCTGTTAAACGTTTCACAGTTAAACGTTTAACATCGAGGATTCGGTGACGCGCAGACGAGCAACATTGAAGGAAGTCGCGGAACGGGCGAGGGTCTCGATTGCCACCGTCTCGAACGTCTTCAGCGGCCGCAAGCCGGTGAATGATGATTTGCGCGAGAGGGTCGAAAAGGCGGCAAAGGAACTTTCCTTCCAAATCGACAGGGCGGCCTCGCAGCTAAAATCCGGAAAGGCCAGGGTTGTCGGCGTGCTGGTGCCGGATCTCGATGATACCTTCTTCACCTCGCTCATCTCGCGCATCGAGGTGATGGCTCTGAAGGACGGCTATGATGTCATTGTTGCAAGCTCGCGTGATGACCGGCAGTTGGAGGAGTCACGGCTGCACACACTGCTCGGCTGGCGGCCTTCGGGCATTATTGCTGTGCCGTGCTCGGATACGGTGCCGGATATTCTCGTCCGCGAAGTAGTGCATTTGCCGATCGTGCTGGTCGACCGCGTAATCGCGCAGGAAGCCGTCGCCGACACGGTGACGATCGACAATTTCGAGGCGGGCGAGATCGCCGGTCGCTATCTGGTCGAGATGGGTCATTCCGACATCGTGCTGGCGGCATCAGATCTGGATGTCGCGCCGATCCGCGAACGCGTCCGTGGCGCCGTTTCCATCGTGCAGAAGCTGATCGGCAGGGAGCCGGAGGCGGTCGCGCTGGGTTCGAATGCCGAGCGCGGCGCCGAACTCTTCGCCCATTGGCTCGAGCGACATCCGCTGCCGTCAGCGGTCTTTGCGCTCACGAACGTCACGACGCTTGCTGTTCTGACCGCACTTGCCCGGCAGAAGATCGATATTCCCGATCAGGTCTCGATCATCGGCTTCGACGACTACACCTGGATGAGCGCCCGCAAGACGGCACTGACCGCGATCCGCCAGCCGGTGGACGACATTGCCCGCGTTGCATGGGAGCGGCTGCTGCTGCGCATGGAGGGAGACGTCTCCGAACCGACGCCGAGTATTCTGCACACCAGCCTGCAGGTTCGGGATTCGACCCGCCGACTGATGCAGCCGGCAGATGGTGAAACGGCTCAGGGGACCGGCGAGCCGCCGGCCGGAAATGCCGCGAAGGAGCGGCCGAACAGCATCCATTAGGCGCGTGAGGAGAGTGCGCGCCGCACTGAAATGTCCGCATGGGAGGGACTTTTTTGCGTCTGAACAAGATTACCGAAGCGCTGCCATTCCTCGCGCCGGTACAGATACTGATCCTCAGCGTCATCGTCATTCCGTCGCTCTATGTCGTGTGGCTGAGCCTGAACGCGTCCAGCTTCGGGCAGTCGGCGACCTTCGTAGGGCTCGATAACTACATCAGGGTGCTCACCGATCCGGCCTTTCTGCTGGCGCTTGGCAATACGGTCTTGATCGTCATCTTCGCCGTGCATCTGGAACTGGCGCTCGGGCTTGGAATGGCACTGCTTTTTGCAAGCGGCCTGCCCTTCCGGCGCGTCCTGCTTGTCGCTGTGCTGGCGCCTTATGCCGTGAGCGAAGTCATCGCGGTTGCCATGTGGCGCTTCCTCTTCGACCCCGACGTCGGTCCGGTCACGGCCATGCTGACCTGGCTCGGTCTGCCGATGCTCGACTGGTCCTTCGAGCCGTCGCATGCGCTCATTATGATCGGTCTCCTGACGATCTGGCTGCACCTGCCCTTTACCTTCATCATCCTTTATGCGGCGCGTCTAGCGATCCCGAAGGATCTTTACGAGGCTGCGCGCATCGATGGCGCCACGGCCTTCGATGCCTTCCGCAGAGTGACGATGCCGCTTCTCGGTCCGGCAATCGTGGTGGCGCTGCTCTTCCGCTACATCTTCGCCTTCCGCATTTTTTCGGAAGTCTGGCTGATGACCCAGGGCGGACCGGCCCGTTCGACCGAAGTGGTCGCGGTCTACCTCTACCAGGAGGCTTTCAGCTTCAACGCTTTCGGTACGGCAGCCGCCACCGCCTGGATCATGGTGCTCGCATCGCTGCTTCTTGCGACCGGTTATGTGTTCCTTCTTCGCAAGCAGGTGGCCGGCAATGCGCACTGATAAGCTCGCCATCGGCCTCGGAAAAACGGTCGCAGTCGCGGTGATTCTCGTTTGGTCGCTCTTCCCGATCGCCTTCATCCTCATGTCGTCCTTCAAGCCGGGACAGGACATTTTCGCGGTGCCGCCGAAATTTGTCTTCTCTCCGACCATCCAGCACTATGTCCAACTCTGGAACGGCTGGGGCGTGTTCTTCGGCGGACTTCTAAACAGCACCATCATCACGGCAGGTGCTACCGTTCTCGCAATCACCACCAGCACGGCGGCCGGGTATGTCTATTCGCGCTACAGCAGCCGGATGCTGAATGCGAGCGTGATGTTCCTGATCATCGTGCGCCTCATCCCACCGATCGTCGTGACATTGCCGCTCTTCCCGATCATCAACGCAATCGGCTTGAACGATACGCATATCGTCCTGATGGTGCTCTACGCGACCTTCTTCGTGTCGCTCGGCACGGTGCTGATGCGCACGTTCATCGACCAGATCCCGCGCGAACTGGACGAGGCGGCGCAGATCGATGGCGCGGGGCGTCTCACGATCCTTCGGCGGGTCATTGTGCCGCTTGCTGCACCGGGCATCCTGGCGGTGGCTGTCTTCGTCGTCGTGTTCGCCTGGAACGAATTCCTGTTCGCCTTCATCTTCACCGCGACGCGAGCCAAGACCGCACCGCTGGTAATCTCCGAAATGATCGGATCGATCGACGGGGTCGACTGGGGCGTGCTGTTTGCCGCATCCACCGTTCAGCTCATCCCCGTTCTGCTCTTCGTCATCTTCATGAACCGCTATCTGGTGGCCGGCCTGACTGCCGGCGCGACCAAAGGCTGATCACTGTCTGAAAGGGAGGAAAATCATGTCAGACAAGGTATTCACGAACATTACACGTCGCGGGTTTCTCGGAACCGCGCTGGGCGGAGCGGCCATGTTAGCCGCCGGGCCATCCTTTGCCGCCGGCAAGACGCTCAACGTCCTGAGCCACAAGGTGCACCAGACCGTGCTCGGCTCCGGCGACGGCGATCTCCTTAAGGATTGGCGTTCCGGCAATGATGCGGACATCGTCTGGACGACATTCGACTCCAACCCGTTGCAGGATCGCCTCTTCCGCGAGGCGAGCCTCAATACTACCGACTTCAATGTCGGCTATATCGTCGACAACCGGCCGACCAAGCAGATCGCGGCCATGTTCGAGCCTCTCGACAGCTACCTGGAGAAGGATGCGATCGAGGACTTCGGCGACATCGCTCCAGGTCTCGTCCAAGGCATGACTGTTGATGGCAAGCTGATCGGCATTCCGGTCCGCCACGCGACCCAGGGCTTATTCTACAACGAGGCGCTTCTGGAAGAGCAGGGCATCAGCGCGCCGCCGACCACGCTGGAGGAACTGGTTGAACAGGCCCAGAGGCTCACCTTTACCTCCAAGGCCGGCACACCGGTTGCGGGTATGGTGCTCGCGAGCGATCTCGCCGTCTTCCCGGTCATGTTCGCACGTGCTTTCGGCGGTGATTTCATCAACGCGAAATTCGAGTTGCTGCCGAACCCGGAAGCGATGGAAAAGGGCCTGACGGTTCTGCGAAAGATGTTCGAGAGCGGTGCCCTGCCACGCAGCTATGCGACTACCAAGAACGACGACCAGGTAACCTGGCTGCAGCAGGGGCGGGCCGCCTTTACGGTGCTGCCCTTCGCCCGAAATGCGCAATTGAACAACAAGGAACAGAGCAAGTTCCCAGGCAAGATCAAGGCGATCGAGTTCCCGATTTCGAGCGATCTCAAGGGCAAGGTGCCGATGTCTTCTATCGTCGAGGCCTGGGGCATGGTCATCCCGGCGAATTCCAAGGACAAAGAATTATCCTGGAAGTTCATCAAGGAAGTCTCCAGCAAGCGCGTGACGCTCGGCATGGCCAGGAACGGCAACGGCCCGGTTCGCGTCTCGACCTATGCGGACCAGTCCTTCGTGAATAATCCGGTTGCCGCCGTCGAGGCCGAGGTTTTGAAGAATGCCCGCGGCGCCTTCCCGCCTTTCCCGGAAGCGGCGCGCGCCCAATCGATCTTTCTCGAAGAGGTGCAACTCGCCGTCCTCGGCCGCAAGGAGATCAAGGAGGCGGTCGCCTCCATCGCCACGCGCGTGAAACCGCTCATGCAGGCCTGAAGTTTCTAAACACCGTCCGGGCGTTCTACGCCCGGACGGGCGATATCGCCGGAACCGCACGAATGACACGGACCTTCGGGTCCACTCCCACGAAAGAGACCAGGAAAATGCCGAACACTACCATTCGATCAATCCAGGAGCCGGCCCGGGCAACACCCGTCATGGCCGAATATGACGTGCTCGTCATAGGCGGCGGGCCGTCCGGCCTGACGTCTGCGCTTGCTGCTGCCGAAGACGGACTGAGGGTCGGATTGATCGAAAGCCGCAGCTTCGTCGGCGGCAACATGACGATCGGTCTGCCGGTACTCGGCTTCCTCGGTCAAAAGGGTAACCAGATCATCGAAGGCCTGCCGCAGAAATTCATCGACCGGCTGAAGCTTCGTAACGCCGCAAGCGAGCACCGGCCCTGCCCGTTGCATATGGGCATCACCCTCGTCGAGCCGGAGGCAGTCAAGACCGTCGCGCTCGAAATGCTGACGGAAGCCGGCGTCGAAGTGCTGTTTTACACCTTCTGCGCTGGCGTGATCATGGACGGCGATACGATCCGCGGTGTCATCACCGAGAGCAAGAGCGGCCGTGGCGCGATCCTCGGCAAGGTGGTCATCGATTGCACGGGGGACGCCGATGTCGCCTACCGCGCAGGCGTGCCTTGTGAAAAGGGCAATGCCCATGGCGGTATGCAACCCCCTACATTGATGTTCTGCCTCGCCGGCGTCGATACCGAGAAGCTGCGCCTCAGCATCGCCAACCAGCCGCCACAGGCGCGCACTTATCTGACCGATTTCATCCCGGCAGAATATTTCGGCCAGAACAACCAGTTCATCATCGTCGGCCTGCGCGAGCTGATTGCCAGGGCGCAGACGGAAATGGGACTCAAGATCCCCAATGAACGCACGATCATCATCACGGGCCTCAAAGCTGGCGAGGTCTGGATCAACATGACCCGTGTCAAGGGCGTCGACGGAACCGAGGCGGCGAGCCTGACGATGGGTGAGATCGAGGCCCGCGGGCAGATTGACGACATCGTCACCTACCTCATCAATTACGTGCCAGGCTTCGAGAACGCCTATTTCACGAAGACGGCACCATTCCTCGGTATTCGCGAGACGCGCCGTATCATCGGCGAATATGTTATGACACAGGAAGACGTGCTCGCCTGCCGCCACTTCGATGATGCGATTGCGGTGGCGAGCTACCCCATCGACATTCACCGCCCTGCCGATGACGGCTGCACGCTCATCTGGTGCGGCGACTGCTACGACATCCCCTATCGTTCCTTGATCCCGACGAAGGTGAACAACCTGATCGTTGCCGGCCGGGCAATCTCCACCACCCACGAGGCAATGGGTGCGATCCGCGTCATGGCCACCTGCATGGCAATGGGCGAGGCGGCCGGCCGCGCGGCAAAGATTTCCGTCCGCGGCAATCGCGCACCGGCGGATATCGATGTGAAGGAGCTCCGGCGTCAGTTGATCACCAAAGGTGCCTATCTGCGCACCAAGGACAGCACCGAACGGGCGCGCGAGCTGGAAGACGCTTAACGTCGTGGCTCGACGCAGAATGCGAAGGAAGTGAGGAAGCATGGCAAGTTTGCGCCTGGCCGGGCTCAGGAAAAATTTTGGTTCCGTCAACATCATCAAGGGTGTCGATCTTGAGATCGAGGACGGTGAATTCGTGGTTTTTGTCGGACCGTCCGGTTGCGGCAAATCCACTCTTCTGCGGATGATAGCGGGACTCGAGGACATATCGGGCGGTGATCTTTATATAGGCGGTCGGCTTTGCAACGACATTCCGCCGCGTGAACGCGGGATCGCCATGGTCTTCCAGTCATATGCACTCTATCCGCATATGACTGTGCACGAGAACATGGGTTTCGGCCTCTCCCTGAACAAGACACCGAAAGCCGAGCTGGATGCCCGGGTGCGGGAAGCTGCCCGAATTCTGAAAATGGAGCACCTGCTCGACCGCAAACCCAGCCAGTTGTCCGGCGGCCAGAGGCAGCGCGTGGCAATCGGCCGGGCAATCGTACGCAAGCCCGCAGTCTTTCTCTTCGATGAACCGCTTTCGAATCTCGACGCAGCGCTTCGGGTGGACATGCGCATGGAGCTTGCCAAGCTGCATCGCGATCTCGGTGCCACGATGATCTACGTCACCCATGATCAGGTCGAGGCGATGACGCTCGCGGACAAGATCGTGGTTCTCGACGGAGGTCTGGTCCAGCAGGTCGGTTCACCGATGGAACTTTACAAGAATCCCGCAAACAAATTCGTCGCAGGCTTCATCGGCGCGCCGAAGATGAATTTCCTTGCGGTAAAGGTGCAGGCTGCCCACGGAGGCACCGCAACCGTAGCGTCCGAGGAGATCTCGCCCATTCCGGTGCGTGGCAAAGGGTTCGACAGCGGCGACAGCGCCTGGCTCGGGATCAGGCCGCAGTATCTGAAACCCGGCAGGGCGGCTGACGGTGAGGGAGGCATCTGTGGAAAGATCGTGCTGATCGAGCGTCTGGGTACAGAGACGATCGTTGCGATCGAGACCCGCGCGAACGAGCGGGTGGTCGCCTCGATCCCTGTCGATATGGAACTGGCGTTCGACGACAACGCCGAGTTTCTCTTCAATCCCTCTGCCGCGCATCTGTTTGCGTGATCGTCGGATGGACTGATCTAGCCAACCATCGTCAGCCCCGAAGATCGATCCAATCTGTGACCGGCATTGCCTGACGTAAATCGAAGCAAGGAATAGCATGAGACAGGAACTTTCTGGAAAGGTTGCAGCGGTTACCGGCGCTGCCTCGGGCATCGGCCTCGAATGCGCCCGTTCCCTGTTGCGCGAAGGCGTAAGCGTCGTTCTCGTCGACAGGGCCGGAGAGACTCTGGAAAAGTTGAGCTCCGAATTGGGGCCGAACGCCTTTCCTCTGACGATCGATCTGACCGACCCGTCCAGCGTATCCACGATGATGCCTCAAATCCTGGAACGGTTCGGAAAGCTCGATATCTTTCATGCCAATGCCGGCGCCTATATCGGCGGTGAGGTCGTCAATGGCGATCCCGATGCCTGGGATCGTATGCTCAATCTCAACATCAACGCCGCTTTCCGGTCCGTACAGGCGGTGTTGCCCCATATGGTGGAGCAGAAGACCGGCGATATCATCATGACCAGCTCGATCGCCGGTCTGGTGCCTGTCGTCTGGGAACCGATTTATACGGCATCCAAGCACGCGGTGCAGGCGTTCGTTCACACGGTACGACGCCAAGTGGCCAGGCATGGTATTCGCGTTGGAGCCGTGGCGCCTGGACCGGTCATCACGGCGTTGATCAGCGATTGGCCTCAGGCGAAGCTCGATGAGGCAATTGCCGCGGGCGGATTGATGGAAGCGACCGAAGTGGCCGAAGCAGTCATGTTCATGCTGACCCGGCCCCGCAACATCACCATTCGCGATCTGGTAATCCTCCCACTCAGCACGGATCTCTGACCATGTCCCGTTTTTTCGTCGGCATAGATGTGGGAACAGGCAGCGCCCGCGCCGGCCTGTTCGATGAGAATGGCAATCTGAAGGCCTCGGCAAAGCGCGCGATTACCATCTGGCATGAGGCCGGCAATATCGTCGAACAATCCAGCGAACAGATATGGCAAGCGGTCTGTGAAAGCGCGCGGGAAGCCGTCAGTGCCGCCGGAATCCCGCCCTCGGCCGTTGCTGGAATCGGCTTCGACGCGACCTGCTCGCTGGTTGTCGTAGCCCCTGACGGTGCACCGGTCGCGGCCGGCCCGTCGGGTGATGCTCAACGCAATGTCATCGTCTGGATGGATCACCGCGCCGCTGGCGAAGCCTCTGAAATCAACAGCGGGGCACACGAGGTTTTGCGATATGTCGGCGGGCGTATCTCGCCGGAAATGGAAACACCGAAGCTTCTCTGGCTGAAGCGTAACCTGCCCGGCTCGTTCGCCGGTGCAGGGCATTTTTTCGATCTCGCCGACTATCTGAGCTGGCGCGCGACGGGATCGCTTGCACGCTCGGCCTGCACGGTCACCTGCAAATGGACTTATCTGGCGCACGAGAAGCGATGGGATGCGCAGTATTTTCGAGCCATCGGCGTCGAGGAGCTTGCAGATGAGGGCTTTAAGCGGATCGGCACCGATATCGTCGATCCCGGAACGCCCCTGGCAAACGGTCTGACGGAAAAGGCAGCGGTCGATCTTGGCCTGCCTGCAGGAATAGCTGTCGGTGCAGGCCTCATCGACGCACATGCGGGTGGCATCGGGACGCTGGGCGGCAGGGACGCGCGCGGCAGCACAGATGTCCGCAACAGGCTGGCCTATATTTTCGGGACCTCCGCATGCTCGATGGTATCCAGCAACGATCCGGTATTCGTCGACGGCGTCTGGGGTCCCTATCATTCGTCAATGGTCCCCGGGCTGTGGCTGACCGAAGGCGGCCAATCGGCAGCGGGCGCGGCCCTCGATCATCTTGCCACAATGCATCCAGCCTCCGGGGAGGCGCGTGTGAAGGCGGAGGCCGCCGGCCTTTCACTGGTTGCCTGGCTCGATCGAGAAGTCACGAGGTTGTGCCCGGACCTTTCGCGTTCCGTGGAGCTTGCGGGCTCGATACACGTCGTGCCCGAGTTCATGGGCAACCGGTCGCCACATGCTGACCCCGACGCGCGGGCGATCATTGCCGGTCTGGGATTGGACGCCGACATTCGCAGTCTGATCTCCCTCTACGTCGCAGGACTTTGCGGTATCGGCTATGGTCTCCGGCAACTCCTGGAAAAACTGTCCCAGAACGGCATCGTGCCCGACACGATCGTCGCGAGCGGCGGCGCGGCCCAAAGCAATCTCGTGCGACAGGTACTGGCGGACACCACCAATCTGCCTGTGGCCATTGCTGACAGCGAAGAGCCGGTTCTGCTGGGGGCTGCAATGCTTGGGGCTGTCGCTGCCGGCAGATATCAATCACTGACTGAGGCCATGGGAGTGATGTCGCGCCTGTCGAAGCAATATGACCCCCAAGGAGGCGCAACCCGCGAATTGCACACTCATCGATACCTGGCCTTTGGACTTCTTCAAGCGGCCGGCAGACAGATCCGACCAGTTATCCCGAAGAGCTAGCGCTGACTGAGAGCTCGCCCGCTCGCTCATTCGATTATCTTGCAAAATATTATTGACTAAAAGTGTCATGTTAATTTATTGGCCCACCTATCCCTTCTCCCAAGGCATGGGGCGCTGTCGTGTATTCTTTGAAAGCAGAGGTCGAGCAGACGAGCGGGGCAGCCAAGGCATTCAGCCTCTCGGGGATCTCCTTTTCCGTCGAACACCGCGATCTGCTCAAGAACGTGAACATTGCTTTCGGCGCCGGTGAGATCTCGGCCCTGGTCGGTCACAACGGCTCGGGAAAGTCGACGCTGCTCAAGCTGCTGGCCCGTCAGATGATCCCGTCGTCGGGCGAGATCCGATTCGGAGGCCATAAACTTAGCGAATTTGACCAACGCACCTTCGCCCGCTCCGTCGCCTATCTCCCACAGGAGGTTTCCGCGGCCCCCGGCATGACGGTCCGGGAACTAGTGGCCTGCGGACGTTATCCCTGGCACGGTGCGCTTGGCCGCTTCACGGCAGGCGACAGCGCAAAGGTCGAAGAGGCGCTGGCGCTCACCCATGTCGAAAGTTTTGCCGATCGGCTCGTGGAGACCCTTTCGGGCGGGGAACGTCAGCGCGCCTGGATCGCCATGCTGATGGCGCAGGATGCCGAATACCTTTTGCTCGACGAACCGACGTCTGCCCTCGACATCGCCCATCAGATCGAATTGCTCAGCCTCATCCAGCGTCTTTCCCGGGAAAAGGGGTTGAGCGTCGTAATCGTGCTGCACGACATCAACATGGCGGCACGCTTCTGCGACCGCATCTACGCCTTGAAAGCCGGCGCCGTCGTGGCGGAGGGCCGCGCCGCCGACATCCTTCGATGCGAGGTGCTGGAACGCATATATGGCGTCAGGATGGAGGTGATGCCGCATCCGCATCTCGGAATTCCGCTCGCTTATGTCTGCTAAATCCGAAAACATGCGGGTCAAGGGCCTGAGCCGCCGCTCTCTTCTGTCTGCGGCCGCAGTGGCGCCGTTCGGTCTTGCCGCCCCGGCCCGCGCCGCATCCCCGGCGCCCGTGCCAAAGGTCGCAAGCCTGGATTACGGCCTCGCATCCACGCTGATGAACCTCGGAATCACACCGACTGCGATTGTCTCCCTCGCAGATTGGGACAAATGGGTCATCGAACCGGAAATCCCTGCGGGCGTTGCCGATCTCGGCAATGGTTGGGAAATCAATTTCGAAGTCCTGGCGATGCTCAAGCCCGATCTGATTCTGACCACTCCTTATCTCGACGCATTGAAGCCAAGGCTAGAAACCATGGGCAAGGTACTTCGCCTTGAAATTTACGATGCCAGCGGCGGCGCCGTTCTGTCCAAGGCCTATGCGGCCACGCGTGCGCTGGCACAAGCCGTCGACCGGGTGGCGGAAGGCGATGCCTTTCTCGCGCGGGCGGACGTCTTCTTCGACGATTGCCGGAAAAGGCTGGCGCTGATCGGCGCCCCGCCGGTTGTCCTCATGGGTTTCCTGGACGCCCGCCATGCGCGGGTCTACGCAACCCCCGGCCTCTATGACAATGTGCTTTCCCGTATCGGCGTCAAGAACGCCTGGAAGGGCCAGGGAAACTACTGGGGGTTCGAAACCATCGGCATCGAGGATCTGGCACGCGTCACCGACCCGCGTGCTCGTCTGATCGCCTTCGAGCCCGTACCGGGCGACGTCCTGCCGAAGCTTGCCGAAAGCCCGCTATGGAAGGCGCTGCCAATATCGCAGCCAGGCCGTTTCTCGGTGATCCCCGGTGCCCTGATGTTCGGCATGGTCAACGACGCAATGCGTTTCGCGCGTCTCCTGACCGAACACCTGGAGAATACGGCATGACTGCGAATGCCGCCGCGCCCGGCCGCCTTGCCGGCCCGCTCCTCGTCGCGATCATCATCGCCCTTGCTGCAGCCGCATTCGCCGTCCTCCGGCTGGAGCCGGAACTTGCTGCCATCGGCCAGCAGGCCCCCGGCTACGATATCCGGCAAGTCGTGCTCCTGTATTCGACCCTGCCGCGGATGGCTACGGCGCTTCTGGCGGGGGCGGCGCTTGGCCTTTCGGGCGCGCTGTTCCAACAGGTGCTGCGCAATCCTCTGGCTTCACCGACGACGCTCGGCGTCTCGGCCGGGGCCAACCTCTCGCTGGCGCTCGCGACGCTTTACGTGCCGGATCTTCTGGGCTTCGGGCGGGATCTGGTGGCGCTTGCCGGCAGCGCAATCGCGGCCGGACTTGTGTTTCTGCTCGGAGCCAGACGCGGTTTCTCACCCTTTTCGCTCGTGCTGTCGGGCCTGGTCATCAGTCTGTGGTGCGGTGCGCTCTCGGCCGTCCTTGTCATGCTGAATGACCGTTGGCTGGCAAGCCTCTTCATCTGGGGCGCGGGTTCGCTTTCACAGCAAAGCTGGGTCATCCCGCTTTCGCTGTTGCCCAAGGTGGCAATCGCCGGGCTTCTCGCCTGGCTGATCGTCAGGCCGCTCGCGCTGGTCGAGCTCGGGGAGGCGGGTGCGACCGCACTCGGCGTCGACACATCGCGACTGCGGCTGCTTGCCATCGTCGTCGCTGTCGCGCTCGCCGCCTTCGTGACGAGCGCCGTCGGCGTCATCGGCTTCATCGGCCTCGTCGCGCCTATCATCGCGCGACTTTCCGGCGCACGCCGGGCCGGTTCCGTGCTCCTATGGTCCGCTCTTATCGGGGCAGCGCTGCTGTGGCTCGCCGACGGCGTCGTCCAATATCTTGCCGGCGCATTTTCCGACTTCCTCCCGACCGGCGCGGTGACTGCGGTTTTCGGTTCTCCATTGCTCCTCCTGCTTCTGCACCGGCTCAAAGTGCGCCACCGCGTCATGCCTGAACAAGGCAGGATATTCAGCAGGCGGCTCCAGGCATCCCCTGGCCTCACACTTGCGGCGATCGCAGGGCTTGCCCTGCTGGTCGCTGCAGCGCTTCTTGTGGGACGTACGGCCGACGGCGATTGGGCTCTTCTTCACCCCGATCTTTACATCGACATTCTGCCCCTTCGGTTTCCGCGGGTTCTGGGGGCACTTTCGGCGGGCGCCATGCTGGCAATAGCGGGTACGATCCTTCAACGCCTGACCGGAAACGAGATGGCGAGCCCTGAAGTGCTTGGTATAGGCGCCGGTGCCACGATCGGCGTGACGGTGACGATCTTCATCGTTGCCGCGCCGGGATTTGGCCTGCAGATCACTTCGGCGGCGGCTGGCGCGCTCGCGGTGCTGGGGCTTGTCGTCGGATTTTCTTTGCGCGGCGGGCTTCTGCCTGAACGGGTGCTGCTTGCGGGCATAGCGCTCAGCGCGATGGTCGATGCCGTGGTGGGCGTCCTGTCCTCGACGGGCGATCCCCGGGCCATGTTTCTCTTGCGCTGGATGAGCGGCTCCACCTATGGCGTGGAAACGTCCACCGCCTTTGCGGTTGCGGCGGCGCCGTCATGCTCGTGACAGCAGCGGCATCAGTGCATCGTTGGCTTGATATTCTACCGCTCGGCCCTGCACCCGCCGCCGGCCTGGGCCTTTCGCTCCCCCGTTCACGGCTGTTTCTCTTCGCGCTTGCGGGGCTTGCCTCGGCGGTGGCAACGCTCTGCGTGGGACCGTTGAGCTTCATAGGACTGATGGGGCCGCATCTGGCGCGGGAATGCGGGCTCGTGAGGGCACGGCCGCAAATTCTTGGCGCGGCGCTGCTTGGTGGCGGGCTGATGGTCGTCGCCGATTGGCTCGGCCGCACGATCATCTTCCCCTACCAGATTCCGGCGGGGCTGGTGTCGGCCCTCGTCGGCGCACCGTTCCTGATGCTCTTAATGCGGCGGAAGTGAAGACCGGAAGCGCTCAAGAGCGCGCCTACTGCCGTCCTTCCGGCAGGGGGCAGGTCTGGCCGCAACCACCGATCGCCGGCAGGCAGTAACGCAGGCAGCACACCTTGCGACGCTTGAACGCGACGCCATTCTCGTCGGTCATGGCCCGGAGCGTGCCGCAGAGAGGGTTTTTCGCACCGTCGGGAAATACCGCATCCTGAAACAGGGGGGCTCCTTCCGCAGCCAGCGCCGGACGGCTCTGGCGCCCCGCCTCCTCGACGATCCAGTCGAGATATCCGGCGGCATTTCCCCATAGCAGCTTGGTGCTGATACGCGTGTGGGCGGAGATCGCGCTGGCCAAAGGCTCGATATGCTGCCGCAGGAGGGGGTGCATCGCTTCATGGATGCCGAGTTCCCGCCGCTGGCCGAGACTGTGGACAAGGAAGGCCATGGGCACGCCTGTTTCCCGATCGAGACATACCGAGGTTTCATCAAGCGAGATCGGCAGGAGGCGCCGCAATTCCAGCCATGCGAGAGCGGTGTTGATGGTCAGGGTACTGAAATAATAGAGCGTCCAGAGCGACACGACGGCGCGACGGTCCGCATTCGGGAAAGCAGCTCCGTATCGATCGACAATGCGGTTGAAACAATCGGCCTCGCAGAGCGCGGAACACGGCACCGTCTCGCACCCGGCCGGCACATCGAGGACGAACTTTCCCCTGCAGAAAGCGTATTTCTCGCCGCCGCGCCGTATCAACAGCTCGCCGAGATCGCGACAGCCGCCCGCATTGTCTGATGCGGGCGGCTCCGCTCCCTTTTCCGGGGAGGCGTGACTGGACGCGGTAGAGATCAAGCGATCACCATGTGAATTTCAGCGTACCGACGATCTTGCGACGATCGCCGTAATATTCGGTCCCGTAATAGCTGCTCGCCACATATTTCCGGTCGAACAGATTGGTCGCGTTCACCGAGAGCTTGACGTTCTCCGTTACCTTGTAGCTTACAGCGGCGTCGAAGACCGTATAGCTCGGCACCTTGACCGTGTTGGCGTCGTCGCCATAGGTCTCCCCGATGTAACGCACGCCTCCGCCGATCGTCAGGTCACCGCGCTGGCCGTCCCCCGGAATGGTGTAGTCAAGCCAGGCAGATGCGAGATGCTTGGGCACGCGCTGCGGTCGGTTGCCCTCGTTGGCACCTGCGTTCTCACGAATCTCGGCGTCCCAATAGGAATAGGCGAGCGTCATGTTCAGCCGGTCGTTGATCGCCGCCTTGCCTTCAAGCTCGATGCCGCGAACACCGATCTTGCCGACCTGCTCCTGAACCAAGGGGCTGACATAGGTCGGAACATTCGTCTGGGTCAGGTCGAAGAGCGCGAGCGTGAACAGGCCGTCGAAGTCTTCGGGACGGTATTTCAGGCCGATTTCATACTGCTCACCCTCCTGCGGCTTCAGAGAGCCACTCAGCGCGTAGCCGTTCGCGCTCGGCGTCACCAAAGGCTGGAAGCTTTCCGAATAATTGGCATAGGCCGCAAGGTTGGGCGTGAACTTATAGGTGAGCCCGACGCGGGTGGTGAAAGCGCTGGCTGTATTGTCGTCCCTGGTACCGGTGTCGACATAGTCAGCCGTGGTATGCACATGATCCCAGCGCCCACCAAGCGTAATGACCCAGCGGTCATCAAAAGTCAGTTGCTCCTGGGCATAGATGCCGACCGCCTGCTGCTTGACACGCCAGTTTACATATGGATCGAGATCAATGCACGAGAGCCCGCAATAGACGGGGTCGTAGATATCGATCGGTTCCGCAGTGCCATACTTGATGTCTTCGCGCGTGTTGTCGCTGGTGTAGTCGACGCCGACCAGGGTCTTCGATTCAAAATTGTCCCAGCTTGTGTCGTATTGAAGCTGATTGTCGAAGGCCCAGCGGTTCGAAAGGCCATCAACGGAAAAAGCAGCGCGGTCGGCTGTCGGGTCGAGAGAAGCCCCGTAGACTTCCGCGTAATCCAGGCTGAGATGCGTGTAGCGGGCGTTGGACCGGAACGTCAGGCCGTCGGTGATTTCATGCTCGAACTGATAGCCGATATCGGTCTGACGCGTGTTGAAGCGATTGAAGTCCGGCTCTCCGAGAAAGGTATCGATGTCGATATCGGCGCCGGTGGGAAAGCCACGGGCACCCGTGCCATCGCGCTTGTAGTAATCGGCAAGGATGGTGAGCGACGTGCCTTCTTCCGGCTTGATGGTCAAGGCCGGCGCGATATAGAAGCGGTCGTCGTTGGAATAATCCCAACCATTGTTTCCGTCCTTTCCAAGCGCGGTCAAACGATAGGTCCATACGCCTTCAGCATCGATCGGGCCGCCGAAATCCGTGCCGATCTCCTTGGTACCATCACCGTAGGAGGTGTAGATTTCTCCGTGCTTTTCGTCCAATGGACGCTTGGTGATAGCGTTGACGAGGCCACCGGGGGCGTTGAGGCCGAACAGGGTCGAGGTCGAGCCCTTCAGCACCTCCACACGCTGCAGGCCATAGGGTTCGAGCCGGCTTGCCGTGTACCAGGCGGGAATGCGGGCGGCGAGCCCGTCGCGATAGGTGCCGAGCGCCGTCTGATCGAAGCCGCGGATGCGAATATAGTCGTAGCGGTCGTCGTTGCCGAACTCATCGGAGAAAACGCCGGCGGTATAGGCGATGGCCTGCTGCAGGTTGTCCACATGGCGTTCTTCGAGTTCCTTTTCGGTGACGACCGAAACGGAAGCCGGAATGTCGATGATGGGCGTATCGGTTTTGGTGCCGGTGGCCGTGTCCTTCGCGACGATCGTCCTGTCGGGGCCTACCGCGCGGCTCGTCTTGCCGGTCAAAACGATCGTCGGCAGTTCGGTCGATATCTCTTGCGCAAAAATCGTCGTCGTCAGCGTCGAGGAAGAAAACAATACCAGGGCGCTGCTTGCCATCAGCCGCCTTACGGCAATACGCCGACTTGCGCACCTCAAGGACGTGCGTGATCCCGCCTGCCGGATGGCCTCCATGGCAAAGCATCTCCTGTCGTGTCATTTCAATTCCGCGCTATGCGTTGCTTTCAATTCGTCCCCGAAAGCGATGCTGCGCCGCCGGAAAATATAAACATAACAAAAATAGTCAACTTAAAATTCTGAAATAGATGCGACAAAAAACACCAAGGACCGGAACCATGGAAGTGTGCGCAATCCTGGCAGGCATCAGGTCGAGCGCGGGATAAAAGCTCCGGCACCTTTATCAGCAATCGCCATCTATCCACGTCCCTGCTGCAGCACCTAGATGCGCATGACACGAGACTTCTGCTACAGTCATCCTTCCGGGCGGCCGCTCATGCGCCATACCGGGCGACTGATGCGAAGGAATGGGAATTTCAACGATGCGGCAGCCACCTCAGATCCGGCTCAGGGAACGGATGACAATCCTCGGCAATCTGGATGCTTCCTCCTTCGTGCCCTGGATCCGGCGCCACGCAGCCAAACTCGGGCTTTCGCAAGACATAGCTCATACCGGGCCGGACCGTATTGAACTCGAGGTCGCCGGACCTGAAGAGTTGATCGACATGATGGAGATGGGATGTTCGCTGGGCCCGATTGATGTCTGGGTCGACACGATCGAACGCAGGCCCATCGACGACTGAAACAGGGTACCTTGAGCAACCTGCGCACCCGGCCGTGCACTTTATTTGGTCATCATTGCCAATGAGGAATATTTATGCAAACGTGCTGTCGCCGGGCAGCGGGCCGAGGGACGAACATGCCTCGCGTGCGTCCTGCAAGTTATTGATGACGCTCAGAAAGTCTACCCATGCACTCCGATACGACAGGCTCCTGGATGCCAGTCGCTCTTTCCGGTGACCTGCCTGCGGGAACCGTCATGCCGGCGCGCATTCCTGCCGGATCAGTTGCCCTCTGGCGCAGCGCATCCGGGCGCCCGGCAGCCTCGGCGGACCGCTGTCCCCATCGCGGAATGCGCCTCTCGCACGGTTTCGTGCGCGGCGAAGCCCTTTCCTGCATCTATCACGGCTGGAGTTATGGCCAGGCCGGAAACTGTCTCCGCATTCCGGCCCATCCGCGGCTTGCGCCTCCGGAGACAATCCGCGTCACAACGCATCGGGTTGAAGAATCCGACGGGCTGATCTGGATTGCCGTGGGCAACCCTCTCTCCCAGCCGCCGCGGCTAACTGATTTTGTTCCCCTACGTTCCTTGACCGTACTGGCGGGTGTCGCTGCCATTGAAGCTGCTGCCGGCGCAAAGGCTAACCTTGAGGGTCTTCTTGAGGTGGGCGAAGACGCCGGGAACATCTGTCTCCTGCTTTCTCCCCGGGACGACGAGGAGACGCTGACCCATGTCCTGATCAAAGGCGAGGCCGGCCCGGCGGAATGCACCGCCGCCTCGCGTACCGCAGAGAGCCTGCGCCGCAAGGCGGAGGGTCTTCAGAAAAAGGAGATCACGCAATGACCGTGAAAGCGATGATCGACGAATGGTACCCGGTCGGCCTTCTCAGCCAGCTCGACCTAAAGGGGCGAAAGACCGCGCTGATGGACGAGCCGATCGACGTGGCGCTTGATGCCGACGGCAGCGCCAGGGTGACGGGCGGAAACGGGCGGACATTACCCGTACGCGTACGCTATGGCCATGTCTGGGCATCTCTCGGAGAGCCGAAGAAGGAACTCTTCGACATTCCAGAGGCCGATCAGGCGGGGCGACGCTTCGTCGATGTCGGCGTGGTGCGTGTGCGCTGCTCCCCGCTCCGCGCCGTCGAAAACTTCCTTGACATCGCTCATTTTCCCTTCGTGCATACGGATATTCTGGGCGCCGAACCCCACACGGAAGTCCAGAACTACAAGGTCGAGATTCGCGAGGAAGAAGACGAAGTCTGGGCGACACAGGTGAAATTCTACCAACCCCAGGCGGCCAAATCGGCAAGCGGCGGCATCACGACGGAATATATGTACCGCGTGCCGGCGCCGACCTGTTCGATCCTCTACAAGACCTGCCCGCCCCGCCCGGGAGAATGGGATGTCATCACCCTCTTCGTGCAGCCGCTTGCCGAGGATCTATGCGACGTCTGGCCGTGGATGGCGCTCTTCGACGAAGAAAGCTCCATGACTGACCTTATCCATTTCCAGCAAACGATCTTCCTTCAGGACCGATCGATCCTGGAAAACCAGATCCCTCGGCTCTTGCCGCTCGATCCGGGCATGGAGATCCCGACCCGTGCCGATCTCACCTCGGTTGCATACCGGCGCTGGCTGAAACGCCACAATTATACCTATGGCGCACAGTTGGTGGCGCAATGAAGCTCTATGACTACATCCTCTCACCCAGCTGCTACAAAGTGCGCCTGATGGCATCGCTGATGGGTGTGAAGCTCGATATCCGCCCTGTGGATTTCCACCCCGGCAACGAACATCGCAGCCCCGAACTCCTGGCGCTCAATCCGGCAGGCTCGATCCCGATCCTGGAGGACGGCGAGCTGATCCTGACTGAATCCTCTGCCATGCTCGTCTATCTCGCCGCCAAGGCTGCCCCGGGATGGCTCGCCAGCAACAAACCAGAAGAAGCGGCGCGCGTGCAGCAATGGCTGTCCTTCTCGGGCCGACTAACCGCCAGTCTCGGCGGTGCGCGGCTTCATGAAATGCTGCTGCGCCCCGGCGACATCCGTGCGCTGCAAACTCAAGGCGTTGCCGCTCTGCGTGAGCTGGAGGCCGGCCTCTTCGAACAGAGCCTGCGCGGCATGCGCTTCCTCGCCGCCGACCGGCCGACGATCGCCGATATCGCCTGTTTCCCCTATGTGGCGCTCGCACCCGACGGAGGCGTCTCGCTTGATCCATATCCCACGATACGGCTCTGGTCCCGTGCCATCCGCTCGCTCGATCAATTCCTTGAGATGCCGGGCATTCACCGGCTCCACGAGTTGAAGCCCGAGCCCCACGTCGAAGGGAGCGAGGCGTGACATGGCAGGTTACCTCCTGAAGAACTGCGCAGCGGTCATCGTCGACGAGGGCAAGGGTCCGACCGTCTATCGCAATGTCGACGTTCTCACGAGCGGCCCCGCGATCCAGTCGATCGGCGAAAATCTTGGCGCAGGCGACCTGCTCGACGGCACGATCACACAGGATGCCACCGGTTGGTTCGTCTATCCTGGCCTCATCAACACCCACCATCACTTTTTCCAATGCTTCGTGCGCAACCGCGCGGACCTCGATTGGACGAAACTCTCGGTCATCGAGTGGCTGGACCGCATCTATCCGATCTTCTCGCGGCTCAACGAGGATTGCTTCTATCACTCCTCGCTCACGGCCATGGCCGAGCTGATCAAGCATGGCTGCACCACGGCCTTCGACCACCAGTACAATTTTCCCCGGCACGCCGGAAAGCGGCTGATCGACCGTCAATTCGAGGCGGCCGATCTTCTCGGCATGCGCTTTCATGCCGGCCGCGGCGGCAATACGCTGCCGAAATCGGAAGGCTCGACCATTCCGGACGAGATGCTGGAAACGACGGACGAATTCATCGGCGATTGCGCACGCCTGATCGACACCTATCACGATGCCGGCGAATTCAGCATGCGCCAAGTCGTGGTTGCGCCGTGCCAGCCGGTCAATTGCTACAGGGAGACCTTCGTTGAGTCCGTCGCGCTGGCGCGAGATCGCCGCGTCATGATGCATACCCATGTCGGTGAGGGCGAAAGCCCGGTCATCGAAGCACGCCACGGTATGCGGACCGTCGATTATCTCGAGAAGCTCGGCTTTGCCGGCCCGGATGCTTTCTATGCCCATTGCTGGGAGCTGACCCACGACGAACTCAGGAATATGGCCGTCAGCGGCACCGGCGTTTCGCACTGCCCGGAACCGGTTTATCTGGTCGGCGCCGAGGTGACCGACATACCCGCCATGTCCGCCTTCGGCTTGCGCCTCGGTCTTGGCTGCGATGGCGCTGCCTCCAACGACAACTCGAACCTCATGCACTGCCTGCACTCCTCCTATATGCTGCAGTGTCTAACGTCATCCACCCGCGTCCATCCGGTACCACCTCCAGCCGATTTCCTCGATTATGCCACGACCGGCGGCGCGAGTCTGCTTGGCCGAAGCGACATCGGCCGGCTTGCGCCCGGCATGGCGGCCGACCTGTTTGCGATAGACACCCGCCGCATGGACTATGTCGGCACCCGGCATGACCCTTTGAGCCTGATCGCCCGTGTCGGCATCGGCACGCCGACAGACATGACCATGATCAATGGCCGGATCGTCTGGCAGAACGGCGAGTTCATCGGACTGGACGAAGCGAAATTGTTCGCCGAGGCCGAAGCGGCACTCGCCGCCGTGGAATTCTAAAACCAAAAGAGGGAACCTTTATGCTCGACAACCTGACCCGCAGAACGTTGATGAAAGGCCTTGCCGCCACGGGCCTTGCCGGCGCACTCGGCAGCCGCCTTGCCGTCGCGGCCGATGAACCGCTCGGTATCGCTCTCGTCGTCCCCTCGCCGGTCGGCGATGTCGGCTGGGCTCATGCGCTCGCCGCCGGTCTCGATCCGATCAAAGCTGCCTATGGCGACAAGGTGAAGGTCACCGTCATCGAAAACATTCCCGAAGGCCCGGATGCCGACCGCATCATGAACAAGACGGTCGCCGACGGGAACAAGTTCCTGATCGCCGGCTCCTTCGGCTACCAGAACGGGGCGCTGCAGATTGCCCGCCGGAATCCGGGCGTCACTGTACTGCATGCTTCCGGGTTTCAGGTCGCCCCCAATTTTTCGCCTTTTGCCGCAAAATACTTCCAGGGCACTTATCTGCTCGGCATGGCAGCCGCCGCCCTTTCCAAGACCGGCAAGCTCGGCTCCGTCTCCGCCTTCGCGATTCCCGAACTGATCACCTCCATCAATGCCTTCACGCTTGGCGCTCAGGCCGTCAAACCCGATATCGAAGTTTCGGTCGTCTGGGTGAATTCCTGGTTCGATCCCGCCAAGGAACAGGAGGCCGCAAAAGCTCTCATCGCCCAGAAATGCGATGTGATTTTCTCCAATGCACAGGATACCCCGTCCGTCATCGCAGCCTGCGAGGAAGCCGGCGTCTACGCTTTCAACCTCAACTCGTCGATGAAGAAATACGCGCTGAAAACCTATCTGGGCTGTGTGGCAACCGATTGGTCCCCCTTCTTCAAAGCCTCTGTGGACGCCCATCTCGCCGGCACATTCAAGGGCGCAAACGCCTTTCTGGGCGTCGCCGACAAGGTCGTGGAAGTGGTCGACTGGAATGCCGACATTCCGGCAGACACGATGGCCAGGATCGAGGAGGTCGGAGCCAAGATCGCTGACGGCAGCTTCTCGCCCTTCACCGGGCCGATCACCAAGGCCGACGGCAGCGAGAGCGTCGCTTCCGGCAAGACCATGGCCGATGCCGAGATCGTCGCCATGAACTGGCACGTCAAGGGCGTGACCACGCCGCTGCCGAAGTAAGCCATGTTGCAACCCCTCCTGTCTCTCCGCGGCATCTCCAAGAGTTACGGTGCAATCAGGGCCAATCAGGAGATCGACCTGGACGTGGCTCCGCAGTCGATCCACGCGATCCTCGGAGAGAACGGGGCTGGCAAGTCCACGCTGATGAAGCTCATCTACGGCGTCGAACAGCCAGATGATGGGACCGCTGCCTGGGAAGGAGAACCTTTGAGCCTGGCCTCGCCTGCCGAAGCCAGGCACAGGGGAATCGGCATGGTCTTCCAGCACTTCTCGCTGTTCGAAACCCTGACGGTCGTTGAAAACATCCAGCTCGTCGTGCCAGGCCGGAAGGCCGAGCTGACCGAACGCATCCGCACGCTCGGGCGGGATTTCGGCCTCGAAGTCGACCCCCTTGCCCATGTGCATGCGCTGTCCGTAGGCGAACGGCAGAGGGTCGAAATTATCCGCTGCCTGATGACCAATCCGAAGCTTCTGATCCTCGACGAGCCGACGTCCGTGTTGCCGCCGCAGCTGGTCAACAAGCTCTTCGACACGCTGCGGCGCCTGCGCGATGGCGGCGTCTCCATCCTCTTCATTTCCCACAAGCTGGAGGAGATCCGGGCGGTCTGCGACCGGGCAACCATCCTGCGTGGCGGGCGCGTCACCGGCAATGTCGATCCTCGCGAACACGATACCCACGATCTTGCCCGCATGATGATCGGCCGCGACATGCCGGAGCCTATTCCGGCGCTGCCGCTATCGGGTGGCGAGAGACGGCTCGAAATCATTGGGCTCGACTACACGCCGGACGACCCGTTCGCCGTGCCGCTTTCCGGCATCAGCCTGACGGTGCGGGCCGGCGAGATCCTGGGCATCGCCGGCATTTCGGGCAACGGCCAGAGCGAGCTTTCGGCACTGATCTCGGGCGAAACGGTGCTGAAACGCGAGCAGGCGGACCGCATCTTCATGATGGGCAGGGATGTGGGCACGCTCGATCCCGCCGCCCGCCGTGAGCTGGGCTTCGCCTTCGTGCCCGAAGACCGGCTCGGCCGCGGCGCGGTACCCGAAATGTCGCTCCTGCTCAACAGCCTGCTGACCGCCCATCCGCTGAAGCTCCTGAAACACGGCCTCATCAACAGAGCACGCGCGGCCGCCTTCACCAATGACTGCATCCGCCAATACGATGTACGAACGCGCGGCCCGGATGCCGAAGCGGGTTCGCTTTCCGGCGGAAATCTTCAGAAATTCATCGTCGGGCGCGAGATCATGCTGGCGCCCAAGCTCCTCTTCGTCGCCCAGCCTACCTGGGGGGTCGATGTCGGTGCGGCTTCGGCAATCCGCCAGCGGCTCATCGCGCTGCGCAATGCCGGCATGGCGATCCTCGTCATCTCCGAGGAGCTGGAGGAACTGTTCGAGCTCAGCGATTTCATCCAGGTCCTGCATCACGGCACCTTGAGCCCTCCGCTCCTGGCCCTGAACACGAAGCCGGAGGAGATCGGCCGATACATGATAGGGGCGGAACCTGCAGGCGAGAAGGCCTCCGCATGAACCGCCCCACCCCCGCCCTCCTGCCTACTCTCGTACGTCGGGACCGCGCTTCTCTCACGGCGACCCTGTTTGCTCCGCCCGTGGCGCTGGTGGCGGCCCTTATCCTCAATCTGGGCCTCTATGTGCTCCTGGGTCGCGACCCCGTCGCCGTCGTCCATGCGATGCTCCTCGAACCCTTCCTCTCATGGGCATCATTTTCGGAAGTGCTGCTGAAGACCGGACCGCTGCTCCTCATCGCCCAGGGACTGGCGATCGGCTTCCGTGCCAAGGTCTTCAACATCGGTGCGGAGGGCCAATTCATCCTCGGAGCGATCTTCGCTTCCGCCATCCCGATCTGGTTTCCGCAGGCGACCGGGGCGTGGATCTGGCCGGCCATGCTGTTGCTCGGCGCGATCGGCGGCGCGCTTTGGGCGTCGATCACTGCCTTCTGGCGCGTCAGGCTCAATGCCAACGAGATCCTGGTATCGTTGATGCTGAGCCTGGTGGCGGCGCAATTGCTCTACTACCTGCTGCTCGGACCCTGGAAGGATCCGAACGGCTTCAATTTCCCCCAGTCGGTCATGTTCCAGTACGACGCGATGGTGCCGACCCTGATCCCCGGAACGCGCGTGAACGCCTCACTTCTCATTGCTCTCGCCCTCTCCGCCGCAGCGTGGATCTTCATGCAGAAGAGCTTCATGGGCTACAAGCTGCAGGTCGGTGGACTTGCGCCGCGCGCCGCGGGCTATGCCGGCTTCAACCAGGGCCGGGCAATCTGGCTCTCGCTGCTGATCGGTGGTTTCGCCGCAGGCCTTGCGGGTGCTGCCGAAGTGGCGGGACCGCTCGGCCAGCTGCAGCGGTCGATCTCCACCGGTTACGGCTATGCCGCCATCATTGTCGCCTATCTCGGCGGCCTGCATCCGATCGGCATCGTCGTCTCCGCCTTTTTCATGGCTGCGCTTTATATTGGCGGAGACAATGCCATGGTCTCAGCCAACCTGCCGATCGCCGCCGTGCGCGTCTTCCAGGGCAGCCTCCTGTTCGCCCATCTCGTCGCCATTGCCTTCGTGCGCTACCGCCTCGAGTGGCGTCATGCCGGCCATCGGAGCACATCATGAACGCCATCCAGTTCATCCTTGCGGGCATGCTCGCGGCCGCGACGCCTTTTCTGCTCGCCGCGCTCGGCGAGCTGGTGGTCGAACGCGCCGGCGTACTCAATCTCGGGGTCGAAGGCCTGATGGCACTGGGTGCGGTCATCGCCTTCATCATTGTCTATCACGGCGGCGGGCATATCATCGGCTTCGTCGCTGCAGGCATCTGCAGCGCACTGTTTTCGCTCGTCTTCGCCATCATCGCACTGGTTTTCCGAGCCAATCAGGTGGCGGTGGGCCTTGCGATCGGCATCCTCGGCCAGGGTCTTTCGGCGCTATTCGGCAAAACCTATGAAAGCCTGACGGTCAAGGGCCTGCCGAAGCTCGCCCTGCCCTGGTTTTCAGAGCTGCCGGTCATCGGTGGTCTCTTCACCCAGGATATCGTCGTCTGGTTTTCGCTCGCCGCCACGCTCGCCATCTGGGCAATCTTTACCTTCACCAAGACCGGCCTTGTTATCCGCGCCGTTGGCGAAAATCCAAAAGCTGCGCACGCTATCGGCTATCCGGTAATCCTCGTCCGCATCGCTGCCGTCGCCTTCGGAGGAATGATGGCCGGCTTTGCCGGCGCGTATGCCGCGGTAGTCTATACCCCGCTGTGGGCCGATGGCATGATTGCCGGCCGCGGCTGGATTGCGATCGCGCTCGTGGTTTTCGGCACCTGGCTTACCGGCCGCATCTTTTTCGGCGCCTGCCTCTTCGGCGCGGTTTCCCTCATGGGGCCTGCCGCCCAGGCGACAGGGTTAGACGTACCATCTCAACTGCTTTCCAGCCTGCCATATATCGTCACGATCATCGTGCTCGGGATCATCTCCGCCGATCGCCGCCTTTTAAAGCTCAACGGCGTCGCTTCGCTCGGCGAACCCTTCGAGCGCTAAGGACGAGCCGTGGGATTGTATCCCGCATCGATACGTTCCGGTCGTCCCTCGATCTGCAGTTCGGTGATCTTCGGCACCGTGCGGGCGATGACCTTTCCCCGCCGCAGGACGGCAAGCCTGGTCGGCTTCATGCGCAGGGCCTCGAGCACATCCTCGGCCTGCAATATCACGAGGTCGGCATGGCATCCGACATCGAGGCCATAGTTTTCGAGACCGAGCGCCCGTGCAGAATTGACCGTCAGGGCATCGAAGATTTTCTTCTTGTCCTCCAAACCCGACATCTGCGCGACATGGATCGCCATGTGCCCGACTTCCAGCATGTCGCCCGAGCCCATCGAGTACCAGGGGTCCATCACGCAGTCGTGGCCAAAGGAGACGTTCAGTCCTGCCGCCATCAGTTCGCAGACCCGCGTCATCCCGCGCCGCTTCGGATAGGTGTCGTGACGACCCTGCAGCATGATGTTAATCAGCGGGTTGGGAATGACATTGATCTCCGCCTCCGCCATGAGCGGAATGAGCTTGGAGACATAGTAGTTGTCCATCGAATGCATCGACGTAAGGTGCGAGCCTGCAACGCGTCCCTTGAGCCCGAAGCGGACGGTTTCAGCCGCCAGCGTTTCGATATGCCGGGACATGGGATCGTCGGTCTCGTCGCAGTGCATGTCGACCGGCAGGCCGCGATCGGCAGCGATCCGGCACAGCGCCTCCACCGACATTGCCCCCTCCTGCATCGTCCGCTCGAAATGCGGAATGCCACCGACGATATCGACCCCCATGTCGAGCGCGCGCTCCAGCGATTCCACGCCTTCCGAGGCGCGGTAATAGCCGTCCTGCGGGAAGGCAACGAGCTGCAGGTCGATGTAGGGTGCCACGCGCTCCTTTACCTCCAGCATGGCCTCCACGGTGACGAGACGCGGATCGGAGGTGTCGACATGGGTGCGGATATGCAGAAGCCCCTGGCCGACGGCGAGATCGCAATAAGCCAGCGCACGTTCGACGAGCGCCTCCCGGGTCAGCAACGGACGCAGCTCGCCCCAGAGCGCAATCCCTTCCAGAAGCGTGCCGGAAACGTTCATGCGCGGCAGGCCGAGGGAAAGCGTCGCGTCCATGTGGAAATGCGGATCGACAAAGGACGGGCTGACCAGGCGGTTCGTCGCGTCAATGACCTCGCGCGCCTCCCCCGGCAATCCCACCTCCACGGCAGCGATCTTTTCGCCCGCGATACCGATATCGATGCCCCTGCGCCCGTCCGGGAGGTTGGCATTGCTAATGATCAGGTCGAACATGGAGAACTCCTAGGGCCTCGGTCAGCGCTCGCCGCGCCGATAGGGTTGCATCAGTGCCTGCGGGACACGGGCACGCCGCGCCATCGCGGCAAGCGCCGCGATCGACAGCAGATAAGGGATCATCAGGAATATCTGATAGGGCACCACACCGCTCAGCACCGTCTGAAGACGCAGCTGAAAGGCATCGAAGAAGGCAAAAAGCAGCGCACCGAATAGAGCTCGCTCCGGACGCCACGAAGCAAATACGACGAGCGCGATGCAGATCCAGCCGCGCCCCTGCACCATGGTCGGGAAGAAGCTGTTGAAGGCTGACAGCGTCAGGAAGGCACCGCCGACGCCCATCAGCGCGCTGCCGGCAATGACAGCGCCGTAGCGGATCGCCATGGGATTGATGCCTTGGGCTTCCGCCGCATGCGGATTCTCACCCGTCATGCGGATGGCAAGCCCAACCGGGGTACGCGAGATGAGATAGGCCAGGACGATGGCAAGCACGATCGCGACATAGGTCGGCGCGGTCTGCGTGAAGAAGGCAGGTCCCAGGAAGGGGAGCGAGGAAAGATCCGGAATGTCGATAGGCTTGAAAGGCTCGATGGTCGGCGGCGTGCCGGCGACCGGCACCATCAGCCGGAAGACGTAATAGGCGAAACTCGACGCAAAGAGCGTGACGCCGAGGCCGGAGACGTGCTGCGACAGGCCGAGCGTGACCGTCAGCACAGAATGCAGGAAGCCGAATACGGCACCGCCGAGCGCGGCGATCAATACCCCCGTCCAGAGATCGGCCCCGTTGTAGACCGCCAGCCAGCCGATCATGGCACCAAACGTCATGATCCCCTCGATGCCCAGATTGAGCACGCCCGATCGCTCGGAGAGCAGCGCTCCGAGCGTGCCCAGGATCAGCGGAGTGGCAATACGCAGAACGGCAGCCCAGAGACCGGCAGAGGCAAGGATGTCGATCAGGGCGTTCATCGGCGTATCCTGTATTGCGTGAAGAAGACGGCGATCAGCATGGATAGCAGCGAAAGGGCGACGGTGACGTCCGCGATATAGGTCGGGATGCCCACGCTGCGGCTCATGCCGTCCGCGCCAACGAACATGGCGGCCGTGAAGAGGGCTGCCAGTACGACGCCGAGCGGGTTCAGGTTGGCGAGCATGGCGACGACGATACCTGAATAACCATAACCGGGCGAAAGATCACTGGTCACGTATCCCTTGACGCCCAACACCTCGATCGTGCCGGCGAGGCCGGCAAGGCCGCCGGAAATCATGGCGACGATCACCAGCGTGCGTCCGAGCGGCACCCCAGCAAAGACGGCGCCTGTCGGATTAAGCCCTGCGGCACGTGACCGGACGCCGAAAACAGTACGCGACTGCACGAAATGGATGGCAAAGGCGATCGCGACGGCCATCACCAGACCGATATGCAGGCGCGAGCGTGCCAGAAGTTTCGGCAGACGCGCAGCGGCATCCACCGCCTCCGACTGCGGCCAGCCGAAGGCCAGCGGGTCTTTCAGCACGCCATCGATCAGCATGGAGACAAACAGGAGCGAGACGAAGTTCAGCAGCAGTGTCGTAACGACCTCATCCACCGAAAAGCGCAGCCTCAGCCAGAGCGGTACCAAAAGCAACAGCATCCCGGCTACGGCGCCGATGATGAAGAGCAGCGGAATCTGTGCGGCGGAGGACCAACCGTCGAAGAGCTGGGAGCTTGCAGCGGCAACGGCAATGGCGCCGAGATAGAACTGCCCTTCGCCACCGATATTCCAGAGCCGCGCCCGAAACGCCACCGCTGCTGCAAGGCCGGTCAGGATGAGCGGGCTGGCGCGCGTCAGCGTTTCCGTTACCGAGAGGCGCGAACCGAAAGCACTCGTCAGGATCTTCCAATAGGCTTCGAGCACCGGAGCACCTGCCAATGCGATCAGGACACCGGCAACGGCAAGCGCTGCAGCAATCGCAATCACAGGCGCCGCGATCACAAGCGCTGCCGGTCGATGTTCACGCCTCTCAAACCGCATCGGCCACCTCGCGTCCCTCCCATTCGCCGGCCATCATCAGGCCGAGGCTGCGCGCATCGGCATCCTGCGCATTGACGGGTGGTGAAAGCCTGCCCCCGACGATGGCCTGGATTCTGTCGGCCAGCGCCATGACCTCATCGAGATCTTCGGAGATGAGCAGAACGGCCGTTCCCGCCCGACGGGCCTCCAGAATTCTCTGGTGCACCGCAGCCACCGCACCTTCATCCAAGCCGCGTGCCGGCTGGGCGGCGAGCAGAATGCGCGGGTGCTCGATCAGGTTTCGGCCAAGGATGAGCTTCTGCATGTTGCCGCCGGAAAGCAGCCGGACACGGCTGACCGGCGACCCACCGCGCACATCGAAGGCCTCGATGATCCTGGCGGCAAAGGCGATACCGGCCTTCCGGTCCACAAGTCCCCATCGTGAAAAGCGTGACAGACGTTCAAGGATTGCGTTTTCCCAGATCGTCATCTCACCGATCACGCCCTCCCGGTTGCGATCCTCGGGAATACGGCCGATCCCGCTGGCGACCGCGTCCGCGACCGTGAGGTCGGCTGTTTCCTCGCCGAACAGGAGAAGGGACCCCGCCCTGCGCTGCGCCGTGCCGCTCAGCAACTGCGCAAGCGTCGCCTGACCGTTGCCGGAGACGCCGATGATCCCCAATACCTCGCCGGCGTGCAGCCGGAAGTCCACCGATTTCAGCCGGTCGACACCGCCCGCCCGCACCGTCACGCCGATCGCTTCAAGCACGACCTCGCCCGGAGTCGAGGCGTCGCGCACCGGCCGTTTGACGGTCCGGCCGACCATGAGTTCGGCGAGCTCCGCCTTGCTGGTCTCTCCAGTCTTGCGCTCCGCCACCAACCTGCCGCCGCGCAGCACGACGATCCGGTCGGCCGTCGCCATCACCTCGTCGAGCTTATGCGAGATGAAGATCAGCGATAGCCCCTGCCTCGCCATGTCCTTGAGTGTCGAGAACAGCTTGTCCGCCTCAATCCTGGTGAGCACCGCAGTGGGTTCATCGAGAACGAGTATACGCGCATCGTTATAGAGCGCCTTCAGGATCTCGACCCGCTGCTGCTCGCCCACCGAGAGATCGCCGAGGCGCGCATCCGGATCGACCTTCAATCCGAAACGCCCCGATATCTCCAGAAGCTTCTTGCGCCCGGCGGCGGCATTCGAGGCCGGCAACCAGAGGCTTTCCGTGCCGGTCATGACATTCTCCAGCACCGTGAGGTTGGGCGCCAGCGAGAAATGCTGGTGCACCATGCCGACACCGGCCCGGATTGCCGCCCGCGGCTTGCCGGGCGGCAACTCCTTACCCATGACCGTGACCTTGCCGGTATCCGGCATGTAGTGGCCGAAAAGAATGCTCATCAGCGTCGTCTTGCCGGCGCCGTTCTCGCCAAGCAAGGCGACAATCTCTCCTCTCGCGAGGTTCAGCGAAATATCGTGATTGGCAAGATTGTCGCCAAACCGTTTGCTGATGCTATCAAGTTCGAGCACCGGGCCGGTCATGAATTCAATCCTGCCAAGCGATAACGGTGTTGCCAACGGTCTTCCTTTTCCAGACGGCTTGCAAGGTGAAGAAGCAAGCGGTCGTGGCCCATCGACGCAATCAACTGTACTGGCAGTGGCAGGCCATCGGCATCAGCGCCGAACGGCAGGGTCAGCGCTGGAAAGCCGGTAATGTTGGCTAGCGCGGCAAGCGGCGCGAAATCCGTCATGCGACGGATCTGCAGATCCGGATCGCCGTGGTCGAAAGGCAATGAGCCGAGCGTAAGCGGCGCTGTTGCCAACATCGGCGCCACAAGAAGATCGAAATCCTTGAAGATGTCCCAGAAAGAGCGGCTGGCGTGGACCGCGCCATCCATTGCCGACCACAGCTCGCTACCGGTCATCGCCACGCCACGGCGGATAAAGGCCCTTGTCAGCGGCTCTGCCAGTTCCACGTCAAGTCGGGCGCCCGCGACGTGGGTCGCCAGATTGATGGCAATGATGTCGCGAAGCGCGATCGCACTCGCGGCTACCGGGCCGGCGAAATCTCTCCAACCGAGAGAGACAACAGCGTGGCCATCCTTTTCCAGCGATCTGGCAGCCGCCTCGACGGCTTCGCTGCGGGAGGGGTCGGTCGGATGATCGTTACCCGTTTCGGTGAGAAGTCCGATGCGCAACGGTCCGCGCTTTACAGGGGCCAGTTCCGGGTCGGCGAGAGGACCGCGTACGCCGCCAAGCACGGCTTCGAAGATCATTGCAAGATCGCGAGAGGAACGGCAGACGGCGAGTTCACCGGCAATTCCACCGAGGTGATTGCCGAATCCCGGCCCGGCCGGCATTGCGCCGCGCGTCGCCTTCATGCCCAAAAGCCCGCAACAAGCTGCGGGCACGCGGATCGACCCGCCTGCGTCGGTCGCATGGGCAATCGCGACGATCCCGGCGGCAACCGCTGCCGCGGCCCCTCCAGACGAGCCGCCCGGCGTTCGCAGCGGATCGAGCGGGTTGCGGCAGGTCGGCCCGGCCGCGGGCTCGCAGGACAATGAAAGCCCCATCTCCGGCACGGTGGTCAACCCGAAGAAACAGAGGCCTGCCGCTCGCATGCGGGCGGCTAGGTCGGAGTCCGGACAGTTCTCGTTACCGCGGCTCAACATGCGCGAGCCTGCAGCGACCGGAAGGCCAGCAAAAGGGCCGCCCAGGTCCTTGACGAGGCTGGGCACCCCGATGAAAGGCGCGAAGTTCAGACGATCATCCGCTTGCACCAGCCGTGCATCGATCACCCGCGCCGCTTCAAGCCCGGCTTCGACTTCAAGATGAACGATCGCACCGAGGCCGTCCATCTGCTCCGCACGGTCCAATGCGGCCTGCATGGCCCCGGAAGCAGTAAGGCGACCTTTACGGATCGCCTCCGCCAGTGCCGTAGCATCGTCGGGCATGGAAGCGTCCGCTACTTCGGCTCTTCCATGTTGCGTGGAACCTCGAACGTGCCGGCCTTGATCTCTGCACGCCTGGCTTCCATCGTCGCTTCGGCGTCAGCCGGAGCGACGCCCTTCACAAATGCGATATCGCTGCCACCTTCCTTGAGAAGACCGAATGGTGTGTAGTCCTTACCGACCGGCTTGCCGGCCGCAACATCGGCGAGTGCTGCATTAAGGATCGGACGGAAACCCCAGAGCGCGTTGGCGAAGACAGTGTCAGGGTAACGCGGCGTGTAATCGATCAGCGAGCCAACGGACTTGATGCCACGCGCCTTGGCGGCGTCCGCCGTACCGATCCGCTCACCGAACAGGATATCCGCACCGGCATCGATCTGGGCAAGTCCGGCTTCGCGGGCCTTCGGCGGATCGAAGAAGGTTCCGATGAAGGAAACGAGGAGCTTCGCATCCGGATTGACGGCCTTCACGCCTTCTCCGAAGGCATTGATCAACATGTTGACCTCCGGGATCGGCATGGCGCCGACGGAGCCCACGACATTGCTTTTTGTCATCTTGCCGGCGAGCATACCCGCAAGATAGGCACCGTCATGATTCCAGGTACCGAAGACGCCGAAATTATCTCCGGCCTCCTTGCCGCTCGAACCGAGCACGAAAGCCGTTTCCGGGTAGTCGGCGGCGACTTCGCGGGCTTCGGTTTCGACAGCATAGGCTTCGCCGATGATCAGTTGGTGTCCTTGTTCGGCATATTCGCGCATCGCCCGCGCATAGTCCGTCCCCGACACTCCTTCGGAGAAGACATATTCGATCACGCCCTCCGCCGCGGCGTCCTGTAAAGCCTTGTGAAGGACCGAGTTCCAGGCATTTTCAACAGGTGAGCCATGTATGCCGGCGACATTGATGGGAGCCGCCGCGCGCGCAGCCGATAGGAAAGTTCCGGCACTGAGAACCGCGGCTGAAGCAAGCAACGCACGGCGAGATAGACGTATTTCGGTTGTCATGGCTGAAGCCCCCTCATTTTTGCCGGTTGGTCAAAAATTTCTATGGGCCGCCCAAAACTGTGTCAAGCGATGGAGATGCACAATCCGTAAGCAAAGCACCTAGAGAGCATAGCGGCTGACGGCGTCCCGATCCAGGGACATCCCCCAGCCCGGCGCATCCGGAATGCGGGCTATCCCATCGACAAGCTCTATCCTTTCTTCGTACAGCGGCGCAAACCAGTCCATGTATTCGAGGGAATGGGCCGTCGGTACGTGGGACAGAAGTTGCAGGCTCATCTCCGGGAATAGATGCGGCGAGACCGGCAGGTCGAAGCTTGCCGCCAGCGCGCCGACACGCGCGAATTCGGTCACGCCGCCGACCCTTTGGAGATCCGGTATCAGAATGGAGGCGGCACACGTTCAAATAGCAAAGCTGTTCGACAAGCGATCAAGATCTTCCGAGATTGCCGCCGCTGCCGACTGCAGAATTGGAACATAGCGATCGCAAGCCTCCTGCTCCGAACTGAAAGCCGATTTGAAATAAGTCAGTCCTATGCTCGCTATCACTCGCCCCCCTTGGCCGACGATGGGAACGCCGATGGTATTGGAGTTCTTGGGCTCTACAAGCGACGAGCGTGTTGCATAACCGGCTTCGCGTACCTTTCCGACAAGCCTTTTCAGTTCATTGGGGTGATGGCTCAGCGCGTTCTCCGGATCATCCGACCTCTTAAGAATATCGATGATCATGTCGAACTCGTCCTTGTCGAGAAACGCCAGATATGCCAGCCCAAGTCCGCGCGTAAGCAGGCACAGACGCTTGTTCACGGTGCTGTGGAAGGGGGAGATCAAGCTATCGGGAACCGTGCTGAAGCGAACCACCATCCCGTCATAATCCGGCAGGGCGATCGCGATCGGCCATTTGTGCTTGCGGGTGATCGCGATGGCCCATGCACGCCCCGCCTCCACGACCAGCGGCCCCTTGTGAAAGCCGGAGCTGAGGGACGTCACCAGCGCACTGACGCAGTATCCCCCCTGCCGCACATCATTCTCAACGTATCCTGCATCCTCAAGCGTGCGCAGGATACGCACGAGAGTGGGCTTCGGAAGCTTCGTTCGGGCATGCAGTTGGGCAATCGTGTTGATTGGCTGCAGATTCAGCTCCTGCAAAACATTCATCGCGCGCTCGATTGCTCGAATGCCCATTGATCTTCCTCCCCCTGGAATCGCTGCTACATATTTCGACTGGCGAAATGCGTGGGATGATAGGTTGTCGCTTTCCGGTGTCAAGTTTTAGGGGAGTCCTCGAATGCAAGCAGGGGAATGTCATGGCTTCGACAGACGATGCGAAACGCAACAGGGAAGAAGTGAGACGGCTTATGGCCGGCATAGATGATGCCAGGGCAAATGCCTTGCTGAAGGGCGCCATCGATCTTCACGTTCACTCCGGGCCGTCAACCATGCCTCGGCAGCTCGACCATATGGAGGCGGCCGAGGAAGCCGCGGCGGCAGGGATGCGCGCCATCCTTTTCAAGGATCACCATTATTCGGTTTCCCCGGTCATACCGATGATGGAACGCATTTTCGCAAACCCGGACTTTGCGATGTACAGCGGTCTGGTCCTCAACAATTCCACCGGGGGGCTGAACCCGTTCGTCGTCGATGCGCAACTGAAGATGGGCGCCAAGTTGATCTGGATGCCGACGGCCCAAGCAGCCAACCATATCCGTAGCGCTCACCGCAAGACGCGGCTTGCCTCGAACGTCCAGCTCAGAAACTCGCCGGCCCTGACGGTCGTTGATCCATACGGGGAAATCCTGGACGAGGTGAAGCAGATCCTCGATCTCATTGCCGAATTCGATGTCATCCTGTCCTCGGGTCATCTGCATGTCTGGGAAATCTGGAAGCTCTTCGATGAAGCGCGTGCGCGCGGCGTCAAGCGGCTGCTTGTCAATCATCCGATGTATGGACTGCACTTCACCTATGACGATATCCGCGAACTGGCGCAGCTCGGCGCCCTGATCGAACAGTCTGCCGGGCTCTATGTCGATTCCCGCTTCAACACCTATACGCCGGAAGAGCTCAGGGAACATATTCTTGCAGCCGGCGTCGAACATTCCTCGATCGGCTCGGACCTCGGGCAGGTCGACAATCCCACACCGGTCGAAGGCATGCGTCAAGCCATCAAGCTCTGCCTGGCGCTCGGCTTCACGGACGCGGACGTGCGGACCATGGTGGCAGACAATCCGGCTCGCCTGGTCGGATTGACGTCATGAACCCTTTTGGCATGGCGGATGAGACATGCAAGCCGTCATGATCGAAAGGCCGGGCGGGCCTGAAGTTCTTCGGATCGTCGAACAGCCGCGCCCCCGGCCAAAGGCCGGGGAGGTTCTGATCCGCGTCGCGGCTGCCGGGGTCAATCGCCCCGATGTCCAGCAACGGCGAGGTCTCTATCCACCCCCGCCGAACGCCTCCGAAATCCTCGGTCTCGACGTTGCCGGCATCATCGACGATGTCGGCGAAGGCGTTGACGGGCAATATGTTGGCAACCCCGTCTGCGCGCTCGTCAACGGCGGAGGATATGCAGAGTTTTGCGCCGTCCCGGCTGTGCAATGCATGCCTATTCCGAACGGCTTGAGCTTCATAGAGGGAGCGTCGCTCCCGGAAGTCTTCTTCACGGCCTGGAATAATCTGATCTGGCTTGCCAGGCTGGAACATGGAGAAACGCTGCTGATCCATGGCGGGACGAGCGGGGTCGGTATGGCGGGCATCCAGATCGCCAGACATCTTCGCGGTGCGACGGTTTTCGCCACCGCAGGCACCGAAGAGAAGCGGGCCGTCTGCAAGGCCATCGGCGCCCAAGCAGCCGTCGATTACCGCGGCGCCTGGGACGAGGGCATCCGGGCGTTGACGGGTGGCGAGGGCGTCGATGTCATCCTCGACGGCCAGGCCGGGGCCAACACGCAGCGCCAGTTGGATCTGCTGAAATACGACGGTCGGCTCGTCTTCATCGCCAGCCATCAAGGCAGTACAGCCGAGGTGAATATCCGCACGCTCGTGCGCCGCCGGTTGACGATAACCGGATCGACGCTCCGGCCACGCCCTCCTGCCTACAAGGGGCGGCTCGCCAGAGAACTGGTCGACCACGTCTGGCCGTTGTTTGAGGATGGGCGCATCACGACCCGTATCCACAAAGTCGTTCCATTCACCGAAGTGCAGGAAGCCCATCATATCCTGGACGAAAACCAGCAGATCGGGAAAGTGGTCCTGGCTGTGGACCCGGCGCTTGCCGCAACCGTTCCCTCATCCGGCAAGCGATTTTGATGTTCAAGGTGGTAGCCGCCGACATTCGAGGCGAAAGCCGGCGGCAATCTCTTTAACGATGGGGCATTGGATAATCGTTCTCGTTGAGCACCCAACCCGGCTTTTCCGAAAAATCGAAACGGGGTGGAGCGAAGATATCGACCAGTTGGTTGACGCCTGTTCCTTCGGCGGTGGTCGTATGGATGGCCGGCGGCGGAATGACGCAGATCGAGGGCGACTCGCAATAGAGATGTTCGTCCTCGCGCCAGATGTTCATGTTCGTCGTCCACGGCCAGCGCAGATGGTGCGTGAAGGTACCGCTCAGCGCCAGGGAGCACTGCTCGAAATCGTCGTGATGATGCGGTGAGACCTTGTCCCGCTCGCGCGGGCCGATACGCGGCACGAGGTAGTTGATCATGAACGTCGTGCAACGGTAGATCCGGCCGAACCGTGAAGGATCGTCAGGGACGTCCAGAGTGTACCATTTCAGCTTGAGGCCGCCGGGAGGTTCGGGCCAGGCTTCGAACGGCGGCACATTGGGATGCGGCCCGCGATACGCGTCAGCATTCGAGGCGGCCTCCGCCAAATCCGTCGACTTCGGCGTGAAGAGCCGGACGATGCTGCCGGCGGTCAGCATCCGGATGGAGCTCTTGCCCGGTGGCACGAAGGCGACCGAATAGCCGGGCACGGTCGTGGTACCCTCGGCGGTGGTGATTTCGACCGAAGTCTCCTTGTCCGGAATGATGACGGCATATTCGTCGGGCTGCGCGTCGCGGGAGAAGGCGCCGCCTTCCTTGCCTTTGGTATAGGCGACGACGAAGTTCTGGCCTCGACTGATCCAGGTATCTCCATTGGCGTCCTTGATGTGGGGCTTTTCCTTGTAGAACAGCCCCAGCTGCGAACCACAATAGCTGCTGTGGACCCTGGCGCCCGCCGGCTTCGCATTGCCCAGCAGGCTGGATCGTGGGTCGTTCCGATCGTACATCCGTTCCTCCGCTTGTCTTTGTCGAAATGTCGGTAGAGCCCAAAGCCGCAGGCCAGGCGCGCGGATCAGCCGCTGCGCCCGGCCCCCTAGCCGGCTTTGGGAACCTGTCTCTTCAGTCCCAGGATTTCGCGCGCCTCGCCGGGAGTTGCGACGGTGCCGCCGAGTTCCTTCAGGATGCGCACGGCCTTCCTGACGAGCACGGTATTGCTTTCGGCGAGCACGCCTTTTTCGAGGTAGATATTGTCCTCCAACCCGACCCTGACGTGGCCACCCAGAAGCCAAGCCTGCGCGAGCATGGGAAATTCCCAGCGTCCGACACCGAAAGCCGCCCAATGCGAACCAACCGGAAGCAGTGATTTCATGTAGAGAAGGGTCTCTGGCGTGGCGATCGCACCGTAGCGGACGCCGAGCACGATCTGGAAGAGCGCCGGCGCATCAAGCCGCCCTTCCTGAATGAAATGGTTGGCGAGCTGGATATCGCCCGTGTCAAAGACTTCGAGCTCGGGGAGGACGCCTGAATCGCGAATAATATCGGCCATGACGGCGAGATTGCGCGGCGTATTGATGACCACCGACGAGCCGGAATACATCGTGTTGAAGTCGAGGCTGCAGATTTCGGGCCTCAGCGCCGCGATATGCTCGACACGTCGCACCGGCGGCATAAGAGTGGTGCCCGGTGCAGCGACGCTCGGATCGTCGTCGCTGGGGATGAAGCGACCGCCGGGGCCGGTGGTGAGATTGATGATGACGTCCTCTTCGGCGGCGCGCAGACGTTCGACGACCTCCCGGTAATGCGCCAATTCCATGCTCGGACGCCCATCCGGATGCCTGACGTGGATGTGGACGATCGCCGCACCGGCGCGCACCGCATCCAGACAGGCATCGGCGATCTGTTCCGGTGTTATCGGCAGATAGGGTGTCTGGGAGGGGCTGGTTATATTGCCGGTGACGGCGCAACTGATAATCGTTGGATCGGCCAAAGCTCTCGCTTTCCTCATTGGGCGCGGTCAGAGCTGACCTCGCACTGTCATGAAGCTCTGGCTCGCATCCAACGTCGCTGACCTCAATCGTTATCACCGGCCGTTTCGCGAGAAGAAACGCAAGGTGGAAAGGCTGTGTTTCGCAGCGAGAAACGTCGCGGCAATTGGCTTCGTGCTCTGCAAAGGAGCCGCTAGGAACGGCTAACGAAAGGCAGCCATATGACAGAACAGCGTCCCGACTTCACGACATTCCGCGAACGATTACTGACGCGCCAGCGAATGTTCGGCACATTCCTCAAGCTCCCGACGACGCAGGTCATCGAGATTCTCGGAACGATCGGATACGATTTTGTCGTCATCGATCAGGAGCATGCGCCGCTCGATCGCAACATCACGGACCTTATGATTTTTGCCGCCAGGGCCTCCAACATCGCACCTCTGGTCCGTGTCGGCGAATTCACGGATGCGAACATTCTGTCCGCGCTCGACTGCGGCGCGATGGGCATCATGGTTCCCCACGTGACCACCGTGGAAAAAGCACAGGCAATAGCCCGCAGTTGCCGTTATGCGGGCGGCAATCGCGGTTTTGCGGGACTGACTCGGGCTGGCATGTGGGGCAGCGTTGGCGGCATCCGCCATATGGCTCAGCAGGACCGCCAGATTGCCTGCATCGCCATGATCGAGGATGTCGAAGCGGTCGATCGCGCCGAGGAGATTGCCGCGGTGGATGGTATCGACGCCCTGTTCATCGGCCGGGGCGACCTGACCGCATCCTTTGGCGACGACCCGCAGGCACAGGCCAAGGTCGCCGAAATCAGCAGGAAGGTTGCCGCTGCGGCCCAAAAGGCCAACGTCCCGCTGCTGATGCTGCCTACCAGCAAGGCCGATCTTGCCTTCGCAAGGGAACTCGGCGCCTCGGCTATCCTTCTGTCCAGCGACCACGGCTTCATCCGCTCGGCGGCAAGCGCAACGCTCGCGGATTATTCCGATTGAGAAAGTCAGCGGTCGCTTACGCACTGAACCGGCGGGACTTGCCGGCGGCGATCCGTGAGATTTGCTGACATGATCGTGTGCAAAAGAAACCGCTGGCGTGGAACCATATAATCACATCAAACTGTTGAAGGCTTCGGTTGCCGCGGAAATGCGGGAAGTCTGTCGGGGAGAAACATGACTGCCATCGAAATTCCGGAGTTGACGATCCCGAAAGTGGCCCTCGTCACCGGTGGAAACAGCGGGATCGGACGGGCGATTGCCGCGCGCCTCGCCAGCATGGGTACAACCATCGTGGTCGGCTATAACAGCCGCCGCGAGATGGCGGATGAGGTCGTGGGCGCGCTTCAAGGCAGCGGGCATTTCGCCATACGTATCGCCATCGATGACGCAACCTCCGTCGCCGCCGCCGCCGCCGTGGTCCGTGAACGGTTCGACGGTCTTGACGCCTTGATCAATTGCGGCGGTGCGACAACACCCGTCGCCGCCAATGATCTCGATGCTCTGACCGATGAAATTTTCGACCGTGCCGTCGCGATAAATTTAAGAGGCCCCTTTGCCATGGTTCGCGCTTTCCGGCCGCTGCTTGAACGCAGAGACAGTGCAGTCATCGTCAACATTTCCTCCATTGCCGCGCGGACAGGTGTCGGAAGCAGCCTTGCCTATGTCGCGGCAAAAGGCGGGCTGGATGCGCTTACCATCGCGCTTGCCAAGGTGCTGGCACCGAAAATCCGCGTCTTCTCCGTTTCACCCGCCGGAGTCGATACGGATTTCGTTCCGCATCGTACCCGTGACCAACTTCAGAAAACCGCAGAAAGACTTCCTCTCGGAAAAGTCACGACCCCCGACGACGTCGCACGGGCGGTGATCGCCTGTATCGTCAACCTCACCAGCTCGACCGGGATTGTCGTTCCGGTGGACGAGGGCCGTCGCCTCTAGCAATTGAAGGACGCAATCTCTCACGTCGTTCGGATCAAGCTCCAGCCGCAGCTTCGCGCCTCGCTCTTCGTCTGACGAAACATACTCATTTATCAGGTTGCCAGCATACAGCAGTCCTGAATTGATAGTGACATGGACAACTTGCGACGTTTCTTACGAGCATTCGGCCGCTTGCCGAGCGAATCTTCTGACGCCGAGTTGTGATAGAATGATCACTTCTTCTTATGGTGTCGGGAGGACCTCAGATGAAGCTAAGCCAAGACGTTTTGCTTGGACTCTTTTTTTCAGTCATCGGTGCCGTGTCGGCATGGATCGCGTGCAGCTATCCCTTCGGCACCTCCAGTCGGATGGGACCCGGCTATTTTCCAATCATCGTCTCGAGCTTGCTCTTGTTTACAGGCCTTCTCGTTCTCTTTCGCGCGCGGTTGGCCGGATCCGGGTCGATACCGACGATCCGGTGGAGGCCGCTCGTTCTCGTGCCGGTCGCGATCCTGATTTTCGGCCTGATGATGGAGAAACTCGGGCTGCCGCTTGCCGTCCTCCTGCTGGTGATCTTGAGCGCTGCGGCGAGCGTCAAATTCCGGCTCGATTGGAAAGCCTTCGCAGGTTCTCTCGTCTTTGCGGGACTCTGCTCCGTTGTCTTCGTCGAACTGCTCGGCCTCCCCATACCAATCATCGGGAACTGGCTGCAGGGTCTTGGTTTCTAGTCGGTTCACGGGTTTGACATGGATATATTCAACGGACTTCTTCTGGGCCTTTCGACTGCAACCACGCTATCGAACTTCGCCTATTGTTTTTTCGGCGTACTTCTCGGCACCGCAGTCGGCGTTCTGCCCGGCCTGGGGCCGATCGCCACTATTTCGATGCTCCTGCCCTTTACGTTCGGACTGCCGGTGGATACGGCGCTGATCATGCTCGCGGGCATCTTCTATGGCTCGCAATACGGAGGCTCCACGACGGCCATTCTGATGAACCTCCCTGGGGAGGCCTCGTCCGTTGTCACGACACTTGACGGCCATGAAATGGCCAAGCAGGGCAAGGCCGGGCGCGCATTGGCAGCCGCCGCGATCGGCAGTTTCTTCGCCGGCACCGTGGGCACACTTTTTATCGTGATTTCGGCACCTCTGCTGGCAAGCCTTGCCCTTACCTTCGGTCCTGCGGAGTATTTCTCGCTTATCGTGCTCGGCCTCATCACCTCTATGGTGCTGGCCAGCGGATCGTTGCTGACGGCTTTCGGCATGGCGCTGTTCGGTGTCATTCTCGGCCTGGTAGGAACCGACGTCAATTCAGGTGCCGCGCGCTATACATTTGGCACGCCTTATCTGCTCGACGGGCTGGATTTCGTCATCGTCGCCACGGGCATATTCGGCCTCGGCGACGTTCTCGCAAACCTGGAGAATGAACACAAACGGATAGCCAGCGTGACGCACGTCACCAGCTTGTTCCCGACCCGGGAGGACTGGCGCCGGATGTCCATGCCGATCTTGCGCGGCACCGGCATCGGGGTGCTGCTGGGCGTGTTGCCGGGCGCCGGCGTCTTGCTTGCATCCTTCTCGGCCTATGCGCTGGAGAAGAAGATCTCGCATCGCCCGGAGGAATTCGGTAGAGGCGCGATCGAAGGTGTCGCGGCACCCGAGGCGGCGAACAACGCCGCGGCGCAGACCTGTTTCATTCCGATGCTGACGCTCGGGCTTCCCGGAACCGCGACCATGGCCCTGATGATCGGAGCACTGGTCGTTCAGGGCGTCCAGCCGGGTCCCGATATCCTCTCTCAACAGCCGGCACTGTTCTGGGGCCTTGTCGTGTCCATGTGGTTCGGCAACCTGATGCTGCTGTTCCTGAACCTTCCACTGGTCGGCTTGTGGGCAAAGCTGATCTCGGTACCCTACCATTTCCTGTTTCCGACGATCTGCGTCTTCATCGCAATCGGCGTCTACAGCATCAACAACAGCGTCTTCGACGTATACATGATGGCCTTGTTCGGCGTGCTGGGATACTTCTTCAAAAAAACAGGAGCGGAACCCGCGCCTCTGATCCTGGCCATGATCCTAGGCCCGATGGCCGAAGAGTACCTGCGTCGGGCACTTTTGATCTCCCATGGGGACGCAAGCGTCTTCTTCACAAGCCCCGTGAGTCTCGGGACGCTGACCGTCGCTGCCCTCCTGCTCCTGTCGATCGTGTCCCCACGCTTCCGAAAAGTGCGTGAGGAAGGGTTGCAGGAAGCCGACTGACGGACGGTCTTCAGTTCTCCGGCACCTTTTCTCATCGGCGGAGCCCAGCCATTGACCGACGCACGAACCCAGCCCCAGGAGCAACCCATGCAGCAGGACAGCAACAGTCGCCTTCAGGCCCTTCTTGATCGCGAAGAACTCTTCGATCTCGTGCGCCGTGAGCGCTTTGCACGCGATCAACGCCGCTTTGACGTCATGAGCGCGTGCTTCCATCGCGACGCCTATGTCCGCACGAGCTGGTATGACGGACGCGGAGGTGAGGCGTATGTGGACGCCACCCGCCAATGGATGAGCACGACGGGCAACAGCAAGCACTGGGTGTTTCCCGCGTTCGCCCAAGTGGCCGGTGATCGGGCAACAGTGGAAAGCCCGGCGATGATCTTCAACCGTGCGACGATGAGCAGCGTCGAGGTTGATTTTCACGTCTTCTGCCGATTCTTCTCACGCGCCGTGCGGGAATCCGGAACCTGGAAGCTATTCAGCTTCGAGGTTCTGTTCGAGAGAGACGTTATGAAGCCCGTCAATCCATCCGAAGCGCTTCCTGTTGACTGGGTGCTCCTGTCGACGATGCGGCCGTCTTACAAGTTCCTGGCATATATCCAGCACACGCGAGGGGTGAAGGTTAACCCCGACTTGCTGGGTGACGATCGGCCGGATCAGCTCGCCGCATTTCACGCGCGGGAAGAACTATGGCTCGCAGGGGAGGACTGACAGCCGTTCGTGCATATGAAGGTGCTACCGTTTCAAGAGGCGGAATGACCATAGTCAGCAGTTCTTTGGAGAGACCGGACAGGCTAAGTCTTGTCAGAATGAAGCTCGATCAAAAACGAGCGGGAGGAGGAGTGAGGATGAACAGACGTGAATTTATCGTGCTCGGGGGAACAGCCGCCGTGCTGGCTTCCAGCAAAATCGCGCTGGCTGATAAATGGCCGAGCAAATCGGTCATGGTAATCTCGGCCTACCCTCCGGGTGGCACAAGCGACATCGTCGCCCGTCTTGTGGCCGATCTCCTGACGGCAAAGTTCGGTCAGCAGTTCGTCATCGCGAACGTGGCCGGCGCGGCTGGCGCCCTCGCAGGCGGCAAACTCGCGCGCTCGGCGCCGGACGGCTACACAATCCTCGTCAGCGGCAGCGCGCCGATTGCCGCCAACAAGGTGGTGCAGGCGAACCTTGCCTACGATCCGCAGGTTGACTTCACCCCGATTACCGTCGTCGCGGAAAGCCCTGCGCTGCTCACCGCGAGCTCCAATGCGCCCGCGAAGTCGCTTCAGGAACTGATCTCCTATGCGAAAGCCAACCCTGGAAAGGTCAATATCGGAAATCCAGGCGCGGGGACCAAGGGCCATATCTGTGCTGCGATCATCAGTCTCCAGACCGGTGTGGAAATCAACCACATCCCCTATAAGGGGTCGCCGCCGCTGCTGGCCGATCTGCTGGGAGGACATATCGACTTCGCGATCGATGCTCCGTCGAATTACCTTCCGCACATCAAGGGTGGGAAAATCCATGGGGTTGCCGTGACGTCGGCAAAACGCATCGGCGAGATACCTGAGGTGCAGACCGTCGCGGAACAGGGCCTTGACGGCTACAATCAGGCCCTCTGGTTCGGCGCCGTCGGTCCGAAGGGCATGTCCCCGGAGATCGTGACCGCCATTCACCAGGCCATCAAGGAATGGAGCGATACACCCGCGGCAAAGGAAAAGCTGACATCGCTCGGCCTCACTCCCGTTGTCAATTCACCCGAGGAGATGCGTGGTTCGATCGAGCGCGAAATCGAGTCGATCAGACCGCTGGTCGAGGCGGGACTTGTTCAACCGAGCTGATTGCGACTTGATTGAGCGGCAGAAGGCGGCCGGAACGGGGAAGCCGGATGTCCGGCTCGGGGTCCGGCCGCCTTTTTCTGCATACGATATAGAAAGACTGCATCACATGAGCAAAGCTCTAACCCTGACCGTCAATGGCCAAGATCATGACATCGACGTGCCGCTGACAACGCCGTTGCTCGACGTGCTGCGCAACCATCTGGGGCTGAAAGGAAGCCGCTATGGCTGCGGCTTGGAGCAATGCGGCGCGTGCATGGTGCTGATCGATGGCATGGCCACCTATTCCTGCAGTCGCGAAGTCGGCACACTCGCCGGCCGCGCCGTCACGACGGTCGAAGGTCTGGGCTCGGCGGCGGCGTTGCATCCGCTTCAGCAGGCCTTCCTCGACGAACAGGCGGGACAATGCGGCTATTGCCTGTCGGGCATGCTCATCGCGGCAAAGGCCTTTCTCGACCAAAACTCCCAGCCGACCCGATCCGAGGTCGCCGCCGCGCTGGATGCAAATCTCTGCCGCTGCGGATCGCATCCCCGCATCCTGCGTGCCGTGCTCAAGGCTGCGGCAAAGATGCACCCTCGGGTGGATTGATGACCGGGCTCACCTTCAGTCTCAAGGACAACCCACGGCTCGACCGCTGGCTTCGTTTCCAGGATGACCGTACCGTGCGGATAGGCACCGGCAAGGTCGAACTGGGCCAGGGCGTCCTGACGGCGCTTGCCCAGATCGCAGCCGAGGAACTGGACCTCGACATCGGCCAGATACGGATGATGTCGGGCAACAGTATAGAAGGCCCAGCCGAAGGCTATACCGCGTCGAGCTGGTCGATCGAACATTCCGGTGCGGCAATTCGCGTCGTCGCGGCCGAAGTTCGCGCGCTCGCTCTGGCACGCGCCGCCCTGCGCCTCAATGCAGCCCCCGACGAGCTGACAATCGTTGAAGGCGCTTTCCTGAGGAATGGCGCACCGAGCGACATCGATTACTGGAGCATCGCCGGCGAGATCGACCTCTCCGCCGAAGCCACGGGCGCGGTTCCGCCGAAACCCAGGAGCACTTACCGCCTTGTCGGTACCTCGGTGCCGCGGATCGACTTGCGGGCCAAGCTGACCGGGTCCGGCTTCATCCAGGATATGGCGCTACCCGGAATGCTGCACGCCCGCACCTTGCGCCAGCCCGGCCGCGGAGCGACCCTGATCGGCCTGGATGAGGATGCCATCCGGCGCAGGGCCGGAGCCGATGTCCAGATTGTGCGCATCGACAACTTCGTGGCCTTTGTCGGTGTCGACGAAACGGCCGTCCGCACTGCGGCCATGGCCGCGGCAGAGTATGCCGTCTGGGAAAATACCCGAGCCTTAAACCCCGAACAGGCGATGCCCGACTGGGTCGCATCGCAGCCTTCAATTGACCAGCTTATTGGAGATCCGCTCCCCGAGCCGGCGCCAGACCGCGTCTCCGCGCGCTTCACTCGCCCCTTCCTGTCTCACGGCTCCATCGCCCCCTCCTGCGCAATTGCACTTTACCGCGATGACATACTGACTGTCTGGTCGCATGCCCAGGGCATGCATCCGTTGCGGGAAAACATCGCAAAGACCGTCGGCCTGTCTCTCGACAAGGTCGCGTGCCACCATATGCAGGGCGCCGGCTGCTATGGGCATAACGGCGCGGATGACGCAGCGCTGGATGCCGCTCTCGTGGCCCTTGCGCTTCCCGGCCAGCCGATCCGCCTCATGTGGCGGCGCGAAGAGGAGTTTGGCTACGAACCGCTCTCCTCCGCCATGGCGGTTACCGTACATGCGGCGCTCGACCCGGCGGGCCGTCCCGTCGACTGGACGACAGAAATCTGGAGTGCCACCCATGGCCAGCGCCCCGGCGTGGGGGGAGCCTATCTGCTCGCAGCCGATGCGTTGAAGGAGCCGCCGCCGGAACGCAGGCCTTTCGATATCCCCCTGGAACGTGGCGGCGGCGCCACCCGCAACAGCATTCCGCTCTACGACATGGATGCCAAACGGATAGACCTGCATCTGATCCATGACGTGCCGGTGCGGACCTCGTCGCTGCGAGGCCTGGGGGCGACTTTGAACGTTTTCGCCATCGAGGGCCTTCTTGATGATCTGGCAGTACGCACAGGCGAGGACCCCCTCTCCTATCGACTGGCCATTCTTTCCGACCCGCGCGCCCGCCGTGTTCTGGAAAAAGCCGCAGCTATGGCGGACTGGTCGTCACGTGACGCCGGCGGCGCCGGAAGCGGGCTGGGCCTTGGGTTGGCCCGCTACAAGAATTCTTCGGCCTACGCTGCCGTCGTCGCCTCGGTCCAGGTTGACGAAGCAGTGCGCGTCACCAACGTCTGGTGCGCCGTGGATGCAGGCCTCGTCATCAATCCCGACGGACTCGTCAACCAGATCGAGGGCAACATTGTCCAGGCCATCAGCTGGGCATTGATGGAAGAAGTCCGCTTCGGCCCGCAGGGTATCGCAAGCCTTGACTGGGAAAGCTATCCGGTCATCCGGTTTTCGGACATGCCTGAAATCAGCGTTGAGCTTGTCGAGGCCGGAGAGCACCCGCCGCTCGGCGTCGGCGAATGCGCCGGCGGACCGACTGCCGCCGCGATTGGCAATGCGGTTGCCCATGCGCTTGGCACCCGCATCCATGATATGCCGATGACGCGAGACCGGATCATGACTGCCCTGATGGCATGAAGCGCGCGAGCGGCACGGTAGATGGCTCTTGGGGCATCCCAGAATGCTTCCTCGAGCGGATAACAGGGGGAGTTCAAGATGACTGATGGACTTGCGGTTTCGGGTAAGACTTCGGAACTGACGGGCGAGTTGATCCTGTTCCATAGTCCAGGCGCCTGTTCGCTGGCCCCACACATCGCGTTGGAGGAAACGGGCAAGCCATTCAGACCCGTGGAAACGCTTCTGTCGAAGAACCAGCACCTCACGCCGGAATACCTTGCCGTCAACCCTCGCGGCAAAGTGCCGGCGCTTGTCGCGCAGGACGGCCGGGTGATCACGGAAAACACTGCCATCTTGACATATATAGGCTTGACCAATCCGGAAACCGGCATGTTTCCGACCAATATCGTCGAGCAAATGCAGTGCATCGCACAGATGGCCTGGTTCTCGAACACCCCTCATATCTTCCAGCGCGCGAAGTTCCGGCCTTACCGCTTCGCCGATCGTGAAGAGGCGTATGAGGACATTCGCGCCAAGGCGGTATCATCCTATTGGGAGAGCATGCAGGAAATCGACAGCCTTATTGCCGGCAACACGTGGATCATGGGGAACCGGTACACCGTGGCGGATCCCTACGCACTTGTCTTCTACGGCTGGGGCAGGACCAACGGGTTGCCGATGGACACGCTGAAGGATTTCACGAGACACATGAACCAGATGCTCGAGCGACCAGCCGTAAGATCTGTGCTGGAGCGGGAGAACAATCCTCACTTTAAATAAACGCGCCTTCTCGTCTCATGCACTCGATAACGGGGGCAATCTTCTGCAATTTGTCATCCGATGAAAGGCCGCCCTCATCACTCTGGAAGCGGGATGTGCTCATTCCGGTCGTCGACCGGAAGATCGAAGCGGCCCTTGCCCCAGTTTTCGGCGCGCCACTCGGCCTTTGCGGCTTCGATACGCTCCTGCGACGAGGCAACGAAGTTCCACCAGATATATCGGGGTCCGGCGAGTGTCGCACCGCCCAGGATCATCAGCCGCGCGCCTCTCTCGCCAGCCGCGACCGTAATCTTGTCGCCTGGACGGAAGACCATCATCTGAGGCGCTTCGTACTCCTGACCGGCTATCGAGATCGTGCCTTCGACGATGTAGATGCCCCGGTCTTCATGGTCGTCCGGCATTGGCAATCGGCTTCCCGCTTCAAGCGTTACGTCGGCATAAAATGTCTCGGACAGCATCGTGGCAGGCGCACGCTTGCCATACGCGTTTCCAAGGATAAGCCGAACCGAGACCCCATTGTCCTCGATTGTCTGCAGCGCCTCCTTGCCATGATGTTCGAATACGGGCGCCATATCCTCGTGGCTTTCGGGCAAGGCCACCCAGGTCTGAATCCCGAACAAGCTGTTCGGGCCGCTTCGCGCCGCCGCCGTGGTCCGCTCCGAATGGGTCACACCGCGCCCGGCAATCATCCAGTTCAACTCGCCGGGGCGGATGATCTGGTCCGCGCCGGTGCTGTCGCGGTGATGAAAATCACCGCGAAAAAGGTACGTAACGGTCCCCAGACCAATATGCGGGTGCGGCCTGACATCGACGCCTTGCCCGCTCAGGAGCTCGGCCGGTCCCGCCTGATCGAAGAAGATGAATGGTCCAACCATTTGCCGTTTTGACGCCGGCAAAGCGCGCCGAACCTCAAAGCCGCCAAGGTCGCGGGAGCGCGGAACGATGAGCGTTTCGATGGCATCGATGCCGACCTCGTCAGGACAGCCTGGTTCGATTGCAGGGTTCCAACTCATACGCGTTCACCTCTCCTCTTCGCCTGGCGATCCCCCACCCGCGTAGAGCGCAGGAGCCTTTGCATGGTCCAGGTGACTAACAGGTGAGCGCGATTACGACTAGCTGCACGGCGCGGAGAGCTGTGTCGCAAAAAGCGGAACGTGCAGTCGAAAGCATCGACTCCCTGCGCCTCACAAATGAAGATTTTTTTCGAACGATTCGACCAGGAACTCGGAGAGGATACGCACCTTTCGCGACGGGTGCGGGCTGGGCGGCCGCACGACGTAGACCCCACCCACCGGCAGCGGATAGCGGGTCATGATTGGAACGAGCGCGCCGGAGACAAGATAGTCATGGGTGACACAATCGGGGAGCCACGCAATACCAAGCCCTGCTGCGGCTGCACTGGCGAGCGCCGCACCGTTGTCGGACCTGAAACGGCCTTGCGGTTGTACAGTGATGATCTTCTCACCATCCATGAACCGCCACGTTTCGGCACCAACCAACGCTTGGTGGGCGACGATTTCGTCCGGTGTTTCAGGCGAACCATGTATTCTGATATAGTCCGGGCTCACCACCAGCTTGCCGTAGATCTGACCAACGCGTCTTGCAATCAGGTTCGAGTCGCGGAGGGCGCCGACCCGGATCGCGCAATCGAAGCCGTCCGCGATCAGATCGACGAACCGATCACTGTATTCGGCGTGGATCTGAAGCTGCGGGTGGTGGCGCGCCATCTCCGCAAGCACGGGCGCAAAATGCACCGGGCCTGATGTGAGCGGAAGGGCCACCCGCAGGCGCCCGCGAAGGTCGCCGGCAGGCAGTATCGTTTCTCGCGCAATGTCGATCTCCGCACAGACCCTTGCTGCATGTTCCCGAAACGTCGTCCCGGCTTCCGTGAGACCGGCGCCACGGGTCGTTCGCGCAAGAAGCTGGATGCCGAGCGCCCCCTCGAGCCGGATGAGACGCCGACTGACCATCGACTTGGATATCCCCAGTCGACGTGCTGCGGGAGAAACGCCCCCGGCATCGGCGACCTCGACGAAGGTCCGCAGATCTTCGATATCCATTCGGCTACCGCGCTTCCCGGATGATCGGCGCGACCTCAGTGCCAAGAAGTTCGATCGATCTCTTCATCGCTGCCGTATCGAGAGAGGCCGTGCTCATCTGGAAGGTGATGCGCGAAACGCCGCCAAGCGCTTCGCTGACCTGCAGCATCTTGGCTGCGACGGTCTTCGGGTCACCGACCAGGAATGCGCCCTCCGCACCTGCCATAGCTTCGAACTGCTGGCGCGTCGGCGGCGACCAGCCGCGTTCGCGACCGATCTTCGTCGTCAGTTGCGCCCATCCCGGAAAGAAGGCATCCTTCGCTGCCGCGCTGGTCTCGCCCACGAATCCCATCGCGTGGACGCCGACCTTGAGCTTCTCCGGACTGTGCCCCGCGCGCATGCCGGCCTCACGATAGAGATCGACGAGCGGACGGAAGCGCTCGAAACTCCCTCCGATGATTGCGATCATCAGCGGCAGGCCAAGCGCTCCGGCGCGCGCGAAGGATTGCGGCGTGCCGCCGACTCCGATCCATACTGGTAGCTGTGCTTGATGGGGACGCGGAAAAACACCTTGCCCTCTGAGGGCCGGACGGAAGCGACCTTCCCATGTAATATTGGTCGCCTCGCCAAGTTTGAGAAACAGGTCAAGCTTCTCCGCAAAAAGGTCGTCATAATCCCGCGTATCCAGACCGAATAGCGGATAGGCTTCCACGAACGAACCTCGGCCGACAACGACTTCCGCACGGCCTTTGGAAATCAGATCGAGAGTTGCGAACTCCTGAAAAACCCGCACCGGGTCGGCGGCGCTCAGAACGGTCACCGCGCTCGTCAATCTGATCCGGCTGGTCCGGGCGGCTGCCGCGGCCAGAATGACAGTTGGGGCAGAATCAAGAAACTCGCCGCGATGATGCTCACCTATGCCAAAGATATCGAGCCCGACGCGGTCCGCGACGACGACCTCCTCGATGAGTTCGGCCATACGCTCGGTCGCCGAAGGAAGCTTGCCTGTGGCCGGATCCGGGAGGATGGCTGCAAAACTGTCGATTCCGATTTCCATTTTTGGTCCCTGGTTGTTTATCAGTCTACGCCGGCGACTGACGCTGGAAATTCATCATGCGCACAATCAAGCCGGTGCTTCAGATACTTCGACCCGTCATGAAAAAGAGACAACGAGGTTCAACGCACCGTCCGGACTCTTGCGACACGTTCATCGAGAACCCCGTCATCTCGTTAGGTTTTAGTGCCCGCTTTGGGTGGTCGGCACCGGCGTGTTGAGAAGCTGCTGCTCCCAAAGATATGCGATACCGCTGCCGCCGAAGTGCTGGATGAGAATCTCGGTCAGCTCCTCGACATGCTCTGTGCGCGCCCAATCGCGTTGCCATTCGCCAGCAAGCGCCATCACGGTCATCACGTTCGCGCCGGCCGCAATCATTCGCTGGATGGCAACTTCGTGAGACTCCTTCGAAATCCCGCCCGACGCGTCGGTGATCACGGTCACGTCCCAGCCTTCGCCGGCGGCCTGGATGACAGGCATTGCGACGCAGACCTCGGTCCACAGGCCGGCGATGATCAACTGCTTGCGGCCGGTCGCCTTGACGACGTTCACCACATTCTCGTCCTGCCAGGTGTTCACCCAGGTGCGATCGATGACTTCCTGGCCAGGGAACACTTCGGTGATCTGCTTAAAGAGAAGTCCACCGCGCGCCGCGATCACGCTGGTCAGAATGGTCGGAATATTGAAGGCTTTTGCCAGCTTCGCCAGCGCGGTCGTGTTGTTGACCACCATATGAGGATCATGGCTGTTCAGGTTCGCCAGTTGGTAAGGCTGATGATCGATCAGGACGAGGACGGAATCTTCGGGGCGGAGAAGTGAGTCAAGGCCGTTACGAAAGGTCATGGTTTCATCCTATGTTGGCGGTTTATTGAAGCGCGTTTGCTCAAAAGACATGCGCCCTCCGAGGCGCTGCCGCGGGACGAAACTTGTCATTCCTGTTTGTGATGCGGTAGTCCTTGTCTGTGCTAAGCTGTGTCGCAGAATGAGGAACGCTGAATGGATATCGAAGATCTCCGGACATTCGTCGAAGTTGCCGATGCGGGAGGCGTCACATCGGCCGCGCTACGCCTTGGCATCTCCAAGTCGATGGTCAGCCGACGGCTTGTACGGCTTGAAGCAGAGCTTGGTGTCCAACTTCTGGCCCGATCCACACGCGGGGCTTCTCTGACAGAGGCGGGCGCAACCTTCCGCGACTACGCAGCGAGGATTTCAGCCGAAATCGATGTGGCAAGGGAAACCATCCTGCCGGCCGGTGAGCTCCGCGGCCGCTTGCGGCTTGCCGCACCGCTATCCTTTGGCCCTACGCATTTCGCAGCGGTGATTGCGCAAATGGCACGCCGCCATCCTCATCTCCAGATCCAGACCTGTTACAGTGATCGTTTCGTGGATCTGATCGCAGAAGGCTACGATTGCGCGATCCGCGTTGGCAATCTTCAGGACTCCAGCCTGATCGCAAGACGCGTCGGTCCCCTCTATGGGAGTTTCGTCGCAAGCCCTGATTACATCAAAATCCATGGTGCGCCGGAGACACCGGACGAGCTTGTCGCCCATCAGGCTCTTATGCAAGGCACGGAAACCTGGCAGGTGATGGATGGGGACAAGATTATAACCGTTCGCCCGCAGGGACGCTTCAAGGCCGACAACGGGGTTGCTCTCGCTGTCGCTGCAGTAGCCGGTTTGGGTATCGCCGCGCTCCCTGACGATCTCATAAAAGATTATCTCGCCTCAGGCGAATTGGTTCTGGTCATGAAACGCCATCCACCGCCCCCGGCCGGCATATATGTAGTCAGACCGCCGGGGCAGCGTCCTGCAAGAAAAGTCCGGGTGCTGACTGAGATGCTGATCGAGTGTTTCAACCACGGCCCGGAGTCGACAAGATAGCGCTACAGCTCTACTCCGTCTTCGGAAGACATGAGACCGAGTGCCGATATGCCAAAGGTCACGGTATCATCACGACGCGACCCAACGGTTTAGCTGTCTCTGCATACTCATGTGCCTTCGATGCATCGCGCAGCGGAAACACCCGGTCGATCACGACTTCCAGGCGCTTTTCCGCCGTTGCCCTGAGAAGTTCGTCAACCGTGCCATGCACGGCTGGCCTCTCGAACAGCGCCCCCATGAAGACGCCGTGAAGCGTCTGATTATTCTGCATCGGCTGCCAAAGTTCGACATTGAGCTCCCCGCCGCCGGCATTCCCGACGAACACGAGGCGGCCCTCGGGAGCAAGTGCGGATAGCGAGGCCTGCAAGGTCGAGCCAACTGGATCGATGACGAGGTCGACCCCGTCGCCGCCCGTCAACCGAAGAACCTCTTTGACCACGTCATTTTCCAGGCGGTCGAGGACATGTGACGCACCCAGCGCAGTCAGGCGTGCCTGTCGCTCGCCACCGCTCGCTACGGCGATCACGGTAGCACCCAGCCCGTGCGCCAGTAGGATAGCGGCCAGACCGACACCGCCGGCGGCAGCCTGGATCAGGATCGTCTCACCTTCACGCAGGCCGCCTCGAGTGATCAGACAATGATATGCGGTTCCGAACGAAATGGGCAGCGCGGCGGCTTGGCCCATCTCCAGACCATCCGGAACCAGCCATGTACGCGTGGCAGGCACCGACCAGAGTTCCGCATGCGATCCCAGCATATCGAAGGCAGCCACCCTTTCTCCGACTGACCGATCGCGAACATTTTCACCGATCGCCACCACGGTTCCGGCCGCAGCATAGCCGACGACCCAGTCGGACTGCTGTGGTGTCGATCGCCGGTTGATAAGGTCGCCACCCTCGATCGAAATCGCCTCGACAGCAATCAGGACATCATCTGGCCCACAGACGGGAGCGGGCACATCGACATATCTCAGGACCGCTGGAGGGCCAGGGTTGTTATAGACCGCGGCTTTCATGTGCATTTCCTTTGCGAAGAGTGAAGCGTGCCCCGCCTGATGCGTCGGGACCGTCCATCCATCGCGCGTCATCAAGCACGAGGTATGTCTACGCGCGTGGGTTGCAGGGAAAGGGAATGCCTGCGGCCGCGTCGCCACCTGCCAGGCCAGGCCGGTGCGACGCAGCATCAGGCTGTCTATTTCGACGCTGCGACTCCGCTTAGCGGCTCGGGGACGGGCCGAATGTGCAGGCGATCCCGTCCAGACATGGCGTCTCCTTGCACCTGCTCGGACAGTCGCTCATTGTCCCGTTGACGGACATCTTCGGCAGCTTCCTCCACATCAAGCTCGGCATAACCCAACGCTCGCAGGCCTTCCGCTCCCATCAGATAGGCGGATTCGACCGTCTCTCGGATCTGATAGTCCACGCCGGCGCGGATCAGATCCACGGCATGTCCGCGATCATAGCTGCGCACCAGAATCTTTGCCTGCGGAAATTCATGCTGCGCCAGTTCAGCGATCTGTATTGCGGCTTTGGGGTCGTCGATGCAGATCATCAGTGCCTCGGCGGAACCAGCCCCGGAGTGGCGCAGAGTATCAAGCCGGGTGCCGTCACCGAAAAAGACCTTGAACCCAAATCGTCCCGCCTCGCGGATACGGTCGGGATTCATGTCAATCACCGAGAGACTGACACCTTTGGAAAGCAGCAGTTGCGAAGCGATCTGTCCGAAGCGGCCGAAACCGATAATGAGCACACGTCCATTGAGATCCCGGGCCACCTCAACGCCCTCCATCGATGCCTCGCTTCGCAGCAGCCTGTCTGCCGCAATCATGAGAAGCGGCGTCAGGGCCATGGAGAAGATCACGACGGTGGTAAACAGTGCATTTTCGCGCGCATCAATCACGACGCCTGTGGTCGCGGCAGCGTAGAGCACGAAGGCGAACTCGCCGCCCTGCAGGAACATGGAGGTGCGGTGCAATGCCTGATGACTGGAACTGCCAAATGAACGTGCAACCGCATAGACCACGACGCCCTTTGCGACGGTGAAGGCGCACAGCATGGACAACAGAAACCACCGTTCCGCGGCAACCACGGAAAGGTCGAGCGACATGCCGACGGCCATAAAGAACAGGCCCATAAGCAGGCCGCGAAACGGCTCGATGTCGCTTTCGATCTGATGCCGGTAGCTGGAGCTCGACAGCATCACCCCGGCAAGGAATGCGCCCATTGCCATGGAAAGCCCAGCGCCGGCCATCAGCAATGCTGCTCCAAGCACGACCAGCAGCGCCCCCGCCGTCATCACTTCGCGCGTTCGCGCCCGCGCCAGCAGGGCGAAGAACGGGTTCAGGCCCCATCTTGATACACCCAAAAGAACGAGCAACGCGCCAAGCGCCAGCAAAACGTCCATCCATCCCGACTGTCCCTGGGACAGAGGCGACAAGAAGGCGACCACCGCCAGGAGCGGCACGATCATCAGGTCTTCGAAGAGGAGGATGGAGACCGATTTCTGGCCCTCGGCGCCGGAAATCTCGCCGCGATCCTGGAGGACCGACATGATGACGGCCGTCGAGGAAAGGACGAAACCTGCCCCGGCAATGAAAGCCACTGGGCCGGAAAGGCCAAAGACCAGCATGCCCGTCAGCGTCAGGGCTGCGGTTGTCACCGCCACCTGCATGAGGCCCAGTCCGAAGATCTGGCCACGCATGGCCCACAGCTTGTATGGGCGCAACTCCAGTCCGATGACGAACAGGAACATCACCACCCCGAGTTCCGAGAAATGCAAAATGGACAGGGCATCAGTGAACAATCCGATCACCGACGGACCAACAAGCACGCCGGCAGCAAAATAGCCCAGAACCGACCCAAGGCCGAGCCGCCGAAACAAGGGCACCGCGACAACCGCCGCCCCCATCAGGACGATCGCCGGCCCGATCGTCTGCCCCAAGCTCGCTTCAGCCATGCATTCGCCCTTCCGATCTCACATGCTTGAGCAGCCGGGCGCCGGCCAAAGATAGACCACGCCCCGCCATTCAGTGTCTTCACCGCGTTTGGTATAGTTGCAGTTTGAGGCTGAATAGCCTCCACATTCGCAAAACTATGTCGCAAAAAGCGGAACACACAACCCGTGGCTTCAGCAATACAACTCCGCAAAGTCGCGAGTACAACGATAAGAGTTGAGATGACCTAATTTACGGCACCCGGCTTTTCCACAAGGATTGGGGCACCGGCCAACCTTCGCCCGACCATCATCGAGCGACCACCAATTGCATTGCGCTTTCACGAAAGCGCTCCGCCGTCCACAGTGAGGATCGTCCCGGTGATCTGCCGGGCGGCAGGAGTCGCGAGAGGATCGCTGGACGTGCGCAGTCGCGGCAGGTGATCTGAACGGCCAGACAGCGATGTCGGCGATCCGACTGCATGATCTGCCGATTCGGAGGCGTGAGGCCAAATCCGTCCGGTGTTCCGCGTTTGGCGACACAGCTTCCCGTCATGGCGGACTATCGCATCGCTTGTCGAGATGCCATCAAGTCTTCCGACAACACTTGGGAGCATGTCTGCCGGCAGACCTAGACACTGCAAGGTCAGCCATGGACACACCCACGACCCTTCTAACCGCACATCCGTATATGAGCCCGTCGCCGAGGCCGCCGCGCGTGATCGCAACCTTCGCCTTTGGATTAAACGACGGAACGTCTCCATGCCTCCAATCTCTACCCCAGACCTGCCGCTCAGCCGCCGCGATGCCCTGAGCTCGGCCGCAGCACTTGTCGCAAGCTTCACATTCCTGCCGGGCATCGCGCGTGCCGACGAACCTGTTATCCTCAAACTGTCAGAAGGAGAACTCACCATGGGCTTTGTCACGACCGACGACAACGTTCAGATTTTCTACAAGGACTGGGGTCCCAAGGATGCACAGCCCATTGTATTCCACCATGGTTGGCCGCTCAGTTCCGACGATTGGGACGCGCAGATGCTTTTCTTCCTGTCGAAGGGCTATCGCGTCGTCGCGCATGACCGGCGCGGCCACGGACGATCGGAGCAGGTTGCCGAGGGGCACGACATTAATCATTATGCAGCCGACGCCTTTGCCGTCGCAAAAGCGCTGGATCTGCGGAACGCGGTTCATATCGGCCATTCCACCGGTGGTGGGGAGGTCGCACGCTATGTGGCACGGCATGGCGCACCGGCCGGCCGGGTGGCCAAGGCTATCCTCGTCGCCGCGATTCCGCCGCTGATGCTGAAAACCGACAGCAACCCCGAAGGCACGCCGATGGAGGTCTTCGACAGCTTCCGGTCGGCGCTGGCCAGCAACCGTGCCCAGTTCTTCCGCGACGTTCCGGCGGGCCCCTTCTACGGTTTCAACCGGGACGGTGCGACGGTCCATGAAGGCGTCATCCAGAACTGGTGGCGGCAAGGCATGATGGGTAGCGCCAAGGCCCACTACGATGGCATCAAGGCTTTCTCGGAAACCGACCAGACCGAGGACCTCAAGGCAATCTCCGTACCGACGCTGGTATTGCACGGCGAGGACGACCAGATCGTTCCGATCGCCGCCTCGGCCTCCAAGGCGGTCAAACTGCTGCCGAATGGAACCCTGAAGACCTACCCCGGTTATTCTCACGGCATGTTGACGGTCAATGCAGATGTGCTGAACTGGGACATTTTGTCGTTCATCGCCAACTAACGCGCGTGCGGGACAGGGCGCCATGCTCTGTCCCGCAGTTCAGTCGAGCCATCGCCCCCCGGCCCCGCGGCGCCGGGTCCGGAGGGGCATGCCGCATTCAATTCCCGCAGCCAATTTCGAAGGAGCTAGTCCATGACCGTTCACAGGTTCACCATTGCCGACGCAGCGCTCGAACGCTCGCCAGGGCAGGATGGCGACATCTTCACCGGCAACCTCCTCGACCAGCGTCACGGTGGGCCGGTCACCATCGGTTTCGGGCGCTATGGGCCGGCCCAGACCCTGGAAGAGACTATGGCCGTGCACGACACAATGGTGATCCTTGAAGGAAAGATCACCGTCTCCGACGGCCACAAATCGGTGACGGCAGGTCCCGGAGAGATCATCGCCATGCAGAAAGGCGACAGGGTGATGATCCGCTCCCACGAGGATGGTGCCGTCACCGCCTATGTGACCTATCCTCATTGGCAGCAGCCAGAGGCGTGATCGGCGACCGGTTACGCTTGGAAGAGGGCAGACCGCGTCGGGTGACAGCTTTCAAACCAATCGGACTGTGGATGTCGTCCTGCCAAACTCTCTGATGCCGAACAATCTAAGGCGGCCACGATGGCTGCACCGGTAGCGACAGCCCGCGCACCGACCTTTTCCGTCACTACGGCCGAAGCGATGATTGCGGGCGCAATAGCCGGCGAAGGAGCCGCCGGAAATCACCCGCTCAGTGTCGAGCCGAGGTCGAACTCGCCATCGATCTGCGGCAGAAACAGGCCGAACGCAAAACGGGCGAACCCATAACACACGGCAATCAGGCCAAAGCCCGTAGCGCCGATGCGGACAGTCGGAGTCATGACCGCGCCGCCTGAACAAGAAGTGCTGCCGCGGTCCGTGCGGCCGAAACCGCTTGGGAACTCATGTAAACCGCCGCGTGGGTTGCGCCTTCGAAAAGGATCATCACCTGCTCAACCAAGACTGGACTGTCGCGACCAATATCTGCCGCAAGGATTCGCGCACCCGCCTGCTGAACTCGGTTTTATGTGCCTTCACGGCCTTGTTGATCCCGGCGTCTCGCCGCCGGTCTCGGGCCGGGCGCGAAGAAACAGGCATCCCCGAGCGCCTTCGACGCGGATCCAGTCTTCCGGCGCGGAGAAGAGAAAATCCACGCTTTGTACATTGATGCGCCGCATGAACCGAGGGGCCGTTCGTTCAGCGCGGCGACCATGAGCTGCGCCTTGCTGCGGGCGTGCTTGTAGAGTGCCCGGCTTGACATGTCCGAAGCCTCTGTCGGTCGGTCCATTCCCGTTGCCACATATCCGTGCATAACGAGCCTCATTCAGCAATGATGACGAGATGTAAAGCGAACGTTTTACATCTCGGTGCACTTGGCAAGCGATGCAATTGCCTCTGCCAATCACTTGATTGGCGGGCCGCTGCTTCGCGCTTCAACGATAGCGTAGGGCAGTCGGGCCAGCGGGGACGATCCAGGCATTGGCAGTTGTGCTAGGAACGTCAGTCGTGGCTGTCTTGGTGAGAACAATCCCGGAAACGACAAAACCGCCCCTGGTCAGACAGAGGCGGTTATAGATTTATGCAGGAACTGGTTGCGGGGGCAGGATTTGAACCTGCGGCCTTCAGGTTATGAGCCTGA
>NZ_JPYQ01000021.1:0-9345 GCF_000757525.1 Rhizobium sp. YS-1r | reverse complement strand
TTGCTCTGATCCGAGTAGGCGTGGTTCAAGGGACATACAGCTAAACGATTGATAAGATTGCATTATCCTTCCTTTGTTTCCTTATATGGAAAGAAACGCGAAACAGCGGCAAAACGGCCTCTCTCGTCGAGCAGAAGTCAAGTCTGATCGGAACCACCTGCTTGCATATCTCTACGGCCTTCAGGTGGTCCACAAAGCATAAAAGTAGCCAGGAATGATCCTGGCTACCTTTCTCAATCTTGAATTCTTGATAGGCCCTTCGCGGCAATCACCATACAGGTGGGCTCGTGAACGCCGCCGGAAAGCAATTTCTTTCAGGCCTATTGCCGTGCCATAGCGAGCTGAATGGCCATGACCGGATCCACCTTGTGTTCCGCATTCTCGGCTGCGTCGTCAATGGCGAGTTGGAGGCCCTTGATCTTGCCGTTGAAATGGTTGTCGCGCGGGCCGTAGTCCGGCGAGACGGGAGCGCCGGAGTCCTCTCCGACGTCAAGGCCATCGTCGGCGGAGAAGACCATGGCCAATGTCGCCCCGACATCGCCTTCGCCCACCTTCTCACCGTCAGTATAGAGCGTGACCTTGCCCCCCTTGCCCAGGCCGCCTCCGGCATAGACAAACTCCATGCGCACCTGATGCACGCCCTCTGGAAGCGGGCTTGTTGCCTCGATAATGAAGTGCTTGAAGCCGCCCCAGTTGTAGCAATAGGTGAGCTTACCCTCCTTGGCGTAGAGGCTCCAGCCACCGATATTGGCTCCCTGCGAAATGATGACGCCCTTGGCACCTCCCGCTGGCACTTCGATCTCGGCCGTGACGGAGTGGGACTTGTTCTTGAGGTTCAGAACGCAGTTTTCCGACAGACGCCCCATGCCGCTGTAAAGAAGTTGGCTCTTTCCCTTGATAAGCACCGGACGTCCGGCCGTGTCCGGATTCATCTTCTCGGCCATGCGGTCGTCGAGCGGCAGCACCTTGTAGCGGGTGGCTTCGATCAGCCAGAGGCGCTGCAGCTCATGCAGCTTTTGAGGGTTCTCCTTGGAGAGATCATGGGCCTGGCTCCAGTCCTTGCTGGTGTCGTAGAGCTCCCAGACATCATCGTCAAATGCGGGAAGCTTCTGGTCCAATGGAGCCCACGGTGTCTTGTGATGGGTCACTGCGGTCCACCCCTTGTGATAGAGGCCGCGATTGCCAAACATCTCGAAATACTGGGTTTCGTGCCGTTCCACTGCCTTGGCGTCGTTGAACGCGTAGAGCATGCTGATGCCTTCGATCGGATCCTGCTGGATACCATTGACGGAGACGGGCTCCGGAATCCCGGCAGCTTCGAGAATCGTCGGAGCCACGTCGATGACATGACTGAACTGAGAGCGAACCTCGCCTTTGGCCTTAATGCCCTTCGGCCAGTGGACGATCGTTCCATTCCGGGTTCCGCCAAAGTGTGACGCAACCTGCTTGGTCCATTGATAAGGCGTATTCATCGCATGCGCCCAACCGACGGCAAAATGATTGTAGGATTCGGGGCCACCAAGCTGGTCGAGCTTCGACGTGAGGTATTCGGGCGTCTCCATGGCCTGTTGCAGACCATTGAAGTAGCTCATCTCGTTGAAGCAGCCATTGATCGAGCCTTCGGCCGAGGCGCCATTGTCGCCGATGATGTAATAGACGAGCGTATTGTCGAGGACGCCGAGCTTGGCCAGGCCATCGATGATCCGGCCCACATGATGGTCGGTGTATTCCATGAAGCCCGCATAAACCTCCATCTGGCGCCGCAGAACTGGCCTGAATGCTTCGGGCATATCCTCCCACGCCGGAATCTCGTCATGGCGCTGGGTCAAATCAGCGTCGGTCGGGATGACGCCAAGTGCCTTCTGCCGGGCGATGGTTTCCTCGCGCAGCTTGTCCCAGCCCTGATCAAACTTGCCTTTGTATTTGTCGGCCCACTCCTTGGGCACATGGTGCGGGGCGTGGGTGGCGCCGGGCGCGAAATAGACGAAGAACGGCTTATCGGGGGCGAGGAACTTCTGTTGGGCGATCCAGTCGATGGCCTTGTCAGTCATGTCCTCGACCAGATGATAACCCTCTTCAGGCGTCTTCTTCGCTTCGACAGGTGTAGTTCCCTCATAAAGTGTGGGATACCATTGGTTGGCCTCTCCGCCGATGAAGCCGTAGAAATACTCGAAGCCGCCGCCGCCCGTGGGCCAGGCGTTGAATGGGCCGGTTGGGCTGGTCTGCCAGACCGGCACCTCGTGGCACTTGCCGAATTGAGCGGTGTTGTAGCCGTTTAGTTTCAGGGTCTGCGCCAACGGCGACATGGAATTCGGCAGCACGGAGCAATAACCTGGCGCGCCGGTGGCAATCTCGGTTATGCCGCCCATGCCTGCGGAATGGTGGTTGCGGCCGGTTAGAAGCGCTTGCCGCGTCGGTGAGCAGAGCGCCGTGGTGTGGAAGCGGTTGAACTTCAGCCCATCGGCAGCCAGCTTCTCGGCTGTCGGCGTCTGGCAAGGGCCACCAAAGGCGCTGGATGAGCCGAACCCGGCATCATCGATCAGGATGACCAGTACGTTCGGGGCACCTTCAGGCGGGCGTAACTCATCAATGGGCGGAAACTTGCTATCCGGATCCTTCGCATCATACGCAGTGAACCGGGTGCGCGCGGTGTTCTGCATGGGAAGATGCGTGCGCGGTTTCTTGTCGTTGCTGGGCGTCATCGAAATATTCCTCCATGGTAGTATAGTATTTGTTTTGGGTACCTACGGCGAATTGTTCGCCCCTCCCTTGCACCTGCCTGTCTTGCAAAGGCTCAGGCAACGAATGAGTGCCGGTCCTGTGAATGGCAGGGGACTTGACCCGAGCGGGCCCGAAAGTGTGGCGATGAATGTGCATGCTGGCGCAGTCGTGTATGCACTTTTTAAGCTCCACCCTTGCTTGCTATCGCAAGCCGGTGGTGATCGGCACTGCTGTGAATTGCATCACATTTTCGAATGCTCGCATATATTCATATGACCGCATTGATTGATATCAATTCAACAACTTTGAGTTTATGTCTATTATTATAGTGTATGAGGGAGTGGCCGAAGATATGAATTCAATTCCGCAGCCTTCTTGGTAGCGGTTAGGTGTTGTCGCCAGGGAAAACTGAACACAATGGCAGATACAAGCAGCGATGGCACACCGAACCGCTTCGAAGTGAGGACGACGGCGGAGAGTCATTTTTCATGGCTGCGTACGCGGATGAGTCTTGAGCGCACTTTGATGTCATGGGTACGCACTGCGATCTCATTGATCGGCTTTGGGTTTACCATCGTCCAGTTTTTCGACCGGTTGCAGCAATTGCCCGGCATCAAGCCCGCCCTTTTTCCGGATGCGGCGTGGTACCTGGGCTTGGCGCTGATCTTCTGCGGCGTTCTGGCACTTATCATTGCCGTCAAGCAGTACCAGTGGGGCTTGCGCTACCTCTGGAGTGAGAATTTTTCCGCCTTGGCGGGCGCGACGAAGATGGGGATGCAATCCTCGGCATTGGCCGTCGCAATCGTCTTGGCCGCCATCGGTACGATTGCATTCGTGACGGTTCTGCTGCGTCTTGTGTAGACCGCCAGTGCAAACTTCTTCCATGTAAGGCGAAAACGCCTGAGAACGAGCTTCGCAGTAATTCGGTCTGCCATTGGTTGACAGGCAGGGCATTTCCTTTCGATCTTTCACCCTCAATGGCTGCAAAATGATGACTGAAGTAACGCTCGCTTACCATCTTCTTGCCAAACCGACTGGCGCGACCTGCAATCTGGACTGCAAATACTGTTTCTTCCTGTCAAAGGACAGCCTCTATCCGAACGAGAAGACCCGCATGTCGGACGAGGTTCTGGAACTCTACATCCAGCAACGCCTTTCCCAGCATGACGAACCGGAGATCAGCATTGCTTGGCAAGGTGGCGAGCCGACCATCATGGGCCTCGACTTTTTCAAAAGATCTATCGAATTTGTCGACAGGCATCGCAAGCCGGGACAAAATATCCTCTACACAATCCAGACCAACGGGTTGCTGCTCGATGACGATTGGTGCTTCTTTTTCAAGAAGCACAACTTTCTGGTTGGACTCAGCATAGATGGTCCGCGAGACATGCATGATGCCTACCGGGTCGACAAGCGCGGTGGCGGCTCTTTCGACCTCGTCATGCGCGCCTGGGAGGCTTTGCGGCGGCATGAGGTCGATTTCAACATACTTTGCACCGTCCATGCCGCCAATGCGGACCATCCGCTCGACGTCTACCGGTTCTTTCGCGATGAACTGAAAGCACAATTCATACAGTTCATTCCGATCGTCGAGCGCGCCACACCGGAACTCCTGCCGGTTGCCAACAAGGGATGGGGCGAGCGGCCCGGCGGTGAGCGTCCGCTTTACCTGCAGCGTGGCAGTCTGGTCACGGAACGCTCTGTCGAGGCAGAGCAGTTCGGTCGCTTTCTTTGCGAGATTTTCGACGAATGGATAAAGCGGGACGTTGGTGAGGTTTTCGTGCAAACCTTCGACGTGGCGCTGGGAAGCTGGGTCGGGCAGCACAATCTGTGCATTTTCTCGCCCACATGCGGCGGTGCGCTCGCGCTTGAGCACAATGGCGACGTCTATTCCTGCGATCACTATGTCGAGCCGGATTACCTGCTGGGCAACATCAAGGAGACGCCCATGCTGGAGTTGGTGGCATCCGACAAGCAACGCCAATTCGGCCAGCACAAGTATGACAGCCTTCCCCGATATTGTCGTGAATGCGAGGTGTTGTTCGCCTGTTATGGCGAATGCCCGCGGAACCGCTTTATCATGACGCCGGACGGCGAGCCCGGTCTGAACTATCTCTGCGCCGGCTACAAGCAGTTCTTCAAGCATATAGATGCGCCCATGAAGACAATGGCGACACTCCTAAAGCAGGGTCGCTACGCCGATGAAATCATGCGGATGCAATGATGATGATCGCGACGTAGAAAAGGAGCGCCGATGGACCTCGTGCGCGAATGGATTTCACTGGCAGCCGTGTGCATTGAGGCATTGGCTGTGCTTATCATGGTGGTCTTCATCGCCGTCGTCACCGCCCGCTGGCTGCTTCACAGCGCCCGGGCAGTCGAAGGGGCTTACGAGCGCTACAGAACAGCCGTGGGAAGGTCACTTCTGATCGGGCTCGAACTTCTGGTCGCTGCAGACATCATACGGACCGTCGCTCTGGACCCGTCCTTGAACAACATCATGACCCTCGGCGCCCTGGTTCTGGTCAGGACCTTCCTCGGGTGGACACTGACCGTCGAGGTGGAGGGCCGTTGGCCATGGCAAAAGCCAGGAACGAGGAGTGAGAAAATTGGAAAGAGTTGAGAAAACCCGTTCCTGGACGTGATCGCCATCTACGGCTGCGCGCGGGGCGGGGCAGCAACGGGAGGATTGATATGGGTGACCACTTGAGTTTTATCGATGGCTTGCTGGCCCGAATTGACGGTCCCATGAGCCTGCGTTTGCTCCTGCAGCCGCTCATGGCGCTGGGCTTCGCTTATCACGATGGCAGGAGGGACGCGCGTGAGGGGCGGGCTCCTTATTTCTGGGCATTGTTCACCGATGCGGAGCACCGGCGCGACATGTTGCAGAGTGGCTGGAAGTCGATCGGCAAGGTCTTCATCATCGCCGTCATCCTCGACCTGATCTTCCAATACATCGTCTTCCACGATTTTCGCCTCGTCGGCGCGCTGGTTGCCGGAACTGTTCTGGCGATCATTCCCTATACCTTGCTTCGCGGACCTGTGAACCGGCTCAGTCGTTAGAGGCAATCGCATGCACCACATCCGCACCGTCGCTCTTTCCGACCCATCGGCGATACTGCCGCCAAACGAGGTTGTGGCGTCGTTGGGATCATGCCGTGATGCTGTGCGCTCCAGGGTCACTCGGTCCCTGGAGATAGAAGTGTCCGTGGGCGAAAGCCAAGGCCGGCTCGCGACCGTATCTCCCGTCCCTGATCTGCTGCGCGCTTTTCTACTTCATGATGCGGGAGGGTTCGGCATGCTACTAAGGGGTTAGTATTCTGCCGATGCACTCATGTGATAGGCATTACTTAATGAGAAGCTAAATTCTGGTGGGGAGAAATAATGCGAAGTATCCTTCCACATGGCGCCCAATCGAGCGGGTGGCGGCGCATGATGTATCGCCTTCTCACAGCATCACTTGTTTTGGGGCTGTACCATTCTTCGGCACAAAGCCAAGGCGCGATCGATGATGACGCCGACAAGCTGTTGCATGCGATGTCGTCTTATCTCGGCGGGCTCAAATCGGCGACGTTTGACTACGACACCGATCAGGAGATCGTCGACAGGCAAGGGCAGAAGCTGCAATACAGTGCCTCGGGGACGATAGCCATATCGCGACCGGACAAGTTGCACGTAACGCGCAAAGGTCCCTTCGCGGATGTCGAGGCCATATTGAACGGCAAGAGCATTTCGCTTTATGGCCGCGGGCTCAACGTCTATGCCCAGATGGAAAGTCCGGAGGCCACCATCGACGCCGGTCTCGAGGAGTTCCGCATGTCGACGGGCCTCGACGCCGCAGGGGCCGATCTGCTCGCAGCCGATCCCTATGCGCTGCTGACCGAAACGGCTGAGGAAGGACGATTCGTCGGCAACGCTTTCGTCGGCGGCGTGGAATGCGATCATCTTGCATTTCGGACGGATACCGTCGATTGGCAGATCTGGATCCGGAAGGGCGAACAGCCCTTGCCAGTCAAGTATGTGATCACCTCGAAATGGGTGACGGGCGCCCCAGAATATTCGGTACGACTTACCAACTGGAATGTAGATCCCGCAATCGACAAATCGGTATTTGAGTTCTCTCCCCCCGCAGGCGCGAGAAAGATCGAGCAGATCGGCTCCGATGCCATCGGCGATGTCATTCTGGAGGATGCACAATGAAATCGCGCCGCTATTTGTCAATTGCCGCTCTGGCTCTTACCTTGGTGGCGGTGGATTGTTGGACCGAAGGAGCCATCATCCCGTCGCATTTCGTGATCTCCGAAGCCCAGGCCAGGGTAGGTCGGCCGGCCACTCCCAGAAGCGTTGCAGGCGTTGCCCGCCGGACAACGCGCCGGGTCGTGCGCCGATCCGCCATTTACGTCTCGACCTTGCCAAGGGGCTGTTCGGCCGTGGTTATCAACGGTGTGTCCATCTGGCAGTGCGGAGGAGCGTACTACCAGTCCTATGGCGGACGCTACGTTGTCGTTTATGTCGACTGATGACACGGGAGTATAGCAACACGTCCCTCCGAAAGCCGTCGATCTCCATGGTTTCGAAATTCCATCAGGTGGGGAGGCTGGCCAGTTTCCGAAACACAAGAACCACTTCGAATTGCGTAACCTCTTGCAGATTCGAGCCCGTGGAACGGACGCGCCGCAGAAACCGATAGCAAGCTAACCCTCGGAGGGGATTATGCGACTGGCATCAAAAGTATCGGTCGTATCTCGCGCACTCGTCGTGACTGCGACTTTGAACTTCCCCGGCCAGACGGTGGCCCAGGACCAAACCCAGGAACTCGCCAAGCAGCTGTCGAACCCGATTGCTTCGTTGATAAGCGTACCCTTTCAGTTCAACTATGATCATGGCTATGGGCCCGATGACGGCAAAAAGGCTTTCGTCAATGTACAGCCTGTCATACCGATCTCCATCAATGACGAATGGAACCTGATCTCCCGGACGATCGTGCCCATCACCTGGCAGAACGATATTGCCGGACCATCGGGCGAGCAGTTCGGACTGGGCGACGTGGTCCAGAGCTTTTTTCTCTCGCCGGTCAAGCCGACGGAGGGAGGTATCATCTGGGGTGTCGGTCCGGTGTTCCTTCTTCCGACGGCCACTGACGACTTGCTGGGCGGGGAAAAATGGGGCGCCGGCCCCACAGCCGTCGCATTGAAACAGAGCGACGGATGGACAGTCGGAGCGCTTGCAAACCACATCTGGTCATTCGGCGGCGACGATAGCCGCCCCGACGTCAACGCGACATTCCTGCAGCCCTTTGTCTCATATACGACGTCCGACGCCTGGACGTTCACGCTCAATACCGAAAGCACATACAACTGGGAGACCGACGCATGGTCTGTCCCTGTCAATGCCACGGTCGCAAAGCTTGTCGTTCTGGACAAGCAACCCGTCAGCCTGTCCGCCGGAATTCGATACTGGGTGGAGAGCCCGGAAGGTGGCCCCGAGGGATTAGGGTTCAGGCTGGGTGTCACCATGTTGTTCCCGAAGTAGATTTGGACTGTTGCGGCGACGGTCCCGTCTTGGGGATAGGTGGGGACGGAGACTGCTGGAGCCTGGAGGAGAATATGGGTAATGGATGAGAACACTTCGGATGCGGGTCTCACCTTGCTTACCGCAGGTCTGCAGCAGTTCGCAGAACGGTTCATCGAGGGGCTCCACGTCCGATACCTTGCCTGGCTGGCGGCGCCCGCGGAATTTGAAACATTCCGGGTGTCTTTCGCCCAGGTCTCCACCTCCGGCTTCGCAATGGTGTCGCAGATCCTTCTGATCGTCGCGATCGTTGCCGTGCCGCTTGTCATCGGAGGCCGGCGGATCCGCATAGGCACGGGTACTGCGTGGAGCCGCCTGCTTTTATCGGCGATGGTGGCGGTGATAGCTCTGGCGATCGGTTTCCTGGCGACGCGACTGCTGGCATCCCAAGGATTGCCGATGCAAACGCTCCAGCTGTGGGTTACGTCCACCGTGGCGGGATGGGTCGTGCTCATCGCGCTGCATTGGCTGCTTCTGCAACAGCAGCCTCCAGAAGCCCGTCTTCGGCGCAACCGTTTGACCAAATTCGTTCGCGATCTCTCCCTTGCCATCCTATGGGCGGTTGCCGGGCTGTCGCTTGTTGCCTCACTGCGGCTGTGGGGTGCCGGCGCCGGCATGATCGATCTGTGGGGAACGGTGGTGGTAACCTTGCCCACGTTGCTTCTGTCCACCGGCGCCATATGGCGTCACAGGCGAACGCTTGCCGGAACCGTGGCCGGACCCCGTCCTCGCGCTTTCTGGCGCGGCAGCTTCGCGCGATGCTGGCCGGCTATCGTGATGGCTCTGTTGCAAAGATTTTAAGCGCCGGGGAATTCCACCGTTCTCTGCTATCAAGCGGCCTAATCTTCGAGATTCTGGGCGAGCAAAGCCGCGGCTTCGGTCAGAGCACTCGGCCCGATACCGAAGGCCCGTTCAACGATACGAGCCTCTCCACAGATGTCTTTTGTCAGGTTGAAAATAGCAGCCTGGCCCTTGCGTAATGCCCGCATGACTTCGAAACTGCCGCGCGACGATCAACGTGGAATTCCAGCGTCAATCAAGATGGGACTTTGC
>NZ_JPYQ01000020.1:0-3466 GCF_000757525.1 Rhizobium sp. YS-1r | reverse complement strand
CCCGCTACGGCCAAGCTTTCCAGCTTGTTCGGCTTTATTCCTGATTGCCACTGGCCTGGTCCGCGTTCGCTCGCCACTACTTGCGGAGTCTCGGTTGATGTCCTTTCCTGCAGGTACTTAGATGTTTCAGTTCCCTGCGTTCGCTTCTAACCCCTATCTATTCGAAGGTTAGATACCTTATTAACGATACTTGGAAACCTGTGCAGTTGTTGATGTTCTGCCAGCGTTAACAAGGACTTCTGTCCTCACGCTGTCGCGATCCTTGATCGCTTCGCTGCGGACGGCGCGCCAAACGATTGGCAACGACCTGGCGGTCTGTATGGGAAGTCCCATGCAGCGTCCTCAGCGCCAGTCCAACTGAACAGATTTTCCAAGTATCTAAGGTGGGTTGCCCCATTCGGAGATCCATGGATCAAAGCTCATTCGCAGCTCCCCACGGCTTATCGCAGCGTATCACGTCCTTCTTCGCCTGTGCATGCCAAGGCATCCACCAAATGCCCTTACGACACTTAATCGTTCTCATTGCCAATGCTCATCAGTATAGCCTGCACTTGGTGCAGGCAGCAGGGCTACCTTTTACAACCCTGCCATCTCATGATGCCATCGACGTGTTCGATCCGGTCACTTATTGGAGCTACGCCGAGCAGCTCGCTTGTGCCGGATCATAAGACCAGCTTCTCGAGATCAAATCCGGGACCGCGCGGTTAGCAGACGGCCATCAGTAAAGTCGTCAGAGGCGCCCGAAGACACCAACAACGACCGACCAGAGTGACAAGCTTCCTTTCTCCACTGACCCCTCTTTCGTTTCCAGTCGGCTAGACCATCAACGACATCATAAGGACCAGCTTCAAACTCGGGCCTAAACCCGAACCTGGAAGCCTCCAGATCAATCTTCTCTTCACGATTTTTGCAGAACAGGCACAAACGCATTTCGCGTCGTGCAAACTTGTATTTTCTTCAGAAGACAATTTTGTGCTCACGCGCCGCAGGCGCTCCGCAGGGGCGCCAAACGATTGGCGACGCGCTCTGCGCTGTATTGCTGCCATACTCAAACCTGAGCAAGGCTGCGACAGCGTCAGGACCAAATATGGTGGAGCTGAGCGGGATCGAACCGCTGACCCCCTGCTTGCAAAGCAGGTGCTCTCCCAGCTGAGCTACAGCCCCAATCAATGAGCGAATAGCGAATAGGGAGTAGCCAATGCAGCCACCTTACTCGATCGCAACAATCCACCATGTCCGCAAGGCCAGACCAGAAAGCCAGTCAATCCCCAGATCCATCATCTCCCAATGAAGATGGTGGGCCCGGGAAGACTTGAACTTCCGACCCCACGCTTATCAAGCGTGTGCTCTAACCAACTGAGCTACGGGCCCATTCCTGGCCACCGAGCGTTGCGGCTTTTGTCTTCTTGAAGAAAGAGAAACGTAGTCGGCGTTTCCCGCCATACCGTCGTGACCGAAGTCTACGCGGCGTATTGCGTTTTCGATGGTCGCCTGACTGGCGCCATCTATGTTCTAAAAAGCGGATTTAGCATCCTAAGGACGAACAGCTATTCACTATCCGCTACTCCCTATTCGCAATAAATCGGCTTCCTTAGAAAGGAGGTGATCCAGCCGCAGGTTCCCCTACGGCTACCTTGTTACGACTTCACCCCAGTCGCTGACCCTACCGTGGTCGCCTGCCTCCATTGCTGGTTAGCGCAGCGCCTTCGGGTAAAACCAACTCCCATGGTGTGACGGGCGGTGTGTACAAGGCCCGGGAACGTATTCACCGCGGCGTGCTGATCCGCGATTACTAGCGATTCCAACTTCATGCACTCGAGTTGCAGAGTGCAATCCGAACTGAGATGGCTTTTGGAGATTAGCTCGGGGTCACCCCTTCGCTGCCCACTGTCACCACCATTGTAGCACGTGTGTAGCCCAGCCCGTAAGGGCCATGAGGACTTGACGTCATCCCCACCTTCCTCTCGGCTTATCACCGGCAGTCCCCTTAGAGTGCCCAACCAAATGCTGGCAACTAAGGGCGAGGGTTGCGCTCGTTGCGGGACTTAACCCAACATCTCACGACACGAGCTGACGACAGCCATGCAGCACCTGTGTCCCGGTCCCCGAAGGGAAAAGTCCATCTCTGGACCGGTCCGGGCATGTCAAGGGCTGGTAAGGTTCTGCGCGTTGCTTCGAATTAAACCACATGCTCCACCGCTTGTGCGGGCCCCCGTCAATTCCTTTGAGTTTTAATCTTGCGACCGTACTCCCCAGGCGGAATGTTTAATGCGTTAGCTGCGCCACCGAACAGTAAACTGCCCGACGGCTAACATTCATCGTTTACGGCGTGGACTACCAGGGTATCTAATCCTGTTTGCTCCCCACGCTTTCGCACCTCAGCGTCAGTAATGGACCAGTCAGCCGCCTTCGCCACTGGTGTTCCTGCGAATATCTACGAATTTCACCTCTACACTCGCAATTCCACTGACCTCTTCCACACTCAAGACACCCAGTATCAAAGGCAGTTCCGGGGTTGAGCCCCGGGATTTCACCCCTGACTTAAATGTCCGCCTACGTGCGCTTTACGCCCAGTAATTCCGAACAACGCTAGCCCCCTTCGTATTACCGCGGCTGCTGGCACGAAGTTAGCCGGGGCTTCTTCTCCGGATACCGTCATTATCTTCTCCGGTGAAAGAGCTTTACAACCCTAGGGCCTTCATCACTCACGCGGCATGGCTGGATCAGGCTTGCGCCCATTGTCCAATATTCCCCACTGCTGCCTCCCGTAGGAGTTTGGGCCGTGTCTCAGTCCCAATGTGGCTGATCATCCTCTCAGACCAGCTATGGATCGTCGCCTTGGTAGGCCTTTACCCCACCAACTAGCTAATCCAACGCGGGCCAATCCTTTCCCGATAAATCTTTCCCCCGAAGGGCTCATACGGTATTAGCACAAGTTTCCCTGCGTTATTCCGTAGAAAAGGGTATGTTCCCACGCGTTACTCACCCGTCTGCCGCTCGTATTGCTACGCGCTCGACTTGCATGTGTTAAGCCTGCCGCCAGCGTTCGTTCTGAGCCAGGATCAAACTCTCAAGTTGAGAATCCAATCCGTGACTAATCACTTGTTCTGAATCGACGAGAACTCACTCTGGAATAAATGCATATCCATGCACCCATTCCATGGTGTTCTCATATCAAAACGTGACCGTCACTTTGTCTTCATCTGGACAGACCCTTCGATCCATCCGCGAGACGCCGCCGACCACGTTTCTCTTTCTTCCATTCTTCAATTGTCAAATAACCGACGCAAAAGCCTCACCTAAAGGCCAAAACGTCAAATCCCCAAGAGCCAAACCGTAACCCGGCCCACAATCAGCAGTCGCCAATGCTTAAGGATTTCTCCAGAACAAAGGACTTCGTCGCCAGCAGCGCCGCCGCCCTCGTCAGTGACACGGCTTATAGAAGCTCACCCAAGATGAAGTCAAC
>NZ_JPYQ01000019.1:52891-168288 GCF_000757525.1 Rhizobium sp. YS-1r | reverse complement strand
ACCTTGTCGAGCTGCTGGATCGCCTCGTTGATCTGTGAGGCGCCGATATCCTGCTCGCGGCAGGCCGCGGAGATCTCGGAGACCAGCTCGGCCGTCTTCTGGATATCCGGAACCAGCCTGTTCAACATTTCGCCGGCTTCCGTGGCGACTTGAACCGTGTCGCCGGAAAGCGCGCTGATTTCGGCGGCTGCGGCCTGGCTGCGTTCCGCAAGCTTGCGCACTTCGGACGCGACGACCGCAAAACCTTTGCCATGCTCGCCGGCGCGAGCGGCCTCGACTGCGGCATTCAGCGCGAGCAGGTCGGTCTGGCGGGCAATTTCCTGCACGATGGAGATCTTCTCGGCGATCGTGCGCATGGCGCCGACGGCACGATTGACAGCCTGGCCGGAAGCTTCGGCATCCCTGGAGGACTGGCGGGCGATCTTTTCGGTCTGGGCGGCGTTGTCAGCGGTCTGCTTGATGTTGGCGGCCATCTGTTCCATGGACGCGGACGCCTCCTCGGCCGAGGAAGCCTGTTCGGTTGCGCCTTGCGAAAGCTGCTCGGAGCTCGCCGAAAGTTCCTGGCTGCCGGAGGAGACGTTGTTGGCTGCGGAAAGGGCGTCGGCAACGACACCGCGCAGGCGTTCCACCATGCTCTGCAGGGAAATGCCCAGGACGTCCTTGTCGGAGAGCGGCTTCGGCGTGACCGTCAGGTCGCCATTGGCGATCTGGTCGGCAACGCTCGCGGTGCCGCGCAGGTTGGCCACCATGCTTTGCATGGCGATCCCAAGCGCGTCCTTGTCGGAGAGGGGTTTTGCCTCGACGGTGAGGTCACCCGCGGCGATGCGGTCGGCGATCGCTGCTATATCGCGCAGGTTTCCGGTCATGATGTTGACGATGTCGATGAGATCCCGGATCTCGTCGTTGGTCTTGACTTCGACTTTCTGATCGAGATCCCCGATCGAGACAGCGGTGGCGGCAAAAGCGATTTTCTTAAGACCGCTGTTGATGCCCAAAGCGATCCAGACTGCGGCGACGATGCCGATGACGGCGGCAATGGCAGACAGGACAAGCACGAAGGTGCGGGTTTGAGCATACTGTTCGTCAGTTGCCTGATCCGCCGCCTTCATCTGGCTCCTTGCAGCCTCGACGCGTTTGTCGATGGCGTCTTCTATGTCATCGATCAGCGCGCGGCCTTCGCCGGCAATGGTCGCAATCGCTTCTGCCGAATTACCGCTGCGAATGAAGTTACGGACACGGCCATCAAGTTCCACGGTGCGCTGAAATTTGGCCTCGACGTCTCTCCAAGCTTGGCGGCCCTCTTCGGTCGATGCGAGTTCATGGAGTCGTTTCAGCGTATCCTTGAAATTCTGCTGGTTCCGGTCGCTGGCCTCGGCATAGATATCGAAGTCCTTCGAAGTGGTCGCGTTCGCCATGTTCATCTGCGCGCGCGTCAGGCGCAGCTGAAAGTTGCTCAGGTTCTGAGCCGTCTCCAGCCGCGCTGCCGGTCCTTCGATCAGCCTGCCGACTGCATCGTTCAGGTTGGAGAGGCTGTAGATGCCGAAGCCCGCAACGGCGATCAGAAGAGTAATGATCAGGCCGTATGTGAGCGCCAGCTTTAGTTTGATTGTAAACCGCATCTGCTATCCCTTCAAAGTTTCCGGCCGCGCACTGACTGCCGTCCGCATGAGTTTCTCATATTGGGGCCACACGCTCCCCGGAACGCCGGTAAGTTCAGTCCCGGTGTCACCATGCTGCGGAGCCTGCACGATGCTTTGTCTCTTCCTTTCGCGTCCCGCGTCATGCGCTCGCCCTGAAATCGTCGTCATCCGCATCCGGACCGCCGACCGACATGTCGAGGGCAAAGCCCTTGGCTCGGGCCTGCTGCGCTTTAACCGAATGGTCGGCCGCTCTGGACGCGGAGGACTTCGTTGCGGGTCGCGCGTTAGGCTGGGCGGCGGGCATTCTTCCGGCAGATGGAGACCGCTCCTGCGAACCGCCTCTATCGACCTTGAAGAAGGCGATCGAAGCCTGCAGTTCCTCGGCCTGAGCGGCGAGCTCCTCGGAGGTCGAAGACATTTCCTCAGAAGCGCCGGCATTCTGCTGGGTTACCTTGTCGAGCTGCTGGATCGCCTCGTTGATCTGCGAGGCACCCACGTCCTGCTCGCGGCAGGCGGCGGAAATCTCGGAAACGAGCTCGGCCGTCTTCTGGATCGCGGGAACGAGCTTGTTGAGCATCTCCCCGGCTTCCGTTGCAACCTGTACGGTGTCGCCGGAAAGGGAGCTTATCTCCGCTGCGGCGGCTTGAGAGCGTTCGGCAAGTTTGCGGACCTCGGAGGCGACGACCGCAAAACCCTTGCCATGTTCACCCGCGCGGGCGGCCTCGACGGCGGCATTCAGAGCGAGAAGGTCTGTCTGGCGGGCGATCTCCTGGACGATGGAGATTTTTTCGGCGATCGTGCGCATGGCCGTAACGGCGCGGCCGACGGCCTCACCTGAGGTTTCCGCATCGCGGGAAGACTGGCGTGCGATCTTTTCCGTCTGCGCGGCGTTGTCGGCATTCTGCTTGATGTTTGCCGCCATCTGCTCCATCGAGGCGGAGGCTTCTTCCGCCGAGGAAGCCTGTTCGGTGGCACCCTGCGAGAGCTGCTCCGAACTTGCGGAGAGCTCCTGGCTGCCCGACGAGACGTTGTTGGCCGCGGAGAGTGCATCGGCAACGACGCCGCGCAGGCGCTCTACCATGCTTTCGAGCGCGAGACCCAGCGTATCTTTATCGGAAAGCGGCTTCGGCGTGACCATCAGATTGCCGTTGGCGATCTGGTCAGCGATACTGGCGGTGTTGCGCAGGTTGCCGGTCATCACGTTGATCGTGTCGACCAGGTCCTTGATCTCGTCGTTCGTCTTGATCTCGACGTTCTGGTTGAGGTCGCCGATCGCAACTGCTTCTGCAACCGCCATGATCTTGCGAAGACCGGAGTTGATGCTGAGTGCAATCCAGATGGCGGTTGCCGCCGCCGTGATGACCGCGATCACGGCAATCACGATCATGAGCGAACGTGTGGCCCAGTAATTGGCTTCCGCTTCGTTGTTCGACTTTTGCATCCGGTCGCGGTTGATCTGCACTGCTTCCTCGAGCTGGGCGGTAAGTTCTGCAATCGCCTCTCGGCTTTCTCCGGAGGAGAGGTCGAGCGCTTCCTGCATGTTGCCGCGTTTGACGGCCGCATCGACCTTTTCGTTTGCGCCGTGGTTGGCTGATGCCAGTGCGCGTGTCGTGTCCCAGAATTGCTTCTGATCGGCTGTCGCCGTGGAAACGAGTTCGTCCAGCAGTGCAAGGAATTCCTGTTCTAGCTTGCCACCGTCGGTATAGAACTTTTCGATTTCCGCCGGTGATGTAGCCAGCAGCATATTCTTCTGCGCTCGGATGCGATTGAGCGACAGGATGTTCATCTGCTGGATTTTGTCGAGCCGGGTTGCCGCGACCTCCGTGACGTAGGTCATGGCTTCATTGGCAGTACCCAGGCTGTAGATTCCGTAGCCGGCCGTACCGATCAGCATGCTGACAAGAAAGCCGAAGGCCAGTCCTAATTTGAGCTTGATCGTAAATCGCATAACCTTATCCCCAAAGGCAATGAATGCATCAGTCGTGCTTTCCTTTCGTCTTGCCGGAAAGCGGTTTGAAGCAGGAAGACCGATACATTCACTCTTCTGCGATCGTCCGGGCCAGTCGGACAGCCATGCGCTACATGCACCTGGCCATCCCAAGGCCGTTTGAGCGGCCCTGGGTGAATTCTGTTAAAGGCCTCAGGCGCTTTCGCGGAAGTTTTCGTCGTCCGCGTCGGGGCCGCCCATCGACATATCGAGGGCAAAGCCCTTGGCACGGGCCTGCTGGCTCTGCACCGAATGATCAGGCTTGTGGAACTGAGGTGCTGCCGGGCGGTGCGCCGGCCTTGTTGCCGGCTTCGAGGCGGTAACAGCAGCCGCAGCCCGCTTTGCCAGCTTATTGCCGCCATTCTGGTCGACCTTGAAGAAGGCGATCGAGGCCTGCAGTTCCTCCGCCTGCGATGCGAGCTCTTCCGAGGTGGCCGACATCTCCTCCGAAGCGCCGGCATTCTGCTGGGTTACCTTGTCGAGCTGCTGGATCGCCTCGTTGATCTGTGAGGCGCCGATATCCTGCTCGCGGCAGGCCGCGGAGATCTCGGAGACCAGCTCGGCCGTCTTCTGGATATCCGGAACCAGCCTGTTCAACATTTCGCCGGCTTCCGTGGCGACTTGAACCGTGTCGCCGGAAAGCGCGCTGATTTCGGCGGCTGCGGCCTGGCTGCGTTCCGCAAGCTTGCGCACTTCGGACGCGACGACCGCAAAACCTTTGCCATGCTCGCCGGCGCGAGCGGCCTCGACTGCGGCATTCAGCGCGAGCAGGTCGGTCTGGCGGGCAATTTCCTGCACGATGGAGATCTTCTCGGCGATCGTGCGCATGGCGCCGACGGCACGATTGACAGCCTGGCCGGAAGCTTCGGCATCCCTGGAGGACTGGCGGGCGATCTTTTCGGTCTGGGCGGCGTTGTCGGCGTTCTGCTTGATGTTGGCGGCCATCTGTTCCATGGACGCGGAGGCCTCTTCGGCCGAGGAAGCCTGTTCGGTCGCGCCTTGCGAGAGCTGCTCGGAGCTCGCCGAAAGTTCCTGGCTGCCGGAGGAGACGTTGTCGGCGGCAGTGAGTGCATCGCCGACCACGCCGCGCAGGCGTTCGATCATCGTATTGACATAACCGAGCAGTTCGCCGATCTCGTCCCTGCTGGTGATCGTCGCAAATTTGGTGAGATCCCCCTCGGCAATGCGCTGTACGGCGGTCACCGCATTGCGCAGGCCTTTGTTGATCGACAATGCGATCCAGATGGCCGCGAGCACGGCGATGACGAAAGCGATACCGGCGACCGAGATCATGATCGTGCGGGTCTGGGCATAGTCGACGTCGGCCTGCGCGTCCGCTTCACTCAGCCGGGATTCCTCAAGGCTGACGACCTGGGTGAGCAGCGCATCGATGTCATTGGTGACGGCGCGGGCTTCGTTGCTCGAAACCCTGAGTGCGCCCGCGGCATCGCCGCCCAGCATCAGGCCGCGGATGCGATCATCCTGCTTTCGGAACTCGGCGGTGAAACCTTCGAGTTTCGCCCAGTTCGCCTTGCCCTGTTCGGTCGCAAGCGCGAAAACCGACTTGAAAGTCTGGTCGAAGGCCCGGCGAGCCTCGTCGCTCTTCGAAATGTAGTCCTGCATTTCGCTGGCGCTTTCCGCCATCAGCAGGTTCTTCTGCTGGCGAATCTGCTGGAGCTGCTCGTTATTGAGCGTCTGCGCGAGCTTGAGGCGTTCGGCGGGGCCCGTGATGACCTGTTCAAGCGTATCGTTGAGACTGCTGAGGCTGAAGATACCGTAAGCGGCCGTCGCCAGTAGCATGATGATGACGAAACCGAACGCCAAAGCCAACTTCAATTTGATCGTCGCGCGCATTTCAAGTCCCTCGTGAAGGTCGTTAGCTGTGGCTGCCCACAGCCGCAGGATGATCGTGTTGAGCAGAGAAAATCGCCTGAAGATTGGGGATGATGATGAATTCGGTTCCCCGTTTGACCAGGCAGTCGATGAAGTCCGGCCGCCAGCGCATGCCGACGCTCGGCGGCGGCTCGCCCGCCGCACGCAGGAGGGTTGTCACTTCGTGCACCTTGTCGGTGCGGATGCCCGCCAGCACCGGCTCCCCGTCGATATCGAGTTCGATGACGATGATCCGGCTGTCGATGGTTGGCTTGGTCGCTTCCATGCCGAATGCGAGCCGGATATCGGCGAGCGGAATGACCTTGCCACGGAAATTGATGACACTGCCGACGAAGGCTTTGGCGCCCGGAACGACGGTCTCCGGCAGGAGATCGAGGATTTCCTGCACGATGAAGGCTTCCAGCGCGAACATCTCGCCGGCGATGTCGAATGTCAGGACTTCCAGCTCGTCGCGGCCGTCCCAAAGGTCTTCTGAAATCTTTCTGGCTGCCTCGTTCATCCTGCCGCGCGCAAATGCGCCTCCTGTTGCTGGCCTTCGGCCACGAGATGGCCGACATCGAGGATCAGCGCCACGTCTCCGTCACCGAGAATGGTGGCGCCCGAGAAGGTCGCGACATCATGGTGCAGTTTCGACATGGCCTTGATGACCGTCTGATGGTCGCCGATGATCTGGTCGACCACCAGTCCCACCCGTTCGGAGCCGGTCGAGATGACGACCACCTTCTGGAAGGGATCCGGCTTCGTGCCGGTGCGGAAGAGATCGCGGAGCCTCAGGAAGGGGACGAGGCTGTCGCGCAGCGAGATGAAGCTGCGGCCGCGTGAGCGCATGTCCTCCTCGATGGAAAGCTCCAGGCATTCCTCGACGGCCGAGAGCGGGATGACATAACGACCGGCGCCGACCCGAACGAGCAGGCCGTCGATGATCGCAAGCGTCAGCGGAATCGCGAGCGAGATTTCGGAACCCTGGCCCGGATGGCTGGCGACGTTGATCGTGCCCCGCAGCGCGTCGATCGTCCGCTTGACCACGTCCATGCCGACGCCGCGGCCGGAAAGGTTGGTGACCTGCTGCGCCGTCGAGAAGCCGGGCTGGAAGATGAGCTGGTAGAGTTCGTTATCGGTGAGGCTGGCGCCGGAAGGAATGAGGCCGGAAGCTTCCGCCTTGGCACGGACGCGGTCCTTGTTGATGCCGCGGCCGTCATCCTTGATGGTGATGATGACCTCGCCGGCCTGCTGGCGGGCGGAAAGCAGGATGCGGCCCGCTTCCGGCTTGCCGGCCGCGCGACGCTCTTCCGGCGTTTCAAGGCCGTGGTCGCAGGAATTGCGCACCAGATGCACCAGCGGATCGGCAAGGCGCTCAATGACGCTCTTGTCGACTTCCGTGCTTTCGCCTTCGGTGATGAGTTCGATCGTCTTGCCCGTCTCGTGCGCGAGGTCATGCACCAGCCGGCGGAAGCGGCTGAACAGGTGCGCCACGGGAACCATGCGCAGCACCATCATCGTGTCGCGCAACTCGCCGGAGAGGCGCTCGACGTCCTCGGAGACGGCGCGGAGCTGGAGATCGCCGCTGCCGCCCGCGAGCTGACTGAGCCGCGACTGGGCGATGACGAGTTCTCCGACCCGGTCCATCAGTTCGTCGAGCTTTTCGGCCGGCACCCGGACGTTTTCGGATGCCTTGTTCGGCTTCGTGTCGGCGGGAGCGGTGAGGGCGGATACCGGCGTTGGCGCGCGCGCTGCGGCTGCCATATCCTGCGTGGCGGCAACCGGCTGTGGCGAGGGAGCGGCTTCCGATCTGACCGGTGCCTTTACGGCGGGGGCCGTAGCCTCGACGGTGGTGATGTCGAGCTGCATCTCGTCCATGACGAAGATGAACACATCTTCGATCGCCGAGCGCGGCTGAGCGGTCAGGAGTTCCACATCCCAGGAAATATGAAGGTCGGTCGGCGTAAGGAGATCGAGCGATGGGATCGCCGAGCGGTCGGCAACGATTTTGCACTCGCCGAGTTCCCGCAGCTCGTCGAGAAGCGGCAGGGGATTGGTGCCGTTCGCCATCGCATTCTGCGGCAGGCTGAAGCGGATATGGAAGAGGGTCTGCGCCGGCGCGGACCCTGCTGCCGGTGCCGATCCCGGTTGCCCGGCGCCTTCGACGGCAGCGCGCAGATTGGCGAGAAGCGCCTCGCTCGCGGCCTCATGGTCGCCGACCGGCGTCTCGACCAGGGCGCGCATGTGGTCCTTGGCTTCGAGGACCGCAGTGACCAGTTCCTGCGTTGCCGGCACCTCGCCCTTGCGGACGCGGTCGAAGGCCGTTTCGCAATGATGGGTGAAAGCGGCGAGCGCATCGAAGCCGAACATGGCTCCCGAGCCCTTCAAGGTATGGAGGCCGCGGAAGACCGCGTCCACCTGGTCCTTGTCGCCGAGGTTTACGTTGAGATCGAGGAGCCCGGCCTCGATCTGTTCCAGAAGCTCGGCTGCTTCCGTTCTGAAAACCGCGATAGGATCGGGAAAGCTCATTTGCCAAGCACCTTTCGGACGATCTTGACCAGGCTTTCCGGATCGAACGGTTTGGTGAGCCAGCCGGTGGCGCCGGCGGCTTTCGCCTGCTGCTTCAGGTCGCTGTCGGACTCCGTCGTCAGGAAGATCACCGGGACGCCCATATGTGCCGGCATCTTGCGCAGCTCGCGGATCATCGTGAGCCCGTCCATGTTCGGCATGTTGAGGTCGGTGACGATCAGATCGAACTGGCCCGCATTGAGCTTGGCGATGCCGTCCATGCCGTCTACGGCTTCGGTGACCTGGTATCCGGCATTGCTGAGGGCGACGCGTGTCGTCAGGCGGATGCTGGCGGAATCATCGACTGTGAGGATGCTGGCGGTCATTGAATTCCCTTTTGATGAAGCCAGAATTTCGCGTCGTCGTCGGACATTCCTTCGAGAACGCCGCTGCGCTGCAGGACATCAAGCGCTGCATTGCTGGCGGGCCGCGCGAGCGCGATGTGTTTTCCGGCCGTGCCGGCATAGATGCGGGCTGCTTCCATGAGCTGGATGAAGCTGATGTCCACCTGGCAATCGTCAGAAAGTTCGATCGTCGTGGATTTATTCTTCTCGATGGATTGAAGTAATTCCTGCTGAACGGAATTGATTGTCCGAACAGTCAAATTCTTCGATAATATAACGCGTTCCTCAATATTGTTAGAAGCGGGCATTTTTACCTCAATACATAATTTCGGGAAAGCTGAAATATTATTCAACTCTGAGCTTCTATCGTTAACGGTACGTTAAGCGACGGTGGCGATTTCTCACGGCATAATAGTGATAGCTCCCGCCTCGCCGACAGATCGTCGGGAAAATTAACCACAAGTCGCGAAACCGGACGCCTGTTCTGTCGGAATTAACCCCTCGCCTCTCAGAGTAATTTCCGCGCAGGACGAAACCAGTGCCGGGATTTGCCGGCGCGGGCCTGTCCCAAAACGATCCGGGCGAAGTCATTCGTCATTCATTGAAAAAGGTGAGGTCCCTGCGGGGCCTGAAAGGTGAGGCAGAGTGGCTGTCAGGGCATCCATTTTAAACGTCGCGGAAGACACGGCAGGCGTCCTGCATTTTGCCGACCGGATGGAAACGGCGCGCTCGCGGATAGAAGAGCGCTTTCTGGACGGCGGCGCTGCGCTTCTGGCAATCCTTGATGTACTGAACAAGCTGATCGCCTCTCTAGACCAGTTGACCGGTTCGCTGGATGAAGGAACGGCAAATGCCACGATGGCCGAGCTGAAGAGCACGGTCGACCGGCTGTCGCATCTGACCGAACTTGAGGCCGCTCGCCAGGCCGGTTTCCAGGAAATCGCCTGCGTCGAGCGTAAGCTCGAGCCCGAGATCGAGGAGATGCAGGAGACGCTGCGCTATCTGCGCACCTTTGCCGTGACCGCCAAGATCACCGGCGCCGGCATCGCCGATTTTTCCGGTTTTGCGGAAGAGATTCTGGAACGGATCCAGGAAGGTACGCGACAGGTCAACGATCTCGCCAGCAAGCTCGGCACGCTCGGTCACGGCCTCGGTCCGGTCATGGCCAAGGGAAAGGCGATCCTTGCGAGATATGACGAGAAGATACCGCAAATCGTCGCCGGATTGTCGAATGGTGCAGCGGAGATCGGCCAGCACCGCAAGCTGCTTGTCGAACGCGCCGCCAGGGTGCGCGCCGTTGCCGGTGGTATCCAGACGAAGCTCGCTGCCACGCTTTCGGCCATGCAGGTTGGCGATATTACCCGCCAGCGCATCGAGCATTGTCAGTCCAGCTTCAAGATTCTCTCGGAATATCTGGAGTCGCCCGAAGGAGCGGTACTGCGGACCGAGCAGCGCGAGAGCCTGTCACTGATCATCCGCAAACTCGTGTCGCTGCAGCTCGATCATTCGATTTTAGACTTCGATCGCGATACGGCGAAAATCGTCGCCACCGTTGCAAGCTTTCGTTCCGACCTGTCGGAAATAGAGGCTTTGCGCAAGACGATGACCGATTCCGACAGCGGTGGAAACGACAACGCGATCCGTGAACTCGAAAACGGCGTGGCAACCGCCCGCGGTACCGTGCGGGAAATAGAAGGTGTCGCCCGGGAAGCCGGTGAGCTCAGCCACTCGATTGGTGGCATCGTGCGTGAACTTCTGGATGGTATCGGTGTTGTAAGGGCGGTGCGTACCGACATCCACTATATGGCGCTCAACACCAATCTTCGCTGCGGCAAGATTGGTGAAGAGGGCAAAGCGATCAATGTCGTGACCGTCGAATTGCGCAACTTTGCAGCCCAGCTCGACGAGACGGCCGAGAAGATCCTTGCCGAACTTCAGACACTGGAGGCCGCCTCCAACAAGCTGAATGATGTTCAGGGCGAGGAATGTGAGAGTTCCCTTGACCAGCGCCTGGAGAACGCGCTCGAAAACATCCGCGCCGTCGGCGACCGCATGGATGAGCAGATGTCTGCACTTGGCGAACAGAGCAGGACGGCGGTCGGAGAGATGGATGCCTCGCTGTCACGCCTGAACTTCAATGCCGAACTTGGCGAGGTGCTGCGCGCCTGTGCCGATGATCTCGCGCTCAAGGAAGACGTGGTCGGTCTACCGGGAATCGAAAGGCCCCTGGCCGATCTCGGCAGCCGCATCGCCCGTCTCTATACCATGGTCGCGGAGCGCGAGGTGCATGCCGAGGTGCTTGGTACTGCGCCGCCGGTGGAGGCGCCGGCCGTCGCCACGCTCCTGTCCGACGAGGATATCGAGGACGCGCTGTTCTGAGGCGAGATCCATCGGGCAGCAGGTTTCGACCAGCTGGACCTGCTGCGCGATCCGCCCTTCATCGAAAAACGAATTAAGGTCCTGTCGGATCGCGTTCCGTATTATGATAAACTGCAGTTCGAGCCTTGACCTTTGGCCGCGTCTCGGTCATTTGGACCGCCTTGCTTGAGGTAGCGCTCGGTCGGGACGAACCCCGGCAGCGTTCTATAAAGAGAAACAAGATGACCAAAGCCACATCCTCGGCGCCCTCCCAGCGCATGCTTCGCGTTGGCGAACAGGTCCGCGCCGCCATAACCCAGGTCCTGCAGCGCGGCGAAGTGCGCGACGACCTGATCGAAAGGACGGTGATTTCCGTCTCCGAAGTGCGCATGTCGCCGGACCTGAAGATCGCCACAGCCTATGTGACACCCCTTGGCCTGCCCGATCATGCGGCCGTTATCGATGCCCTCAACCGTCATGCGAAATTCATCCGTGGCCGGTTGGGCGGCCAGCTCCGGCAGATGAAATACATGCCGGAAGTGCGCTTTCGCGACGATACCAGCTTCGACAATTATAAGAAAATCGATGATCTGCTCCGTTCACCCGAGGTCCAGCGGGACCTTGACGGTGATGACGAAGACAAGAATTAGCCAAGAAAAAGCATGTCCAAACCACGTAAACCCAAGGGCCGGCCGGTTTCCGGCTGGCTGATCCTCGACAAGCCGGTGGATTTCGGCTCGACCGAAGCCGTTTCCAAGATCAAGTGGCTGTTCAATGCCCAGAAAGCGGGCCATGCCGGCACGCTCGACCCGCTTGCCTCCGGCATGCTGCCGATCGCGCTCGGCGACGCGACCAAGACGGTTCCCTATGTCATGGACGGGCGTAAGATCTATGAATTTGCCGTGACCTGGGGCGAGGAGCGTTCGACCGATGATCTGGAAGGCGAGGTGACCGCCACATCCGACACGCGTCCGACGGAGCAGGCGATCCGCGATCTCCTGCCGAAATATACAGGCCTCATTACGCAAGTTCCCCCACAGTTTTCGGCGATCAAGATCGCCGGCGAACGCGCCTATGATCTTGCCCGCGATGGCGAGACGGTGGAAATCCCTTCCCGCGAGGTGGAAATTTTTCGCCTGACGCTGCTTGGGGTTGCGGCCGACAAGGCGCATTTCGAGGTGGAATGCGGCAAGGGCACCTACGTTCGGGCGCTGGCCCGCGACTTTGGCCGCGAGCTCGGCTGCTACGGCCATATCTCCGAGCTTCGCCGTACCTTCGTGGCGCCGTTTGCCGAGGACCGCATGGTGCCGCTCGCCGATCTCGTGGCGCTGGAACAGATCGAAGACCGTGACGAGCGGCTCGCTGCGCTTGATGAATTCCTCATCGATACGGCGGAGGCGCTCTCCAACCTGCCACACTTGTCGATGACCGACGATCAGGCGCATCGGCTGAAGATGGGAAATCCGGTGATTCTGCGGGGACGCGACGCTCCGGTGGCTGAGACCGAGGCCTATGCAACGGCGCGCGGAAAACTGATTGCCATCGGCGAGATCGGCCAGGGGGAATTCCGCCCGAAGCGGGTATTCGGCTGAACTGACCCAGACCGGGGAAGGGATCGGGCCGTGCGGGTCCGATCCCGTACTGCCATCTTTTCGAAAAGTTCGTATTGTTTAAAGTCGATTGTAACGCCTGGTTGCCAGCCGGATACGAAGCGGCGAGCTGGCTCATGCCTTTGCTGGCCTCAAGACAGAGGAGGAGCTGATGGCCATCGACAAACGCGCGGCGCAGCATCCGGACCTTGCCGGTCCGAGCATGTTCAGCCGAGATCCGCAGGATCTCGCTGAAGCGGCGGACGACTTCGGCCATGTCGTGCAGAGGCGCCCACAGGCCGTGCTCAAGGCCGCATCGGTTGCCGATATTGCTGACCTCGTTCGCTGGGCTGCTAGCCGCGGATTGAAGGTCGCTGCCAGAGGGCAGGGCCATTCGACCTATGGCCGGGCGGCGGTGGACGGTGGAATCGTCATTGAGATGAAGGCGATCAACACGATCCACTATGTCCAGCCGGATCATATGGTCGTCGATGCAGGAGCGACGTGGAGCACCGTTCTCGATGCGGCGCTGGCGTACGGACTTACGCCGCCGGTTCTTCCAAACTATCTTGAATTGTCTGTGGGCGGCACGCTTGCCGTCGGTGGAATTGGCGGGACGACATTTCGTCATGGCATGCAGACCGACAACGTCCTTGCATTGAATGTGGTGACGGGTGACGGTCGTGAACTGACCTGTTCCGAAGACGTGAATCCCGATCTTTTCGATGCCGTTCGTGCGGGATTGGGCCAGTGCGGAATCATCACACGAGTCACGTTGCGCCTGATGCGCGCCCCCGAGCGGGTTCGCCGGTTCCACCTGCTTTATTCCGACTTGCGTTCCCTGACCGAAGACCAGCGGACTGCCCTCGCGGATGGCCGCTTCGACTATCTGCAAGGCGCAGTTCTTCCTGACGGAGCCGGCGCCTGGCAATATCAGCTCGAAGGAGTCGTCTTCTACGATGGCGCTGCGGTTCCCGATGACAAAGCCGTCCTTGCCGGTTTGTCGGATCAGCGTAGCGCAGCGGACATTTCCGATGTCAGCTATTCCGAGGATGTCAGAGCATTTGCACGCCTTGAAAACCTGCTCCGGTCCAACGGCCAATGGTTCAGTCCACACCCCTGGCTGCTGACCTTCCTTCTCGGCTCCTGCGCGGAACAGATCGCCAGCGACATTTTGAACGGATTGACCAACGAGGATGTCGGCCCCTTCGGACGGATCACCTTCTATCCCTTGCTCACAGGGGCGCTGCGCACTCCTCTGCTCCGGTTGCCGGATGAGAGCATCGTCTTTCCATTCAATTTGGTCCGCATCCCCACATCGAGCGGAGCTGTTGAAGCGGAGCAACTGGTCGCCAGGAATCGCTTGCTTTATGAGCATATTCGCGATGCAGGTGGGATCTTGTACCCCGTCAGTGCCCTTCCCATGTCGCGGGACGATTGGAGAAGCCATTTCGGGCCGAAATGGTCGTTCCTGGACGGGGCAAAGCGGCGCTATGATCCGCTTGGCGCACTCGCCCCCGGTTATGAACTGTTCTGACTGCAGCCGATACGTCGCCGGGAAGGACGCGATCGACTGCCATTCAGCCTCCAAAAACATCGGCTCTTCCAATCCAGACATGAATGGTTTATAGGCACCGCCAGCATGAAGGGCGCTCCAAGCGGTCCTTTTGCTTTTCACGGCCAAGGCTGGACGACATCCCGGCTTTTGGCGTCCCTAATTCCTCTTCAATAGAAAGGATCGTCCGATGTCGATCACTGCCGAGCGCAAGGCTGAGCTTATCAAGGAATACGCCACCTCCGAGGGCGACACCGGTTCCCCGGAAGTACAGGTCGCGATCCTCACGGAGCGCATCAACAATCTGACCGAACACTTCAAGGACCACAAGAAGGACAACCATTCCCGCCGTGGTCTTCTGACGCTGGTTTCGAGCCGCCGCTCGCTTCTTGACTACCTCAAGAAGAAGGACGAAGCGCGCTACACCAAGCTGATCGGCAGCCTGGGTATCCGCCGCTAAGAAATCCTCCGGCGGGCCTGGAAACAGTGCCCGCCGGTTGTCTTTTCGGGCTTTGCCCGATGAAATACTCAAGCCGCGCACCAGATTGACGCGGTACGAGGCGACGGCGGACCCGGATGGGCCGGATCTGCCAACCAACCGTTGACCTGTCATGGGGCAGGATTGCCGGATGCTTTCGGCCGAAGTCCATAGTGGCTTTGGCCAAGTTTCTCCAAAAGGGAAACTGTCGCTGCAAAGCCTCCCGTTGTCTTGCCCATGATGCGTCACATTGATTGCGGTTGATCATGCGCTGCGCCGGATGTTGCGATGCGCATGTTTCCGCATTGAAGGACAAGACATGTTCAATACTCACTCTGTCGAAATCGAATGGGCAGGTCGCCCGCTGAAGCTGGAAACCGGCAAGATCGCCCGCCAGGCTGACGGCGCAGTCCTCGCGACCTATGGCGAGACCGTGGTTCTCGCGACCGTCGTTTCCGCCAAGGCACCGAAGCCGGGCCAGGATTTCTTCCCTCTCACCGTCAACTATCAGGAAAAGACCTACGCCGCTGGCAAGATCCCCGGCGGCTATTTCAAGCGTGAAGGCCGTCCGAGCGAGAATGAAACCCTGGTTTCCCGCCTGATCGACCGCCCGATCCGCCCGCTCTTCCCGGAAGGCTACAAGAACGATACGCAGGTCGTCGTGACCGTCGTTCAGCACGACCTCGAAAACAACCCGGACGTACTCTCCATGGTGGCGACCTCCGCGGCCCTGACGCTTTCCGGCATCCCGTTCATGGGCCCGATCGGCGGCGCCCGCGTGGGTTACATCAACGGTGAATACGTTCTGAACCCGCATCTCGACGAGATGGACGAGTCGAGCCTCGACCTTGTCGTCGCCGGCACGTCCGATGCCGTTCTGATGGTCGAATCGGAAGCCAAGGAACTCAACGAAGAAGTCATGCTCGGGGCCGTCATGTTCGGCCATCGTGGTTTCCAGCCGGTCATCGACGCGATCATCAAATTCGCCGAAGTTGCCGCCAAGGAACCCCGCGACTTCCAGCCGGAAGACTATTCCGAACTCGAAGCCGAAATGCTGCAGCACTTCGAGGCCGAGCTGCGCGAAGCCTACAAGATCACCCAGAAGGCCGACCGCTATGCCGCCGTCGACGCCGTCAAGGCGAAGGTCAAGGCCCACTTCCTGCCTGAAGGCGCCGCGGAACTGAAGTACACGGCTGAAGAGGTTGGCGCGATCTTCAAGCACCTGCAGGCCAAGATCGTCCGCTGGAACATTCTCGATACCAAGAGCCGCATCGATGGCCGCGATCTCGAGACGGTCCGCCCGATCGTCGCCGAAGTCGGCCTCCTGCCACGTACCCATGGGTCCGCTCTCTTCACCCGCGGCGAGACGCAGGCGATCGTCGTCGCGACCCTCGGAACCGGCGAAGACGAGCAGTATGTCGACAGCCTGACGGGCATGTACAAGGAGCAGTTCATGCTCCATTACAACTTCCCGCCCTATTCGGTCGGCGAAACGGGCCGCATGGGTTCTCCGGGCCGCCGTGAAATCGGCCATGGCAAGCTTGCCTGGCGCGCCATCCATCCGATGCTGCCGACGCCCGAACAGTTCCCGTACACGCTGCGCGTTGTCTCCGAGATCACCGAGTCCAACGGCTCGTCCTCGATGGCGACCGTCTGCGGCACCTCGCTCGCGCTGATGGATGCCGGCGTTCCGCTCGCCAAGCCGGTTGCCGGTATCGCCATGGGCCTCATTCTCGAAGGCGACCGTTTCGCGGTCCTCTCCGACATCCTGGGTGACGAAGACCATCTCGGCGACATGGACTTCAAGGTCGCCGGAACGGAAAGCGGCATCACCTCGCTCCAGATGGACATCAAGATCGCCGGCATCACCGAGGAGATCATGAAGGTCGCCCTCAACCAGGCTCAGGGTGGTCGCAAGCACATCCTTGGCGAAATGGCCAAGGCCATCACCGAAAGCCGCGGCCAGCTCGGCGAATTCGCCCCGCGCATCGAAGTGATGAACATCCCGGTCGACAAGATCCGTGAAGTCATCGGCTCCGGCGGCAAGGTCATCCGCGAAATCGTCGAAAAGACCGGCGCGAAGATCAACATCGAAGACGACGGCACCGTGAAGATCGCCTCGTCCTCGGGCAAGGAAATCGAAGCTGCCCGCAAGTGGATCCACTCGATCGTTGCCGAGCCGGAGGTCGGCCAGATCTACGAGGGCACGGTCGTCAAGACTGCCGATTTCGGTGCGTTCGTGAACTTCTTCGGCGCCCGCGACGGCCTCGTTCACATCTCGCAGCTTGCCGTTGATCGAGTTGCCAAGACGACCGATGTCGTCAAGGAAGGCGACAAGGTCTGGGTCAAGCTGATGGGCTTCGATGAACGTGGCAAGGTTCGCCTGTCGATGAAGGTTGTCGACCAGGCGACCGGTCAGGAACTCCCGCAGGAGAAGAAAGAAAAGAAGGCTGACGGCGAAGCCGCCGAGTAAGCTTCCTTCCGCTCAGGAAAAAATCGAGGCGCGGAAGCTCTTCCGCGCCTTTTCTGTATCCGATATCCGGGAATTGCCGAGAGAGCTGACATGAGCCGCGACGCCTTGAAAACCCTGTTCCATCCCTTCGCAACTGAAGCCGTGCCCATGCCGGGCGAGGGCGCGCGCGTGATTTTTCTCGGCGCGGAAGCCGGCAATGCCCTGCCGGGGGAGTTTGGCGCCCAAATCACCGCCGTGCAGCCGTTCCGGCCGCTCTTCCGAGCCCTGGGAGAAGGCGCGGTTCCGGAACCCGAAGGTGAGGATTACGATGGGGCGCTGGTGCTCTGCGGCAAGCATCGCAGCGAAAACGAGGATCGCGTGGCAGAAGCCCTGCAACGCGTGAAGCCAGGCGGCGTCATCGTCATTGCCGGCGGCAAAGAGGATGGCATCCAGCCGCTCCGCAACACGCTGCTGAAGCTCGGGCTGCAGATCGACTACACGCCGAAATACCATGGCGTCGCGATCTGGCTTGCCCGCCCGCAGAGTGCCGATGCGGCGATCACGGCCCTGAAGAAAATGCCGGTGACGGTCGAGGATCGCTTCGAGGCGGCACCCGGCATGTTCTCCCACGATCGTGTCGATGCAGGCTCGGAACTGCTGGCCGGCCGCTTGCCGACGGATTTCGACGGCAATGCCGCCGATTTCGGCGCCGGCTGGGGCTATCTCTCCGTGATGCTGGCGGCGAGATCGCCGCGCCTGAACCGCATCGATCTCTACGAGGCTGATCACAGGGCGCTGGAATTCGCCAAGCTCAACCTCGCGCGCAACTGCCCGAACCTCAACGCCCGCTTCTATTGGCAGGATCTCGGCGGCGAGCCGGTGAAGGAGAAATACGACCTTGTCGTCATGAATCCGCCGTTCCATGAAGCGCAGGCGGCCGATCCGGAGCTCGGCAAGGCGATGATCCGCAGCGCCGCATCTGCGCTGAAGCTTGGCGGTCGGCTGATGCTGGTCGCCAATCGCGGCCTGCCCTATGAACCGGTTCTCGCGTCGGAATTCCGCGAGCATGGCGAAACCTGCCGCAACGCCCGCTTCAAGGTTCTCTGGGCGAAGAAATAAACGCAAAAAAAGACCCTGCCGATGTCGGCAGGGTCTTTTTATTGATAGACCGAAAATCCGAAAGTCCTATTCCGCATCCGCCTTGCGCAGTTTGTCGAGCGTCGGAAGCGACGTGATGCTGTAGCCGGCGTCGACGTAGTGAACTTCACCGGTGACACCGCGGGAGAGATCGGACAGAAGGTAGAGGGCTGAGCCACCGATATCCTCGATGGTTGCGGTGCGGCGCAGCGGCGCGTTCTGCTGGTTCAGGGAATAGGGGCCGCGCGCATCGGAAATTCCGGCACCCGCCAGCGTCCGGACAGGGCCGGCCGAGATCGTGTTGACGCGGATGTCGCGCGGGCCGTAATCGGCAGCAAGATAGCGAACCGATGCTTCGAGAGCCGCCTTGGCGACGCCCATGACATTGTAGTTCGGGATGACGCGCTGGGACCCGTTATAGGTCAGTGTCAGCATCGAGCCGCCATTCGGCATCAATTCGGCGGCACGCTTGGCGACTTCGGTGAACGAGAAGCAGGAAATGATCATGGTGCGGCTGAAGTTTTCACGCGTCGTGTCGGCGTAAAGACCCTTGAGCTCGTTCTTGTCGGAAAAGCCGATGGCGTGGACGAGGAAATCCAGCGTGCCCCAGCGCTCCTTGATCGCCGCGAAGGTGGCATCGACCGAGGCGATATCCTCGACATCGCACGGGACGACGAAATCAGAGCCGAGTTCGGCGGCAAGCGGCTTCACGCGCTTGCCGAGAGCTTCGCCCTGATATGTGAAGGCGAGTTCCGCGCCCTGTGCGGCAACCGCCTTGGATATCCCCCAGGCGATCGAGTGATTGTTGGCGACCCCCATGATCAGGCCGCGTTTCCCCTGCATGATTCCCGTCATGGAATTATCCATTATAGCGCTGGAAGACGAGCGTGGCGTTGGTGCCGCCGAACCCGAATGAATTGGAAAGAGCAATGTCGATTTTGGCATTGTCGATGCGCTTGCGCACGATCGGCACGCCCTCGAATTCCGGATCCAGGTTTTCGATATGGGCGCTTTCGCCGATGAAGCCTTCCTGCATCATCAGAAGGCTGTAGATCGATTCCTGCGCGCCGGCGGCGCCGAGCGAATGCCCGGTGAGCGACTTGGTCGACTGGACATGGGGGATCTTGTCGCCGAAGACTTCGCGGATCGCGCCGATCTCCTTGCTATCGCCCACCGGCGTCGAGGTGCCGTGGGTGTTGATATAGTCCACGTCGCCCTTCACGGTCGCAAGCGCCTGCCGCATGCACCGCACCGCGCCTTCGCCCGACGGCGCGACCATGTCGTAGCCGTCCGAGGTTGCGCCGTAACCGACAAGTTCGGCATAGATCTTCGCCCCGCGGGCCTTTGCGTGTTCCAGCTCCTCCAGGACCAGAACGCCCGCGCCGCCGGCGATGACGAAGCCGTCGCGGTCGACGTCATAGGCGCGCGAGGCGCTTTCCGGCCGGTTGTTGAACTTGGTCGTCATGGCGCCCATGGCGTCGAACAGGTTCGACATGGTCCAGTCGAGGTCCTCGTGGCCGCCGGCGAACATCACGTCCTGCTTGCCCCATTGGATCATCTCCGCCGCATTGCCGATGCAGTGCGCGGAGGTGGAGCAGGCGGACGAGATCGAATAGTTCACGCCGTGAATCTTGAACCAGGTGGCAAGCGTGGCGGATGCCGTCGAGGACATGGCCTTCGGCACGGCAAAGGGGCCGATGCGCTTGGGGCTGTTGTTCTTGATGGTGATTTCGGCCGCCTCGATCAGCGTCCGGGTGGACGGGCCACCCGATCCCATGATGATGCCGGTGCGCTCGTTTTCGCCGATATCCTTGTCTTCCAGGCCGGAATCGGCGATCGCCTGTTTCATGGCCACATGGTTCCAGGCGCCTCCCTGGGAGAGGAAACGCATGGCGCGGCGATCGACGAGGTCCGTCGGATCAAGCGTCGGCTTGCCCCAGACCTGGCACTTGAAGCCATGCTCGGCAAAATCGGGGGAGAATGAAATGCCGGATTTCGCCTGGCGCAACGATTCGGTGACTTCGGCGGCATCGCTCCCGATCGAGGATACGATACCGAGACCCGTGACAACTACCCGTCTCATCTCATCAAAACCTTTTCTCTCTGTTCTGCCTTGGGCGCGAGGCCGGTGTCAGGCCGCCTTTTCCTGGAACAGGCCGACCCTCAGATCGCTGGCGCGGTAGATCACCTCGCCGTCCGCTTTCATCCAGCCGTCGGCAATTCCGAGCACGAGACGGCCGCGCATGACGCGTTTGAAGTCGATGCCATATTCCACCAGCTTGGTTGAGGGAGTAACCATGCCGGTGAACTTCACTTCGCCAGTAGATATGGCGCGCCCCTTGCCGGGTTCGCCGAGCCAGCCAAGATAAAAGCCGGTCAACTGCCACATGGCGTCGAGCCCGAGGCAGCCCGGCATGACGGGGTCACCTTCGAAATGGCAGGGGAAGAACCAGAGATCCGGCGTTATGTCGAACTCAGCACGGATGAAACCCTTGTCGTTGGGGCCGCCGGTTTCCGATATCTCGGTGATGCGGTGGAACATCAGCATGGGCGGCAGCGGAAGCTGCGCATTGCCCGGGCCGAACATCTGGCCATGGGCGCAGGTGAGGATTTCTTCGTAAGAGAAGCTGGACTGTCTGGTTGCCATAAATTTCCGTTTCCCCCGTTGAACCTTCTGTATCAGAACCACTATTGCAAGATCGGTCCAAATTGAAGTGTGACGATGACCTTTCACTTTGCCCTGGGGATAGCCAAGCGTGGGAACATTCGTCTGTTTAGGTCCGCATATAGGAAGCTATGGGCGCAAACCAGAGGCTTGTGAGGGAATTTGCGCGTTTTTGCCGATCTCCCGGCCGGTATCCTCCGGAAACTATTGAAAGTGCTGGCCGTAAAAGTTATATGCGAAAGTCAAGATACCTGACATGCGCGTGAACGGTGGGAGCTGACAGGCAATATGGCAGAAGCCATGATCGATATCGAGGCGAGACTGCGCCATTGCGGCCTGCGTCCGACGCGACAGCGCGTCGCGCTTGCCGATCTGTTATTCGCCAAGGGCGACCGTCATCTGACAGTCGAGGAACTGCACGAGGAAGCGGCTGCGGCCGGCGTTCTCGTCTCGCTGGCAACCGTCTACAACACGCTGCATCAGTTCACCGAGGCCGGTCTTATTCGCGTCCTCGCGGTCGAAAGCACCAAGACTTACTTCGACACTAATATCTCCGATCATCATCACTTCTTCGTGGAAGGCCGCAACGAGGTGCTCGATATTCCGGTCAGCAATCTGGAGATCGGCAATCTCCCCGAAGCGCCGGAAGGCATGGAAGTTGCTCATGTGGATGTGATCATCCGCCTGCGCGAAAAGAAGTCCTGATACGGGTTATTTCGTCTTTTTCCCTTTGATAGCTTCGTCCGGAGGCCGGCCGGGCCGGGGCTTGTAACGCGGCAGGGTCCAGCCGTAATGGATGGCGCCGCCGCGCAGCGCGAAGGCGATTGCCACGCCGAGGCCGGAGCTGGCATAAAGAGGCAGGCCAAATGCGTCAGCCGCGGTAAAGCCGCCGGCGCCGGCAAGTGCAGCGGTGATATAGATTTCCGGCCGAAGCAGGACGGAAGGTTCGTTGGCAAGCAGGTCACGCAGGATGCCGCCGAAGGTGGCGGTCAATGTGCCGGCGACGATTGCGATCGTTGGCGACCCTGTGGCGGCGAGCCCTTTTGCCGCTCCCAGCACGCTGTAGGCGGCAAGCCCGATTGCATCGAGCCAGATCAGCAGACGATAGCGCCATCCCACCCGGTGCGCCGTGCTGAACAGAAAAGCGCCCACAATCACGCATATCAGGATATAAGTCGGATCGAGAACCCAGAAGACCGGCATGCGGTCGAGGATGATGTCCCGCAGCGTGCCGCCTCCAAGCCCGGTAACGGCCGCGAAGAACAGGAAGCCGATCAGATCGAGCTCTTTTCTCGAGGCGGCAAGCGCGCCTGTCGCCGCGAAAAGCGCGATGCCGGCATAGTCGAGAATCATCAGCAAGGACATGCAAATTCCCCAGCGTTGCGGCCCGTGTGGTCAGCGTCGCGCAAGTGCTCCTCCTTAGCATAATCACCGGCGATCGCACCCGTCACCGGTGCGCGTGCGCCGTGAACAGATGAATTTGCGGAGGTGATCCCGTGAAAAGGTTCTTGATCGTATGGGTCCGGGTTGTTGTGCTGATCCTGGTGCCGACCCTTGCCTTCGCGCAGCAGCAGCTCATCAGCGATCCGGAGATCTACGAGAAGGATCACTTCCGGAGCGAGTGCAAGATGGCGCAGTTCGAACCGGACTTCATCGAACGGTTCGACATCAACAACGATGGGATCATCGATCTGGTCTCCGACCACAGTAAATTGGTCTGCGACGGAAAAAGAGGACCGGGCTGCAACAGCGATGGCTGCCCCTATAACTTCTATCTGCAAGCCAGGGAGGGCGGTTATTTCATGATCGCCACGGCACAAATCTACAGCTATGACTTCGTCAAATATTTCGGCAACATGGTGTTTTTGCTGAAGATGCATCCGCGCTTCTGCGAGCGCACCGATGCGGTGCCCTGCGAGATGCGCGTGCGCGTGCGCGGCGGTCGCTTCGTCACGATCTCCAAGAAGTGATCACTGCGGAAACACATCGCCGATGCGTCCGGTCAGATAATAGGCCGTCAGGCTCATCCATTCCCGTGCGGCGGTGGTGGTGAGCTGGGCGTTGAGCGAAGGCTGGGTGAAATCCAGCGACAGGCCGGCAATGCCGCTCGTCCGATAATCCACCGGCCAGGGCACGACCTGAATTCCTGCCTTGCGGAACAGGCCGACCGAACGCGGCATGTGATAGGCCGATGTGATCAACAGGCAGTTTTCGAGCCCCCGGCTCTTCAGGAGTTCGGCGGTATTGACTGTGTTCTCATAGGTTGTCCGGGACGTATTCTCCTTCACGAGCCGGTCGGCCGGGATGCCGAAAGCGGAGAAGAACCGTTCCGAAGCTTCTGCCTCCCCCTCATAGACACCGCTGATGGAGCCGTCGCCGCCGGAAATCAGGATGCGCGCCTGCGGATGGCGCAAGGCGAGCCGCAAGGTCTCGACAAAGCGATCGGCTGCCTGGTTGAATTCCATGCCGCCGCGGCTGGTCGTCACCTCGGTCTCAAGCGCGCCGCCGAGCACGATCATGCAGGTGAGATCGGCAGGCTCCTGCCGGGGTTTCGGAAACCGCGCCTCCAGGATCTGCAGCGCAGCGGTGCCTGTCGTCGTGTAGAGCGTGACGAACAGCACGAGGGCTGCGAGAAGCGAGAATGTGCCCGCGAGCTTTGGCCGGCCGGCAAAGGCCAGCAGGGTTGCAAGCGCAGCCAGGCCGAAGGCGATCGACAAGGGCTGCGCCGCCAGCCAGAAGAATTTGGAAATCAGGAACATCGGCACATCTTATGGCGGCGGGCCGGCTCGCCCGTCAAGAGCGGCGCCTGGCCGGCACCATCGGCTGCTGGTGAAAATGGAGATGCAGGGGGCGGGGCATGAGCACCGTTGTCAGGGCGATCGCCACGGTCAGCATGGCGACGATCCAGAGCGCGTGGTTACCGACATATTTCGTCAGCAGGGCGCCCGTCACTGCGCCGCAGGCCATGCCCGTCCAGGGCACCGTCTGGATCAGCCAGCCGGCGGGGTTGCGGTCGCCAACGAGCCATCGGCCGATGCCCCGGCCGAAGCGGGAAAGCGCCCCGGTGACATAGGTGAGGCCGATCGGCAATCCCTCGATATGTTCTACCGTCGCATTGATCATGCCCATGGAAAGCACGACCAGATAGAATTGCAGCCGCGGGAAACTTGTCTCGGGCAGCACCGACGCGGTAGCCAGGATGATTGCGACGCCAGACAGCACCACGAAAGTGCGGCGGGCCGAGACGGTATGCGCCAGCACGATACCGAATGCATTGCCGGCGATGAAGACCCAAAGCGCGCAGAAGAGGATGAGCGCATGGGAATAGTTGCCGTCCGCGAAGGAGAGCGCGGCGCGCGTGGTGTTGCCGGTCATGAACGACACGAAGTCGCCGGAAAGAAGCAGGCCGATCGCATCCGTCATACCGGCGACGAAGGAAATTGCCGCGACAAGCGCAAGGCCTGTGATTGTCCGTCTTCGTTTGATGATGTGGCGTCGTCTGGTTCTGGACATGGAGGCCCTCTCGCCTCGAAAGCAGGAGTGAACCCATGCCGGATGGTGTTACCCGGCATGGTCGTGGACAAATTGAAAAATCGCAAATCTGCCCGGTGCGTCAGCTCAGTCGCAAGCGAAGCCAGGCTTCGATACCCTTTGCTGCGGCGCGGCCCGTGGCGAAACAGGCGGTCAGTAGATAACCACCAGTCGGGGCCTCCCAATCAAGCATCTCGCCTGCGACAAAAAGACCCGGTAGGGGCTTCAGCATGTAGTTTTCATCAAGATTGCTCCACGCGATGCCGCCCGCTGAGGATATGGCCTCGGCAATCGGACGCGGTCGGACGAGCGGAATGGGCAGGGCCTTGATGAATAGGGCCAGTTCTTTTGGCGCCATGCGGTTCGCTTCCGGCGCGAGCTCACGCACCAGGGCGGCCTTCACGCCTTCGAGCCCTGCGCCCTTGCGTAGCCGGTTGGAGAAGCTCATTTTGGAATTAAGCCGGGCAAGGTCCATGGTCAGGCGCTCGGCCGAACGTCCGGGTGCCAGGTCGACCGTCAGCGCGGCATGGCTCTCCCGTTCGAGGCGGTCGCGCAGTGCTGCTGCGTGAGCATAGACAAGGCTGCCTTCTATCCCATGCCTGGAAATGATAAACTCACCTTGTATCGTGCCGGCATCGGATGATGCGGAAACGGATTTCAGCGGCACACCGGCAAAACGCTCTCGAAACGGCTCGCTCCAAGCGACGTCGAACCCGCAATTGGCGGGCTGGAAAGCGGCGACCGTAACGCCTTTCTGCCCGAGCCAGGGCAGCCAGGCCGCATCGGACCCGAGGCGCGGCCAGCTTGCGCCGCCGAGCGCCAGCAGCACCGCATCCGGGCGGATCACCGTCACTCCTTCCGGGGTTTCGAAGCGATAGCCGTCGTCCGCAAAGCCTGTCCAGCGGTGCCGCGTCTTCAATTGGACGCCCTGCGCTTCCAGGCGCCTTATCCAGGCGCGCAGAAGCGGCGAGGCCTTCATGACCTTGGGAAAGACACGGCCGGACGTGCCGACGAAGGTCTCTGTGCCAAGGCCGAGCGCCCAGGCCCGGATATCGACCGGCTTGAAGGCTTCAAGGGCAGGCCGCAGGCGAGCGGACGCCGCGCCGAAACGCTCCGCGAACCGCGAAAAATCCTCCGAATGGGTGATGTTGAGCCCGGACTTGCCGGCCAGCAGGAATTTCCGGCCGAAGGTCGGCATGGCATCATAAACAGTCACAGCATAATGGGCGGCGGAAAGAACTTCCGCCGCCATCAGCCCTGCCGGTCCGCCGCCGATAATCGCGATCTGTTTCGTCATCCCTTGCGGGTTAGGACAAATCAATCCGCTTTGCCATAGCCCCCGGCGGTCGGCGTGACGACGATCACCGCTTCGCCGGCCTCGATCACCGTCTGGTCGCAGCCGGCGAGCTCTTCCATCGTTCCGTCGAGGCGCCGCACCAGGGTCTGGCCGAGTTCGCCGGCCTCGCCGCCGTCAAGCCCGTGCGGCCGGATCGTCCGGTGTGAGGAAAGCATGGCGCAATCCATTCTCTCCAGGAAGCGGATGGTGCGCTTCGTGCCGTTGCCGGCGGAAAACCTGCCCTTGCCGCCGGAATCCGGCCGGATGTGGAAGTCTTCGAGCAGCACCGGATAGCGGGTTTCCAGGATTTCCGGATCGGTGAGGCGCGAATTGGTCATGTGCACATGCACGGCGTCCGTGCCGGCAAACCCGGTGCCGTCGTTGAAGCGGCCGGCGGGCGAGCCGGAGCACAGCGTCTCGTAATACTGGTAGGTCGCATTGCCGAAGGTGAGGTTGTTCATCGTGCCCTGGCTCGCGGCCATCGCTCCCAGTGCGCCGAAGAGCGCATTGGTGACGTGCTGGCTGGTTTCCACATTGCCGGCGACGACGGCCGCCGGATATTGCGGTTTCAGCATCGAGCCTTCCGGCACGACGATACGGATCGGTCTGAGGCAGCCGGCATTCATCGGGATCGCGCTTTCCACCATTACCCGGAAGACATAGAGCACGGCGGCGCGCGTCACCGGCTCCGGGGCGTTGAAATTGTTCTTTTTCTGCGGGCTGGTGCCGGTGAAATCGACGGTCGCTTCGCGCTTGTCCCGGTCCACCGTGATCTTGACCTTGATGACGCTGCCCTGGTCGGTCGCATAGGAGAACTCCGCGTCGCTGAGCTTTGCGACGACCCGGCGGACACTTTCTTCCGCATTGTCCTGCACATGGCCCATATAGGCTTTGACCACGTCGAGGCCGAATTGCGCGATCATCTTGCGCATCTCATGCACGCCCTTTTCGTTGGCTGCGATCTGGGCGCGCAGGTCCGCGACGTTCTGGGCGACGTTGCGGGCGGGATAGGGATGGTCGGAGAGGAGCCTGGTGATGCCCGCCTCGTCGAAGCGGCCACGGTCGACCAGGAGAACGTTGTCGAAGAGAACGCCTTCCTCGTCCACCGTCGTCGCAAGCGGCGTCATTGAGCCCGGCGCCGTTCCGCCGACATCCGCATGGTGGCCGCGCGAAGCGACGTAGAAGAGAATCTTCGGTTCTTTGTTCCCTGTCGCGCCTTCGGCGCTCCCCGCCTCTTGCGCCTTCTCGTCAAAAACCGGCGTGACGACGGTGATATCCGGCAGATGCGTGCCGCCGTTATAGGGCGCGTTGAGGGCGAAGACGTCGCCAGGGCGGATTTTTCCCTTGTTTGCAGCGATCACCGTCTCGACGGATCGGTCCATGGAGCCGAGATGCACCGGCATGTGTGGGGCGTTTGCGACCAGCGCGCCGTTTTCGTCGAAGACGGCGCAGGAGAAGTCGAGCCGTTCCTTGATATTGACCGAGGAGGCGGTGTTCTGCAGCGTGACGCCCATCTGCTCGGCGATCGACATGAAGAGGTTGTTGAACACTTCGAGCAGCACCGGATCGGCTTGCGTACCGATCGGCAAGGCGCGGGAAAGCGCCGCGACGCGCTTCAGGACGACATGGTTCAATTTGGTGATCTCGAAGGCCCAGCCATCTTCGACGACGATCGTCTGGTGCGGCTCCACGACGAGGCAGGGGCCGTTCGCTTTGGCGCCCGACTTGATGTCGGATCGGCGATAGACGGGAGCCTCACGCCATGCACCGCCCGAAAAGAATCTCGTCTTCTCGCTCGCGGTCGGCATGGAGCTTTCGAGTGAAAATTCCGGCTCGGCGGAAGAGGCGCCGCCGCCGATCGCTTCCACTTCATAGGCTTCGAAAATGATCTCGCGATTCTCGAAGATGAAGCCGAATTGCTTCTTGTGCGCCGTCTCGAAAGCGGCGACCATCGCGGTCGCTCCATCGAGAGTTACGGCCAAGGTCGTATCCGTGCCCTGATAGCGTAGATGGGCGCGATGCAGCACGTCCGTTTCGGAGCGAGCGACGCCCTGCGAGGCCATTTCCTCGAGCACGCTTGTCGTAAGTTCCTCGCGGATCGGAGAAAGCGTTTCGAGCGCTGCCGAAAGCCCGAGCGAAATCGTCCGCTGGCGGGTGGCGCGTATATCGGCAAGCCCCATGCCATAGGCGGAAAGGATACCGGAGAAGGGGTGGATCAGAACGGTGGAAATGCCGAGCGCGTCGGCCGTCAGGCAGGCATGCTGGCCGCCGGCGCCGCCAAAGCAGGTCAGCACATAGTGGGTGACGTCGTAGCCGCGCTGGACGCTGATCTTCTTGACCGCATTCGCCATGTTCTCGACCGCGATCGACAGGAAACCGTCGGCCACTTCCTCCGGCGAGCGGCCATCGCCAATCACCTTGGCCATCTCCTCGAAGGCGGCGCGCACTGCGTCGGCGTCGAGCGGCTGGTCGCGGTTCGGCCCGAAGATCGCCGGGAAGAGTTTGGGTGAAAGCTTGCCGAGCATGACGTTCGCGTCGGTAACGGTGAGCGGCCCACCGCGCCGATAGGCCTTGGGGCCGGGATTGGCGCCCGCCGAATCCGGCCCGACGCGGAAGCGGCCGCTCTCGAAATGCAGGATCGAGCCGCCGCCGGCCGCGACCGTATGGATCGACATCATCGGCGCGCGCATGCGCACGCCGGCCACTTCCGTCTCGAAGGAGCGTTCGAGCTCTCCGTCATAATGCGAGACGTCGGTGGACGTGCCGCCCATGTCGAAGCCGACCATGCGCTCGAAACCGGCAAGCCGCGAGGTTTCGACTGCGCCGACCACGCCGCCGGCAGGACCGGAGAGGATCGCATCCTTGCCCTGGAAGAGCCGGGCGGCAGTCAACCCGCCGGAGGATTGCATGAACATGAGCTGCGGGCCGGTTTCCTCGTTGGCGCCAAGCTCGCCCGCCACCTGGTCGACATAACGGCGCAGGATCGGCGACAGATAGGCATCGACCACCGTCGTATCGCCGCGCCCGACCAGCTTGATGAGCGGCGAGACCTCGTGACTGACGGAAACCTGGGTGAAGCCGATCTCGCGGGCGATCCGTGCGGCAAGCTGTTCGTGAGCCGGGTAACGATAGGCGTGCATGAAGACGATCGCGACGGCGCGGAAACCGGCGTCGAATTGGCCCTGTAACTCGGCGCGGATCGCGCCTTCCTCCGGCTCCGCTTCGACGGTGCCGTCGGCACGGACGCGTTCGTCGACCTCGACGACGGCCGAATAGAGCAGTTCAGGTTTGATGATCTTCTTTGCAAAGATGTCGGCGCGGGCCTGGTAGCCGATCGCCAGGGCATCGCGGAAGCCGCGCGTGGTGACGAGCAGGGTCTGTTCGCCCTTGCGTTCGAGCAGCGCATTGGTGGCGACGGTGGTGCCCATCTTCACCGCGCCGATCACCTCCGAGGGGATCGGAACGCCGGCCGGAATACCCAGGAGCTCGCGGATACCCTGCACGGCTGCGTCGCGATAGGCCTCAGGATTTTCCGATAGCACCTTGTGGGCGATCAGCGATCCGTCAGGTCTGCGTCCGACAATGTCGGTGAAGGTGCCGCCGCGATCGATCCAGAAGTCCCACTTGCCATCGGCCATGTTCTGCCCCTCGTTGAAAGCTTGATTTGCAATAACGAAAACATTTCGTCGATAAAACGTCAATGATTAGTTGACAGGAAAATGTCTTTTGAAGCATCATGCCTTTCCAACAGGCAAGGAAGCCAGCAAAGAGCTCCACCTGCAAAACCGGCAACCGAGGGGAGCCGACCATGATCCTTTGCCATCGCGCAGCGGGGAGGACGTCACGTGTCCACCGCTAATGCTCGCCACAGCATCTTTCCTGAATGGCTCCGTCAAACGCTTGACGGGCTCTATCTCGTTTCCGGCTGGCTGGCCGGGCTTTTTCTGATCGCTATTTTCGTCATCATGCTATCGCTGTCGGCCGGCCGGCCAATCGGCTTGGATGTCCCAGCCGGCGACGACTTCGCCTCCTGGTGCATGGCGGCCGCGGCCTTCCTGGGCCTTGCCCACACGTTCCGCTCCGGAGAGCTCATTCGCATGGGCCTTCTCATCGACAGGTTCAGCGGTGTTGCGCGCAAGGTCATCGAGATCGCCTGCACGGCGATCGGCGCGGCCGCCATGCTCTATTTCGCCTGGTATGCGGTGGACATGGTCTGGACGTCCTGGAAATTCAACGACATCTCTCAGGGCGTCATACCCGTGCCGTTGTGGATACCGCAGCTCGGCATGGCTGTCGGCGTGGTCGTCCTGGCAATCGCTTTCGTGGATGAACTGGTCCACCTGCTTTTTGGCGGCGTGCCTCGCTACGAAAAGCCGGCCCCGAAATCCGAGGAAGAGATGATCGAGCGGATCATGGAAAGCGGAGCCTGACCATGGATGCCTCGAACCTTGTCGAAATATCGGGCCTCATCCTTGGCGCCCTCCTGCTCTTCCTCGTCGGTGGCGTCTGGATCGGGATTTCGCTGCTGATCTGCGGTTTCATCGCCATGCAGTTCGCGCCGGCGGGAATACAGATCGGCGCGGCACTTGCGACCAATGCCTGGGCGGGCAGCGCCTCCTGGTCTCTCGCCGCTCTACCGCTTTTCGTCTGGATGGGGGAGATCCTCTACAGGACGAGATTATCTGACGAAATGTTTAGAGGGCTTTCCCCCTGGCTGAACCGAATTCCGGGAAGATTGGTACATGTCAATGTTCTCGGTTGCGGGCTTTTCGGCGCAGTCTCCGGGTCGTCCGCCGCCACGACAGCCATGGTCGCGAAGATCACTCTGCCAGAATTGAAGAGGCGCGGCTATGACGAGATGATCAGTCTCGGTTCGCTGGCAGGCGCCGGTACGCTCGGCTTTCTCGTGCCGCCGTCGATTACCATGATCGTCTATGCTGTCGCCGCGAACGTTTCCATCATCCAGATGTTCCTGGCTGGCCTGCTCCCGGCGGTCATCGTCATGGCGCTCTATATGGGAGCGATCGTCATCTGGTCGCTGAAGAACCCCGACAAGTCTCCGCCTCCGGCGCCCGGCCTGAGCTTCCGGCAGAAGCTGAAGGAGACGCTCAATCTCATCCCGCTTGCGCTTCTCATTGCCGTCATTTTCACAACACTGGTACTCGGCTGGGCGACAGCCACCGAATGTGCGGCCTGGGGCGTGCTCGGCTCGCTCGTGATCGCGCTCTGGCAACGGGCGCTCACCTGGAAGAGCTTTTGGGAAAGCGTCATGGGCGCTGCGCGCATGACGGCGATGATCATGCTGATCCTGACGGGTGCCGGATACATGTCGATCGCCATGGGCTATACGGGGATTCCGAATGCGCTGGCCTCCTGGGTCGATAGCTTCCACCTGAGCCCTTATGCGCTGATTGCGGTGCTCACCGTCATGTATGTGCTGCTCGGCTGCGCGATCGACGGTCTTTCGATGATCGTCCTGACGACTGTGGTGGTGCTGCCGATGATCCAGCAGGCCGGCTTCGATCTGATCTGGTTCGGCATCTTCCTGGTGCTGATGGTGGAGATGGCTCAGATCACCCCGCCGGTCGGCTTCAATCTCTTCGTGCTCCAGACGATGAGCGGTAGAGACAGCCTGACGGTTGCGCGCGCCGCGCTGCCGTTCTTCTTCCTGCTTTTGGCGACGGTCGCCATCCTCACGATCTTCCCGGATATCGTGCTGGTCCTGCCGAAAATGGCTTTTCCGGGTTAATTTCTTAAAAAGGGGAATGAAAACATGATGATGCACTTCAAGGCCATTACCCGCGTCGGCCTCACGGCTGCTGCCTTAATCGCCTGTGCCGGCTCGGCTCTGGCTCAGACTGCCTGGGTCCTGCCCTCGGCCTATCCGCCGGCCAATTACCACGTCGAAAACCTGATGCAGTTTTCCAAGGACGTCGAAACGGCAACCAATGGCGCGCTGAAGATCACCGTTCATCCGAGTGCAGCGCTCTTCAAGGCTCCGGATATCAAGCGCGCGGTCCAGACCGGCCAGGCCCAGGCAGGCGAAGTGCTGATTTCCCTGCACGAGAACGAGAATCCGGTCTTCGGCATCGATGTCGTGCCCTTCCTGGCCACCAGCTTCGATCGGGCGAAAAAGCTCTGGGAGGCTTCCAAGCCGACCGTCGAAAAGGCGCTCGATGCGCAGGGGCTGAAACTTCTGTACTCGACGCCATGGCCGCCGCAGGGCATCTACACCAAGAAGGACGTCAACAGCACCGCTGACCTCAAGGGCCTCAAATGGCGCGCCTACAATGTCGGCACGTCGCGCATCGCCGAGCTTGTCGGCGCCCAGCCGGTCACCGTCCAGGCCGCCGAGCTGCCGCAGGCGCTCGCAACCGGCGTCGTCGACGGGCTGATGACGTCCAGCGCCACCGGCGTCGATTCAAAGATCTGGGAATCGCTCACCCATTATTACGACACCCAGGCCTGGATTCCGAAGAACATCATCTTCGTCAACAAGGCTGTGTTCGAAGCACTCGATCCGGCCGTGCAGAAGGCAGTTGCCGATGCGGCGGCAGCGGCCGAAACCCGCGGCTGGTCCCTCGCAGTCGAAAAAACCAAGAGCTACATGGACACACTGAAGCAGAACGGCATGCAGGTGATCGAACCCAGCGACGAGCTCAAGAAGGGTCTCGCCGATGTTGGTAGCAAACTGACCGAAGACTGGTCGAAGAAAGCCGGCGCCGACGGCGCCGCCATTCTGGACGCCTACAAGAAGATGTGATTTGAGGACGCCGCAAGCAGTCGCTAGCGGCGTTTTCATTTGCCGGGAGGAGAAGTCATGTCATCGGAAAAGGACTATTTAGGCCCGATCGTTTCCTCCGGGCATCTGGCGAGCGGCGCCCTGCCGGCGCTTTCCGAGATCGAGTTCGGCATGATCATGCTGAATCATGCCTTCAATCGCTGGATGGTTCGTTGCATGGCGGCAGCCGGCGTGCCGGATCTTTCCCCGATCGACATCCTCGTGCTGCACAACATCAACAGCCGCAACAAGCCTAAGACACTGGCCGACATCGCACTGGTCCTCAACATCGAGGATACGCATGTCGTCACTTACGCGTTAAAGAAGCTTGAGCGGCTCAAGCTGATCAAATCCGGGCGCCGCGGCAAGGAAAAGCTGGTCATGGCGACGGAAGCAGGTGCCGAGGCCTGCGCCCGCTACAAGGCGATGCGCGAAAGCCTGCTGGTCCGTTCGGTGCTGGCCACGGAAGTCTCGGCTGAATCGCTTTCGGAAGTGGCAGCCCGCCTCCGCGCACTTTCCGGCCACTACGATCAGGCGGCTCGCGCCGCCGCATCCCTCTAGGAGAAAAGCGCTTCCATCAACGGATGATCGGGATCCGTCATTCCGTCCAGCACGTTGAAGTGGTGCTTGTCCGGCTCCTCGACGGCTTCGGTCTCAGCGCCCAGGCCTTTCCAGATGCTGGCGAGCAGTGCATTCTGGCGGACGAATTCAGAACGTTCCGCAGCACCCACCCAGCAGGTTACCCTTGCGTTTGGCATCGGCTCCAGAAGGGCAGGGCTTTCGCGATAGGCTTCGTCCCGGTCTATGCGCTGCTTTTCGTTCATCTTCGTGGTAAGGAGGGGACGGAGATCATGGACGCCGGAGAGTGAAACAACATTGGCGATGCGGCCTCGAACCGTTTCCGGCAACGGTGACGTCGCGGAAATCATTCTCGTCACCAGTTGGCCTCCGGCGGAGTGGCCGATCAGTCGGATCGGTCCCTCGACCTCTTCGGCGGCAGCTTCGATCGCCCCGCCGATTTCAATCGTGATGTCGGCGATGCGGCTTTCGGGGGCAAGTGTGTAGGACGGCATGGCGACGGCATAACCGCGTTCCACCGCCCCCTTGGCAAAATGCGACCAGTAGCTATTGTCGAGCCCGATCCAGAAGCCGCCATGGACAAAGACCATCAGGCCGGCAGGCCTGGACTCCGGCAGGAAAAGATCGAAGCGGTTGCGAGGCTTTCCGCCATAGACAAGGCCGAGTTTCGCACGTCCTTCGGCGGAAAGCGCTTCACGATATTGCTGTGCAGGCTCCACCCATGCCGCCGGCCAGCGGTCGCCCTGGGGAATGTTGATGCCGTTGGCATAGGCATTGTCCCAGTCGCTGATCCGATGGCGCATTTTCGTTTTCTCCCCTCAATGCGGTTATGATCCCCGGCCGCATATTGGCATCGCCATCGCCTGCTTGGAACCCGTCCGGAGCGGAAAATGGCAGCCGGTGAAAATTATTACAAACTTAAAATTTCTCTCTTGCAACCGGAAGGAAGCGGTGCAATTCTGAACAAAAGGCAAAAAGCCGCATGGATAAAAAACTTGGGAACTGAAAAATGCTGGGACCGTCAGGCCATCTGGATACGTTTGCCCGCGACAACCTTCCACCGCCGGATCTTTGGCCGGAAATCAAGCTCGACGGCTTTGAGTATCCGGAATGGATGAACGCAGCGGTTGAGCTCACCGATCGTATGGTGGAAAAGGGTTTTGGCGATCATACCGCCCTGATCGGCAACGGCCGCCGTCGCACCTACAAGGAGCTCTCCGACTGGACGAACCGCATCGCCCTGGCGCTCACGGAGGATTATGGCCTGAAACCCGGAAATCGGGTGCTGATCCGCTCCGCCAACAATCCGGCCATGGTCGCCTGCTGGCTGGCGGCGACGAAGGCCGGCGCTGTCGTGGTCAACACGATGCCGATGCTGCGTGCCGGCGAGCTCGCCAAGATCATCGACAAGGCGGAGATTTCCCTGGCGCTCTGCGACACGCGCCTGATGGACGAACTGGTCGCTTGCGCCAAGGAAAGCCGGTTCCTCAAGCAGGTGATCGGTTTTGATGGCACTGCCAACCATGATGCGGAACTCGATCGCGCGGCGCTGAACAAGCCGGTGCTCTATGATGCGGTGAAGACAGGTCGGGACGATGTGGCCCTGCTCGGTTTCACCTCCGGTTCCACCGGTGTACCGAAGGCTACCATGCATTTCCATCGCGATCTCCTGATCATCGCCGATGCCTATGCCAAAGAGGTGCTGGACGTCACGCCGGACGATGTTTTCGTCGGTTCGCCACCGCTTGCCTTCACCTTCGGCCTCGGCGGCCTCGCGGTCTTTCCATTGCGCTTCGGCGCCTCTGCGACGCTTCTGGAGCAGGCGACGCCTCCGAAGATGATCGAGATCATCGAAACCTACAAGGCGACGATCAGCTTCACCGCGCCCACCGCCTACCGCGCCATGCTGGCCGCGATGGACGAAGGTGCGGACCTTTCTTCTCTGCGCATCGCCGTTTCGGCCGGCGAGACCTTACCGGGCCCCGTTTTCGAAGAATGGGTGAGAAAGACGGGCAAACCCATTCTGGACGGCATCGGTGCGACTGAGATGCTGCATATCTTCATCTCGAACCACTTGGGCGATGCCAGGCCCGCCTGCACCGGCAAGCCGCTCGCCGGCTATGAGGCGATCGTTGTCGACGACGATATGAGCGAGGTGCCGCGTGGCACGATCGGCCGGCTCGCAGTCAAAGGCCCGATCGGCTGCCGTTACCTCGCCGACGAGCGGCAAAAGGATTATGTCCGCAACGGCTGGAACCTCACCGGCGATTCTTTCGTGCAGGACGAGGACGGCTATTTCCATTTCGCTGCGCGTTCGGACGATATGATCATCTCGGCCGGCTACAATATCGCCGGCCCGGAAGTGGAGGCGGCTCTCCTGAAGCACGAGGCAGTGCTGGAATGCGCCGTGATCGGCGTGCCGGACGACGGACGTGGCATGATCGTCGAGGCGCATGTCGTGCTTGTTCCCGGCAGTGAGGCTTGCGACGCGATGGTGAAGCTGCTGCAGGAGCATGTGAAGAGCGTCATTGCGCCTTACAAATATCCGCGTTCGATCGTTTTCACCGACGCGCTGCCGAAGACCGAATCCGGTAAGATCCAGCGCTTCCGGTTGAAGCGGAAACTTTCAGCTTAACCGTACTTCGTGGTGGTTGCGTTTCACTGCGTATGCAGAGTGGAAGTTTCCGCGCAAATGTGGAAGGTAATGAAACGTTCGGCGGGCTGCTGCCCCGCTGCCGGAATATCTGGGAACGACATACAACAACAAACGGGAGTTCGTCACATGAAGAAACTGCTTGCCGCAGCCACGCTGACCCTGAGCATGAGCGCCTCGGGCCTTGCTTTTGCCGAGCCGTTGAAGATCGGCATGATTACCACGCTTTCGGGCGGCGGCGCCGGTCTCGGCATCGATACACGCGACGGCTTCATGCTGGCGATCAAGAATTCCGGCAACAAGGACATTACCGTCGTCACCGAGGACGATGCGCAGAAGCCGGAACTTGCGGTGCAGATCGCCGACAAGATGATCCAGAGCGACCAGGTGGATATTTTGACCGGCATCGTCTGGTCGAACCTGCTGATGGCGGTTGCTCCGAGTGCTGTTGCGCAAGGCAAGTTCTACGTCTCCACGAATGCCGCTCCCGCTGCACTTGCCGGGGCGAACTGCAACAAGCTCTATTTCAATGCGGCCTATCAGAACGACAATCTTCACGAGGCGATGGGCGAATATGCCAATAAGGGCTACAAGAAGATGTTCATCCTTGCCCCGAACTATCCGGCCGGCAAGGATTCGCTGACGGGCTTCAAGCGCTATTACAAGGGCGAACTCGCTGCCGAGGTTTATACTCAGGTTGGCCAGACGGATTACGCGGCGGAAATCGCCCAGATGCGCGCTTCCGGTGCCGATGGTATCTTCGTCTTTCTGCCGGGCGGCATGGGCATTGCGTTCATGAAGCAATTTGCCCAGTCGGGCGTGAAGATTCCGGTCATGGGGCCGGGCTTCTCCTTCAGCCAAGACGTGCTTCCGGCAATCGGCGATGCGGCGCTTGGCGCCAAGGCGTCCGGCCAGTGGGCTCCGGATTTCGACAACGAAGCCAGCAAGAAGTTCCTCGCCGACTTCCAGAAGGAATATAACCGCTTGCCATCGATCTATGCAGTTCAGGCCTATGACGCCGCGCAGCTCATCCTGTCTGCTGCTGCGAAGGCGGATGTGAAGGATGCGGATGCTTTCCGCGCCGAACTTCTGAAGGCGGATATCCAGTCGCCGCGTGGCAAGTTCAAGTTTAACACGAACCAGCATCCGATCCAGGACATCTACCTCACGGAAGTGGTGAAGCAGGATGGCGTCCTCACCAACAAGACGGTGGAAAAGATCTTCACCGATCATAAGGACGCCTATGCCAAAGACTGCAAGATCTAAGGTCTCCCCGTGACCGTTGCGCTTGCTCTCGAGCAGTTGCTGAACGGCCTGCAGCTCGGCGTCATGTTGTTCCTGATGGCCGCCGGGCTGACGCTGATCTTCGGCGTCATGGGCCTGATCAATCTTGCTCACGGCTCGCTCTATATGGTCGGCGCATTCGCCTGCGCCGCCGTGGCGGCTTGGACCGGCTCGTTCTGGATCGGGCTCATCGCCAGCCTCGTCGCCGCGGCGGCGGCCGGTGCGATCGTCGAGCTCGTGGTGATCCGCAGGCTTTACGATCGCGACCATCTCGATCAGGTGCTTGCCACCTTCGCGCTGATCCTGATGTTCTCCGAAGGCACGCGCTGGCTCTTCGGCTCGTTTCCGCTTTATCTCGATATCCCGCCGCTCCTGCAGGGGGCGGTGACACTGCCCGGCGGCACGCAATATCCGGTCTATCGTCTGGCCATCATCGCTGCCGGCGCGGTTGTCGCTTTCGGGCTGTACATGCTGATCTCGAAGACGCGGCTCGGCATGCGCATCCGGGCCGGCGAAAGCGACCGGGAGATGATCGGGGCGCTCGGCGTCGATATCCGCACGCTCTATACGGTCGTCTTCGCCCTTGGTGCGGCGCTGGCCGGGTTCGCCGGTGCCATGGTCGGCGCCTTGCAATCGGTGCAGGTGGGCATGGGCGAGCCGGTGCTCATCCTCGCCTTCGTGGTGATCGTCATCGGCGGCATCGGCTCGATCAAGGGGGCGCTCCTGGGCGCGCTTCTGGTCGGCGTCACGGACACGATGGGCCGTTTCCTGCTGCCGCAGATATTCGCATTCTTCGCTCCGCCGGCCCAGGCGGGCATGATCGGCGGCGCCGTGGCCTCGATGCTCATCTATATCGTCATGGCGGTCATCCTCGCGGTGAAGCCGCGCGGGCTCTTCCCGGCAGCGCATGCGTGAGGTCCGGATCGTGAGCCGCGAAAACCTCGTCAACCTCATCCTGGCCTTGGCTTTGCTTGCCGTGCCGTTTGCGGCGAACGCTGTCGGCCAGCCCTTCTACGTCACGCTGGCAACCCGTGTTGCGATTCTTGCTCTTGCCGCGACCGGCCTCAATCTGGCATTGGGCCTGGGCGGCCTCGTCTCCTTCGGTCATGCGGCCTTCTTCGGTATCGGAGGCTATGTTGCCGGCATCCTGGCGACGCACAGCTTCTCAGGTGAACCTCTGCTCTTCGGTCTGCCGGGCACCAATCAGATGTGGGTGATCTGGATTGTCGCGGTCCTGCTCGCGGGTCTCCTGGGCCTTGCGATCGGCGCGATCAGCCTCAGGACGTCAGGCGTCTATTTCATCATGATCACGCTCGCCTTTGCGCAGATGGTCTACTACTTCGCGGTCTCCTGGCCGGCCTATGGCGGGGAGGACGGGCTGTCGATCCTCGTCCGGAACCAGTTTCCGGGCGTCATGACGATGCGGCCCTTGAGCTTCTTCCTGATCTGTTACGTGGTGCTGCTGGTCGCAATAGGCCTTTTCGCGCTGATCCGCGCCTCGCGTTTCGGCACCGCATTGCAGGCGGCGCGGCAGAATGAGGTGCGCGTCGCGACGGTCGGGATCCAGCCGTACCGTATCAGGCTCACGGGCTTTGCCATTTCGGCAATGATGACCGGCCTTGCCGGCGCGCTGTTTGCCGATCTCAACCGTTTCGTCAGTCCCTCCATGCTCTCCTGGCACATGTCGGGGGAGCTGATCGTGCTGATCGTGCTCGGTGGAACTGGCCGGCTGTTCGGTCCGCTGGCGGGTGCGGCGCTCTACGTCGCCTTCGAATATGCGCTCGGCGGCATCACGGAACGCTGGCAGTTCTTCCTGGGGCTTATTTTGCTGGTCGTGGTACTCTTCGCCCGCGGCGGCCTGCTGGGGCTTCTCGCCGGAAAGGCCAGACATGGTTGAGCCGGTTCTCGAAATCTCCGACCTGGTCAAGAATTTTGGAGCGCTGCGTGCGACCGACGGCGTCACGCTCGATCTCAGGCCGGGCGAAATCCATGCGCTGATCGGCCCGAACGGCGCCGGCAAGTCGACGCTCATTCACCAGATCTGCGGCACGCTCCGGCAGGATAGCGGCACGATCCGCTTCGCGGGGCAGGATATTGGCGGCCTGGGTGTTGCAGGCCGTGCCCGGCTGGGCCTGGGGCGTACCTTTCAGGTCTCTTCGCTGGCGCCGGAATTTTCGGCGCTCCGCAATGTCATGCTGTCGGTGCAGGCGAGGGAGGGTACGAGCTTCCGTTTTTTCAAGCCGGTGATGCGCGACGGATCCTTGATCGACCCGGCCATGGCCATGCTGGAGCGTGTCGGCCTCGCTGCCCGCGCCCGCATCCCCGCTGCCGAGCTCTCGCATGGTGAACGCCGGCAGCTCGAAATCGCCATGGCGCTGGCGCTTCGATCGAAAGCCTTCCTGCTTGATGAGCCGATGGCCGGCATGGGGCCGGAAGGCTCGAAATCGCTCACCCGTTTCCTGGATGCGCTCAGGCAGGAAGCGCCGATCCTGCTGGTCGAGCATGATATGGATGCAGTATTTGCACTCGCCGACCGGATTTCCGTGCTCGTCTACGGCCGCATTATTGCTACTGGCACGGTTGAGGAAATCCGTGGCGACCCGGCTGTGCGCACCGCCTATCTCGGAGATCACGTTTGATGCTGCTCGACGTCTCCCGGATCGAAGCATTTTATGGCGCAAGCCAGGCGCTGTTCGGCGTTGACCTGTCTGTGGCGGAGGGCGAGGCCGTGGCGCTGATGGGCCGCAACGGCATGGGCAAGACCACGACCATACGTGCCATCTGCAACCTCAATCCGCCGCGCGCCGGCGCAGTCCGGCTCGGTGGCGCGGACCTCAAGGGCAGGCGACCGCATCATGTGGCGAAGCTCGGCATCGGCCTCGTGCCGGAAGGTCGCCGCTGCTTTCCGAACCTGACGGTGCATGAGAACCTGGTCGCGGCTGCGCGGCCGGGCAGATGGACATTGGACGAGGTCAATGCGCTTTTTCCCCGCCTCCAGGAACGGCATGCCCAGATGGCGCGGTCGCTCTCCGGCGGTGAGCAGCAGATGCTGGCGATCGGCAGGGCTCTGATGACCAATCCGCGCATCCTGATCCTCGATGAGGCAACGGAGGGGCTTGCTCCGGTCATACGCCAGGATATCTGGAGAGCCATACGGAGGCTGAAGGCGGAAGGGCTTTCGATCCTTGTGGTGGATAAGACGCTTTCCGAGCTTTTGCCGGTTGCGGATCGCTGTGTCATCCTGGAAAACGGAAGAAGCGCCTGGAGCGGCAAGGCTGAGGAACTGACGACGGAACTGCAGGATCGATATCTCGGAGTGTAAGCGATGGATGGTGAAGCGGGAAGCGCCGATCTGGAATTGATCGCCCACGGTCCGCATGGGCGCAACAAGCCGGAAACGCGGCTCTGGTTGCGTATGCTTTCCACCACAAAGCTGATCACCAACGAAATCCGCCGACGGCTCAGGACCGAATTTGGTGCAACGCTGCCGCAATTCGACCTGATGGCCCAGCTCTATCGCGAAAGCGACGGCCTGCGCCTGGGCGAGCTTTCGAAGCGAACCATGGTGACGAATGGCAACGTGACCGGTCTTGTCGAGCGACTGGAGGCCGATGGCTTCGTTAAGCGGGTAACGCCGGACGGTGACCGGCGCGTTACGGTCGCCAGGCTGACGCCGGAGGGTACGAAGCTTTTCGTTGCCATGGCCGCTGCCCATGAAGGCTGGCTGCGGGATATCATGGCAGATGTCGCTCCGGCCACGATCGCATCGCTGTGGTCGGAGATTGGGGCCGTGAAAATTTCTGCCAGCAATCACCTTTCCAGCAGCGCTTTCGATCAGTAGACCCGGTGCTGGTAACGAATTCGGGGTGATAGATGGCAGACCTCCAGGCGATCGTCGACGAGATTCACGACAAGCTGGCGCCGCGTCTCGGCGAGGGCAAGGTCGCCGACTATATTCCGCAGCTCGCCCATGTCGATCCGAAGAAATTCGGCATGGCGATCGTGACCGTGGACGGGGAGACCTTCAAAGTTGGCGATGCCGATGCCTCCTTCTCGATCCAGAGCATTTCCAAGGTCTTTACGCTGACGCTGGCGCTCGGCAAGCATGGCGAGACGACCTGGAACCGTGTCGGACGCGAGCCGTCTGGCTCTGCCTTCAATTCGATCGTCCAGTTGGAACACGAAGAGGGTAAGCCACGTAATCCATTTATCAATGCCGGCGCGATCGCCGTCAGCGATCTCGTTCTTGCCGGGCATACGCCGCGCGAGGCGATCGGCGAGATCGTCCGTTTTGTACGCTATCTGGCGGACGACGATTCGATCGCCATCGATCCGGAGGTAGCGAAATCGGAGCAGGCGACAGGTTACCGCAATTTCGCGCTTGCCAATTTCATGCGCTCCTTCGGCAAGCTGGACCATCCGGTCGAGCATGTGCTCGGCGTTTATTTCCATCACTGCGCACTCGCCATGACCTGCACGCAGCTTGCGAAGTCCGGTCTTTTCCTCGCTGCTTCCGGCCGCAATCCGCTGACGGGACACACAGTCGTCTCCAAACAGCGGGCAAGGCGCATCAATGCGCTCATGCTCACCTGCGGGCATTACGACGGTTCGGGAGATTTTGCCTATCGGGTGGGCCTGCCGGGCAAGAGTGGTGTCGGCGGCGGCATCCTCGCTGTCGCACCGGGCAGGGCCTCGGTTGCCGTCTGGTCGCCGGGGCTCAATCACAATGGCAATTCGCTTCTTGGTTCGCTGGCTTTGGAAATGCTGACGACCCGCACGGGCTGGTCGGTCTTCGGCCATTGATCCCGCATACGGCATAAAAAACCCGGCCGAAGCCGGGTTGAATGTAGTGGCAGCGTGTTGTGATCAGTCCTCGCTGGCTGCCATCTGCGAGAGCACTTCGCCGCGTCCGCGTATGCGCAGGATCAGCGGTATGATGAAAGCCAGCGCTGCCAGGATGAGCAGAACGGCCGCGATCGGCGACTGGACCAGCGTCGTGACATCGCCCTGGCTGATCGCCAGCGCGCGGCGGAGCTGCTGTTCGGCAAGCGGCCCCAGGATCAGGCCGACGACGACCGGCGCGATCGGGTAACCCAGGACACGCATGACATAGCCGAGGAATCCGAAGGTCAGAAGCATGCCGAGTTCGAAAACCGACGGATTGGCACCGATCGTCCCGAGCGTCGCAAACAGCAGGATGCCGGCATAAAGCCATGGCTTCGGAATGGTCAGCAGCTTCACCCAAAGACCGACGAGCGGCAGGTTGAGGACCAGCAGCATCAGGTTGGCGATAAGCAGCGACGCGATCAGGCCCCAGACGAGCTGGGGATTGGTCACGAAGAGCAGCGGGCCCGGCTGCAGACCGTATTGCTGGAAGCCGGCAAGCATGATCGCCGCGGTCGCGGACGTCGGCAGGCCGAGCGTCAGCAACGGCACAAGCGTGCCGGCGGCAGACGCATTGTTGGCAGCTTCCGGGCCGGCAACCCCTTCGATCGCGCCATTGCCGAATTCTTCCGGATGCTTGCTGAGGCGCTTTTCGGTCGCGTAGGAGAGGAAGGTGCCGATTTCGGCTCCGCCCGCCGGCATGGCGCCGATCGGGAAGCCGATAACCGTGCCGCGCAGCCAGGCTTTCCAGGACCGCGCCCAATCCTGCGCACTCATCCAGACGGAGCCCTTGACGGCTTCCACCGTTTCCGGACCCTTGTTTCCTTGGGCGGCGATGAACAGGGTTTCTCCGATCGCGAACATGGCGACCGCCATGGTCGTGACTTCGATCCCGTCGAGAAGGTCGGGGATGCCGAAGGACAGCCGGTTCTGGCCGGTGAGCTGGTCGATGCCGACGACAGAGAAGGCAAGACCGATGAACAGTGAGGTGAGGCCGCGCAAAGTGGAATCGCCGAAGGCGGAGGATACCGTCACGAAGGCGAGCACCATCAGCGCGAAATATTCGCGCGGTCCGAAGACCAGCGCCAGCTTGACGATATACGGCGCGATGAAGGCAAGCGCCATCGTGGCGATCAGGCCTGCGACGAAGGAGCCGATCGCCGCCGTCGCCAGTGCCGGTCCGCCACGTCCCGCCCTGGCCATCTTGTTGCCTTCGAGCGCGGTGACGATCGATGAGCTCTCGCCCGGTGTGTTGAGCAGGATGGAGGTGGTCGAACCGCCATACATGCCGCCGTAATAGATACCCGCAAACATGATCAGCGAACCGGTCGGATCAAGGCGATAAGTGACGGGCAGAAGCAACGCGACGGTCAGCGCCGGCCCGATACCGGGCAGAACACCGACTGCGGTGCCGAGCGTCACGCCGATCAGCGCATAGAGCAGGTTGATGGGTTGCGCTGCGGAGGCAAGCCCCTGCAGGAGGAATTCGAATGTGCTCATGGTCTTACTTTCCGGGCCCGATCACCAAAAAAGCCGTTCCAGCGGGCCGGCGGGCAGCGCAAGCTGCAGGAGGCCTGCGAAGATCAGCCAGATGAAGAGACAGACGACGATGCCGAGCGGGATCGTGATCCACAGTTTGCGTTTGCCGAAGCCCGCGGCAGTGAGGCCGAACAGGATACCGGTCGCGATCGAGAAGCCGGCAACGCGAAGAAGCAGCATCTGTGCGATAAGCCCCGCGACGATCCAGACGACCGGACCGATCTCCTGTTTGTCGCGCGTCGGAAAATCGCCGCGGAAAGCCTCGATCACCGTCCAGATCGCAAGTCCGATCAGCGCAAAGCCGATCCAGTCGGGCACCGTCGCCGGACCGACCTGCGAATAGCCGCCCGTACCCTTCAACCGTGACACATCGATGAAAATCACGGCGGCTATTGCCGCCAGGACTACGGCAACGGCAAGCGCCGCCCAATCGGGGCGGCGCTGCTCGGTCTTGTTGCGGTCGAGGCTCATTTGACCAGCCCGATGTCCTTGAGGACCACTTCCGTGGCGGAAATGTCCTTGGCGAGCTGTTCATCAAAGGCCGAGCCGGCGAGATAGGTATCGGTCCAGCCCTTGGTCTTCAGGGCCTCCTGCCAGGTTTTGGACTGGGCGAGCTTCTCGATGTCGGCTGCCACGGCCTTCTTTTGTTCATCGGAAAGGCCGGGAGCGGCGGCGACCATGCGCCAGTTCTGGACAACCACGTCGAAGCCGGATTCCTTCAGCGTCGGGGCATCGGCGCCTTCGATCTTCTTGTCGGAGGAAACGGCCAAGAGGCGCAACGTGCCGGCCTTGATCTGCGATTCGAACTCGCCGTAGGACGAAACGCCGGCAGTCACCTGGCTGCCGAGAATGGCGGCAAGGGCTTCGCCGCCGCCCGAAAACGCGATGTAGTTGATCTTGGTCGGGTCGACACCGGCCGCCTTGGCAAGCAGGCCGACGAGGATATGGTCGGTGCCGCCAGCCGAGCCACCGCCCCAGGAAACGGCGCCTGGGTTTTCCTTCAGCTTGGCGACGAGATCGCCGATCGTCTTGATGTCGGAAGAGGCCGGAACGACGATTGCCTCATATTCGCCGGTGAGGCGGGCAATCGGCGTGACGTCCTTGAGCGTCACGGGCGATTTGTTGGTCAGGATTGCGCCGACCATGACGTAGCCGCCGACCAGGAGTGCATTCGGGTTGCCCTTCTGCTGGCTGGCGAACTGGGCGATGCCGATCGTGCCGCCGGCGCCCGGTACGTTGACGACCTGCACGTTGCCGGCGATCTTTTCCTGCTGGAGCGCCGTCTGCATGGTGCGGGCCGTCTGGTCCCATCCACCGCCCGGTGCGGCTGGAGCCATGATCGTGTAGTCGGCCGCAGCGGCCGGCAAGGCAAGTGCGCCCGCGAGAATGGAAGCGAGAAAGAAATGTTTCAAGGGTTGATCCTCCGTTGGCGCCCGAAGTGGACGCAAATGTTTCTTCTGTCGAAACGAAAAAGATGGGCCGGTGCGCAAGAACCGCTACCGACGCCCTCCCGTCGTTGATCGGAGCCCGCCTCCAAACGGGGGCCGATTAGACATAAGCCAGCATATGAAGCTGACATCTACCTGACATTTTTCGCGGGTTTGACGTTTGGCAAGAGGTATCCGCCGTGCCGCGTCGAATTTTGTGGCTATTGCAGCCTGAGAGCCTCGTTCCAGCGGGAAATCAGTCGCGCCCGCTTCACCTGGTCGAGATAGACCATCAACCCGAGGCTGACGGGAACGGGCTTCAACTGCCCGCCCAGCATCTCCCGCAATGTGGTTGCGGTATTGTTGCCGGCGACTTCGGGGCTGACGGCCGGGATCTGCAGTTCGCGGGCCATGATTGTCTGGCCTTCCTTCGACATGAAGAACTGCAGATAGCGTTTTCCGAGGTCCGGCGCGGCGGCGGCCTGCGGCACGAGGCCGATCCGCGACATGACGACGGTATAGTCCTTCGGCAATACGATCCCGACGTCGGGATGGCGCGAGGCCCAGTCGGCGGCATAGGAGCCGAGGATGTTGTATCCGAGCAGGAAGCGCCCGTCCGCGATGCGCTCCAGGATCGCCTGGCTCGTGGAATAGAGCTTGACGCCCGCCGCACCCATGGCCCGGATCACCGACCAGATATCGCCGAACTGTTCCTGGTCGCGCGCCATGAACAGGAAGCCGACACCGGAGCGCTCGATGTCATAGGTACCGATCCTTCCATAGATGGCGTCGCCCTGCTTGTGCAGGAACTCGACGAATTCCGCCCGGGTCGACGGGGGCGGAGCATCCTTGAAGCTCGGCTTGTGATAGACGAAGACGGCCGGCTCGAAGGTCAGCGCGTAGGCCGTGTTGCGCCAGTTCGCCCAGGCTGGCCACTGGCCGCTCATCGGCAGCTCGCTCGGCTGCGCATACCCGTCATTGGCGAGCTTCACCTGCAGGTCCATGGCGGAAGAGAATGCGAAATCGGCGGTTTTCTGGCCGGCATCCGTCTCGCGGACGATCCGGTCGTAGATTTCACCGGTCAGCATGTCCTCGTAGCGCACCGTCACATCCGGGTTTGCCTGCTGGAAGCCGGTAATCATCGGCTTGGCAAGCGGTTCGTCGAGGGAGGAATAGACGCTCAGCACCCGGGCGTCGCTACGGCCGGAAAGGGCGGGAAACAGCGTTATGCCGGCAGCCGCAAGACCCGGCGAAAGGACAAGGCAGAGCGAAACGAGAAGGAGCCTTTTCATACGACCACAATGCCTTACAGAGGTTCCAGGGACAAGTAGACCGGTGGCCGCGTGGCTTTCGCGTCACGGTCACCGATTGCAGCCTTTATCCGGCTTGTTTTCCCCACAGGCCTCATTACCTGTGGGCGGTTCTTTTCACGCCGGAAGATCCGGTGCCTTGCCGCAAACAGAGGTCAGAACCATGTCGCTCTCACTCTACGATATCACCGTACCGGTCTTCATCCGCGCCTTCGGCAATCTCACCGAAATCTTGAAGAAGGGCGAGGCCTATGCCGACGAAAAGGGCCTGGCGCACAAGGAGCTTCTCAATGCCCGGCTGATCGAGGACATGTATCCGCTGATCGCGCAGATCCAGCGCGCCAGCGACACGGCCAAGTTCGTGCCCGTCCGGCTCGGACAGGTTGAAAACGTGCCGATGGACGACAACGAAGCGACTTTTGCCGACCTGCATGCCCGCATCGAAAGGACCGTGACTTTTCTTAAAAGTGTCGATCCGGCCGTAATGGCCGACCGTGAAGAGGCCGAGGTGGTGCTGAAGACCCGCAGCGGATCGACGACCTTCACCGGCCGTAATTATGTCCTGGGCTTTGCCATCCCGAATTTCTACTTCCACGTCACAACGGCCTACGCGGTCCTGCGCCACAAGGGCGTGCCGATCGGCAAGATGGACTATATCGGCCGGAGCCAATAACCATGCTCCCAACGCTTCCGTGACTTCCCTGACCTGCGCCTGTAAACTGGAAGGAAAAAGGGGAACAACGGGTGCGTATCCTTCTGGTCGAGGACAATCAGGCGTTGGCCGAGGGGCTGTCGACGATCCTGCGCGGCAGCGGCTATGCCGTCGATGCGGTGGCGGACGGTGCTTCGGCGGAAGCGGTTGCCGCTGCGGAGACATACGACCTCGTCATCCTCGACCTGAATTTGCCCGAGATGGATGGGCTCGACGTGCTGCGCGCGATGCGGGCCAGGCAGAACAAGGCCGCCGTCATGATCCTGACGGCCCGCGGCACGCCGGAGGAGCGGGTGAAGGGGCTCGATCTCGGCGCCGATGACTACATGATCAAGCCTTTCGACATCTCGGAATTCGAGGCGCGTATCCGCGTGCTCCTGCGCCGCCATGCGGGCCTGAGAAGCTCGATCGTCAATTATGGCGGCGTCACCTTCGACCTGAATTCCCGGACATTCTCCAGCCATGGCGCTCCGCTCGATATTCCTGCACGCGAAGTGGCGCTCCTGGAACTCCTTTTCCTGCGCGCTGGCAAGGTCGTCTCCAAGGACGCGATCATGCGCTCGCTGACGGGTTTCGACGACGATCTTTCGGCCAATGCGATCGAGCAATATGTCAGTCGACTGCGCCGTCGTCTTGCGCCGCATGGGCTGACGGTGAAGACTGCCCGTGGCATCGGTTACTATCTCGATACGGTGGCGCCCGTACCATGACGCCGCCAATGACGCAAACTGCCGCCTACTCGCTGCGCCGGCGGCTGCTCGCCTGGCTCCTCATCTCGACGGCGGTGATCGGCACGGTCGCCATGGTCGACACATGGGACGAGGCCGTCGATACGGCGAACGAGGTTTCCGATCGCGTTCTGGCCGGCTCGGCGCTGGCGATCGCGGAACGGGTGATCGTTGCCGAAGACGGCTCGCTGGAAGTCGATATCCCCTATGTGGCGCTGGAGATGCTGACGTCGGCGGCACAGGATCGCGTCTTCTACCGGGTCGACGGCCCGCCCGGCACGTTTATCACCGGCTATCAGACCTTGCCGTCGATCCCGCGACGTGAAGGGCAGGCGGCGGCGTTCGAAAACGCGACTTTTCGGGGTGAGCCGATCCGCGTTGCTGCTTTGGCCCGGTCGGCCTCGACCGGCATCAATTCGGTGCCCTTCATCGTCACCGTGGCGGAAACCACGATCGCCCGCCAGCAATTGACCCGGACCATTCTGATCCGGTCGGCATTGCGCCTGCTTTTCATGATCGCCGGCGCAGCGGTCATCGTCTGGGTTGCTGTCAGCCTGTCGCTCCGCCCGCTCTACCGCTTCAGTGAAGCGATCGCCGAGCGCAGCCCGGACGACCTGCATCCGATCAGCGAACGGGTGCCGAGCGAGGTCCAGGGGCTTGTCGATACGGTCAACTCCTTCATGGTGCGGCTCGAGGGGGCACTGGAGGCTCTCAGGCATTTCACCGGTAATGCCAGCCACCAGCTCCGAACGCCGCTTGCCATCATCCGCACGCAGCTTGCGCTGGCCGGCCGCGCTGCCGGGCTGGACGGGGCGAAGGAAGCGGTCCGCAAGGCGGATGAGGCGGTTGCCGATGCCGAACGCATCCTGGCCCAGCTCCTGCTGATGGCGAAGATTGATGCATCGAAGCGCTCCGCTTCGATGCAGAAGGTCGATCTGGCGACCCTGGCGCAGGGCGCGACGGCGGACCATGTGCCGCTTGCCGCCGAAGCCGGCATCGATCTCGGGTTCGAAGGCGGGTGCGGCGTTGCGATCTTCGCGGAGCCGCTGCTGATCGGCGAGCTCCTGAAGAACCTGATCGGCAATGCTTTGCTTTATGCCGGGGACGGCGCGGAGGTGACAGTCCGCGTGAGACAGGACGGCGATACGGCCGTGCTGGAAGTCGAGGACAACGGTCCCGGCATTCCGCCGGAGAAACGGGCTTCCGTATTGAAGCGCTTCGAGCGTGGCGAGCAAACGGACAAGGCGGGCAGCGGTCTCGGCCTGCCGATCATCGAGGAGATTGCCCGGCTCCACGGTGCGGCAATGACCCTCGCGGACGGCCGCGAGGCCAGAGGGCTGACGGTGGAAATCCGCTTTCCGATAGCCGGCTAATTCATTCCTGATGAACCATGGTTCCGCCGATCCAGGTGCTCTCCATGCCGAGATCCTCGGTGAGGACAACGAAATCCGCATCGAAGCCGGGTTTCAGTGCCCCCTTGCGGCCGGAGAGCCATGCCGCTTCCGCCGGATAGGTCGAGGCCATCCGCAATGCCTCTTCGATCGGCAGGCCGAGCCTTTCATGCACGAAGCGCACCGACGAGATCATGTCTATGTCGGCCCCTGCAAGCGTGCCGTCTGCAAGCGTCAGCCGTCCGTCCCGGCGCAGGATCTCGCGGCCGTTCAGCGTAAAGCTCTTCATGTCCGTACCGATCGGCGACATGGCATCGGTGACGATGAAGATCTTGCCCGGTCCGTTCTTTGCCCGCAGAGCAATGCCCATCGCGGCGGGATGGACATGGATGCCGTCGGCGATCAGCCCAGCATAAAGCGGGCCGATGTCCAGCGCCGCACCGACAACGCCCGGCTGGCGATGGCCGAGCGGGCTCATGGCGTTGAAGAGATGCGTGACGGTGCGCACGCCCGCCTCGGAATAGGCCCTGGCTGTTTCATAGGTCGTGTCTGTGTGGCCGAGGCTTACCATCAAGCCGGCCTCCGCAAGCCGCTTCGCCTGTTCCGGGGTGACGTTCTCCGGCGCGACGGTGATCATCATCGCATCGAATATACCCTGGCAGGAGAGCATGAGTTCGATGTCCTTCTCCTCCATCGGCCGGATCAGCTTCGGGTCATGCGCCCCCTTGCGGGCGATGGAAAGATGCGGACCTTCGAGATGCAGGCCGAGGAAACCCGGCACGCCCTGTTGCTTCGCTTGCTTGCCGGCCTCGACGGTTTTTGCCGTGATCTCGAATGTGTCGGTGATGAGGGTCGGCAGCAGGCCGGTCGTGCCGAACTTGGCGTGCGCCGCGCAGATCTGCTTGAGACCCTCGACAGTCGGCTCCTCGTTGAGCAGCACGCCGCCGCCGCCGTTCACCTGCAGGTCGATGAAGCCGGGCACGATCAGACCGCCGCCGGCATCGATCGTCTCGATGCCTTCCGGCAGGGCCGCGACAGGCCGGATCGCCTCGACCCGGCCGTTGCCGAAAACGAGCGCGGCATTCTCATGCCAGGAAGCGCCGTCGAAGATGCGGGCGCCGGTGATGGCCTTGGCTGTACTCATAGTGTTTCAGTCACCTTCTTCAATGCAACTGGCGCATCCGGGTTGAAGCCTTTCGCGCGCGACCAGGCTTCCACGAACCCGTAGAAGGGCAGGATGAGCGCCAGCGCATCGGTGAGTGGATGGCCGGTCGCGACGAAAGGCAGCTTTCGAGCGGCCTTGACCTTGTCGGAGGTCGCAAAGGCAAGCGCCCCCTTGGCGGCGAGGTTCTCGGCAATCTCGACGGCCGAGGCCTCGGCCGCGTCGCGCGCCGCGAAGGTGACGACCGGAAATTGCTTTTCCACCAGCGCCACGGGGCCGTGCAGCACTTCAGCAGCCGAATAGGCCTCCGCATGCATGTTGGAGGTTTCCTTGAATTTCAGCGCCGCCTCGCTGGCGATCGAGAGCGCCGGTCCGCGACCGAGCATGTAGAGCGATTCCGCGTCGCCGAGCTCTTTGGCGAGTTCATTCCAGTCGAGCTTGACCGCCTTTTCGAAATGCGACGGCAGGTTGCGAATGGCGGCCTTCAGGTCCTCGTCGTCCACCCACTCGGAAAGCAGCGCAAGGCCCGCGACAATCGAATTGACGAAGGATTTCGTTGCCGCGACCGCAAGTTCCGGTCCGGCATTGATGTTGATCGCATGGTTCGAAGCGCTGGCAATCGGCGACGGCAGCGTATTGGTGAGCGCGATCGTGACGGCGCCGGATCTGGTTGCGGCTTCCGCCATGGCGACGATATCCGGGCTTTTGCCGGATTGGGAAATCGCGATCGCCGCGCCGCCCTCGAGCCTCAGCTTCGCGCCGTAGATCGAGGCAAGCGAGGGGCCGAGCGAAGCGACGGGCCGGCCGGCGGTAAGCTCGATCGCGTATTTGATGAAGGTCGCCGCGTGGTCGGAGGAGCCGCGGGCGATGGTGATCAGGAACGTGGGATCCTTCTCCCGGAGCGCCCGGCCGGCGGCAACGATCTCCGCTGCCGACCGGTCAAGCAACCGGGCCGTCGCCTCCGGTATCTCGTTGATCTCTTGCCGCATATGGGTTTGCATGGTTCAGTCCTTGTCAGTTTTCGCCGAGCGAGAGCTCGGCCACGAAATCGTAGGCGTCGCCGCGATAGAGCGAGCGGGTGAGTTCCACCACGCGGCCGGATGCCAGATAGGATACGCGTTCGATCGAAAGCCCGGCGGAGCCCACGGGCACTGCCAGCAATCCGGCATCCGGGTTCTTCATATTGCAGGCGGATATCCGTTGTATGGCGCGCACGGGCCGGGCATCCTTTTTTTCCAGCTCCGCGTAGAGCGAATTGGTGACGGCGGAAGGGTCCGGCAGGAATTCGGCGGAAATGCTGGCGCGTTCGATGGCAAGCGGCATGTCGTTGGCGATGCGCAGGCGTCCGAGGCGGGCCACCTTCGTCCCCGGGGCGAGGCCCAGCATCATCATTTCTTCAGGGGAAGGGTGGAACAGGCCCCGTTCCAGCCATTCGGACTTGGTCACCAGCCCGCGCCGCGCCATGTCCTCGGTAAAGGACGTGAGCCGGGTCAGCGGCTGCTCGACGCGTGACAGCGGCTTGACCACGAAGGTACCGGAACCATGCCTGCGGGTAAGCAGTCCATCCTTGACGAGATCGTCGACCGCCTTGCGCACGGTGACGCGGCTGACATTGGCGTAATCCGCAAGGTCGCGTTCGGCCGGCAGCGCGTCGCCGTGGCCGAGCTTGCCGGAGCGGATCGCATCTTCCAGGCTCTGGCGCAATTTCCTGTAGAGCGGCCCGGTTCCGGCATTCTGCAGGCCGTCGAGGGGAAGGATGGCGGCAAGCGTCTCGTTCATGCACGCGCCTCCGAAGGTGAGCCATAGGCCTTGACCGCGAGCGCCACGGCACCCGTCAGCGCGTCGGCAAGCGGCTCGGAAAGCCGGCTGCGATGCCGTTCTGCGAGATATTCGGGATAGAGCGGTGCGAGGCCCCCGAGCAGGCAGAGTCGGCCTTTACCCCTGGTGATGGCGTTCACTGCGTCAAGTGCTTCGTTGATGCCGTCCGCGCCGGTTTTCAGGATGCGGATCGCCGCTTCGTCGCCTTGCCGGGCAAATTCGAAAACCTTCGGCGTATAACGTCCGTAGTCGCCCGGTTTCGCCAGCCGGGCGAAATCGACCACGTTTTCCGGATTGTTCCCGAACTCCGCAAGAATGGCTTTCGAGAGCCCGGTGATCGGGCGGATAGCGTCGTAGGCGAGCAGGCTTTCCTGCAGTGCGAGCTGGCCGAGTCGCGCGCCGCTGCCGAGATCGCTCACCTGGAATCCCCAGCCTGCGATCGAATGAAGTTCGCCGTCATGTCGCGCAATATAGACCGTTCCCGTGCCGACGATGCCGATCGCGCCGTCCTCGTCGCCGATCGCGCCTTGCAGCGCGATCACGCCGTCGGAGACGATTTCCGACTGCTTGAAGGGCAGCCGCGCCTGAACGTAGTTCACGGCGTCTCCGACATTGTTGCCGGCAAGGCCAAGGACGGCGGGCGCGGATGGGAGATCGGGCGTGATCCCGGCTTCCTCAAAGGCCAGCCGTGCCGCCTCGGCGATATGTTTCAACGCGGTATCCGGATCAGTGAGGATATTGGACGCGCCGCTCTTGCCGCGGCCGAGAATAGTGCCATTTCCGTCAGCCAATGCTGCGCGGCAGCTGGTTCCCCCGCCATCGATTCCGATGAAATAATCGACCATGGATACCTCCAGAAATTGATAATACCAAAAAAATACCAATAACCAAGAGAGATTTCCGATTTTCGAAATGCTCTGCGATATTGCGCTGAAATGATTGGATTATTTTCATTTTCCCCAAAGTGCGTTATTGATTTGGTGATAAAAGTTAATTTTCCTTCTGGACAATTGGTATTTTTTTGGCATCATTTTGGTCAGAGGGAGAAATCGGATGAGCAAAAACGCCACCGAAGCAAGACATGGGAAAGCGGAAGGGCTCGACATGCGCGCGCCCGCCGAAATCCTTGAGCTTCTGGCAGCGGCCCAGCAGGAGGCTGCGAAAGCGGTCGATCGCGCCATCCCGGCTATCGCCGAAGCTGCTGATCTTATGGCTGCAACGTTGAAGTCTGGCGGCAAGCTCGTTTACGTCGGTGCCGGCAGCGCCGGTCTGGTCGCCATGACCGATGCTCTTGAATTGCCCGGAACCTACGGGATCGCGCCGGAGAAGCTGGTTGTCCTGTTCGCCGGCGGCCTCTCCCCGGTCACCGATCTGCCCGGCGGACCGGAAGACGATCCGGTGCTCGGGCAGCGCGATGCGGATGTCATCTTCGCGGAAGACTGCGTAATCTGTGTCTCGGCCAGCGGTTCGACGCCCTATACGGTCGCCGTCGCCGAAGTGGCCAGGGCACGCGGCGCGAAACTGGTGGCGATCGCCAACAATGCCGGCGCAAGACTGTTCGATGGCGCCGATGTGGCGATCCTGCTTGAAACGCCGCCGGAAGTGGTGGCGGGCTCCACCCGAATGGGCGCCGGCACGGCGCAGAAAATGGCGTTCAACATGCTCTCGACGCTGGCGGCCGTGAAGCTTGGCCACGTGCATGACGGCCATATGGTCAACCTGCGCGCCGATAACGACAAGCTGCAGGCCCGCGCCGCCCGCATGGTGGCGGATATTGCAGGGATCGATTTCGAAGAAGCGCGCGCCTGGTTCGGCGCTGCCGATGGTTCGGTGAAGGTGGCGGTTCTGCTTGCGGCCGGTGCGGCCGATGCGGAGGCGGCGAAGGCGCTGCTGGCCAGGTCCGGCGAGGTGCTGCGTGCCGCGCTTAATGAGCTGCACGCAGGCAAAAGTTCCATGAAGCGCGCTTGACGGCGCAAAAAGAGGGAGAGCATCATGACCCGCATCTTGAAAGGCATGCTTTTCGCAACGACCGTGCTCGCGCCTGCGGGCCTTGTCGCCACCAACGCGTCCGCACAGACCGCCCAGCTCACCATCGAGAGCTGGCGCAACGACGACCTGCCGATCTGGCAGGAGAAGATCATTCCGGCCTTCGAAGCGAAGAACCCCGACATCAAAGTAACCTTCGCACCGATGGCGCCGACGGAATACAATTCCGCCGTCAACGCCAAGCTGGAGGCAGGCACGGCCGGAGACCTCATCACCTGCCGTCCGTTCGACCTGTCGCTTGCCATGTTCCAGAAAGGCCAGCTCGCCTCGCTGAACGACCTGCCCGGCATTTCGAACTTCTCCGACGTCGCCAAGTCCGCCTGGACCACCGATGACGGCAAGACCACCTTCTGCGTGCCGATGGCATCGGTCATTCACGGTTTCATCTACAACAAGAAGGCTTTCGAAGAAGCCGGCGTTGAGGTTCCGAAGACCGAGGATGAATTCTTCGCGGTGCTCGAGAAGTTCAAGAAGGATGGCAATTACATCCCGCTCGCCATGGGCACCAAGGACCAGTGGGAAGCCGCCACGATGGGCTACTACAACATCGGCCCGAACTACTGGAAGGGTGAGGAGGGCCGCAAGGCGCTGATCGCAGGCACCGAAAAGCTCACCGATCCGCAATGGATCGAGCCCTATGCAACGCTTGCCAAGTGGAAGCCCTATCTCGGCGATGGTTTCGAGGCTCAGACCTATCCGGACAGCCAGAATCTCTTCACGCTTGGCCGCGCCGCGATCTATCCGGCCGGTTCGTGGGAAATCGCTCCGTTCAAGGCTCAGGCCGATTTCGAAATGGGCGCCTTCCCGCCGCCGGTGAAGAAGGCAGGTGACACCTGCTACATCTCCGACCATAACGACATCGGTCTCGGCCTCAACGCCAAGGGCAAGAATCCGGAAGCGGCGAAGAAATTCCTCGCTTGGGTCGCCTCGCCGGAATTCGCCGAGCTTTACGCCAATGCGCTTCCGGGCTTCTTCAGCCTGAACTCGACGCCGGTGAAAATGACGGATGATCTTGCCCAGGAATTCGTGTCCTGGCGCGAGAACTGCAAGACGACGATCCGTCCGAGTGCTGCGATCGTCGGCCGCGGCCAGCCGAACCTCGACCTCGAAATGTGGCGCGTTTCGGCAAACGTCATCAACGGCACGCAAACGCCTGAGCAAGCTGCCGCCGAGACTCAGAAAGGCCTCGACAGCTGGTACAAGCCGGCGAAGTAACGCCTCACGCCCACCATCTGCCCCTCACCCTAACCCTCTCCCCGCTTGCGGGGAGAGGGGACCTGCCTCGCTCGACCTTCGAGATGGAGGAAACCCTTGCGGCATATTCCTTCTCCCCGTCAAAACGGGGAGAAGGTGGCGGTAGCCGGATGAGGAGCATTGCCGTAACATCCTGCACACGCCGTAACTAAAGACCGGAACCCGCGCCATGAGCGATACCGACATGACCGATACCGAGATCGTCCCGGTGAAGCGGCCCGCTCGCTGGCATATCCTCGTCTTCCTGGCGCCGGCCTTCCTCGTCTATACGGCGGTGATGATCCTGCCGCTCATCGAAACGCTGAGGCTCTCGCTCTTCAACATGGTCGAAGGCCAGCTTGCTTTCGTCGGCTTCAACAATTTCCGCGTCCTCTTCAGCGATCCGAGGCTTTCCGCCGATTTCTGGAATGCGCTTGGCAACAACGTCATCTTCTTCATCATCCATATGCTTGTGCAGAACCCGGTCGGCATTGCCATCGCCGCCATGCTGTCGGCGCCGAACCTGCGCTTCGCCGCCTTCTACCGTTCGGCGATCTTTGTGCCGACACTGCTTTCCTTCGTCATCGTCGGCTTCATCTGGAAGCTCATCCTTTCGCCGATCTGGGGCATTGCGCCCGGCATGATGGATTGGGTGGGACTGAAATGGGCCTTCGCGCCCTGGCTCGGCAAGCCGGAAACGGCGCTCGTCACCGTCTCGCTGATCTCGGTCTGGCAATATGTCGGCATTCCGATGATGCTGATCTATGCGGCGCTCTTGAACATTCCCGACGAGGTGCTGGAAGCCGCCGAGTGCGACGGCATTACCGGCTGGAGCCAGTTCTGGAAGATCAAGCTGCCGCTCATCCTGCCCTCGATCGGCATCGTCTCGGTACTGACCTTCGTCGGCAATTTCAACGCCTTCGACCTGATCTACACGGTGCAGGGGGCACTCGCCGGCCCGAACGGCTCGACGGATATCCTGGGCACGCTGCTCTACCGCACCTTCTTCGGGTTCCAGAACCAGATGGGCGACCGCTCGATGGGCGCCACCATCGCTGCCGTGATGTTCCTCATCATCCTCGCCGGCGTCTCGCTCTATCTCTTCGTCATCCAGCGGCGCATGCGCCGCTATCAGTTCTGAGGAGACGGACATGTCGAAAGCCCGCTCCGCTCCGCTGCGCACTGCGCTCATTCACCTGGCGCTGATCGCCTATACGCTGGTGGCGCTTTTCCCGGTCTTCCTGACGCTGGTCAATTCGTTCAAGAGCCGCAATGCCATCTTCCGAGAGCCGATGGCGCTACCGACGCCGTCGACCTTCAGCCTGATCGGCTACCAGACCGTGCTGAACCAGGGCGATTTCGTCGGCTATTTCCAGAACAGCCTGATCGTCACGGTCGTGTCGATCGCGCTGGTTCTGCTCACCGGCGCCATGGCCGCCTTCGCGCTCTCCGAATACCGCTTCCGCGGCAATACGCTGATGGGGCTTTACCTGGCGCTCGGCATCATGATCCCGATCCGCCTCGGCACGGTGGCGATCCTGCAGGGCATGGTGGCGGCCGGCCTCGTCAACACGCTGACATCGCTGATCCTCGTCTACACAGCGCAGGGCCTGCCGCTTGCCATCTTCATCCTGTCGGAATTCATGCGCACCGTCTCGGACGACCTGAAGAATGCCGGCCGGATCGACGGGCTTTCGGAATACGCGATCTTCTTCCGCCTCGTCCTGCCGCTGGTGCGTCCGGCCATGGCGACGGTCGCAGTCTTCACCATGATCCCGATCTGGAACGACCTCTGGTTCCCGCTGATCCTCGCCCCCGGCGAAAGCACCAAGACGGTCACGCTTGGTGCGCAGATGTTCATCGGCCAGTTCGTCACCAACTGGAATGCGGTCCTCTCGGCGCTGTCGCTCGCCATTCTGCCGGTCATGGTTCTATACGTCATCTTCTCGCGGCAATTGATCCGCGGCATTACCTCCGGAGCCGTCAAGTGAACCCGTCCAATCGTCCCATCCGTGTCCTTGTCGCCGGCCTCGGCAATATGGGCAGGAGCCATGCACTGGCCTATTACGACAATGCGGGCTTCGAGATCGTCGGTCTCGTCAATCGCACCAAGCGCGACCTGCCGGGCGAACTCGATGCCTATCCGCTCTTTACGGACTTCGAGCGGGCATTGCGGGAGACGAAGCCGGATCTCTGCTCGATCAACACCTATTCCGACAGCCACGCGGACTATGCCGTCATGGCTTTCGAGGCCGGCTGCCACGTCTTCGTCGAAAAGCCGCTGGCGACCACCGTTGCCGATGCCGAGCGCGTCGTTGCGGCCGCCAGGAAGCATGACCGCAAGCTGGTGGTCGGCTATATCCTCCGCCATCATCCGTCCTGGATGCGGCTGATCGCGGAGGCCCGCAAGCTCGGGCCTCCGTACGTGTTCCGCATGAACCTCAACCAGCAGTCCTCCGGCGACAAGTGGGACGTGCATAAGGCGCTGATGCAGACGACCCCGCCGATCGTCGATTGCGGCGTGCATTATGTCGACGTCTGGTGCCAGATTACCGATGCCAAAGCGGTCGAAGTGCGCGGCATGGGGCTGCGCATGACCGAAGAGGTCGCGCCGGATATGTACAACTACGGCCACATGCAAGTGTTGTTCGAGGACGGCTCGGTCGGCTGGTACGAGGCGGGTTGGGGCCCGATGATGTCGGAAATGGCCTTCTTCGTGAAGGACGTCATGTCGCCCAAGGGCTCGGTCTCGATCCTCGTCGACGCGAAGGCGAAATCCGACGACATCGATACACATACGAAAACCTCGGTGATCCGCGTCCATTCGGCCGAGACCGGCCCGGACGGCCTGTTCATCCGCCCCGACGAGGATCTGTCGATGACCGGCGAACCGGATCACCAGAAACTCTGCGATCTCGAACAGGCCTATGTGCTGAAAGCCATCCGCGAGGATATCGATCTCACCCGCCACATGGATGATGCCGTGCAGTCGCTGCGCATCTGCCTTGCTGCGGATGAAAGCGTGCGCACCGGCAGGCCCGTGAAACTTTAAGGAAAAAGCCCTTGGGTTCCCTTGAACTGAAATCCATCCGCAAGGCCTTCGGCACCCACGAGGTGCTGAAGGGCATCGATCTCGAGGTGAAGGACGGAGAATTCGTCATCTTCGTCGGCCCCTCCGGCTGCGGCAAGTCTACGTTGCTGCGAGTGATAGCCGGCCTTGAGGACGCGACATCGGGCAGCGTGAGGATCGATGGCGCCGAGGTCATCAATGTGCCGCCTGCCAAACGCGGCATTGCCATGGTGTTCCAGTCCTATGCGCTCTATCCGCACCTGACGGTCAAGGACAATATGGGCCTTGGCCTGAAACAGGCCGGCACAGAAAAGGCAGAGATCGACAAGCGTGTCGCCAAGGCGTCCTCCATGCTGTCGCTCGATCCCTATCTCACTCGCCGCCCTGCCGAATTGTCCGGCGGTCAGCGCCAGCGCGTCGCGATCGGCCGCGCTATCGTGCGCGAACCGAAACTTTTCCTGTTCGACGAGCCGCTCTCGAACCTCGATGCGGCGCTGCGTGTGCAGACGCGCCTGGAGATCGCCGGCCTGCACCGGCGGCTGAAAGCGACGATGATCTACGTCACCCACGACCAGGTCGAGGCGATGACGCTGGCGGACAAGATCGTCGTGCTGAATGCCGGCACGATCGAGCAGGTTGGCTCACCCATGGAGCTTTATAATAAGCCGGCTAATATTTTCGTGGCCGGCTTCATCGGTTCACCGCAGATGAACTTCATCCCGGCCGAAAAGCTGGGCGACGCCGGCGCCAAGACCATCGGCATCCGCCCGGAGCATATAGCCCTCTCGCGTGAAAACGGCGACTGGAAGGGCAAGGTCATCCATGTGGAACACTTGGGCGCCGATACGATCGTCTATCTGGAGACCGAGGCGACTGGCCTCTTGACCGTCCGCCTGTTCGGGGAACATCGCCACATGCCGGACGACGTGGTGTTCGCCACGCCCGACAAGGCAAGCCTGCATCGCTTCGACGCAAACGACCGCGCAATCGCCTGAGTTTATTCCGCGGTCGTGAGCAGCCTGGCGCCGCCGGCCGCCTGGACCGCCAGGCTGCCGAAACGGATGCCGGCCCGAAGGCATATCTCTTCCGAGGCTCCATTCAGCCAGGCGTTGATGAATCCGGCATTGAAGGCGTCGCCGGCACCGGTCGTATCAATGACCGGCACGGTCTCGGCCGGCGCATGCAGCATCCGGCCGCTTGACATCACCCAGGCGCCTTCAGCGCCACCCTTCAGGACCACCAGTGGAAAGGCGAGCGACAGCTTGCGGATCGCAACCTGGGGATCGGCCGAACCGGTGATCGCCTCCGCTTCCTCCAGGTTCGGCAGGAAGAGATCGACGCCCTCGCAGGCGCGAAGCAGGCCGCGGTCATAGATCAGGGTCGCATCCCAGCTCGGATCGAGCGAGACGGTCAGCCCCCTTTCCTTGGCGCGGGAGACGAGGTCGGGGATTTCATGCAGTGTCGCATACTCGGCAATGTGAAGATGGCATGCCTCCTCCCAATCGAGCGCGGCATCAAGCGTCGCGGGCAGTGCCGGCCCGGCCCGGCGGGTGAGGAAGGCCCGGTCCTGCCCGACGACGGCGGCCACGGTAATCTGCGGGCCGGCATCCCCGGCATGTTCGACGAAACGCAGGTCGACCCTGCTCTCGCGGAGCTGTGCCTCGACACCGGCTGACAGCGAATCCATGCCAATCCGTGCGGCGAGCGCCACCTTGCGCCCGGCATGCGCCATATGCGCTGCGGCGATGAAGGCGCCGCCGCCCGCCGCGATCTCCATGCCACTTGCAAAAAGCTCGCGCCCCAACACCGGCAGGTGATCGAGGCCCGTGAAAATAAGGTCGCAATAGACCCGCCCGATGCTGAGCACCGCGGATCTAGTCTCTGTATGCGTCATCATGAACGGCCCAGAAATTTCTCTGTGCTGGCATCGAAGAGGTAAAGGCTGCCGGGCGCGGCTTCGCAGGTGAACTCGCTGCCGACGGCCGGTATGGATTTGTCCCGCGCCGTCGCTATCACCGAGGCGCCGGCAATGTCCAGATGAACCAGTGTTTCAGGTCCCAGTGGCTCCACGGCGGTTACCGTTCCCGTCAGTCTGAAGCCATCGCTGTCTACTGTCTTGGCATGGGCGATCAGGTCGTGCGGCCTGACCCCGATCAGGATATCGCCTGCGGAAGCCATGTCCACGCCGGAGCCGTTGCGCCTGCCGCGCACGAGGTTCATCGACGGGCTGCCGATAAAGCGGGCGGTGAAGACGTCCACCGGGCTTTCATAGAGTTCCGACGGCGTGCCGACCTGCAGGATATTACCGTCCTTCATCACCACGATCCGGTCGGCCATGGTCATGGCTTCGATCTGGTCGTGGGTGACATAGACGGTGGTGGTCTTCAGCCGTTGGTGCAGGCGCTTGATCTCGATGCGCATCTGCGAGCGAAGCTGAGCGTCGAGGTTGGACAGGGGCTCGTCGAACAGGAAGGCGGCCGGATCGCGCACCATGGCGCGGCCGATCGCGACGCGCTGGCGCTGGCCGCCGGAAAGCGCGGCCGGCCGGCGGTCGAGCAGGGCTTCCAACCCGAGGATCTTGCCCGCTTCCTCGATCCGCTTGTCTTTCTCGGCCTTGCTGAGCTTCGACGTGTAGAGGCCGAAGCCGATATTCTGACGCACCGTCATATGCGGATAGATCGCATAGTTCTGGAACACCATGGCGATGTTGCGTTGTTTCGGCTCGCGCTGGTTGACCACCGCATCGCCGATCTTCAGCGTGCCGTCCGAAATCTCCTCAAGGCCGGCGATCATCCTGAGCGTTGTCGATTTGCCGCAGCCGGACGGGCCGACGAAGACGACGAATTCGCCATCGGCGATCGAAAGATCGATGCCCTTGACGGCTTCGACCTTGCCGTAGCGCTTTACGAGTTTTTCAAGTTCTATCGTCGCCATCAGCGGGCTCCCGTAAGCGCGGTGAACTTTTCTTTCAATTCCGCAGCAGCAGCGGCCTCATGATCGGCAGCTTCCTTCGCCGCAGCTTCGAAGAGCGCGAGCTTTTCGCGATAGGCCTTGAGCGCATCCTGCATCGGCTCGAGTGCCGGGCCGCCGAATCGGGCGCGCACGGCGACGAAATGTTCCGGCGAGACGATCTCCCTGAACTTCGCGAGATCGACCGAAGGCTTGCGGCCTACCGAATGTTCGAAGGCCTTGAGAAAGGGCTCGTAACCGTCATTGGTAAGATCGCCCTTGGCGGCGACGACGCGTTTCGCCGTCGCTGCGGCAATCTCGTGCGCCTCGCGGAAGGAGAGGCCTTCGATCCGCACCAGCGAGTCGGCAAGCTCGGTGATGGTGATGCAGGATCGGCGGATGTTCTGGTCGACGCGCTCCGGGTCGATGCTGATCTGGCTGATCAGGGCTGCCAGCAGATCGAGCACGCGCGAGGCGGAGGCGAAGGCCTCGTAGCCCATGCCCTGCGTCTCGCCTTCGCTGTCATTCATGTCGGTGAAAGGGGTGTTGTGCATCACGTCGAGCACGGTCCGCGCTCGCCCAAAAGTCTGGCTGGCGAGATGGCGCAGATGCTCGATCGGCACCGGATTGCGCTTCTGCGGCATGATCGAGGAAATCTGCACCAGCGCGTTCGGCACGTAGATCTGGCCCACTTCGAAGCTCGTCCAGAACTGGAAGTCCTGGATGAGGCGGCCGAGATGCAGGAACATCAGCTCGATGGCCGAATAGGTGGCGGTCGTATAGTCGACCGCCGCGATACAGGAATAGGAGTTGCGCAGCGGCGCGGAAAAGCCGAGCAGTTCGGCGACGCGGGCACGGTCGATCGGGAAGCCCGACGTGGTGATCGCCGCAGCCCCCATGGGCGAGAGGTCGACGATGCGGCGGGCCTCGGCAAAGCGCTCGATATCGCGGATCAGCACTTCGATTGCCGCCGAGAGATAATGGCCGAAGGTCGTCGGCTGGGCGGGCTGGCCATGTGTATAGGCAACGATCAGGGTGGATTTCTCGCGCCCGGCCGCATCGATCATCGCGGCAAGCAACAGCCTGGTCTTGCCCATCAGCACGTCGATCTTGTCTTTCAGGCCGAGCTTGAAGAGCGTGTGGTCTATATCGTTGCGGGAGCGGGCGGTGTGCAGCCGGCCGGCGATGTCGACGCCGATGCGGGCCTTCAGCTCCTTCTCGATCAGGAAGAAGAAGTCCTCCACTTCGCCGGTATAGACGAGTGTCGAGGGATCGATCTCCCTGTCGATCGCTTCCAGTGCATCGGCGATCTTGCCGGCAAGGTCCAGATCAAGGATGCCGGTCTCGACGAGCATCACGAGATGGGCGCGGTCGATGCGGCGGAAACCGTCGACGTGATGGCTCTTGGCGCCGTCGAAGAGCGGCTTGAGCACGGTCTCCTTGTAGACCGGATCGGGGAACTTGCTGGTGTCGGAAAGGCGTGGGTTGATGTCCGCCATGGCATTATCCTTTCAGGCCCGCCAGCATGACGCCGCGGACGATGTAGCGCTGCAGGACGAGGAAGACGATGAGCGTGGGAATGGTGGCGATCGCCGCCCCCGTCATGATCATTTCCCACTGGATCTGCTGCTCCACGGCAAAGCTCGAAAGCCCGACCGGCAGCGTATAGAGTTCCTTGCTGGTGGTGACGATCAGCGGCCAGAAGAAGGCCGTCCAGTTGCCGAGGAAGGTGAAGATGGCGAGCGCCGAGAGCGCCGGCGTGACGAGCGGCATGGCGACCTTCCACCAGATCTGGAATTCGTTGAGACCGTCGACGCGGGCCGCCTCGATGAAGTCGTTCGGCACCGTTTCGAAGAACTGCTTCATCAGGAAGGTGCCGAAAGCGGTCATCATGCCGGGAAACATGATGCCCCAATAGCTGTCGAGCCACCCGAGCTGGCTCGACATCAGGTACCACGGGATGACCAGCATCTCGGTCGGGATCATCAGCGTCGAGAGGATGGCGAGAAAGATGAAATAGCGGCCGCGGAACTCGAACTTGGCGAGCGTATAGCCGACCAGGCTGTCGAAGAAGCAGTTGGACAGCGTGACGATCGTGGCGACCAGCATCGAGTTGAAGAACCAGCGCATGAAGCGCCCGTCCGCCAGAACGGCGATATAGTTGGCGAGCGTCGGCGCGGCAGGGATGAGGCGCAGGTCGTAGACCTGGTCGGCCGTCTTCAGCGAGGTGGAGAACATGAAGGCGAGCGGCGAGACCATGATCAGCCCGCCGATGAAGAGCAGTGTCCAGGCAATGATCCTGCCGGGGCGGACATCGGCCTTGTAGAGCGGCGGGGAGGGTGCAGCGTCGCTCATTTCTTTTCCCTCAGGATGAAGAGCTGCAGCAGCGATACGACAAGCAGGATGGAGAAGAGCACCACCGTCTGCGCCGCGGCATAGCCCATGGCATAGGAGTTGAAGGCTGTCTGGTAGATCATAAGCACCAGCGGCTTGGTCGACCCCAGCGGCCCGCCGGGGTCGTTGGTGGTCATGTTGTAGACTTGGTCGAAGATGCGCAGGAAGCCGATCGACGAGAAGACCACCAGGAATACGGTCGTGGGTTTGAGGAGCGGCAGGGTGATCTTGCGCAGGATCGCCCATTCGCCGAGGCCGTCGATACGGGCGGCCTCGTAGAAGGTGGTCGGGATGGCGCGAAGCCCGGCCATGAAGATGATGATCTGGAAGCCGAGACCCGCCCATATGGCGGTGATCATGATCGAATAGAGCGCCTGGTCCACGGAGCGGATAAAGGGCTGCTGCGGAATGCCGAGCATGCCGAACACGTCGTTGATGATGCCGATCGGCGGCGGCTGGTAGAACCAGCGCCAGACCCAGGCCATCGCCGCGGCGGTCGTGAGATAGGGCAGGAAATAGAGCGCCCGGATGAAGCCGTGCATGAAGCGCACGCGGTCGAGAAAGAAGGCGATCGTGAAGGAGAGCACGAGGCTGATCGGCATACCGATGATCAGGTAGGTGAAGGTATTCCGGAACACCTTCCAGAACTGCGGGTCCTTGAACAGCTTGGTATAATTGGCGATCCCGATGAATTTCGCCGGCCGGAGCAGGTCCCAGTTGGTGAAGGACAGCCAGAAGGCTTGCGCGGTGGGATAGAAGCGGATGACCGCATAGAAGAGGATAGGCAGAACCAGGAATCCCCAGACCCAGAGAAGCCGCTTCGTCCGCATGGAAAGGCGGTCCCCAAAGGATATCCCTGGAGATCCGCCGGGACGGCCGGATGCCGTCCCCCGCTGTTCGATCGATGCCATGACCGGCTCCAGGGATTACGGCTTGGCCGAGTCGATGATTTCCTGCTCGGCCTGCGCCGCTTGGCTGATGGAATCCTCGACGGATTGGCCTTCGAGCAGCACGCGGTTTGCCATGTCGATGGCATTCTGGCGCTGGGCGGCTTCATCTAGGAACAGCGTGGTATGGGCGTATTCCAGGCCCTTCAGGAATGGTCCGTAGATCGGGTCCTTGAGGTTCGCTTCGGTGAGAGCGGCGGAACGGCGTGCCGGCAGTTCGCCGACCGTCTTCAGCCAGATGTCCATGGCTGCCGGAGAGGAGATATAGGCCAGGAATTTCTTGGAGGCTTCGAGTTCCTCGCCCGTGGTCTTGGCGCCGATGCCGTTTGCGAAATAGCTGGCATAATTGGAGCGCACGCCCTCGGCATTGGCGGGCAGTTCGGTCACGCCCCATTCGAAATCCTTGATGGTCCGGAAGGAGCCGAGGCGGAACGTGCCGTCGATCGTCATGCCGGCCTTGCCGCCGCGGAAGGCGGCCTGGCCTTCGTCCATGAAACCGGCCTGACCGATCTTCTTTTCAAGCTGCAGGCTCGTGTAGAATTTCAGCGCCTTGATGCCAGCCTCACTGTCATAGGCAACCTTCTGGTCGTTGTCGGTATAGGGAACGCCGCCGAACTGGCGGATCAGCACCTCGCGCCACCATTGGTGGTCCTGGCCGCCCATGTCGAGCGTGGAGCCGGCCACCGTCAGGTTGCCCGCGGCATCGTGCTTGGCGATCTTCTCGGCCGCGGCGACATATTCATCGAGCGTTTTCGGCGGGTTGTTCGGGTCGAGGCCGGCCTCTGTGAAGAGCTTCTTGTTGTAGAAAAGGGCGAGCGAGCGAACGGCCGTCGGCAGTCCGTAATAGTCGTCGCCGCGCTTCATCGCGGTCACGATCGGGAAGAACTCGCTCTCGATCTTGTCATGCGGGAAGGCGTCGGTCGGCAGCGGCTGCAGGATGCCGCCGGCCGCAAACTTGTCGAGCCAGCCATAGAAGAGCTGCATGACGTCCGGGCCGTTGCCGGACATGTTGGCGGCGATCACGCGGGTCTGGTAATCGGCATAGGGGAAGGTGACCTGCTTGACGGTGATATCCGGATTGGCCTTCTGGAACTCGGCGATAAGCTGGTCCATCGCCTTCACGCGCGTATCGAACACATATTGCCAGTATTCGATTTCGACCGCCTGCGCGGCGTTGAATGCGAACGTGCTGAAGCCGGCGACGAGACCGGCGAACAAGGTTGCCTTGCGCATGTGAGCCTCCATTTGCCCCGCCGGGTCCGCCGGTCTTGGGGTTTGATTGTTCCCTGCATTCGGCCGCATTGCGCGATCCGATGCGTTTTTTGGTTTCCGGAAGGATCGCTTCGATGCCTCCCGTTTGAAGTGCTGCGACCCCTTCGCCTCAGCCCTTTCCTTACGGTTCCCCGACTGAGGCCGTTTGTCAATAAGATAATTTACTTGAATTATTCTATTGCCGGAAACCGATTTCCGGCGCTATGAATCGCCTGGAACGGAAGGTCGGCGACATGACGATACACACGATCGGCACGCACCCGGTGGCCATCGGCAAGAACCCCGAACGAAGCCGCGATCACAACCGCCGCGTCGTGCTGGATGTGGTGCGCCGGCACGGTTCGCTTGGACGCGCCCATATCGCCAAGATCACGCAGCTCACCCCCCAGGCCGTTGCCAATATCGTCGACGAGCTGGTGGGCGAGGGGCTGCTGATGGAAATGGGACGCCTGCGTTCCGGGCGCGGCCAACCGCCCATCCAGTTTGCGGTGAATCCGGAGGGTGGCGCGACGATCGGCGTGGAAATCGCTGCCGACCGCATGGTCACTGTCGCCCTCGATCTGTCCGGCAGGCTAAGGGAGAAGCGGATCACTTCCCTTAAGGACACGACACCGGAGCATATTCTTTCGGCCTTTACGTCGGAACTTTCGACCGTCGAGAAATCTGTGGGGTCGAAATTGCTTGGCACCGGCGTCGTCATGCCGGGCCCCTTCGAGATCGACGGCATGACGTCGGTCGGTCCGACCACGCTTCCCGGCTGGGCCGGCCTCGATGCGGCGCAGGCGCTGGGCGAGGCCTGCGGACATACGGTCGTGGTCGAAAACGATGCGACCGCCGCCGCCGTCGGCGAACGCCTGTTTGGCGCGGGGCTGACGATATCCAATTTCTGCATGATCTATTTCGGCGTCGGCATCGGGCTGGGGATCATTCAGGACGGCGCGCCCTATCGCGGTGCCTTCGGCAATGCCGGCGAAATCGGCCACGTGACCGTCGTTCCCAAGGGACGACCCTGCCCTTCCTGCGGTCAGCTCGGCTGCCTGGAAGGTTACGCCTCCGTCTATGTGCTGAAGGAGAAACTTGGCTGCGCCGGTATCCCGGAATGCGAGTTCGCCGATATCGAGAGGCTTCATGCCGCAAATCATCCGGTCGTGGAGGAGTGGGTGGACGAGGCTGCCACCTATCTCGGCCCGATGGTGGCGATGCTCGAAAACATCCTTGACCCGCAGACGGTGATCCTGGGCGGCGCGCTTCCGGACGTCGTCATTGACGATATCATCACCCGCCTGGGCAACAACCTGCCCACCTCGGTCGCCAGCCGCCGCCAGCGCGCCCTGCCGCGCGTGCTGCGCGGAAAGACGGGCCAGTTGACGGCCGCGCTCGGCGCTGCGGCCCTTCCGCTTTTCGACATGGTGACACCCAAGCTCGAGACTTCGCTTGCGGGGCTTGCCGATATTCCTGTCTGACATATTGGGAGAAGATTTCATGCTGACCGCCCGCGAACGCATTGAACGGCAGATGGCCGATCCCTCGCTCGTCCGGCTCCATCGCAAGCTTTCGCGGCTGAAAGCGACGGTCACGATGATGAACACGGGGGCGCATCCGGACGACGAGCAGAACGGCATGCTCGCCTGGTTTCGCCTCGGCCTCGGCATGCGCGTCATCATCGCCTGTTCGACCCGCGGCGAGGGCGGCCAGAATGCGCTGGGTCCTGAGCGGCTCGGCCCGCTCGGCGTGCTGCGCTCCCGCGAACTTGAGGAAGCGGCCCGCGCGATTGACTCGGATGTTTCCTGGCTTGGCCATGGTCCATCCGATCCGGTCCACGATTTCGGCTTCTCCAAGGATGGCGACGCCACGTTCATCCGCTGGGGCGAAGCCCGCACGGTGGAGCGTCTGGTGCGCGCCTACCGCATGGAGCGGCCGGATATTGTCATTCCGACATTCCTCGATGTGCCGGGCCAGCACGGCCATCACCGTGCCATGACGCGGGCCGCCGAGGCGGCGATTGCACTCGCCGCCGACCCCAATGCCTATCCGGAGCATTTCGCCGAGGGCCTGAGGCCCTGGCAGGTCGCGAAATATTACCTGCCGGCGTGGTCGGGAGGCGGTGACACTTACGACGACGAGGTGCCGCCGCCGGATACGACCGTGACGGTGCTGGCGGAAGGCCGCGAGCCTGCGACAGGTGCTGAATACGACCGGATCGGCGAATGGTCGCGCTATTATCATGCCTCCCAGGGCATGGGGCATTGGCCGAAACGGCCGGAGCGGCAATGGGAGCTGCATCTGAAGCTCTCCGCCGCCGGTTCGGTGGCTGAACAGTCCGTTCTTGAAAACCTGCCGACTTCGCTTTCAGCGCTTGCCGATTTTTCCGATCTTCCGAGCGATGCGGCGAATGCGTTGCGATCGGCGGATAGTGCGATTGCGGTGGCCATTTCGGCCTTTCCGGATCGCGATGCAATCATCAAGGCGCTGGCCGAAGCGGCCGGCTGGCTTGACATTGTTGCTTCCTCCGCGCCGGAAGAATTCATGGCCCTGCATGGCCACCGTATCGCGCGCAAGCAGATGGAAGTCGATGCGGCGATCCTGGATGCGGCTGCAGTCTTCGAGCGCGCCTATGCCGTGCCTTCCGTCATATCGCCCGGCGGTGCAGCGATACTCACCGTCGAACTCGGGGAAGGCGCTTCGGATCACAAGGTCGATGTCGTTCCGGTTCTGCCGGCCGGTGTCTCGTCGTCCGTTCAGTCGTTCACCCATGACCGGCTTTTCGCGCTGACCGCCGCCTCCGACGCGCCGCTTTCCGATCTTTACCTTCCCGCCTGGTCGGCGATGGGCGGCAATGGCCATGCGCATGTAAAGGTCTCGGCCGAAATCGCCGGCCGGACCGTTACCGGCACCTTCGATCTGGAAGAACCGTTCGCGGTCGCACCTGCTCAGTCGCTGACCCTGCTGCCCGATGCGCTGGTGGTTCCGCTCGGCACGAAGCAGACCGAATGGCTGGTCAAGGCGGATATCTCCGGCGTCGACGCGCCGGTCTCCTTCAGGACGCCGGCCGGCTGGACGATGAAGAAGGCCGACGGCGACTGGATCGCGTCCGCGACCGATGCCGTCAGGCCCGGCCTCGTCGAAATCGAACCGCAGGTCGATGGCCGCCCTGCCTTCCAAGTCACGCCGATCGCCTACAGGCATATCGGCCGCGCGAGCTTCCGCGCCCCGGCGATGCTGAAAATCCTCTCGCTCGACTTGAAGCTACCGGAAGGCGCCCGCGTCGGCTACGTGGGCGGCGGAGCGGATCGCGCCGGCCTGTGGCTCGCCCGCATGGGGCTCGACGTCACCGAACTCGATGCGCAGGCGCTGTCCGGCGATCTTTCGCGGTTCACCACCATCGTCGTCGGCATCTTCGCCTTCGGCATCCGCAAGGATCTCGCCGCCGCGACTGGCCGCCTGCATCGCTTCGTGGAAGAGGGCGGCCATCTCGTCACTCTCTATCACCGGCCGACCGACGGCTGGAATCCGGAGGAAACGCCGGTCCGCCGCATCGATATCGGCTCGCCCTCGCTGCGTTGGCGCGTCACCGATCCGCGCGCCGAAGTTGCTGTGCTTGCGCCGGAACATGTCCTCCTGAAAGGCCCCAACGTCATCGGCCCGGAAGACTGGCAGGGATGGGACAAGGAGCGCGGGCTCTATTTCGTCTCCCGCTGGGATGACGCCTACGAACCGCTGCTCGCCATGCATGACGTCAACGAACAGCCGCTGAAGGGCGCGCTGATCTCCGGTGCGATCGGCAGGGGGCGTCACACTCATACTAGCCTCGTGCTGCATCACCAGCTCGACAAGCTGGTCCCCGGCGCCTTCCGGCTGATGGCGAACCTCGTGCAGCCGGCGTGAGCACGGAAGGGGCGATAGAAACAGACCAGGAGCAGGCATCAAACGCCCGCATCGGGATCGGCTGGCTGCTGCTCGACATGACACTGGTTTCCGGCGGCATGACGGCATTGGTCAAGGCGCAAGGGGCAACCTACCCGGCGTTCCAGCTCGTCTTTATCCGGGCGATGATCGGACTTCTCTTCATCCTGCCGCTCATCTGGCACCATCGGGAGGAGATGGTCCGCATCAAGCACCCATGGCGGAATATTCTCCGCATCTCATGCAATGCGATCGCGCTCACCAGCAATTTCCTGGCGATCACCATGCTGCCGCTCGCCACGGTCAATGCCGTCGGCTTTTCGCGGCCATTGATTACCATGGCCATGGCGGTCGCCTTGCTTGGCGAGACGGTGAGCCGTATCCGCTGGCTTGGCGCGGCCGTAGCCTTTGGTGGCGTATTGATCGTCATGGCGCCGGGCACCGAGAGCTTTGATATCGAGGTCCTGGTTGTCCTGATCTCTGTCGTCTTCGGTTCGCTGGCAATTATCCAGACCCGCGCGCTGAAGGATGAGAATACCACCGTGATGATGGTTTTCTACACGGTCGGCCTTGCCGTCATCACCGCCGTGCCGGCCATCTTCACATGGCAGCCGGTGGCTCGGTTCGACTGGCTTCCGCTGCTCGGCATCGGCTTTCTCGCCCAATTGGGACAATACTGCTTCCTGCGGGCCTACCGCATCGCCGATGCCAGCGTGCTGGCGCCGGTCGGCTACCTCTCGATCGTATTCGTGACGGTCGTCGGTTACGTCTTCTTCGGCGAGGTGCCGGAGGTTCGGGTGGTGGCCGGAGTGGTCATCATACTTGCCTCGCTTCAAGGAGCAGCTTGGCTTGAGCAGCGCCGCGCTCGTGCTGTGCGCAAGATGATGTGAACCAATGTGAGCGGGATCAGACCCTCGTTGTCGAACTTTCTGCCGGCCTTGTCGTTACAAAGAGACAAGGAGGCGCCTATGGCCGCTCTATTCGTCATTCTTTCCTGCGTCACGGTTCTGGCCGGCGTATTTACGGTCGTCATCAGGCAGATGGCTGATGCCCATCGGCAGCATTATCGCGATGAAATGGCAGCCAATAACCTTGCATACGCCCGACAGCGCGAGTTTGACGATAAGGGGTCGCGCAAGGTGCGGCTGTCGCGTGGCGTTGCAACCTCCCGAAAGCCCACGCCCCGACTGCCGTCAGATCATTCGCACTCTGTGCTGACGATGTGACGGTTTTTGTCTTGAAGCACGCGCTTCAATTCCCGCTGAAAGGAATTTATTGAGAGGAAAGATTTGGTGGAGCTAAGCGGGATCGAACCGCTGACCTCTTGCATGCCATGCAAGCGCTCTCCCAGCTGAGCTATAGCCCCATCAGGGTGGTCCGGCATTTTCCGGTCCTGGGAAACTCCTAGGCGCTGCGCCTCGCGGAGTGGCGGCTTATTACTTCCGGTTTTCGGAGAGTGCAAGCCGAAATTTGTCGGCCCGGCAACTTTTATTGAATTGCCGGGCCTTGGTGTGGAATCCGATCAGACTTCGTCGTCGTCGCCGGTGACGCCGATAATGCCCGACATATCGTCGTCTTCATCGTCTTCATCGGTTTGAAGGAAGGTATCGTCGTCGTCATCGCCGAGATCGACATCGTCGTCGCCGATATCCGGCAGGTCATCGCCGCCGGCGGCCTCGTCGCCTTCTTCGAGCGAAACGAGTTCGACTTCCGGATTTTCGGTATCGACTTCCTGGACGTCCTCTTCCTCGGCCTGTTCCATCTTCACAGCTACGCTGTTTTCTTCGAAGAAGGAGAGCGGCCAGGACTTGCCGGTATAGGGGGAGACCACCGGGTCGCGGTTCAGGTCATAGAACTTCTTGCCGGTATCCGGATCGGTGCGTTTGGTTCCGAGTTCCGCTTTTGCCACAGTCAGAGCCTCATGAGGGATGGCCGAGTAGATCGGCGCGCCGCTTGGAAAGCGGCTCTATTGGGTGAAAAACTAAGCCGGTCCCCATAAGGCTTGTACCCCGTGATGTCAAAGACAAACTTTCATGGATTGCATCAACGCGTCCCCGGTGACCGTCCGGCAGCTTTATGATAGTCACCCCGTCAGGATGGAAGGAAGCCGCCCATGTATCAACCGCCGCATTTTCGAGAAGAAGACCTGGGCACCCAGCATGCATTGATCCGCGCGCATTCGCTCGGCCTTTTGATTACCTCCGGCAATTCCGGCCTCATTGCCAATCCGGTGCCATTCCATCTGGATGCCGATGCCTCGGCAAAGGGAACGCTGAGGCTGCATCTTGCCCGCGCGAACGGCCAGTGGAAGGATATCCGAGACGGAGCGCCGGTTCTCGCTGTTTTCCAAGGTGCGGATTCCTATGTTACGCCCTCATGGTACCAGACCAAGCGCGAGACCGGCAAAGTCGTGCCGACGTGGAATTACGCGATCGTCCAGGCAAGAGGGCCCGCCCGGGTTATGGAGGATGCCGATTGGCTGCTTGCCCAGATCAATGCCATGACCAACCAGCATGAGGGCAAGCGCGCCTTGCCTTGGTCGATAGGCGATGCGCCGGAAGATTTCATTCGCGCGCAGCTGAAGGGCATCGTCGGCGTGGAGATTGAGATCGCCGAGATCGAAGGCAAGTGGAAGGTAAGCCAGAACCGCCCGGTCGCCGATCGCAAAGGTGTTGCGGCGGGGCTTGATGAAATGCCCGGACAGGACGATATGGCGGAACTCGTCCGCCATTATGGCGCAGCGCGCGAAGCTTGAGTTTGGGAAATTGACGTCTGGAATGATCATCGCTATCGACGGACCCGCCGCCTCCGGCAAGGGCACGCTTTCCCGCCGCCTCGCAGAAGAATACGGCTTTCACCATCTCGACACCGGCCTCACCTACCGTGCCACCGCAAAGGCGTTGATCGATGCCGGTCTGCCGCTCGATGATGAAAAGGTCGCCGAGAAAGTGGCAAAAGGCGTTGAACTGGCGGGGCTTGATCGCGATATATTGTCCAGCCATGAGATCGGCGAGGCGGCCTCGAAAATTGCCGTCATGCCTTCCGTCCGCCGGGCATTGGTCGAGGCGCAGCGTGATTTCTCGCAAAGAGAGCCGGGAACGGTGCTGGATGGCCGGGATATCGGAACGGTCGTCTGCCCGAATGCGCAGGTGAAGCTTTACGTGACCGCTTCGCCGGAAGTGAGGGCGAGACGTCGTTATGACGAGATTCTCGCCAAGGGCGGCATGGCGGATTATGCGGCGATTTTCGCCGACGTGAAGAAGCGTGACGAACGGGATATGGGCCGCGCCGATAGCCCTCTGAAGCCTGCCGAGGATGCGTACTTGCTTGATACGTCGGAAATGAGTATAGAGGCCGCGTTTCAGGCAGCGAAGGTTGTCATCGACGCCGCCTTGAAGATGACTTGACGATGTGAGCCGGTTTGCGTCCGGCTTCGTCTTTGAGAACCCGCTTGACGCTCGGTCCCCGCGCCGGATTGGCCTCTACAGAGGAGGCGGACCTGATGCTCAGGCATGTGTAACACGAACCACCGGCGCATACGTGCCTGTTTAGAGGCACTCTAGGAGATTTCATGGCAGTATCTAACCCCACGCGGGAGGACTTCGCAGCCCTCCTCGAAGAGTCCTTTTCCAAGACCGACCTTGCTGAAGGCTATGTCGCCAAGGGCATTGTGACGGCGATCGAAAAGGACGTCGCGGTTGTTGACGTCGGCCTCAAGGTCGAAGGTCGCATCGCGCTGAAGGAATTCGGCGCCAAGGGCAAGGACGGATCGCTGAAGGTCGGCGACGAAGTCGAAGTTTATGTCGAGCGCATCGAAAATGCACTCGGCGAAGCGGTTCTCTCGCGCGAGAAGGCGCGCCGCGAAGAAAGCTGGGTCAAGCTCGAAGCCAAGTTCGAGGCCGGCGAGCGCGTTGAAGGCGTCATCTTCAACCAGGTCAAGGGTGGCTTCACCGTCGATCTCGACGGCGCCGTTGCCTTCCTGCCGCGTTCGCAGGTCGACATCCGTCCGATCCGCGACGTCACTCCGCTCATGCACAACCCGCAGCCCTTCGAAATCCTCAAGATGGACAAGCGTCGCGGCAACATCGTGGTTTCGCGCCGCACGGTTCTCGAAGAGTCCCGCGCCGAGCAGCGTTCTGAGATCGTTCAGAACCTCGAAGAGGGCCAGGTGGTCGAAGGCGTCGTCAAGAACATCACCGATTACGGTGCGTTCGTCGACCTCGGCGGCATCGACGGCCTGCTGCACGTTACCGACATGGCGTGGCGTCGCGTCAACCATCCGTCGGAAATCCTGTCCATTGGCCAGCAGGTCAAGGTTCAGATCATCCGCATCAACCAGGAAACCCATCGTATCTCGCTCGGCATGAAGCAGCTCGAGTCGGACCCGTGGGATGGCATTGCCGCCAAGTATCCGGTCGGCAAGAAGATTTCCGGTACCGTCACGAACATCACCGACTACGGTGCATTCGTCGAACTGGAACCGGGCATCGAAGGCCTGATCCACATCTCGGAAATGTCCTGGACCAAGAAGAACGTTCACCCCGGCAAGATCCTGTCCACCACGCAGGACGTTGACGTAGTCGTTCTCGAAGTCGATCCGTCCAAGCGCCGCATCTCCCTCGGTCTCAAGCAGACCCTCGAGAACCCGTGGCAGGCATTTGCCTACAGCCACCCGGCCGGCACCGAAGTCGAAGGCGAAGTCAAGAACAAGACCGAGTTCGGCCTGTTCATCGGCCTCGAAGGCGACGTCGACGGCATGGTTCACCTCTCCGACCTCGACTGGAACCGCCCGGGCGAGCAGGTCATCGAGGAATACAACAAGGGCGACGTCGTCAAGGCCGTCGTTCTCGATGTGGACGTCGAGAAGGAACGCATCTCGCTCGGCATCAAGCAACTCGGCCGTGACTCGGTCGGCGAAGCAGCCGCTTCCGGCGACCTGCGCAAGAATGCCGTCGTTTCCTGCGAAGTCATCGCCGTCAACGATGGCGGCATCGAAGTGAAGCTCGTCAACCACGAGGACATCACGTCGTTCATCCGTCGCGCCGATCTTTCCCGCGACCGTGACGAACAGCGTCCGGAGCGTTTCTCGGTCGGTCAGGTCGTCGATGCCCGCGTGACCAACTTCTCCAAGAAGGATCGCAAGGTCATGCTGTCGATCAAGGCTCTGGAAATCGCTGAAGAGAAGGAAGCCGTCGCTCAGTTCGGTTCGTCCGACTCGGGCGCTTCGCTCGGCGACATTCTCGGCGCGGCTCTGAAGAACCGCAACAACGCCGAGTAATCGACGTCTTGCAGAAATTGAAACCGCCGGATCGAAGGTCCGGCGGTTTTTTCATGCCCTTCCAGCTGTCGTCCTCGGGTTGAGACCCGAGGATCAGGTCCATCCGGCCATACGCCAGTAAAGATCGTTGGCCCGGCCGGCATCCTCGTCGGTCGTGTCCTCGCCTGTTTCCTCGTCCTGATCCTCGGTCGACTTGTTCTCGTGAAACGCCTGGTCCTCGGGCGAATGCTGCTCTTCACCATCCTCGTCGGTTTTCGATATTTCCCGCGTCTTGCGTTCTTCCGGGTCCTTTTCCCGCTCTTCGGGCGGATAGGGGACAAAGGGCAGGGGAATGCCCTCACGCAGCGGTATTGGCAGGGGGAGGGCGAATTGTTCCGGGAACTGCGACGCACTGGCGGGCTGGCCGCTTGTGTTCGCCTGGGGGAGGGCCGGACGGGTCGCCGGAGCCGGAACGTCCGGTTCCGAGAGGCGGGGCGCGGCAGGCCTCGGCAAACGATCGGCTGCGGCTTCTTTGGTGAGCGGATCAGGTCTTGCAGGGGATTGGCCGTCGGCCCGTTCCTCCAGTTCCTGATGCTCCGGCAAAGGCCTCGCTGCGGGTGGCAGCGGTTCCAGGAGTTCGCTGTTGCCTTCCGCGAAGACCTCGGCAAGCCACTCGGTCATGGCTGCAGGCGTCGCCTTGTTCGATATGACTGAAAGATGCGTCTGTTCAAGGTTTCGCTGCGAAAGACGGGCAAGTGCCGGGCCGTCATAGATAGCAGACGAGGTGCGTCCTTCAATCGAAGCAGGGCGTGCGTTGTTCCCTTCGCCGTTCCCGGGACGCCGTGCCGTGGGCGGAGTTTCCGGCGTCTCCTCCGCCAGGCCCGCAGAGAGATCGGGGCGGTCGCCTTCTGCAACTTCCGCCGCGGCCTCCTGCTCGACCGTAGCTGCTTTGGCGACCTCGCCTTCAGCATTGTTTTCCGCGTGCGGCACGCTTTCCTCGGGCAATGCGGAGGTCGTGATTTCCGTATCTGTCGAGAGCATGCTCGATTCGGGAGCGGAAAGTATCTCGTCCGCCTCAATGGAAGCCGCGGCGGCCTGCTGTGCTGACGCCTCGCCGCTACCGGTGGCCTTCGTACCGATATTGTCGCGTTGACCGGCTGGAACGCTGCTGGCGTCATCTGACGGCGGCGCCGAAGCCGCGACCGACTCTGCCCCGGACGAAAAGTTCGTTCCGACAGTCTGATCGGGCGGGACCGGGATGGTATTGGCAGGTCGCGACGGCGGGTTGAGTACCTGCTCAGTCCCGGCATTCTGGCGATAGGAACTGACGACCGCTTTGGCGGCGAGATCGCGATCGAGCAATTGAGCGGTTTCCATCCGCAAGGCGAGCCGGGCCGCATCCGGCCCTGTGGGATTGGTGAGAATTTCGGCCAGCAACCGCAGCGAAACACCCTTGACGAGCTGATTGAGCATGCGCTCGAGCACAGCACGTTCAGCCGGATTCATCGCTTTGACCGCTTCCGAAAGACGCCTGGCATAATCGAGCAGGGCTTCCCCCTCACGGCGAGGAACTCTGATCAGTTTGCCGATGGTCTCCGCGAAGATCGAGGCACCCTGCGCGAGCTGGATCTGGGCCGAAAGCGAGAGAATGTCCAGCCTGCCGCCTGACAGGGACGAGGACGCGATGGTCTCGGCATTTGCGGAATTGTTGGCGACATTGATGCGCTGGCGCAGGGCCAGCTGCTGCGATGGGTTCTGGTATTCGATGAATGAACTTAACGTGGCACGAACCGGAGGCAGCATTGTCCGCTCCATGTCTGATTGTGACGACAGGACAGTTCGGCCACGCGATTGTGTGTTTTCGCAACGGAACGGCGTTGCGACCGTAACGCCTCATGGCGTTCCCAATGCCGATAGCTGGCAATCAATCTCCGGCAAAAAGGTTAACGTCTCGCTAACATGCGGGCGAAGAATGATCTTGGACGGCACAGTAAGCGGACAGTCCGGATTATTGCGGGATCACGCGGCCAGTTTCTTTTTCAACAATTCATAAATGCCGATCTCGTCCACGCGGACCGGCAGGATTCCGCCAACCGTGGTTGCCTCGACTGCCTGGCCTTCGAGCAGCGTTTCCACGGCATCGGCGGTGAATTCGCTCGCGGGCGCCTCGCCGGCAACGAGGATCTTGCTGGTCTGGTTCTGATCTTCCGCAGAAGTTGCCTCGTCGACGGCCGGAGTGTCGCCGCCCGGCTCGGACGAATCGGAAAGAGCGACCTGCTCGGCTGCAGCGGCAAACACGCTCAGCAGCGTCTGCGTGTCGACGGAAGCAGCGTCGGTTTTGCCGTCGCCGCCCACGTCCGCTCCATCATTTTTGTTCGTCTTCTCGATGACGTCTTGGACCTTCTGGACGTCTTCGAGCTTCTTGCCGGCTTCCGCGGCCTCGATGTCTTCCAGGCGCTCGGCGCGGGTTTCCTCGTCCTCGACGCGAGTGGGATCGTAACCCTGCGGGCCGAGCTTCAATTCTTCCAGGGTCTTCGGATCGGCAACGTCCTCAAGCCGCTGGACCACGCGGTCGACTTCCGCCCCGAGCTTGCCGCCATTGGCCTTTTTGGTGAAGGCGTCCATCAGGCGCTGGTTGTCGTCGCCGTAGGGATTCTGGATTGCCGCCAGCAGCGTCTTGATGGAGATGCCGATATCCTTGAGCCCGAGATCCTCCTCCAACTTGCTGATCTGGCTCAGATCCATCGGCTTGAGCAGATCTTCAAGCGCTTCGCCCAGCCGATAGTTCGAGCGGGCCTCGTCGGTATCGAGGCCGAGCTTCTTGGCCAGGCGGTCGATGAGATCGATCTTCAATTCGTTGGGATCTGTGCGGTTGGTGCCGAACAGCGCGGAGGTAATCTTCTCCCTGGCGCGCTTGGCCTCCTCGCTGGCGCTGACCCGCGCCTCCGTGACCGGATCGCGTTCCTTGCCGGACCGTTCGGCTTCCTCTTCCTTGCGCTGTTCCTCGATGCTGTCGAGCATCGATTGCATCACGTTGGTTGCCGCAAGTCCGTAGGTCTGCTGTGTTGGAAGCAACATGCCCGATTATCCGGTCTCATTGAGAGATATGCCGGAGGCGACGATAGGTTTCGAAGGTTAACGAATTATTGCCGGCTGATTAGGACTTGTCCCAACGAGAGTTGGAGGCCGCGGCTTGAGGACCAGCGTGACCAGCACAAAACTGACGTAAAGAAGCAGGTACCAGGATCCGAGCTTGCCGAATGAAACCACATGCCAGGTCTTCTGCGTCGGATAGATCCAGGTCCCGGTCAGCGTGCCGATGTTCTCCGCAACCCACAGGAAGGCGGATGAGAGGAACGCTGCCACGACCAGCGGCATACGCAGTGTCGTCCGGTCTATCGTGAAATGGATGTCGACGCGCCGGAAGACGACGACAGTTGCTGCGAACAGAAGATAACGCAGATCCGGCAGGTAGTGATGACTGAAGAAATGGACGTAGATCGCGATCGCCAGCAATCCGGTGAGCCACATCGGCGGATAGCGGGTGAAACGCATGTCGAAGATGCGGATCGTGCGGGCCATGAAGGAACCGACGGAGGCATACATGAAGCCGGAAAACAGCGGCACGCCGGCGATCTGAATGATCGCGGGTTCCGGATAGGCCCATGATCCCATATGCACCTTGAAGATTTCCATGACGGTGCCGGTGACGTGATAGACTAGGATCACCTTGGCCTCGTCCCAGCTTTCCATCCTGAAGCGCAGAAACAGGAATTGGATTGCCAGTGCAGCGATGAACAGGAAATCGTAGCGGTAAAGCGCCCAGTCCGGCTGCCAGACGAACTTGGTGACGAGCAGCAGGGTGAGCATGATCGCCGCGAACAGGCAGGCCCAGGCCTGTTTCAGCCCGAAAAGGATGAACTCGGAAAGCCACCAGGGAAGTGGCGCCAGCGCACCGCGAACGAGAAGGCGCAGCGGTTCGAGATAAGGCCCCGTCTCATGCGCCTGAGGACGTTCTGGGAAACGCCGTTCCATCAGCTGTGGGCGAAGATGTCCGTCTCTTCCCAACCGAGCAGGTCAAGTTTTGCCCGGGTCGGTAGGAAGTCGAAACAGGCCTGGGCAAACTCGAGGCGGTTGTCGCGCACGAGCCGCTCGTTCAGTTTATCGCGCAGTGCGTGCAGGTATAGCACGTCGGAAGCGGCATATTCGAGCTGCGCCGGCGAGAGTACCTCTGCAGCCCAATCGGACTGCTGCTGCGCTTTCGATACGTCGATATCGAGCAGTTCCTTGAGGTTGTCCTTGAGGCCGTGCCGGTCGGTATAGGTACGTGTCAGGCGCGAGGCGATCTTGGTGCAGAAGGCGGGTGTCGTGGTCACCCCGAATGTTTGAAACAGAACGGCGATATCGAAACGGCCGTAGTGGAAGATCTTCTGCCGGGATGGATCGGCAAGCATGGCGACAAGGTTCGGCGCTTCTCTTTGGCCTGCAGCGATGCGGATCACGTCGGCGGAGCCATCGCCCGGCGAAAGCTGCACGACACAGAGCCGGTCGCGGCGCGGAACGAGGCCGAGTGTTTCCGTATCGATGGCGATAGCACCCGTGTAGCGGGCTGCATCAGCCGCCGGAATATCGCCTTCATGATATCGAATCTCTGCCATGTCCGTCTCCGTCGCCTATGTTCGGCCATCCGCTATAGACCACGTTTTTCGCCAAGGATACCGTCATCTTCGGGAGGGGGAGGCCCGGACCGCCGAAAAGCCTGCTGCCGAGCGAGAAGTTCAAGCCTGAGCAAATGCTCAGCTTTGCGCTCAATGCATTGCTGCATTGCAACAGAATGGATTGGCACGCTTAATCGATTATCCTATATCAATGGGCATCGAGCGACGCACTCCTCCTCCCAGTGTCGCTTGATACGGATCGACAACACCTCCTCCTCCCAGTTGTCGATCAAGTTTAAAGCCTGGCGCATCCTCCTCCCGCGCCAGGCTTTTCTATTTTTAGCCTTCTCCTCCGATACCCTTTGATCGACACGTTGTTGCGTCGGACGGACTCGTCCGGGTCTGCCGAACGATATGGCGATAACGTCACGTGCGTGTCACGGGCCGCCGATATAGCAATCCTCGCCTTCCCTTTTGAACTTTTCGTGAGGTTTACTATGCGCAAGCTTTTTGCTGCCCTGGTCGTTTCGACCGCACTCGCCGGTGCTGCCCAGGCCGCTACCGTCTATCCGCTGGATCGTGCGACGATCCTCGCCGGCTCCCCTTTCGACTTCAAGGTTGAGTTCAGCAGCGTCGTGAAGCCGGAGGACGTCAAGATCACCGTCAATGGCCAGGACTACAAGGCCGTTCTCGGCAAGGATGTCCAGTTCGTCGCCGAAGAGAAGGTGAAGGACAAGGTTGCCGGCTCTGCCGTCATCCTGCGCGGTCTGACGATTGCCAATGCAGGCGACTACAAGGTTGAGGTTTCCGCAGGCTCCGAAACGAAGAGCGTTACCTGGAACGTCTATAACACCGGTACGACCCCGAAGGCGAAGAACATCATCTTCATGCTTGGCGACGGTCTTTCCGTGGCGCACCGGACTGCCGCTCGCCTCATGTCCAAGGGGATGACCGAAGGCAAGGCCAACGGCCGCCTCAATATGGACGATCTCGATCGCATGGCCTTCATCGGCACCTCGGCAGCCGACTCGATCACCACCGACAGCGCCAATACCATGTCGGCCTACATGACCGGGCACAAGGGTGCCATCAATTCGCTCGGCGTCTACGCCGATCGCACCGCGGATACCCTGGACGATCCCCGCGTCGAGACCATCGGCGAGGCGCTGCGCCGCCAGACGAAGAAGTCGATCGGCATCGTTGCTACCTCGGAAATCGAAGATGCAACGCCGGCAGCCATCGTGTCACATACCCGTCGCCGCGACGACAAGGCAGAGATCGTCGGCATGATGCTCGACGTGAAGCCGGACGTTATTCTTGGCGGCGGATCCGCTTATTTCCTTCCGCAGGCGACGAATGGCTCCAAGCGCAAGGACGACAAGGACTATATCAAGATGTTCCAGGATGCAGGCTACAAGCTTGCGACCGACAAGAACGAACTGGCCGCCGCCACGAACGCGGACAAGATCCTCGGCCTCTTCCATACCGGCAACATGGATGTGGCCCTCGACCGGGAAATCCTCAAGAAGGGCACCGTCGGCAAGTTCCCCAATCAGCCGGGCCTCGTCGAAATGACGAAGACGGCGATCGATCAGCTCTCGAAGAACCCGGAAGGCTTCTTCCTGATGGTCGAGGCCGCCAACATCGACAAGATGACGCATCCCCTCGACAATGAACGTGCGGTCGTTGACACGATCGAATTCGATCAGGCGGTCGGTGTGGCCAAGGATTTCGTCGCCAGGAACCCGGATACCTTGCTCGTCGTGACCGGCGACCATACGCATGGCATCACCATTGTGGGCATGATCGACGATGATGCTGAAGGAACCGAAATGCGCGAGAAGGTCGGCGTGCGCGGCTTCCCGAACTATGTCGATGCCAACAAGGACGGTTATCCGGACAGCGTCGACGTGACGAAGCGTCTTGCCATGTTCGTCAGCAACTATCCGGACCATTACGAGACCTTCCGCCCGAAGCTCGACGGTCCGTTCAGCCCGGCTGTTCAGAACGACAAGAAGGAATACGTCGCGAACGAGGCGTACAAGGATGTTCCCGGCGCAGTCTTCGTCCAGGGCAACTTGCCGAAGGATGCGAGCTCGGGCGCCCATACGGTCGATGACGTGGTGCTGCAGGCAACCGGTCCCGCTTCGGAGAACTTCAAGGGCTACATGGAGCAGAGCGACGTCTACAAGGTCCTCGCCGACGCCTTCGCGCTCGGCGTGAAGCAGACGAACTAGAATGGCAATGGCGGCATGCCCATTTGGCGTGCCGCCTGCCGCTTCCTTTGGCCGCTTGCTTTGCCGGTCGGAAAGAAGAAGATAAGTAACGTGATCTGGATTGAGGGAGAGCGGCATGAAAAAGTCGTTTGGGGCGCAATTGAGCCGCCGTCGGACACTGGGTTTCGTGGCCGGTCTGCCATTGTTGATGATGGGGGGCAGGGGCGAAGCTTCCGATGACCTGACCTTTGATGAGCTCTACGGCAAGATCAGCGTTCTGGGGCTCGAATTCTCCGAAAAGGTAAAGGAGCTTGCCGGAAAGCCGGTTGCGATGCGCGGCTTCATGGCGCCACCGCTGAAAGCAGAAGCGCAATTTTTCGTGCTGACCGAAGTGCCCATGTCCATCTGCCCCTTTTGTTCGTCCGATTCCGATTGGCCCGACAATATCGTCGTCGTCTACCTCAACCGCAAACAGACCTTCACACAGCCGAACGAGACGATCGAGGTGCGCGGCACGCTTGAGGTCGGCTCATGGACCGATCCCGATACCGGGTTCGTCAGTCGCCTGAGAATCCGCGACGCCGCATACCAGGCGGTCTGAACATGCTTTCGTTGCATATTGATGGCCTGATCAAGTCGTTTCCCGGGCTGGATGGCCCTGTCCTTCGGATAGATTCCCTGGCATTCTCTCCCGGAGATCGAGTTGCCGTGACCGGCGGCTCCGGTTCCGGCAAGAGCACATTCATCAATGTCGTTACCGGTTTGGAACGGGTTACGACCGGCAAGGTCGTCTGGAACGGGCGAGATATCGCTCGGCTCTCGGAAACATCGCGCGATCGCTGGCGGGCTGAGCATGTCGGCCTCGTCATGCAGGATTTCCACTTGTTCCCGGGCCTTTCCGCCGTTGAGAACGTGCTTCTGCCGGCGCGGCTTGCGCGCGTCGCCGATGCGGCGATGGTCACCCGGGCCCATGAATTGTTGAAGACCGTTGGCCTTTCCCGGCCGGATCAGAAGATCGAGACGATGTCGCGCGGCGAGATGCAGCGCGTGGCGATCGCCCGCGCGCTTCTGCGCAAGCCGGGCGTGATCGTTGCCGATGAACCGACTGCAAGTCTGGATGCGGAGGCGGGCGAGACCGTCGGCCGGCTGCTGCTCGACATGGCAGCGGAGACGAAGAGTACGCTGATCGTAGTTTCACACGACCAACGCCTGACCGATCGGCTGGATCGTCGCCTCACCCTCCGTGCCGGACGTATCGTCGCCGATAGCATGCGTGAAGAGGTGGCGGCATGATTCGCTTCATCCTGTCCGATCTGCGCCGTCTCTGGGCCGGTGCCGCCGTCGTGATACTCCTCGTGGCGCTTGCGACGGCGCTGGGCGTCACCGTCACGCTGCAAGAGCGGGCTTTGCGTCTGGGCAGTGCCCGGGCGGCGGACAAGTTCGACCTCGTCATCGGCGCGGCGGGGAGCGAAACCCAGCTTGTCCTGTCCTCCGTTTTCCTCCAGCCCGCTCCCTTGCCGCTGATGCCGGGCGAAGTCCTGGCGAAGCTCTCGAAGGATTCGCGGGTCGCCTGGGCAGCGCCCGTGGGCTTCGGGGACTCCTTCGCCGGCTATCCGCTGGTTGGCACGACGCGCGCCTTGATTTCCAGCACCGTCTCCGGTTTTGCGGAAGGCCGCATGTTCGAGCAGGAAGGCGAAGCCGTGCTGGGTGCGGCCGTCAAGCTGCCGGTCGGTGCAGAAATCAAGCCGATGCACGGCACGGCTGCGACGGGCGGAGAGACCCATGCGGGCGTCGTCTATCATGTCGCGGGTAAACTGCGGCCAACGGGCACGCCGTGGGACCGCGCCATTCTGGTGCCGATCCAGGCCGTCTGGCATGTCCATGGACTCGGTCACGAGCATGGACACGAAGAGGAAGAACATCACGAAGGCGACGCGCCTGAAGTGACGCCCGCTGCCGCAGCCACCGATGAGCACGGCCATAGCCCTCTGGAAGCCGCGCAGGAACACGATCACGAGAACGAGGTGGCAGCCGCCGAAGAGCATGATGAGGACCACGACGACCATGCCCTCGACGGGGATGCCCCGATCGTTGAAGATTTTTCCGCCGACACTCCAGGCCTCCCTGCGGTGCTGGTGAAGCCGAAGACGATTGCGGACGCCTACAAGCTGCGGCAGGAATATCGCAGTGGCAATACGCTGGCCGTTTTTCCAGGCGAAGTGCTGACCGGCCTCTATGCCACGCTCGGCGATGCCAAACTGGTCTTGAGCGCCGTGGCAGCGGGTTCGCAGGGCCTCGTGGCGGCGGCGCTGGTTCTCGTCACCGTCACGCATATCGGCCAGCGGCGACGCCAGATCGGTGCGCTCCGGGCGTTCGGAGCGCCACGGCTTTCGGTCTTCGCGATCGTCTGGCTGGAACTCTTTTCCCTGGTCGCGCTCGGCATCGGCCTGGGTTTCCTGGCAGGTCTGGTCGCCGCCGAGGTGATTGCCGGTCTCTTCACGGCCGAGAGCGGCATCGTGTTGCCGGTCGAATTCACCTATGAGGATCTGCAGCTCGCGCTTGTCCTCCTCGGCGTCTCGGCCGTGCTGTCGGCCGTACCGGCAATCCTGGCCTATCGCCAGTCGCCGGCAACAGCCCTTCGTGCTTAAGCCAACGCCCTGATCGATGCGATCAGCTCGTCCTCGATATCGAGGCCCTGTTCGATCGCCGTTCGGCGGGAGGTCTGGCCGCGCCGGCCGGGCAGGCGAACACCCTCTTCGGCTGTCATCTCTCGCGCCAGTTCGGCGATCCGTTCGGCGGCCGATCCGGTCCCGGCAGAAGGATCGATAACGATCAGCATTTGCCCGACGGAAGGCGGCGTGCCTTTCTCCTCCATGAACGAACTGGCCTCGTAGGAGAAATTCGATCCCGTCAGGCCCGCCGCAAGTATTTCCACCATCAGCGCCAGCGCCGCGCCTTTGGCTCCGCCGGAAGGCGCCATGAGGCCCTTCAACGCTTCGTTAGGGTCGGTCGTCGGCCTGCCCTCCCGGTCGAAGGCCCAGCCTTCCGGAATGTCCACGCCCTTCTGCTTGGCGGCCATGATCTTGCCGGCCGCCACGGTGGAGAGCGCCAGATCGATGACCAGCGGGTCCTCGCCTGCTACCGGCGCGGCAAACGCAATCGGGTTGGTGCCGAACAGGCGTTTCCTCCCGCCCCAAGCGGCCATGGAGGCCGGCGCATTGGCGAACATCAGCGCCACGAGATCCAGTTCGGCAAACCTCTCGACTGTCAGCGCCATGACGCCGGCATGGTGCGAGCGATGGACGAGGCCAAGCGCGACGCCCTGCTTGCGGGCGATTGCGGGCAATTCCGCGACGGCAAGGTCAAAGGCCGGATAGGCGTAACCGAGCGCAGCGTCGACAGAAAGCACCGCCGGCCGGGGTCGCGTGGCGACCGGCCTTGCCTTTCCGTCCACCTTGCCGCTGCGCGCCTGGCCTATATAGGCCGGAATGCGCCTGAGCCCATGACCGTATTGCCCGGCGGCCTCCGCATGCACGAGCGCGCGTGCGACGGAACGGGCGGTCTCGGTGAGGACGCCATTGGCTTCGAAAACGCTCTTCACGAGCGCTTCGGTTTCTTCGAGGGTCATGTGCATGAAAGGATATCCAGGCTGGTTACGGATGGTTATCCTGCATATAGCCCGATAATCACAGGCAGGTTAGTGCCTGATCGAGATAACTTGCCACACCCGAAGGCGGCGCGGGGATCGGGGAGGCGCGCCGCACGGCCGAGATGATATAGCTGTCGATCGCGGAATCGCCGGAGGAGCGAGAGAGCGAGACGCTGGTGACGTTGCCGCGGCCATCGAAGCTGAAGCGTACTGCCGCCGTCCCTGTGCCATCGCCCGGGCATCTGCGCGCTGTTCTGGCGAGCTTCGCCTGCACACGGGATTTCCACTTGGCCGGCGAAATCGATTGCGAGAAGAAGCCTGCCGAGTTCTGGCTGGCGGCGGTGCGGTCCGATTGCCTGGCCTGAACTTTCGCCTCGGCCATATCCTGGCGAGCCTGCTGTTGTTGCTGCTTCGGCTTCTGGGTCCTCTTGGCCTGTTCCTTCCTGGGCTCGGGTTTCTTCGCTTCATCCGGTTTTGGCGGCTCAGGCCGCATCATCGGCAACGGCACCTCGACATTTTCCAGCGCAGCCGTCATCTGCTCCTCGATCGGGTCGATCTCTTCGACAGGCTCCGGTGGCGGCTCTGGAATGGTCTGGGTGATCTGGGGTTCCGGCTCCGGCATTTCCCGAGGCGGTTCTTCGATCACGGGTTCGGCCGGCGTTGGCTCCACCGGCTCCGCGATCTGCTGCTGCGGCGGCTCGACCGGTTCCGGCGTCGGCTCTGGTGCGGGTTCGGGTTGCGGTTCCTCGGCCGGCTCCGTCTGCTCGCTCTTGACCTCCTCCTGATCCTGCTGGTCGGGGGAAATCTGGTCCTCTTCGGTATTGACGGCCTCGGGTTCCGGAGCAAGCTCGATCATGATCGCGGCCGGCGGCGAATTGTCGGCCGGCGCATCCGGCGTTTCCTGCATGAGAAGCGCTGCAGCGCCGATATGCACCGAAAGCATCAGCAGCCCGGCAACGCTCCACAGCGCCAGTTCGCCGGCGCGCCCGCTCGGGCCTGCCTGCGAGACGACGAGGCTCATGGTGCAGCTCCCGGGGAGGGCGTGGCCGGTGGAGCCTGCGGCTGCGGAGATGGCGCTTCGGTAGCACCGGCAGATGGTGTGGGCTGTACCGGGACGGTTTCGAGCCCCACCAGCGCGATCTTCAAATAACCGGCGTCCCGCAGGAGGTTCATGACTTCCATGAACTGCCCGTAGTCGACGGCCTTGTCGGCACGCAGGAAGATCCGCGTATCCTTGTCGCCCTCTGTCACAGCACCGAGCGCTGCCGCCAGCTGGTCGCGGGCCACGGCATCATTGCCGATGTTGAGGCTCAGATCCTCCTTCACGGTCAGGTAGAGGGGCTCGTCCGGCCGTTCGGCCGGCTTGGCGGTCGAGGCAGGGAGGTCGACATTGACGTCGACGGTCGCAAGCGGCGCGGCCACCATGAAGATGATCAAGAGCACCAGCATGACGTCGATGAACGGCGTCACGTTGATTTCGTGGTTCTCCGAAAGGTCGTCGCCATGATGTTCGCGAATGCCGCCGGCCATGGTCGATCAGCCTCCTGCCACCAGCGAGACCGGCGTCTTGCGGGCTCCCGGCGGGATCTTGCGGAAATCGAGGTCGCGGCTGACCAGCCGCTCGACGCCGGCGGCCGCGTCCGCCAGAAGCTGCCGGTAACCGGTGATGGAGCGGGCGAAGACGTTGTAGATGACGACGGCGGGAATGGCGGCGACAAGGCCGATTGCGGTCGCGAGCAAGGCTTCCGCAATGCCCGGTGCGACGACGGCCAGATTGGTCGTGTTGGACTGGGAGATGCCGATGAAGGAATTCATGATGCCCCAGACCGTGCCGAACAGGCCGACGAAGGGTGCCGTGGAGCCGATCGTCGCAAGCACGCCGGTGCCGCGCGACATACGCCGGCCGGCATAGGCCTCGATGCGGGAAAGAACCGAGCCGACGCGCTCCTTGATGCCGTCGCCGTGAGCATGGTCGAGCGCGGCTTCGGATAGCTGCATCTCCTCGGCGGCGGCGCGTAGCATCAGTGCGGCAGGCCCGCCGCGGCTGCCGGCTGCATTGACCGCTTCCGAAAGTGTGCGGGATGTGCGGATGGTCTTCAAAGTCCGGCCTGCGCGGGCGCGGGCGCCGGCAAGCTCAAGCGTCTTGGCAAGCCAGACGGTCCAGGTGACGAGCGAGGCGAAGGCAAGTCCCAGCATCACGCCCTTGACCACCCAGTCGGCCGCCATGAACATGCCCCACGGTGAAAGATCATGCGGCAGGTCGGAGCGGCGTTCCGGTTCGAGGAACTGTGTGAACACATCGACGGGCTCTCGCGCAACCGGCTGTTCTTCCTGTTCGTCGGCCGTCGGCTGCGCACCGTTGTCTGTGTCGCGCTGCACGGTCGAAGAAGCAGGCGCTGAGGTTTCTGGCTGCAAGGGTGTCGTTGCCTGTCGAACTTCGTTCGGTGCTGTGCCGGATGGTGCAGGTGCAGTCTGCGTTTCGGTCGTAGCGACGGACGGGGCAGAAGGAGCCGGAGCGACGGATTGAGCGGGCTCGGTTGCTTGCGGGGCAGCCGATTGCGTCGGCGCCGTTGCCCGCGGCGGCGTTGCCGGCTGCATCGTGGCATCCGGGGCGGGCGCTTGAGCCATCGCCGTCGGGACGGCCAGCAGCGTGGCAGCCAGTATCGTGAGCGTCATCGGGAGCCGGCTCCTGATCGGCTGGCGCATGGAAAAAGCGGGCTTCAGGATAACGGACATAACAGGCGATACTCCGGACTATTCAGCAAGGCAGACCGCGCATGGGCGCGGATCGGCATTGACGGAAACGAAGACATCGGAACGCTGTCGGCCACAGCCGATGCATTCGCGATGTTGCTGCTACCCGATAATAAACATGAGTGGGAATGGCAACTAATAAATCTTGAGAATGCCGATCAAATTCACCTTACACGGCGGCAGTTATGCCGCCGGCACGGGGATCGTTCTCGGTATGCCATAAAACAGACGGGATTATCGTGCCAGCCAGCCGCCGTCGACCGGCAGAACGATGCCGTGGATATAATCCGAAGCCGGTGCGGCGAGGAAGACGGCAGCGCCTCCGAGCTCCTCGGGCTGGCCCCAATGGCCGGCCGGAATGCGACCGAGGATCGCCGCGTTACGGTCCGGATCGTTCCGCAGCGCTTCGGTATTGTTGGTCGAGAAGTAACCGGGGGCGATGGCGTTCACATTGATGCCCTTGCTCGCCCATTCGCAGGCAAGCAGCCGGGTGAGGCCGGCAAGCCCGCTCTTGGAAGCCGTGTAGGAGGGGATGCGGATGCCGCCCTGGAAGGACAGGAGAGAGGCGATGTTGATGATCTTACCGCCCTTGCCCTCTGCAATCAGATGACGCGCGAAGGCCTGGGAGAGGAAGAAGACCGTCTTCAGGTTCACGTCCATGACCGCGTCCCAGTCGGCTTCGGTGAAATCGATCGCATCGGCGCGGCGGATGATACCGGCATTGTTGACGAGGATATCGGCTCGGCCCGTCCAGTCGAGCGTTTCCCTGATTACCCGGTCGACCGGCTCGATCGTGGCAAGGTCCGCCTGGATCGATTTGGCCCGCCCGCCTGCGGCGCTGATCGCCGCTTCCGTCTCGGCCATGGAGGATCGGCCGACCAAGGTTACATCCGCTCCGGCTCCGGCCAGCGCCACTGCGATCGCCTGGCCAAGACCTGTATTGGCGCCGGTGACAATTGCCGTCTTGCCGGTCAGGTCGAATGAAATAGCCATATCCTGTCTTCCTCCACCAAGATAAAAAAACGCCGGGAATTTCTCCCCGGCGGTTCGTAGCATTATCGAGCCAGTGCTTAAAGCGTGCGCGTGACGTGTTCGACGCGGAAGCACTCGATGATGTCGCCGGCGCGGATGTCTTCGTAGTTCTCGAAGGCCATGCCGCATTCCTGGCCGACCGGCACTTCCGAGACTTCGTCCTTGAAGCGCTTGAGCGTCTTGAGCTTGCCTTCGTGGATGACGACGTTGTCGCGGATGAGGCGGACGCCCGCACCACGCTCGACCTTGCCTTCCGTGACGCGGCAACCCGCAACCTTGCCGACCTTGGTGATGTTGAACACCTCCAGGATTTCGGCATTGCCGAGGAAGGTCTCGCGCCGTTCCGGCGAGAGCAGGCCCGACATTGCCGCCTTCACGTCATCCACGAGGTCGTAGATGATGTTGTAGTAGCGGATCTCGATACCTTGACGCTCGGCGAAGGCGCGTGCCTGGGCATTGGCACGCACGTTGAAGCCGATGATCGCCGCATCGGAGGCCTCGGCAAGCGAGATATCCGACTCGGTGATGCCGCCTGCGCCCGAATGGACGATGCGGGCGCGAACTTCGTCGGTGCCGAGCTTTTCGAGCGCACCGGCAATCGCTTCGATCGAGCCCTGCACGTCGCCCTTGATGACCAGCGGAAACTCCTTCACGCCGGAAGTCTGGAGCTGGGTCATCATCTGTTCCAGCGAACCGCGTGAACCCGACTGACGAGCCGCCGCCTTGTCGCGGGCGAGCCGCTGGCGGTATTCGGAGATCTCGCGGGCGCGGCCTTCGTTCTCGACAACGGCGAACTTGTCGCCTGCCTGGGGCGTGCCGGAAAGACCGAGCACTTCGACCGGCGTGGCGGGCCCCGCTTCCTTGACATGCTCGCCCTTGTCGTCGACGAGCGCGCGCACGCGGCCCCACTGATCGCCGGCCACGATGATCTGGCCAGGCCTCAGGGTCCCCTTCTGCACCAGCATGGTTGCGACCGAGCCACGACCACGGTCGAGCTGGGCTTCGATCACCGTGCCTTCGGCCGTCCGGTTCGGATTGGCCTTGAGGTCGAGAATTTCCGCCTGCAGCAGGATCGCTTCGAGCAGCTTGTCGAGATTGGTTCCGTTCTTGGCCGAAACCTCGACATCCAGGGTCTCGCCGCCCATGCTTTCCACGAAGACTTCGTGCTGCAGCAGTTCCGTGCGGACCTTCTGCGCATTGGCGCTCGGCTTGTCGATCTTGTTGATCGCAACGATGATTGGAACACCTGCCGCCTTGGCGTGGTTGATCGATTCGATCGTCTGCGGCATCACGCTGTCGTCAGCCGCGACCACCAGGATGGCGATGTCCGTCGCCTGGGCACCACGGGCGCGCATCGCCGTGAAGGCGGCGTGGCCGGGCGTATCGATGAAGGTGATCTTCTGGCCGTTCTGCTCCACCTGGTAGGCGCCGATATGCTGGGTGATGCCGCCTGCTTCGCCGGCGACGACGTTGGCATGGCGGATCGCGTCGAGCAGCGAGGTCTTGCCGTGATCGACATGGCCCATGATGGTAACGACCGGCGGACGCGACACCAGTTCGCCTTCGTTGTCGGCAACGTCGAAGATGCCTTCTTCGACGTCCGATTCGGAGACGCGCTTCACGGTATGGCCGAATTCGCCGGCGATGAGTTCGGCAAGGTCGGCGTCGATGACGTCGCCCGGCTTCATCATCTGGCCTTCCTTCATCAGGAACTTGATGACGTCGACGGCGCGCTCGGACATGCGCTGCGACAGTTCCTGAATGGTGATGGTCTCCGGAAGAATGACCTCGCGGACGACCTTTTCACGCGGCTCCTGCATCTGGCTGCGGCGGAATTTCTCCTGCCGGCGGCGGATGGCGGCGAGCGAACGGCCGCGCGAGCTGCCCTCGTCGTCTTCACCGCTCACCGTGGTGATGGTGAGCTTGCCGCGGCGGCGCTCTTCCTCTGTCTTCGGTCGTGCCGGAACCTTGGCAGGTGCCGGAGCCGCCACGCGGCCACGATTGGGGACGCCCCGCGGCGGACCGCGATCCTCCTCCTCCTCCTCATTGGCACGGCGACCACGACCGGCGGCCGGCTGAACGCCCGCGGGCGCCGGAGCACCTGCGGGACGCGGGGCCTGCGGGCGGGCTTCCTGGGGCCGGGCAGCCGGAGCGGCAGCACGTTCGGCCGGCCTCTCGGCAGCCGCAGGCGCCGAAGCAGGAACTCCGGCCGGAGCGGGTTCTTCGGCGGCCGGCGGCTGCAGCTTGGCTTCTTCCGCACGACGGGCGGCTTCTTCCGCTTCTTCCGCCTTGCGGCGTTCTTCCTCCACCTTGCGGAGTGCTTCTTCCTCGGCGCGACGCTTGGCTTCTTCGACCTCGCGGGCCTGGGCTTCCATCAGTGCGCGACGGCGTGCCTCCATCTCTCCGGCGGAGAGATCGTGCAGGACCTGTGGGCGTTGGGGCTGCTGGCGCTGCGGCTGACCGGACGGACCGCCGGACGGGCGCTGGCCCTGCTGCGGAAGCGGGCGCTGGCTCTGTGGCGCCGGCTGGTGGATCCGGGGTTGCGGCGCGGCCGCCTGAGGGCGTTGCTGCACCGGCTGCGCGGTCTCGGCCGGACGCTGCTGGGCGGGGGCGGGCGCAGTAAAGGCTGGCTTTTCGTCCATCGGCCGGGTTGGCCGCCGCTTCACCGTCTCGACGACGACCGCCTTCGTGCGACCGCGACCCATGTCCTGGCGCACGGTACCCTGGCTCATCCCCGATGGCTTCAGGGTGAGGGTCTTCTTTACGCCGAGTGTCTTGTCGTCTTTATTATCGGTCATTCCGTTCCTGTTCCTTCGGACAGGAACGGATGGAAGCCATCAGAACCTGTCGTTTAATCCGTACATTCCAAAATGGCGGCCGGCCTTCGCCGGTGACCGCGTCATTGTTCTCGCCGGCCAGCGCCGCCATTTGCTCCGGATTGACCGACATCGCGGTACTTTTCGAGCATGGTTGCGCGCTTCACTACACCCTCACCCGCCTGCCCTGCAAGCGCGCAAGCATGGATAAAAGCATTCTGGCCCATCACTTCGTCCAATTCCGCTCCGGTAAAGAACGAAAAGGACGGAATGTCCTCCTCGGCATCGGAGCCGAGCTTCCAGGCCTTGCGGGCCTGGTCTATTTTTCTGACGCCGTCCGGTGCCGCATCGGCGGCATGGAAAACGGCGATTGCCGCGCCCGAACGCACGGCGGCATCCACTTTCGTGGCGCCCGAGATGAACTGACCGGCTTTGCGGGCCAAGTTCATCATCCCCACCAGATCGGCCGCGAGCAGCCGGTCGACGAGTGCACCGAGATCGGCATCGGCCTTCGCCTCGGTCTTCAGCGCCCGGGCGAAGAGCTTTTTATTCACCGCCCGGTCGACAAGTGTCCGTTCCGCCTTGATCCAGCAACCGCGGCCGGGAAGCTGCCGCTTCAGGTCGGGCACGACGCGCCCGTCTGGAGAGGCCACGAAGCGGATCAGGGTTTCCGGCGGTGCAGTCTCGCGTGTGACGATGCAGGTCCGGTCGTTCACGATGATCTCGTCCCACTCGCCATCGCCGTCGGCGTCCGGCGTCTCCCGTAGCGGCATCATTCCTGTTCTGCGGCGTCCGCCTCCTCGGTCTCCGGTTCCGGCTCCGACTCCGGCTGGGCAAGATCCTCTTCGGTGATCCAGCCGGCGAGCAGACGAGCCTGCACGATCATGTTCTCGGCCTCGGTGCGGGAAACGTCGAACTTCGAGAACAGGCCTTCGAACTTCTTCGTTTCGCCGTCCTTGCGTTCGGTCCAGCCGACGAGGTCGTCGGCCGCACAGCCGGCAAAGTCCTCGATCGTCTTGATGCCGTCCTCACCGAGCGCGACCATCATCTGCGCGGTCATGCCGTTGATCTGGCGAAGCTCGTCGGACACACCGAGTTCCTTGCGCTTCGCATCGTTTTCCGCTTCGATCCGCTCCAGATAGTCGCGGGCGCGCGTCTGGATTTCCGTCGCCGTGTCCTCGTCGAAACCTTCGATCGAGGAGATTTCGTCGAGATCGACATAGGCCAGTTCCTCGACCTGCGCAAAGCCTTCCGAGGCCAGCACCTGGCCGATCATCTCGTCGACGTCGAGCGCTTCCATGAAGAGGGCGGTGCGCTCGTTGAATTCCTTCTGGCGACGTTCGGACTCTTCCTGTTCCGTCATGATGTCGATGTCCCAACCGGTAAGCTGGGAGGCAAGACGGACGTTCTGGCCGCGGCGGCCGATGGCAAGCGAGAGCTGTTCGTCCGGAACCACGACTTCGATGCGCTCGGCATCTTCGTCGAGAACCACCTTGGAGACTTCGGCCGGCTGCAGCGCGTTGACGATGAAGGACGCCGGATCTGCGGACCACGGAATGATGTCGATCTTCTCGCCTTGCAGTTCGCCGACGACGGCCTGGACTCTGGAGCCGCGCATACCGACGCAGGCACCGACCGGATCGATCGAGCTATCGTTCGAGATGACGGCGATCTTGGCGCGCGAGCCCGGATCGCGAGCGACCGACTTGATCTGGATGATACCGTCGTAGATTTCCGGCACTTCCATGGTGAAGAGCTTGACCATGAACTGCGGATGCGTGCGCGACAGGAAGATCTGCGGGCCGCGCTGCTCACGGCGGACGTCGTAGACATAAGCACGCACACGGTCGCCGTAGCGCATGTTCTCGCGCGGGATCATCTCGTCGCGGCGAATGATGCCTTCGCCACGTCCGAGGTCGACGATGACGTTGCCGTATTCGACGCGCTTGACGGTACCGTTGACGATCTCGCCGACACGGTCCTTGAACTCGTCGAACTGACGGTCACGCTCGGCTTCACGGACCTTCTGTACGATCACCTGTTTGGCAGACTGCGCGGCGATGCGGCCGAAATCCATCGGCGGCAGCGGATCGGCGATGAAGTCGCCGATCTTGGCGTCGGGGTTGCGGTCGCGGGCAAGCGCCAGCGGAATCTGGGTCGAATAGTCCTCGGCGTGGTCCACCACTTCCAGGAGGCGCTGCAGTCGGATTTCGCCGGTCTTGGAATTGATGTCGGCACGGATATTGGTTTCCGAACCGTAGCGGGAGCGGGCAGCCTTCTGGATGGCGTCGGCCATCGCGGCCAGCACGATTTCGCGGTCGATGACCTTTTCGCGCGCCACTGCATCCGCGATCTGCAGAAGTTCAAGCCGGTTCGCACTCACTGCCATTGTCGTTGGTCTCCGTAGGTCGCTTGTTATGGCCTCTTCTTGAAGGGCCATTGTGTCTTGTTCGGTTATTCGTCGTCTTCGTCGTTCTGGTTCGCGGCCTGCGTCTTGGCGAGCTTGTCGGCTCGCAGCGCTTCGCGGATCAGATCGTCGGTCAGAATGAGCTTTGCCTCGGCCAGCGCCGAAAAGGGGATTGTCACTCGTGGTTCCTCACCATAGGCGACCTGGTCCCGCTCGAGTGTGAAACCTTCCGCATCCGTTTCCGTGATCCTGCCGCGGAACCGCTTGCGATTGTCGATCATGATCGACGTTTCGCATTTGACGAGATGGCCCTTCCAGCGGGTGAAATCCGACTTGCGGACCATCGGGCGATCGATGCCCGGCGAGGATACTTCGAGATGATACGCCTTATCGATCGGATCTTCCACATCCAGAACGGGCGAAATGGCCGTGGATACGGCTTCGCAACCCTCGACATCCATGGTTCCGTCGTTGCGCTCGGCCATGATCTGCAGCGTCAGGCCGTTCTGGTTCAGCATACGCACGCGAACCAGCCGGTAATCCATGGCGGTCAGCACCGGCTCGATGATTTCGGCGATCCTGAGGTCGAGCCCGGTCTCGATGATGAGACGCGGCTCGGTTTCGGTTTGTGGCATAAGCTCTCCGGTTCATTGCCCTCGTCCAGCGTTCCGGCCGAGGTTGGAGCGATCGCCTAACAAAAAAGAGCGGGTCCGGCCGGGCCCACTCTTCATCGGACGATCAAGAATATGGCTTGCATATACGCTCTCAGGCCCCGGATTGCAAGAGTTGCCTCTTTCGTTGGTCCGAACCGCTGGAATTTGCATAAGCTCGGTCTATAACCGTTTGTAACGACGCACGAAAGAACGAGGATGCAAAGTGCCCGATCGGATATCGACTCTCGCTCCCTTCCGGCACCAAACATTCAGGACGATCTGGATCGCCAGCCTCGCATCCAATTTCGGCAGCCTCATCCAGGCCGTCGGCGCCGCCTGGATGATGACGTCCATATCCGAATCGCAAGACATGGTTGCGCTGGTCCAGGCCTCGACCGCCTTGCCGATCATGCTCTTCTCGATGATCGCCGGCGCGCTCGCCGACAATTTCAACCGGCGCAGCCTGATGTTGACGGCGCAGGTCTTCATGCTCGTCGTTTCGATAACGCTCACGGTCTTCGCCTATCTCGACCTGCTCACCCCCTGGCTGCTGCTTGCCTTCACTTTCCTGCTCGGCTGTGGCGTAGCGCTCAACAATCCTTCCTGGCAGGCATCCGTCGGCGATATGGTACCGCGCGAAGTCCTTCCGGCGGCGGTGACGATCAACAGCGTCGGCTTCAACATCACCCGCAGCCTCGGCCCGGCGATCGGCGGTGCGATCGTCGCTGCAGGGGGGGCTGCTGCGGCATTTGCCGTCAACTCCTGCAGCTATTTCACACTGATCTATGCGCTTTTGCGGTGGAAACCTGAAAAGCGCGACGACGTGCTGCCGCGGGAAACGCTTTTACGCGCGCTTTCGGCTGGTTTCGGCTACGTGGTTATGTCGCCGAACATCCTGAACGTTCTGTTTCGCGCCTTGGTCTTCGGCATCTCGGCAAGCGCCATCCTAGCGCTTTTGCCGATCGTCGCACGCGACCTCGTCTCCGGCGGCCCGCTCACCTACGGCATCATGCTCGGCGCTTTCGGGGTCGGCGCGATCGCCGGCGCCATGGCCAATTCACGCCTGCGCGAGAAGATGTCGAGCGAAATGATCGTCCGGCTGTCTTTCCTCGGCTTCGCGGCGAGCGCCGCCGTCATCGGCCTGAGCTCAAGCGCCTGGGTCACGACGTTTGCCCTTCTCGTTCCGGGGGCTTGCTGGGTCCTGGCGCTCTCGCTTTTCAATACGACCGTACAGCTTTCCACGCCGCGCTGGGTGGTCGGACGGGCGCTCTCGTTTTATCAAACCGCAGCCTTCGGAGGTATTGCCGGGGGGAGCTGGCTATGGGGCGTCCTGTCGGAGACATTAGGAGTTTCGATCGCATTGACACTGTCCAGCCTTGCCATGCTGGTGGGGGTGGTGATCGGGCTTCGTCTCGCCCTGCCGCAGTTCGTTGATCTCAACCTCGATCCGGTGAACCGGTTCAGCGCCCCATCGCTGAGGCTCGATCTGCAGATGCGCAGCGGGCCGATCGTATCATTGGTGGACTACACCATCGCCGACGAGGACGTGCCTGAATTCCTGACCCTCATGTCGCGTCGGCGGCGCATTCGCATTCGTGATGGCGCGCGGCAATGGGCGCTGATGCGGGATCTCGAACATCCGGAGATCTGGACCGAGACGTATCACACGGCGACCTGGGCCGATTACGTCAGGCATAACCAGCGCAGGACCCAGGCGGATGCCGAGGTATGGGATGCGATCCGCCGTCTCCATCGCGGCGAGGAGGGCCCGCGCGCCCACCGCATGATCGAACGCCAGACCATCCCGCCGCGAAATGACGTGTTCCACAAATCACCACCTGATCTGCATCACTGAGGCACGGGCGTATGTTTTCCTTTCGAAAAGCGAGCCATTCCGATCTGTCCTCCATCGTTGGCCTTCTGGCTGACGATCCTCTCGGCCGGTCGCGCGAAATTGTCTCCGATCCGGTCGATCCCTGCTATGAGCAGGCTTTCGCGGCGATCGAAATGGATGAAAACCAGCTTCTCGCCGTTGCGGTGGATGATGGGGACAGGGTGGTCGGCTGCCTGCAGCTCTCCTTCATTCCCGGCCTCTCGCGCGCCGGCATGTGGCGGGGTCAGATCGAGAGCGTGCGTATCGCAGCTAATCAGCGTGGCAGCGGGCTTGGATCGCAGTTCATCGAATGGGCGGTACAACAGGCGGCGGAGCGCCGCTGCAAGCTGGTGCAACTGACCTCCGACAAGGCGCGGCCCGACGCCATCCGGTTTTATGAGAAGCTCGGTTTCACCGCGAGCCATGAAGGACTGAAACGCAGTCTCTGACTACCTGATCCTTCCTTTGAGGGAAGGGTCGGGGAAGCAGGTGGGTTGAAGCCCGTTCTTCGCCTGCCAGTCGCCCAGCGAGCGGCGGGTCTTGTAGCCTGGCAGACCGTCGACATTGCCGACATCATATCCCCTGGCGACCAGCGCCTTCTGCATGGCGAGCACGTCCGAACGCAGCATTTTTCCGACATCGCCCCAGCTTGCCCGGAACGGTCCGCCACCATTGGCGATGCGGTCGGCCAGGTTGCCGATGAAGAGCGCGTAGAGGTCGGAATTATTGTATTGCTTGAGCACGTAGAAATTCGGCGTGACGATGAATTCCGGCCCGTGCCGCCCGGCGGGAAGCAGCATCATTCCGGCAGCCTTGAGATCGGCGGAAGGGAACGCCTTCCCGGAAATGCGGGTGATGCCGGCCGCCACCCAGGTCGAGACCGGCTTTGCAAGGTCAGGCCCTTCCTGCGCACATGAGACATTGGCCGGAATGGTGACCTCGAACCCCCAGTCGCGGCCGCGTTGCCAGCCTTCCTTCTGCAGGTAATGGGCAATCGAGGCGAGCGCGTCCGGCACCGAATTCCAGATATCGGCATGCCCGTCGCGATCGAAGTCGACGGCATATTTCAGGTAGCTCGACGGCATGAACTGCGGCTGGCCGAGCGCGCCCGCCCACGATCCTTTCATGGTCGCCGCATCGACATCGCCGCGTTCGATCATCGTCAGCGCGGCGATCAGTTCCTCGCGGAACATCTGCTTGCGAGTCGACATGAAGGCTTTGGTTGCGAGCACCTGCACGGCGGAATAGGGCAGTTTTGCGCGCCCGAAGCCTGACTCGCGGCCCCAGATGGCCACGACGATCTCGCCCGGCACGCCATAAGCCGCCTCGATCTTCTTCAGCGTTGCTGCATGGGTGGAAAAAAGCCCGCGCCCGGTCGCCGTCAGACCCTGCAGCCGCTTCTCCGAAAAATAGGCACCCGGCGATGAGAACTCCGCCTGGCTCTGGTCCTGCTGTTTCGGAGGCTTCGTGCCTGGCGGCAGGAGATCGGGCAGGGTCCAGTTCAGAGCGATGCCCCGGAATGCGGCCTTCAGCGTCCTCTCGGAAATCCCCGCCCTCTTCGCGTCAGGACCAAGGTCGCTGACAATCCACCGCTGGAATTGCTTTTCGATGTCCGGCCGGTTCTGCGCGAGGGAGGGGAGGGGAAAAAGCATCGCCATTGCCGCGAAAAGCAACGCGGCCATGCGTCTGAAAACACCCCCCTCTGGCCTGCCGGCCATCTCCCCCTCAAGGGGGGAGATCGATTTGGTGCTACGTCTCGCCCACCTCAAACCTCGCGATTGGAGCGGTGTGGGAGCATCTTGCTGATCTCCCCACCTGTGGGGGAGATGGCCGGCAGGCCAGAGGGGGGCGAGCTTGCTCATCGGTCTCCTTCCGAAACTCTATATCGCCGTCCGTGCCCTGAGCGCCGCCGTCAGCGTGCCCTCGTCGAGATAGTCGAGCTCGCCGCCGACCGGCACGCCATGCGCAAGCCGTGTGATCTTCACGTCGATGCCGGAAAGCTGGTCGGTGATGTAATGCGCCGTCGTCTGCCCCTCGACGGTGGCGTTGACGGCGATGATGACCTCACGGATGCCGCCCTCGTTCACCCGGTCGATCAGCCCGCGGATGTTGAGATCGTCCGGGCCGATGCCATCGAGCGGCGAGAGCGTGCCGCCGAGCACGTGATAGGCGGCATTCATCGCGCCGGCGCGTTCCAGCGCCCAGAGGTCGGACACGTCCTCCACGACGATCAGGACCGACTGGTCGCGCCGCTCGTCGGTGCACACGCTACAGGGATCGACGGTATCGACATTGCCGCAGCGCGAGCAGATTTTCACCTTGTCATAGGCCTCGCCCATGGCATGCGACAGGGGACCGAGAAGCTGCTCCTTCTTCTTGATGAGATGCAGCGCCGCCCGGCGTGCGGAGCGGGGCCCGAGGCCCGGGACCTTCGCCAGAAGCTGGATGAGTTTTTCGATTTCGGGGCCGGTGACTCGCTTTGCCATGCGGCGCTTGTACCTCAAATGCCGGTAAAACGGAATCGCCCAGGAACCGGCGCTCCACAAAACCTGTGGCCGAACCGGAAGCCGTGTTTCAACGCGCCGCGATGGCCGCTGCCGCACCCGCCATCGTTCCGGCCGAGAAACGGTTGGCGATCCTGACGGCGCGCGGGCTTTTCAGGAACTGCCGAGCCTTGGCGGCGAGCAGCACCCAGGCGAGGTCGACCACGACCAGGACGATGAACATCGCGGCAACCAGTTCCAGCCAGCCGGTCAGCGTCACGCCGCCGAGGTCGATGATTGAAGGCAGGAGCGCTACGTAAAACATCATGATCTTCGGATTGCCGAGCGTCACGGTCAGCCCGGTAAAGAACATCTTCAGCGCCGAGCGGCTTTCGGGGAGGGCCTCACCGGGGCCGGCAGGTTCGGCAAACCACATTTTCCAGGCAAGATAGAGCAGGTAACAGACGCCGATCCACTTGATCGCCACGAAGACGATGTGGAAGCTCTCAGCAATCGCAGCAAGGCCGGCCACCGCGAAGGAGAGCCACACGGCTTCGCCCACCCACATCGCCGCCAGGAAGGGCAGCACGTCGCGGTAGCCCTTGGAAAGCACGCGGGCGACGAGCGCAGCAATGCTCGGGCCTGGCGAACCCGCGGCGACGAACAGCGCCGCCGCGAAGACCAGAAGCGATGTCAGTGTCATTGGAGCCTCCTATCCCTCCGATGGAATGATCAGAACGGCAATTTCATGCCGGGCGGGATCGGCAGGCCGGCAGTCAGTTCCTTGGTCTTTTCGGCGGCAAGCTGCTCGGCGCGTTCCTTGGCGGCCTTGTGGGCCGCGACGATCAGGTCTTCGAGGATTTCGACATCGTCTTCCTTGAAGAGCGACGGGTCGATCTTGAGGCCGAGCATTTCGCCCTTGCCGTTGAGCCTGACGGTGACGAGGCCGCCGCCGGATGTGCCTTCGACGTCGAGAGCGGCGATCTCCGCCTGCATCTTCTCCATCTTGGCCTGCATTTCCTTGACCTTGCCCATCATGCCCATGATGTCGCGCATCTCTCTGTCCTCTTCTTCTATAGCTCGATGTCGTCGCCGGGCAGGATGTCGCCCTCTTCGGATTCCGCGGTCGCCGGTGCCGGCGCTTCCTCGGTTTCGTTCTCTTCTTCTGCGGCGCGGATACGCACGTCGGTGATCTTGGCCCCCGGAAACTGGGCGAGGATCGCCGCCACGTCCGGGTCGGCGCGGGCATCCGTAAGGCGGGCTTCGCGGGCATTGTTATCCGCCTCGACCAGCGTCGGCGCGCCCTCCTCCTTGCTGATGCTGACGATCCAGTGAATGCCGGTCCATTCCTTGAGCTTGACGCCAAGCTCGCCGGGCAGCGTGTTCGGACCGCCATCCACCAGTCGCATCTCGAGCCGCCCCGGCTCCAGCTTCACCAGCCGCACGAAATTGCGCACCAGCGCCTTCAGCTTCGGATCGCGGTTCTGGGTGCAAAGCTCGACGATGTCCTGCAGCGAATTGACCGGCACTTTCGGCTGCGGTTTCTCTGCGGGCTGTTCCTCGATCCGTCCGACCGGCACTTCCTGCCGCTCCGGCGTCGGAACCGATTGCAGCATGGCGGTAGGCCCACGTCCTGAGACTTCGGCCGGCACGCGTGGCGCCGACATCTCCGTGCCGCGGGCATTGACCGATGCGTGCTGCGGCGAAACTGGCCGGCTTCCGCCCCCATTGGCGCCATTGCCGTTCGGGGATGGGGCAGGGCGTTGGCCTTCACCGCTGCCGGAGAAATCCCCCAGCCGGCGTGCGGCCTCTTCCGGCGAAGGCAGATGGGCGGCATGAGTAAGCCGGATCAGCACCATTTCGGCCGCACCGGCGGGACGCGAAGAGTTTTCCGCTTCCGGAATGCCTTTGAGCAGCATCTGCCAGATCCGCGACAGCGTGCTCACCGCGACGCTGTCGGCGAATTCCTGGCCGCGTACGCGCTCGATTTCGCTGAGCGACGGGTCGTTTGCCGCATCGGGAATATATTTGAAGCGGGTGACGAGATGGGTGAAGTCGGCGAGATCGGTCAGCACCACCACCGGATTGGCGCCGGCTTCGTATTGCGCGCCGAACTCGGAAAGTGCCGCCGTCACGTCACCGCGCACGATATGCTCGAAGAGGTCGACGATGCGGGCGCGGTCCGCAAGGCCCAGCATGCCGCGCACTGTTTCGGCCTGCACGCTGCCGCCGCCATGGGCGATCGCCTGGTCGAGCAGCGACAGCCCGTCGCGCGCCGAGCCTTCTGCGGCGCGAGCGACCATGGCGAGCGCTTCCGGTTCGGCGGGGATGCCTTCCTTTTCCAGGATGGTCGAAAACAGGCCGACGAGATCGGCGGCGCTGATGCGGCGAAGATCGAATCGCTGGCAGCGCGAAAGCACGGTGATCGGAACCTTGCGGATTTCCGTCGTCGCGAAGATGAATTTCACATGTTCCGGCGGCTCTTCGAGCGTCTTCAACAGGCCGTTGAAGGCCTGCGTCGAGAGCATGTGCACTTCATCGATGATATAGACTTTGTAGCGCGCCGAGACGGGCCGGTAGCGCACCTGCTCGATGATCTCGCGGATGTCGTCGATGCCGGTATGCGAGGCGGCGTCCATCTCGATCACGTCGACATGCCGGCCTTCCATGATCGCCTGGCAATGCTCGCCGGGAATGCGAAGGTCTATCGTCGGCTTGTCGATTTCCGCGGTCTTGTAGTTCAGCGCGCGGGCGAGGATGCGGGCGGTCGTCGTCTTGCCGACACCGCGTACGCCGGTCAGCATATAGGCCTGCGCAATGCGGCCGGTTTCGAAGGCGTTGGTCAGCGTGCGGACCATCGGCTCCTGGCCGACCATGAGGTCCGAAAAATCCTTGGGACGGTATTTGCGGGCGAGCACCCGGTATCCGTTTCCGGTGGGGGTGCTCGTCTGTGTGGGCCCGGTATCGCTCATAAAGTCCTGCCAGCCTGCGCGGGCCGTTCCAGCCACTTGACCGGACCGGAAGCTGACCAAGATGGTATCGAATTGAGGTGGGAGGCTGGCACGGCGACCCGTGCCGGGCTCGTTAGGGCTGCTTCCTTCCGGACCTGACCCGGTTGGCGAGTGGCTCGTCCACCACCAACCTCCCGTCGCACATATCGGCAATAACGCTTACAAATGCAAGCTGGTGGAATGAATTTGACATTCGAATCTCGTTCGCGGCCCTTTTCAGATCAGATATCGATCCGAAAATTCCACTGGAAATCATATGCTTGCTTGTGGTCCTTGTGATTCCAACATTTGCTTGCGAAGGTGCGCCAAGGATATGCAGATGTTGGAACCGGACCGCCGGATCGGCAAAAACTGCTATCGAATGAAAAACAAACGGGAGGAGAGCTTGAGCGATTTCGAATTGGACGGGAGACTCGCTCGGGATTCGGATCTCGTGACGGTGCTGGGTCTCTGCCAGCTCCGTATCCTGAAAGACAGCCGCTGGCCCTGGCTGATGCTGGTGCCGCAACGCAACGGCATGGTCGAGATATTCGATCTCACTCCGCTCGACCAGGCGCTTTTGGCCTTCGAGACGAATACGGTGGCTGCGGCGCTGAAAGAGGCAACCGGCGCGACGAAGGTCAACGTGGGCGCGCTTGGCAATATCGTTCGCCAACTGCATGTCCACGTCATAGCTCGGTTCGAGGGCGATCCCAATTGGCCCGGTCCCGTCTGGGGGTTCGGTCAGGCGGTGCCTTATGACGAACCGCAGAAGCAGGATTTCCTCAAGAAACTCATTGAAGCTCTCTGATCATGACCGCAACTCTTTTCCAAACCGACGCACCGCATCCAGAACCGAGCGAACTCACCGCCTTTTCCGGCAACAAGCTGGACCGGCAGGCCGAATATCGTGACGACGACTGCCTGGAGAAAGCGCTCGCGGTCGAGGGCATGCATATCTTCGCCTTCACCGGCAGCCGGCTGATCCTGAAGCACGACGGCCAGATCCTCGATCCATTGTTCGCGCCTTACGAACTCGCTGAACTCGAACCTGATTTCGATAACGCCGTTCTGCTCGGCTACAAGGAGAATGGTGAGCCGCGGATTGCCGTGCCGGTATTGATCCCGGTCGAGGACTTGGCGAGCCATTACAAACCGACGGAGGCGCGGGCACTCTTCCGTGATTCGTTGATCGAGGGCGAACTGCAGGGCGAGATCGCGCAGGCCGTAGCGCTCCTCAACTGGAACGGCGCCAACCGCTTCTGCGGCAAATGCGGTTCTCCGACTGAGCCGAAGATCGGCGGCTACAAGCGCGTCTGCACCCAATGCCAGCATATGACGTTTCCGCGTACCGATCCGGTGGTGATCATGCTGACGGTGGATATCGAGCGGGACCGTTGCCTGCTTGGCCGCAGTCACCATTTCCAGGAAGGGATGTATTCCTGTCTTGCCGGTTTCGTTGAGCCGGGCGAAACGATCGAGAACGCGGTCCGCCGCGAAACCTTCGAGGAATCCGGCATCGAGGTGGGAAGGGTGCGTTACCACGCCTCCCAGCCCTGGCCGATGCCGCATTCGCTGATGATCGGCTGCTATGCCGAAGCGACGTCCACCGAGATCAAGATCGATCCGCAGGAAATGGCGGACGTCCGCTGGTTCGAGCGCGCGGAGGTCGCCGCGATGCTGGATGCCGGGCCGGACAGCCCCCATTTTGCCCCGGCGAAGGGCGCGATCGCCCACCGCCTGCTGCGCGACTGGATCGAGTGGAGTGACGAGCGGTCAGGCGCAGCCTGAGCAATCGATTCACTGGATCGATTGCAGCGAGGAACGCCCTGAGCTCAAGCGAAGGGCTGGAGCGGTCAGGCGCAGCCTACGGAATGATCAGGTGAATCATTCCGAAGGGCAGAGCGTCAGGCTATGCCTGACTGCTCTCTACCCCCTCACTTGCAATTTCTAGCACTTAGCTTTGCTAAGGTGCTGAAATTGCTTTCTCTCCCACAGGGGGAGAGATAGAAATGCCGCGCCGCCGCGGGCCTACCTCTCCCTTGGTGGGAGAGGTTACAAAATCAACATCTTAGCTTTAGCTAAGTGTTAGATTTTGTTGGTGAGGGGGGTGGCAATCTAGCCCTTTGCCTTCGTTGAGGTTTCAACTTCATGACCATTGCCCGCTCGGAACGTCTGCTTGCTCTCCTTCAGGTGCTCCGCCGCTATCGCCAGCCGGTCAGCGGTGCGAAGCTCGCTGCCGAAACCGGCGTCAGCCTGCGCACGCTCTATCGGGACATTGCCAGCCTTCAGGCACAGGGCGCCTTCATCGAGGGGGAGGCGGGCCTCGGTTATGTGCTGAAGCCGGGCTTCATGCTGCCGCCGATGATGTTTTCCGAAGAGGAGATCGAGGCACTGGTGCTCGGCTCCCGCTGGGTGGCGAAGACAGCCGATCCGCGATTGGCCGCCGGTGCCGTGGATGCGCTTGCCAAGATCGCCGCTGTCCTGCCGCCTGAGCTCAAGCAGGAGCTCGACACCTCGACCCTGCTTGTCGGCGCGCCGCGCCGGCAGGAGGACAAGGCGGATCTCGGCCTGATCCGCAAGGCGATACGGGCCGAACACATTCTCGAACTCTCCTATGAGGATGACAAAGGCACACTGACGACCCGGAAAGTCTGGCCCTTCGCGCTCGGCTTCTTCGACAGCGTCCGGGTTCTGGTTGCCTGGTGTGAGCTCAGGCAGGATTTTCGGCATTTCCGCACCGATCGTATGATTTCCGTCACGTCGACGGAACAGCGCTATCCCCGCCGCCGGCAGGTGTTGGTGAAGGCGTGGCGCGAGATGCAGGGGATTCCCGAAGAGCGGTGATCGCTGCTGCCATTATCTGACAGCAGGGTGCGATAGCGTTGCGTCGGTCTCAAGCACAGGAGCACTGACATGGTTCATCCCGATTTCGTTATTCTCTTCGTCGACAACCCGTTCGCAAGCGCGGAATTCTATCAGTCTCTCTTCGTCGTCGATCCCGTCGAACGTTCGGCGACTTTCGCCCTTTTCGTCCTGCCGACCGGTCTCAAGGTCGGCCTCTGGTCACGGCACACGGCTGAGCCGCTTGTCACAGACGGCAGCGGCGGGATGGAGATCTGCTTCAGGCGCGAAAATGCGGCCGATGTCGACAGAATCTATGCGGATTGGGCGAAACGCGGCATGCGGGTGCTGCAAACGCCGGTGCAGATGGATTTCGGCTACACCTTCGTCATGACCGATCCGGACGGCCATCGCCTGCGGGTCTATTCGATGAGCGCGGAGTAAGCGCGAAAGGCGCTCGGCAGCGGCGGGCGTGGCACCCCCCTCTGCCCTGCCGGGCATCTCCCCCACAAGGGGGGAGATTGGCTGGACGCCTGCTCACAGCCTTTCATCGAGTGTCCCGAGTGAGCGTCCCGCGTTTGCAACGGCAGTTTGGAAGCGAGGATCACGCCACTTGTGATCTCCCTACCCGTGGGGGAGATGCCCGGCAGGGCAGAGGGGGTATGGCGAGGCAAATCAAAACCTTGGCAAAAATCGACAGGAAAAATCACTCCCGTTCATCCCCGCCCTTTCAACCCATGCCTACAATCTTCGCGTCCCGTTTCGGCTACACCGGTTCAAGCATCGCCGGCGAGATGGGACCGGTGCCCTTTCGGTCTGCCGTTGATGCAGGCGGGTCGTCAGGGGCTGCGCAGAAAATGGTCCCCCTCTCGCCTCAAGGCGGGGCGTGCGTGTGTCGCACCCAACCCGGTATGGCATCTGCAAGGACGTAAGACCATATCGCCGCAGAGGAACCGGAGTTGCGCAGCACAAGAACACTGAACGGGACACGTCGTGTGTCACTTATAAAAACTTAAATCAAGGCACCCGACGTGTCCCGGCCGAACTTGAAATTCCGACTGTCGCCAAGGGGGGAATCCGTCCTTTGTTATGCACGAGTTCACGCCGGACCGTTCGTCATCCCTTCTGCAGTGCTCCGCGCATCGGATGGCCCTTGTAGGTCCCAAGGATGCGGACCTTTTCAGAGAAGAACCGGAGTTCCTCCAGCGCCCGGCGCACCGGAGCGTCGTCCGGATGGCCCTCGATATCCGCATAGAACTGGGTGGCCACGAACTTGCCGCCGAGCTGATAGCTTTCGAGCTTGGTCATGTTGATGCCGTTCGTCGCGAACCCGCCGAGCGCCTTGTAGAGCGCGGCCGGAATATTGCGGACGTTGAATACGAACGTCGTCACGATCACATCGGTCGGATCGTTGCGCTGCACCCATTTTTCGTCGCGCGACAGGATCACGAAACGGGTGATGTTGTCTTCCGTGTCCTCGACATTCTCGGCCATGATTTCGAGGCCGTAGAGTTCCGCCGCAAGCCGGGGCGCGAGCGCGGCCATGGAGCGGTCGCCCTTTTCCGCGATCAGCTTGGCAGCACCTGCCGTATCGCCCGCCACGACCGCCTTCCATCCATTGGCGCGGATGATCTTGCGGCACTGGCCGAGCGCATGGATATGACTGTGGACGGTGCGGACTTCCTCATGTTTCACGCCCGGCAGCACCATGAGCTGGAAGCGGATCGGCATGAAATATTCGCCGACGATATGCAGCCGCGATTCGGGCAGCAGATAGTGGATGTCGGCGACGCGGCCCGCGATCGTGTTCTCGATCGGGATCATCGCCAGATCGGCGTCGCCGTTTTCGAGCGCCTGGAAGGCATCCTCGAAGGTTGCGCAGGGCAGCGGTTCCATGGTCGGGAACATGTCGCGGCAGGCCATGTCGGAATTGGCGCCGAAGTCGCCCTGGAAGGCGATGCTATTGGTGGGAGCGTTCATGGGAAACATCCGTCAGGAAGCGCGGGCGGAAAGGATCGCGCGCGCCTTTTCAAGGTCGGCCGGAGTATCGACACCCAGAGGCACGGAGTCAACGATTTCGGCATCGATGCGCATGCCCGCTTCGAGCGCCCGGAGCTGTTCGAGCGATTCGCGCTTTTCGAGCACCGACGGTCCGAGCGACACGAATTTTTCGAGCGCGGCGCGGCGATAGGCATAGAGCCCGATATGGTGATAGAGCGGGCCGTTGCCGTATGGGGCCGTCGCGCGGGTGAAATAAAGCGCCCTCAGCCGCGTGGCGGAAAGCGGAGAGCCGACGATCTTGACGACATTCGGATTGGTTTTCTCGTGTTCGTCGGTGATCTCGACCGTCAGCGTCGCGATATCGGTCGAGGAATTTTCGAGGGGGCGGAGCGAGGCACGGACCGCCTCCGGTTCGATCGTCGGCAGGTCGCCCTGGACGTTGATGACGAAATCCATCTTCGCGTCCGGATCGGCCTTCTGGACGGCTTCGAAGATGCGGTCGGAACCGGATTGATGATCCTGGCGGGTCATCACCACGTCGAAACCGGCGGCCGCCACCGCGTCGTAGACGTCCTGATGGTCGACCGCGACGATGATTCGGCCGGCTTCCGCTTCCTGGGCGCGTTTTGCTACCTGGACGATCATCGGCAATCCGGCAATATCAGCCAGAGGTTTTCCTGGCAGGCGCGTCGAGGCCATTCGGGCCGGGATCAGCACCAGCGTTCGGTCAAAAGCCGAATTCTTCATGGGGGACCCTTCTGTCCCGGCGGGAAAAGTGTCAAAAAGTCTCACGCGCGGGATGAATATCGTGTTGCAACAATGATGCAAAAGACATAGGTTCCGCGCAATTTCAAGATGGCTCGCCTTAGGACAGGCGGTTGCGAAGGAGCGGTTGCGGATGAACCCCTACGTAAACATGGCGGCAGGCGCCCTGCTTGCTACGGTCTTCGTCATGATGTCGGTGTCGATTGCCTCGGAAGGCATTTTTCATTCACCGACCCCTGAAAAGGAAGGCTTTGCCATTGTTGCGGCCGAGGAGCCTGCAGGGGGCGAAGCGGCTGAGGCGGCGCCGGCGGCAGTTCCGGTCGGACAGCTTCTTGCAAGTGCCGATGCAGCAGCCGGCGCGACGGTTTTCAAGAAGTGTCAGAGCTGTCATTCGATCGAGAAGGGCGGTCCGAACAAGGTCGGCCCCGATCTCTGGGGCGTTGTCGACCGTCCGGTCGCTTCGCATGAAGGCTTCGCTTATTCGGCTGCCATGAAGGATTTCTCCAAGGGCGGTTCGGAGCACTGGACCTTCGACAACCTCAACCATTTCCTGACGGCTCCGAAGAGCTTCATCAAGGGCACGGCCATGGGCTTTGCGGGTCTCAAGAACGATACCGAACGGGCCAACCTGCTCGCTTATCTGCGCGAACAATCTGACAGCCCGGCTCCGCTTCCGGACCCGAATGCAGCGCCGGCCGCTCCGCCTGCGACGAACTGATCGGTTCAGGCATGTTTTCCAATGAAAATGCCCGGCTTCGCCCGGGCATTTTGCGTTTGTGGTTGAGGGTCTCCGATTTGGGGCTGCTCAACTCAGCAGCCAGGCCCAGAAGCTGACGGTAATCACGCCGAAGGCCGTCGTGATGCTGATAACCGATGCCGCAAGGCTGTGGCCGGAACGGAAGCGCTGGGCAATCAGCCAGGCATTGATACCGGTAGGCACCGAGGAGGTCAGCACGAGTGCTGCGGTCCAATCCTGTGGAAGACCCAGAAGGTGGCTCATGAGAAAGACGACGGCCGGCAGCAAGGTGAGCTTCAGGACGGCCGACATCCCGGAAAGCCCGATATCGCCGCGGATCGGATATTTCGTCAGCGCCATGCCGATCGATATCAGTGCGACAGGACTTGCCGCTGCGGAAATCTGGTCCACGACCACGGCAACCGCCTGCGGCAGGTGCAGGCCGAGCAAATTGAAGGCCACGCCGACAAAAAGCCCTATCACCAGCGGGTTGCGGGCAAGATTCGAGCCTATCTGCATCAGGATGGCTGGAATGCTGCGTTTCTCCCCTCCATCGACCTTCGAGGCGGCACCCTCCATCAGGATGGTGCCGGCCACCATCATCAGCGGCAGATGAATGGCGAGCAGGATCGAGATCGCCACCAACCCATCTTTCCCGACGATGTGGGCGACGAGCGGCAGGCCGATGAAGACGTTGTTGGCGAACGAGGCGGACATTCCGGCAATGACACCGACTTTCGCATCACGCCGGAAGATGCGCGTGGCGATGAGATGGCCGACCGTCCAGGTGACGGCGACGGCCAGGAAATAGGCCGCCCAGAGCCGGAACGGCGAAGCGCCTTCAAAATGCGCATCCGCCAGCGTCCGGAAGATCAGCATGGGCACGGCGATCTTGAAGACGAATTCACCGAGCGCGTCGCCGGTCTCCTCCTTCAATATTCCGGTTTTCGCCGACATCCAGCCGATGAGGATCAGGACGAAGACGGGCACGACATTCACGAAGACGGAGGACACGGAGGAGGCTTTCGGCAGAGGGAGGTTTTATGCGTCTAACGCATGTCGCGGGTGAGGACAAATGCGTTTACCGCAGAAGAGCCTTTCGAGGGAGGAAATGAGACGGCCTGGGTGCCAAACAAAAAAGCGGGGCAATCCCCGCTTTCGTTCCCGGTCTCAGCCGGGATTCCGGAAGTCTGCCGCCAGTTCATCCGTGGTCGGCAACGCAACCGGATGGGCAAACACATAAACGTAGATCGTGACAGGGACGTGACGGATGGTGGAAGGCCTGGTTTTACGGGCATTGTCGTTATTTTCGCTTCCAATCACGTCAAAACCCGAATACCGGTTTTCCCGGACTAACCTGTTGAAGAGGATCAAGACCGGATGCCCAAATTCGACGTGCTGACCATCGGTAATGCTATCGTGGATATCCTTGCCCGCTGTGAGGACAGTTTCCTGAGCGAGAATGCGATCATCAAGGGAGCGATGAACCTGATCGATGCCGAGCGCGCCGAACTTCTCTATTCGAAGATGGGGCCGGCGGTGGAAGCCTCCGGCGGTTCGGCCGGGAACACCGCGGCCGGGATTGCCGGTTTCGGCGGCAGGGCTGCCTATTTCGGCAAGGTCGCCGAAGACCAGCTCGGCCAGATCTTCCAGCACGACATCCGCGCCCAGGGCGTGCACTACCAGACCAAGCCGGAAGGCACCAATCCGCCGACCGCCCGTTCGATGATCTTCGTCACGCCGGACGGCGAGCGCTCGATGAACACCTACCTCGGCGCCTGTGTCGATCTCGGTCCGGAGCATGTCGAGGCGGATGTGGTGGCCGAATCCAAAGTCACCTATTTCGAGGGCTACCTCTGGGACCCGCCGCGCGCCAAGGAGGCGATCCGCGAATCCGCCCGCATCGCCCATGCGAACGGTCGCGAAGTCTCGATGACGCTCTCCGACCCCTTCTGCGTCGACCGCTACCGTGCGGAATTCCTCGACCTGATGCGTTCCGGCACGGTCGACATCGTCTTCGCTAACCGGCAGGAAGCGCTCTCGCTTTACGAGACGGATGATTTCGAGCTGGCTCTTGAAAAGATCGGCAAGGACTGCAAGCTTGCTGCCGTCACGCTCAGCGAGGAGGGCGCGATCATCATCCGCGGCGCCGAGCGCGTGAAGGTCGCTGCCTACCCGATCCGGGAACTGGTCGATACGACCGGTGCAGGCGACCTTTTCGCCGCCGGCTTCCTCTACGGCTATACCCAGGGACGCTCGCTTGAAGATTGCGGCAAGCTCGGTTGCCTGGCAGCCGCCATCTGCATTCAGCAGATAGGCCCGCGTCCGATGGAATCGCTTAAGGAAGCGGCGGCAAGCGAAGGCCTTGTTTAAGGCCTCGCCGGGAAAGCCTTATTTGAAGGCCTCGCCGGGATAGGCGCCCCAGACCTCGCCCTGTGCGATCCAGCCCTCGGTGCCGCTCGCTTCCGCGTGGCACCAGTCGCCATTGCATTCGTTGATCTTGAGCACGACGCCTGGCTCCAGCTTTGCGACGATGGCGGCGCTGTTCTGCGGGTCCCGGCGCATGTTGACGTAGATGTCCTTGCCCTTGCCGCGCATCCAGGGTGCCGCGAGTGCGGTGCGCTCGCCGGAAAGCAGCGCCTGGTTCACCCAGCCCTCGGTGCCGTCGGCATCGCGGACGCGCCGCCAGTTCTCGTACTCCTGGATGACCTCCATCGGCGTGCCGGATTTCATATACATCCATGAGACGGCATAATCCGTGCTCGGACCGATACGGATATTCACCTTCTTCGATTTGAGGCTGACGAACCGGGGGAGCGGCAGGCCGCTAGGCCCCTTCGCGCCTTGAGCGTAAGCTGGCGCGGAAACGGACAGGCAGGCGGCAAGACCGAGAGTCAGGGCAATGAAGGAACGAAGGATAACGCGGCGCATGGGTTGGTTCCGGCTGAAAGACCGTGGGGCGCCACGCGGACCCTGCGAGGTTTTGTTTGTCTTCGCCGACGGGTCTGGTAGAAAACGCCCTGGATGAACCGAATATCGCGCGACTTGGTTAAGGACATCCTAAAGGGCGCCGGATAGCGAAACTCATGACCGCAAAGAAAAAACCCAAGGTCTATATCACCCGCAAGCTGCCGGATGCGGTGGAAACCCGCATGCGAGAGCTGTTCGATGCCGAGCTCAATATCGACGATACGCCAAGGACGAGGGACGAACTGGCGGCCGCGATGAAGCTTGCGGACGTGCTGGTGCCGACGGTCACGGACAGGATCGACGAAGCGCTGATTGCCGAAGCCGGGCCGCAGCTCAAGCTGATCGCCAGCTTCTCCAACGGCTTCGATCATATCGATGTGGATGCGGCCGCAAAGCGGGGCATCACCGTCACCAATACACCGAATGTGCTGACCGAAGATACTGCCGACATGACCATGGCGTTGATTCTCGCGGTCAACCGGCGGCTGGTCGAAGGTTCGCGCGTGCTCACCGATCATCCGGGCGACTGGGCGGGCTGGAGCCCCACCTGGATGCTCGGCCGCCGCATCTGGGGAAAGCGCATCGGCATCGTCGGCATGGGTCGCATCGGCACGGCCGTTGCGCGTCGGGCCAAGGCCTTCGGCCTGTCGATCCACTATCACAACAGGAAGCGCGCCAATCCCGCGACGGAAGAGGAACTGGAGGCGACCTATTGGGACAGCCTCGACCAGATGCTTGCCCGCGTCGACGTCGTCTCGGTCAACTGCCCCTCGACGCCGGCGACCTTCCACCTGCTTTCGGCTCGCCGGCTGGCGCTGATGCAGCCGAGCTCGATCATCGTCAATACCGCCCGCGGCGACATCATCGACGAGGCGGCGATGATCCAGCTTCTGCGCGACAACAAGATCGCCGGCGCCGGCCTCGACGTCTATCAGAACGAACCGGCGGTGAGCCCGAAGCTCATCAAGCTTGCCCATCAGGGCCGCGTCGTGCTCTTGCCGCATATGGGCTCGGCGACGATCGAGGGGCGGATCGACATGGGCGACAAGGTGATCATCAATATCCGCACCTTCTTCGACGGCCACCGTCCGCCGAACCGGGTGCTGCCGGGCCGCAACTGATCATGCAAGCCGCTTCTGCATCTCGATGGAGGTGACGCGCTCAAAGCCCGGATGGGAATTTTCGGCGGTTTTCGAAAAGCCCCATCTGGCGAATGTCGCATGGTTGCCGGCGAGTTCGATGCGGGTTTCGAGCCTGAGCGAAGGCAGTCCCTCTTTTCGGGCGACATCTTCGGCAATTGCCAGCAGCCGGCGGCCGAGACCCTTGCCCTGACATTCCGGCGCGATAGCGAGCTTGCCGAGATAGAGGAAGCCGGGCTCCGGTTTCAGGAAGACGCAGCCCGCGAGCTTGCCATCCTCGACGGCGGCGAAGGCGATTTCATCTTTCGCCTTTTCGGCCAATGACGCCAATGTCAGCCGATGCGCGGAGGAGGGCGGGTCGATGACGCCGTCCATATAGGCGAAGGAGGAGAGGATGAGCGCCAGAAGTTCGTCGAAGCGGCCGAAGTCTTCTCCAATGCGGATGATGTCGGTCATTCGGCGGCAGCCCTTGCGGTGCGGCGTTTGTATTTGATGATGTCGAAGCGGGCGACAAGCGAATCGTAGAGCATCAGCCGGCCGACCAGCGGTTCGCCGATCCCGACGATAAGCTTGATCGCTTCCATGGCCATCAGCGTGCCGATGACACCGGTCAGTGCCCCGACGATGCCGGTCTCGGCGCAGGAGGGGATCAGTCCTTCCGGCGGCTTTTCCGGGAAAAGATCGCGATAGGTGGGATTAGGCGCACCGTCCGGGCCGGTCTCATAGGGTTTCAGCACGGTCAGGGACCCGTCGAAACGCCCGACGGCGCCCGTCACCAGCGGGATTTTCGCAAGTTCCGCCGCGTCCGCCGCCGCATAGCGTGTATCGAAATTATCCGAGCCATCGATGAGGAGGTCGAAGCGGGACAGGTTCCGCGACGCCCATTCGAGCGAAAAGCGCTCCTCGAAATCCACGACGCGCACATGCGGGTTGAGCCGCGCGATCGCCTCGCGGGCACTTCTCGTCTTCATCTCGCCGATCGTGCCGGTATCGTGGATCACCTGCCGCTGCAGGTTTGAGAGCGAGACCAGATCATCGTCGACGATGCCGATCGTGCCGATGCCGGCCGCGGCGAGATATTCGAGGACCGGTGTGCCGAGCCCCCCGGCGCCGATTACCAGAACGCGCGCGTCCTTCATCTTCTGCTGACCGGTGCCGCCGATTTCCGGCAGCAGGATGTGGCGGCGGTAACGTTCGATCTCGTCAGGTGTCAAGGTTTCCATGAAGGTATCATATCATCGCGAGACGAGGCGTGTAACTCAGGATGTGACGCTGCCATGTGCGACGGTAAAAAACTGCGCCCGGTCGGCGAGAGCGGAGAACATGCTTTTGTCCGTGCCGGTCATGAAGGACTGGCCGCCGAGCCCGTGGACAAGATCGAACAGCGCCGCGCGCCGGCCTTCGTCGAGATGTGCGGCGATCTCGTCGAGCAGCAGGATCGGCGTATGACCGGTCATGTCGGCGGTGAGACGGGCATGGGCAAGCACAAGGCCGATCAGCAGCGCTTTCTGTTCGCCGGTCGAGCAGCGTTCGGCTTCCATGTCCTTTTCGCGATGGCGGACAAGCAGATCGGATCTATGCGGCCCTTCCAGCGTACGACCCGCAGCAGCGTCGCGCCCGCGGCTATTCCGCAGCATCTGCAGATATTCGTCCTCCAGTTCGGCGGCGGGCCGCTCCGTGGCGTGATCCATGAAGCCTTCGAGCGCCAGCACCGGTGTGGGAAAGGGCGTCTCGCCGGAACCGGCCGACAATGTCCTGAGGAGGCCGAGCATCTCCTGTCGCGCAGCGGCCATGGCAATGCCGAGGCTCGCCATCTGCGCTTCGATCGCGGAAAGCCAGGCGGGATCGAAACGGCCTTCGGAGAGCAGGCGGTTGCGGCTTCGCATGGCGCGCTCGAAATCGCTGGCGCGGCGGCCATGGGCATGATCGAGAGACAGTACAAGCCGGTCCAGGAAGCGCCGCCGGTCGGCGGCGGGGCCGGTAAAAAGTCCGTCCATGGCCGGCGTCAGCCACAGGACGCTCAGGTGGTCGGACAGTTCCTCCGTTGATTTCGCAGGCGTCCCGTTGATCCTGAGCTTGCGGGTGACGTTCTCGCCATCGGCAGGTTCGATGCCCGTGCCGATCGAGACTTCGCCTTCCATCCCGTCGACATCGGCGAAGATCGTGAAGCTGCCGGCAGCGCCGACGCGGGCGACATCGGTCAGGACCGCACGGCGTAAGCCGCGGCCCGGCGAGAAAAAGGAGACCGCCTCCAGGAGATTGGTCTTGCCGGCGCCGTTTTCGCCCGCCAGCACCACGTGGCGCCCGTCGAGAACGAGCGTCGCTTCCGCATAGTTGCGGAAATCGGTGAGCTTGAGCCGGGAAAGAGAGGTTTTCTGCGCCATCGGGAATCTTGGGTGTCGTTGTACAGGAGCTAAGGTTTTGGAGCGAGGAAGGCAAGCTTCGTCTGTAGATACCCCTCCGGCCAGGGGCCCTCCCAATGTTTCCGTCCACGCGCAGTCTCCTGCCGTGGTTTCAAAGATCGGAGAGCCCACACGAATGCGGAACCTCATTGGAGTTG
>NZ_JPYQ01000019.1:0-52881 GCF_000757525.1 Rhizobium sp. YS-1r | reverse complement strand
CGTTCTCTCGGGGTGTCCAGCCCCTACAGGTGATCATCTCGCCTCGCTGCGTGGTCTTGTTCACGCCCGTCTTTTCGGGACAGGCTCACCACTTGCACGGCTCAACCGAACCTGACCCGGCGGCCAGGGGGAGGCTTGATAGGAGCGCCTGCCTTTCGGCCTGCGCTCCATGGTTTTCACCTCTTCCACCTTCCCCGCACGTTACGGTTCAAATGGAAGCGCCGGCTCCCGCCTGCCCGCGAACGTCTCGCGAAACACTCCGGCGACGGAAGCGAGGAGATTGTAGACACGGGTTGGAAGAGCGTGAAAGCGAAGGGGCTCAAGACATTGATGTCATTGGAGGAGGGGAGCGTTTCGCGCCTGCTTTGCACATTTCAGGTACGCCGACTGGCTGCATGCCTGCGCGGTGATCAGAGGTTCTGTTTTCCGGAGAATCAGTGCTTTTCAAAAGCAATGCTAATTTATGCATGCTGAAAATTCAGGGGGCATGGCTAACAGCGCGTTAAAACTCGATGACGAAAAGTAGCAATCAGCCAACCCTGTTTGGAACACCCCGTATCTCGCCGTCTCGGAGCCCCCATGACCGATCCAAACTTTAGCGCCGACTTGAAAGACCGCCTGGAATTTGCAGGTCTTGGTGAGGAAGAGCGACGTCACCTTGCCAATCTCCAGCCGATCATCAAGCAGGCCGTGGGAGGTTCGCTTGATGCCTTTTACCAAAAGGTCAAAGCCAATCCTCATACAGCGAAGTTCTTCTCCAACGATGGCCACATCGCCCATGCGAAAAGCCGGCAGGCCAATCATTGGGCAGTCATCGCGTCCGGCAAGTACGACGGCGAGTACGTAAACGCCGTCTCTGCCATCGGCCGCGTTCACGCGCGCCTCGGCCTCGAACCACGCTGGTATATCGGCGGCTATGCGATGGTTCTGGACGGCCTTGTCCGCGCGGTGATCAAGGAAGAAATGAAGGGATTTTTCCAGGACAGGAAGGCAAAGGCCCTTTCCGAAAACCTCACGGCCATCATCAAGGCCGCGCTGATCGACATGGATTACAGCATCTCCGTCTACCTGCAGGCGCTGAATGAAGAACGTGAAAAGGCGGAGGCAGAGCGCGAAAAGGCGAAGGCCGAACAGGACACAGCGCTGGCCGCGCTGGACGGGGCGCTGAAGAGCCTTGCCGACGGCGATCTCACGGCGGAACTCTGGCAGGAACTGGCGCCGCATTTTTCCGCCCTGCGGCAGAACTTCAACTCTTCCGTCGCCGAACTGGATACCGCCATGCGGGAGGTCAATACCTCGGTCGAGCAGGTGCGTGCCGAAGTGGGCGGCATTTCATCGGCTGCCGATAACATGGCCAAACGCACCGAACAGCAGGCATCGGCCCTGGAACAGACCGCGGCGGCGCTCGAAGAGATCACTACTATTGCGACTCAGTCGGCCAAACGCACGCGGGAGGTCCAGACGATCGTTCGGGAGTCGGCAACGGAGACCGTTCGCTCGGGCGAGGTGGTGGAAGAGGCCGTTGCCGCCATGGGCGACATCGAACAATCTTCCCAGAAAATGACCCAGATCATCGGCGTGATCGACGAAATCGCCTTCCAGACCAATCTGCTCGCCTTGAATGCGGGTGTCGAGGCCGCCCGCGCAGGCGAACAGGGCAAGGGTTTTGCGGTCGTCGCCCAGGAAGTGCGCGAGCTTGCCCAGCGCTCAGCAGCTGCTGCCAAGGAGATCAAGGAACTCATCGACCAGTCCTCGGCCGACGTGCACCGGGGCGTCGATCTCGTCAACCAGACGGGCCAGGCCCTTGTAGGCCTTGGAGGGCGAGTAAAGTCCATCGACGAACATATCAACTCCATTGCGCAATCGGCGCAGGAGCAGGCGTCGGGCATCAACGAGATCAATTCCGCAATCCGCAGCATGGATCAGATCACCCAGCAGAATGCAACACTGATGGAAGAGACCAATGCGACGGCCCAGAGCCTGGTCGGCATCAGCAACCGCCTCGCTTCGCTTGTCGCCCGATTCAAGACGAAGGGCGCCCGGGACATGCGCATGGAGCGGCCGCGCCTTCGAGCCTGATCTTCGAAATCCACATGGACCGGCCGGTCCCGGTCGGTTAGTGTCGGCCAATTTCCAAGGGGAGATTGCGCCATGACCGACAAGGACCGACCTTCCTGCATCGCCCATTGGGCCGAAGTCGAAAAGCCGACCGAGGGGCATTATCGGGGCGATGACGAACTGATGGGCTTTGGTGCGGCACTTGCCCGGCATTTCGGCCTGACCCGGCTCGGCATCCATCACGAGCGCCTACCGCCCGGCCGCCGTTCCTCCTTCCCGCACGCAGAGAGCCTGGAGGAGGAATTCGTCTACGTCATCGAGGGCACGCCGGATGCCTGGCTGGACGGCGAGATCCATCGGCTGAAACCCGGCGACTCCGTCGGCTTTCCAGCGGGCACGGGGGTTGCTCATACTTTCATCAACAACACCGAAGCCGAAGTGCGGCTGCTGGTGGTCGGGGAAGCCAGCAAGCCGGAGAATCGTATTTTCTATCCGAAGAACCTGGACATGAAGCCGATCCGCTCCGACTGGTGGGATGATGCACCGGTACGCCCGCTTGGGAGGCATGACGGCATGCCCGATGCGGTGCGCGCCTGGAAGGCGGCGAAGGAAGCCAGCGATGAGTGACGAGGAAAGGCTGGTGAAGCTCGAGGAGCTTGCCGCCCATCAGGCCAAGGTGATCGAGGAACTGTCCGACCAGGTCGCCGGCCAATGGAAGGCGCTCGAGCAGGCCCGCATCAAGCTCGACCGGTTGACGGAGCGGTTCCTGGAGCTGGAGGAAGCCTCGAGGGAAGCGGCGCCGGTCACCAGGCCGCCACATTACTGAGGCGCTCAGGCGGCGGCGCGGCGAAACCGTTTCAGCGCCACATATTCCCATAGGGCGACGACAAGCAGGATCGTGCTCGCGAGTACCTGCGTGAGGAAATTCGCGATGAAGGGAACGAGCAGGAAGCAGGCGGCAAGCAGGATGATGCCGGTGACGTGCGAATAGGGGACGTAGCGTGAGGCCATGGTCTTCATCAAGGTCGTGCCGCCGAGAAACAGGATAGGGCCGCCGAGCAGCGCGAGAGCATGACTATACGATCCCGTTTCTTCGGGATGCGACAGGCTGAAATCCTCGCCGACCGCCGTCAGGATGATCCCTGCGACGATTGGCAGATGGCCGTAGGTGAAGAGCTGCTGGGCGATGATCTGCGGTTCGGCCGTCTCTTCCGCCTTGTCGGCGGCACGCTCCTGTCCGTCGTGGAAATAGATCCACCACATGAGCACTGTGGACAAAAATGCGCAGAGCAGGACCAGCGACGTGGCTTCGATCTCCAGATGGCCGGAGGCATTCTTGCCGGTGGTGATGATGGTCTCGCCAAGCGCGATGATGACGAACAACGCGCAACGTTCGGCGAGGTGTTCTCCGCTGATATCAAGCGTTTCCTGAGGCGAGGGACCGAGCCTCGGCAACCAGTAGCGCAGCACCGGACCGATATATTCGATGGCAAGTGCTGCAATCCACAGGATGACGCGCAGGCGCGGTTCCGAAAGACCGCCGGCGATCCAAAGGACGCTCGACAGAAAGAGCCAGACGGTGATCCTGAGGAGGGTCATGAACGAGGCGGTATCGCCCGCCTGCCGGAAGGCATAGAGCGCGAACAGCGAGCGGCCGATCTGCATCGCCGAATAGGCGAGCGCGAAGGCAAGGCCCATATCGGTAAAGGCGCGGGGAAGCGTGATCGCCAGCACGATGCCGAGGAACATCATGGCAAAGAGCAGCAGCCGGACCGGCGTGATCTCCGTGTTCAGGAGGTTGGTGATCCATGTCGTGTGAATCCAGACCCACCATAGCGCGAAGATGAAGAGAAACGTCTCGGCGGCGATGCCGAACGTGAAATCGGCGGCAAGCGTCTCGGAGAGCTGGATCAGCGCGAACACGAAAACCAGATCGAAGAAGAGCTCCGGAAAGCTCGCCCTGGTGGCTTCCTGGTCGTCCTGCCGAAGCCATTGTTGTCCGCTCTCGGTCATGCGAGCTCCCTGCGCTGGATAACCGAGGTAGATAGGGCGCTGGTCCGGACGCAGGAGGGGCAACCGTGAAAGTCGAAACGATTGACCAATGCCAACGAGGAAGCGCCTGGATATCTGGAGATCGAAAACGCGTTGGAACGGGCCACCAGCACGCTGATGGCGCTCGGTGGTTATGCCTGCAGCTGGGCAAGGCGCGGCCGCCTGCCTCTTTCTCTTCGCGATGGTACTCGCGAGTTCGTCCATCCAGTCGCCGGCATGAACGGAAAACGCCGGCCCTTTGGGGACCGGCGTATTTTCTTCAGTTCTGGTTTCGAACTCAGTTGTCGAAGAATTCCTTCATCCTGGCAAAGAAGCCGGTGGATTCCGGATTGTTCTCCTTCGACGAGAGGGATTCGAATTCCTGCAGGAGTTCGCGCTGCCGCTTGGTGAGCTTTTGCGGCGTCTCGATCTGGATCTGGATATAGAGATCGCCCGTCTGGCTGGATCTCAACACCGGCATCCCCTTGCCCTTCAGGCGGAACTGCTTGCCGGGCTGCGTGCCTTCCGGCACCGTGACGCGGGATTTCGTTCCGTCGAGCGTCGCCACGTCGAACGTGCCGCCAAGGGCTGCCGTCGTCATGGAGATCGGCACGGCGCAATAAAGGTCCGCCCCGTCCCTTTGGAAGAACTGGTGCGGCTTCACCGACAGGAAGATGTAGAGGTCCCCCGCGGGACCGCCGCGCGTGCCGGCTTCCCCTTCACCCTGCAGGCGGATGCGGGTGCCGTCTTCGATGCCGGCCGGGATGTTGACCGACAGAGAACGCTCTTCGGTCACGCGGCCCTGGCCGTGGCACTTGGTGCAGGGATCGGTAATCGTCTGGCCGCGGCCGTGGCAGGTCGGGCAGGTGCGTTCGACCGAGAAGAAGCCCTGGCTTGCACGCACGCGGCCCGAGCCCTGGCAGGTGGGGCAGGTCTTCGGCTGCGTGCCGGGTTTGGCGCCCGAACCGGAGCAGACATCGCAGGTGATCGAGGTCGGAACCCTGATCTGCGCCGTCTTGCCGGTAAAGGCTTCTTCCAGCGAAATTTCCATATTGTAGCGAAGGTCGGCGCCGCGCTCGCGACCGCCGGCCGAGCGCCGGGCACGCCCGCCGCCCATCATCTCGCCGAAGATGTCTTCGAAGATATCGGAGAAGCCGCCGGCCGAGGAGAAGCCGGCCCCGCCGCCGCCGAAGCCGCCGCCCATTCCGCCCTGCTCGAAGGCGGCATGGCCGAATCGGTCGTAGGCCGCGCGCTTCTGGGGATCCTTCAAGGTCTCGTAGGCCTCGTTGATCTCCTTGAACTTCTTTTCGGCCTCGGCATCATCCGGGTTCTTGTCCGGGTGATATTTCATGGCAAGCTTACGGAAGGCACTCTTCAGTTCCTTCTCGTCAGCCGTTCTGCCGACACCCAGCGTTTCATAAAAGTCTGCTTTTGCCATGGAGGTAACCGGCTCCGGAAAGGATTCCGGCTGCACGAAGGCAGCCGGATACACTGTCAACTATGGTCGAGGTCTTGCCATCAGGCAACCGGCTATCAGGCGGACTTCTTGTCGTCCTTCACTTCCTCGTAGTCGGCATCGACGACGTCGTCGTCCTTGCCGCCTTCGGAGGAAGCGTCTTCCGCCTGCTGAGCCTCATAGATGGCCTGACCAAGTTTCATGGACACTTCCATCAGGGTCTGCGTCTTCGCCTGGATGTCGTCTGCATCCGGCTCGGAAGCCTCGACGGCAGTCTTCAGGGCAGCGATGGCGTCCTCAATGGCCTTGCGGTCGGTCTCGGAGACCTTGTCGCCGTATTCCGAAAGCGACTTTTCGGTCGAATGGATCAGGCTCTCGGCCTGATTCTTGGCTTCGACCGCGGCGCGGCGCTTCTTGTCGGCTTCGGCGTTCGCTTCGGCGTCCTTGACCATCTTCTCGATCTCGGCGTCGGAGAGACCGCCAGAGGCCTGGATGCGGATCTGCTGCTCCTTCCCGGTGCCCTTGTCCTTGGCGGAAACCTGCACGATGCCGTTGGCGTCGATGTCGAAGGTGACTTCGATCTGCGGCATGCCGCGCGGAGCCGGCGGAAGACCGACGAGGTCGAACTGGCCGAGCAGCTTGTTGTCGGCGGCCATTTCACGCTCGCCCTGCGACACGCGGATCGTCACGGCCTGCTGGTTGTCCTCGGCGGTCGAGAAGACCTGGGACTTCTTGGTCGGGATCGTCGTATTGCGGTCGATCAGGCGGGTGAAGACGCCTCCAAGCGTTTCAATTCCGAGAGACAGCGGGGTCACGTCGAGGAGCAGAACGTCCTTGACGTCGCCCTGCAAAACGCCGGCCTGGATCGCGGCGCCCATGGCGACCACTTCATCCGGGTTGACGCCCTTGTGCGGCTCCTTGCCGAACAGCTGCTTGACGACTTCCTGCACCTTCGGCATGCGGCTCATGCCGCCGACGAGAACCACTTCGTCGATTTCGGCGGCGGTGACGCCGGCATCCTTGAGCGCTGCCTTGCACGGAGCAACGGTCCGCTGGATGAGGTCGTCGACCAGGCTTTCGAACTTGGCGCGGGTGAGCTTCATCGTCAGGTGCTTCGGACCGGAAGCGTCGGCCGTGATGAACGGCAGGTTGATTTCGGTCTGCTGCGAGGACGAGAGCTCGATCTTGGCCTTTTCGGCAGCTTCCTTGAGTCGCTGCAGGGCAAGCTTGTCGTTCTTGAGATCGATGCCGTTGTCCTTCTTGAACTCGGCTGCGAGATATTCGACGAGGCGCATGTCGAAGTCTTCACCACCGAGGAAGGTGTCGCCGTTGGTAGACTTCACTTCGAAGACGCCATCGCCGATTTCCAGCACGGAGATATCGAAGGTGCCGCCGCCAAGGTCGTAGACGGCGATCGTCTTGCCGTCCTTCTTGTCGAGGCCATAGGCGAGGGCCGCCGCGGTCGGCTCGTTGATGATGCGCAGAACGTCGAGACCGGCGATCTTGCCGGCATCCTTGGTGGCCTGGCGCTGGGCGTCGTTGAAGTAGGCCGGAACGGTGATGACGGCCTTTTCGACCTTCTCGCCGAGATAGGATTCGGCGGTTTCCTTCATCTTCTGAAGAACCATCGCGGAAATCTGCGACGGAGAATACTTTTTGCCCTGGGCTTCGACCCAGGCGTCGCCATTGTCGCCCTTGACGATATGATAAGGAACCAGGCCCTTGTCCTTTTCGACGGTCGGGTCTTCGTAGCGGCGGCCGATCAGGCGCTTGACAGCAAAAAGCGTGTTCGTCGGGTTGGTGACTGCCTGGCGCTTTGCCGGCTGGCCGACGAGGCGCTCGCCATCATCGGTGAATGCGACCATGGAGGGCGTGGTGCGTGCGCCTTCAGCGTTTTCGATCACCTTCGCATCCTTGCCGTCCATGATGGCGACGCAGGAATTGGTGGTGCCGAGGTCGATGCCAATTACTTTTGCCATTTCTTCTCTCTCCTTTAAGCGAACCGTCGGAACCCCGTTCAGGCATTCCCTTGACAGTTCCTCGACTGGGATGGTCTTTCAGATTTCGCAGCACCAGCTGCGGTCATGCCGCGTATATAAGGACGGGTTTTTCCGACTGCAAGGCGAGAAATCGCCTGTATCTCAGCAAATATAAGACTTTGCTCCATCCTTTTGCGAGCGCGCTTCACTGGCCCATGAGGATGTCGAAGAGCGTCGTCTGTCGCGGCTGGCCGGTGGAGCCTGTGGCGCCGACCTCACCGGGTGGAACGGGGCCGCCGCCGACTTCCCCGGGTGGAACGGGAGCGGGCGCGTCATAGGGGCCGCGATACTGACGGTAGTCGCGCCCCGGCACATCGGCAGGCGGCACGAGATTGCCATAGGTGGGGTCCTTGTAGGGGGTGCGCTCGACGGAGGCGGAGTCCTGGGCGGGAGGCCTTGGCGCCGGCGGATAATCGGGAGGAAGTTCCTCCTGCGCACGGCGGGCGGATCCGGGAAGGATGCCGGAAATAATGTCTCCGATCGTCGTCGGCTCGGACGCCGGCTGGGCTGCGGGAGGCGGCAGGACAAGCCCGCGGCCGGTGGCGAAGAGCGGCGTCGGCGTATAACCCTTCATCGCCGCCGTCATGTATTCCTTCCAGGCCCTGGCCGGCAATCCGCCGCCCGTCACCTTCTTCATGTAGGCGCCGTCATCGTTGCCGAACCACACGCCCGTCGTCATGATGCTGGTATAGCCGACGAAAAGCGCGTCACGGAACGATTGGGTCGTGCCGGTCTTGGCGGCGGCCTGCCATCCGTCCAGCCGCGCTGCTCTGCCGGTGCCCTCGTTGATGACGCGATTCATCATGCTGTTCATCGTTGCCGCCACGGGTTCGCTCAAGACGCGCGGCGGATTGGTGTAATCGGCCTCGTACAAAACCTTTCCGTCGGTATCGAGAATGCGTTTGACGATATGCGGGGTCGCCTTGTAGCCGCCGTTCATGAAGGAGGCGTAAGCCGAGGTGAGCTCGACCAGCGACACTTCCGATGTGCCGAGCGCGATCGAGGCATTGGCCTGCAGGTCGGAATCGATCCCCAGCCGATGTGCGAGGCTCACCACGTTCTCCGGTCCGACTTCCATGACGAGCTGCGCGGCAATCGTATTGAGCGACTGCGCAAGCGCCGACGCCAGCGTGACATCGCCGCGATATTTCTCGTCGAAGTTCTCAGGCGTCCATTTGCCGATCTTCACCGGCGCGTCGTTACGGATGGAATCCGGCCGGGCGCCTGCCTCCAATGCTGCGGCATAGACAAAGGGCTTGAAGGCCGAGCCCGGCTGGCGCTTCGCCTTGACCGCACGGTTGAACTGGCTTTCCGCATAATCCCGGCCGCCGACCAGCGCGCGGATCGCGCCCGTCGCGTCGACAGAAACGAGGGCCGCCTGCGATGCATTGAGCTTGCCGCCTTCCTTCTTCAGGACATCGTTCAATGCCTTCTCGGCGGCTTCTTCAAGCCTGAGGTCGACCGTGGTCTCCACGACAATGTCGACCTTCGGTTCACCGATCAGGCCCTTCACTTCGTCGACGACCATGTCGGCTGCATAGTGCTGCGCACCGGACCAGTAGCTTTTCGCCTTGGCCGGCGGTTGCGACATGGCGGTTTTGAGGTCGCTGTCGGTGATATACCCTTCTTCGCGCATGGCGCCGAGCACGACCTGGGCACGGGCTTCCGCTGCCTGCGGATCGCGGGCAGGCGACAGGCGGGAAGGCGCTTTGAGAAGGCCGGCGAGCGTTGCGGCTTCGCCGAGATTCACGTCGCGGGCGGATTTGTTGAAATAGCGCCGGGAGGCTGCTTCCACGCCGTAGGCATTCGAACCGAAGAAGACGCGGTTCAGATACATGGCAAGAATCTGGTCCTTGCTGAACTTGTGCTCCAGCCAGAACGAGAGCAGCACTTCCTGTATCTTGCGCTCGAAAGTGCGCTCCGGCGACAGGAAAAGGTTTTTGGCGAGCTGCTGGGTGATGGTCGAACCGCCCTGGATCGGCTGGCCTGTCAGATTGTTGACAAGCGCGCGCGCAAGGCCGAACGGATCGACGCCGAAATGGGAATAAAAGCGCCTGTCCTCGATGGCGATTACCGCCTGCGGCAGGTAGGGCGACATTTCCTCGAGCGCCAGCGCCTCGCCGCCGGTCGAACCGCGGTTGGCGATGACGGAGCCGTCGATCGCCGTGATCTTCATGTTCGGTGGACGGTCCGGGATTGACCATGTGCTGGCGGCCGGCATCTGCGCCCCATAATAAAGGACAAGGCCGCCGACGCCTATGCCGCCCCAGATCGCAAGTACGATGCACCAGTAGACGAGGGAACGCAGTGGGCCGAAGAAGCCGCCGCCTCCCCGGCGTTGAGACGCCTTCCTGCGGGAGGGGCGAGGACGTTCCGGGCGCTCGGCGCGGTCGTCTTCTCTTTCCGCTTTCGGCGGACGTCTGACAGGCCGTCCCGTGCCCAGGATACGCTCGTCCGCGTCGAGACGGATATCGTCACGCGCCCGCGGGCCCTCGAAGGACGGTTCAACGCGCCTGTCTGATCTGCCTCTGGCTGCCATGATGAGCCGGCGTACCCCCGTTACTCGCCTGTCAAAACAGGCCGTTACTCGATTGTCCGATCGCCCGGGCCTTCGCTGGACTCTAAATGCGGCGATTTAAGGAGGGGTAAAGGAAGGTTCTTTCACCACTCCAGCCATGAGAAGCTTGACATCGGTTCCGATTCATGAGAACAAAAAGAGAACAAAGGAGTTACCGCAAAGGAAATTAAGGATGACCAGAGCCGAACAGGTGATTGAGCGCGCCATGGCCGCCGTTGCGGCATCCCGGGCAATCCGCGAGACGGAGGCGGAGCGTCGGCGCGAGATATTCCAGAAGATTCAGGTCGCCAGCCAGCGTAAACCGAATATTCCGAAAGGTATCCAGCTTCCACTGGACCTGCATTGAGGCATCCGGGAGTTGTTTCCGGGTGGAAGTTCGGAGTTTTACTTCCCTCACCTTAAAAAAGCCGCTTCTGTATGGAAAATGCGGGCAGGGTCCGTGTTGTGATGGACTCCGCCCTGGAGGAGGGGAGGAAATGTACAAGATCGTCGAGGCGGTCGTCCGCAAAGGGGACGAGTTTGTTCCCGTTGGGCTTGTCAGTATCAAGCAGGCCCTTGAGATGCCCGAAAAGCCACCGTTTGAATTCAGCCATCCGGCTTATGAAGCCGGAAAGACGAATATATTCGTGAACCGCGAAACCCTTTCGAAATTGATGTAATTGGCTCGGCGCGAGCGACGGAGCAGGGAAAACGGCAGGATAATGGCACTCGAAGACGAAAATTCGTGATTTCGGGTTCATTGCATTGCGGGGTAACCTGCTCTCGCAATCACAGCGAAAGGAGAGTGACATGAAGACATTTCTCGTAATCGCCGCAGTGCTTGGTCTGTCGTCATCCGCAGCCCTTGCGGAATGCCCCAACCATAATGTGACGGCCTCCGCGAAGGTGGACAGGGAGGTTACCACGGCGAGCATCGCAATTCCGGCAACGGGCGCGCACAATGAGCAGGCTGCGGTGCTGAAGCGCCGGCAGGCCGAAGGACAGAAGACCGAAGCCACCGAATAGTCGCCGCCCGCGCCGGCCCCCCGCACGGCGCGGGTTCATCGTGCTTGCGGGAGAAACCGGCCGTCCCGCCCGGGTGCCGTCTCCAAAAGGAGATGGCCATGGGCAGAAAATCCTCGCGATGCCGGCTTGACGCAAGCAGGGCCGCAGAGCATGCCGCGCGCAAAAGTGTGCAGCGGTTTGCGATAACGATAGGCGGAAAACAGGGAGCTGAAGCGGGTCAAGCGAATCTGGAAGATCGCGGCGTGCTCTAGGTAGAAATCCCTACGCGTCTACCCTAATAATCTACCCCTCTTTAATTGTTGTTGCCAATTTATTAGGAAAGTCTCACGTTAGGTGGCCTTCGGTCCGAGACCTTGTCGCTCCTCGGGTGACGGCAAGTTCGACGCAAGTCTGTCGCAAAAAGCCGCCGATGATCGTCTCCGGTTTTCGTTGCGAAACAGGCCGAAGGGATATGTTTGCCGATCGGACGAGATGTAGCGAGGTCCTATGTCTGCACATTCGATGTCTACACAAATGATCCGCAAGCCTGTCAATCCGGATCAGCTCAACCTGCTGCAGCAGGTTTTTGACCAGGCCTGCGCCGAGCACCGGATCGACAAGACCAGCCCCGACGCCGAAGCGCTCGCGCTGATCCTCGTGAACTCCCTGCAAAAAGGCTCGGATGACAAGGAAAAGCTGGCGGCATTAGCCGAGGCCCTGGCCAAAAGCCGGTAGGCTCTTTTCCTGAAAAGAGGAACCTATCCGGCCTTCCGCAGTTGACCGATCTCTCGATCAACCCACAAGGAGGCCGGTATGGCAGAGCCAGTCAGAAATAGGTCGTCTTTCGACCACGAGCCCAGCGAAGACTTCGGCAACGAGATTGCAACCCTGCGCTCCGAGATCGCCAGCCTGCGCGAGCTTTTCGCTGAAAAGACCGGCATGGCCTACGGCAAGATCGCAGAACGTGCCAGCGGTGCGGCAAGTTACGTCCAGCACGAGGCCTCTTCGGTCGCAGGCACGATCAGGGAACATCCTGCCGCCACGACCACCCTCTTTACTCTGATCGGCGCGATCGGCTTTGCGATCGGTTATGTCGTCGCGACCGCCGCGGCCGACAGCAAACAGGCGTGGTACCGTCGTTATATCAACGACCGCTTCTAGCAAAAGAGGAAGTCGTTTCCGGATGGCAGGTGCGGAAAGACCGGAAACTGAAAGCGTGGCCCGTGACGCGGCGCGCTTTCAGGAGGTTGCTTCGCCGTTCGATGCCGGGTCCTGGCTGACATCGACCCAGATTGCTCCGGTCAGGTCCGCCATTCGGTCCGGGCTGATACAGACGGCGGCGTTGATCGCGCCCGCCGCCGGCACGACTTCGGAAAATTTTCGGAGCGAGACGTCGCAATAGACCGGCACCGGCGTTGCAAGTCCGAACGGGCAGACGCCGCCGACCGGATGGCTGGTGATCGCCATGACCTCTTCGCTGCCGAGCATCCGCGGCTTTGCGCCGAAACGATCCCGGAATTTCCGGTTGTCGAGCCGGCTTGTGCCTGACATGACGACAAGCGCCGTCGATTCGCCCGCGCGCACGCAGATCGTCTTGGCGATCTGTTCAGGTGCCACGCCATGGGCTTCGGCAGCAAGCGCCACCGTGGCGGAACTTTCCTCGGTGACGATGACTTCGATATCGGGAGCGCGGGTGGCGAAGAAGGCGCGGACGGATTCGAGACTCATGAGCGAAACATGGCCCAGGAAAAGGCGTATCGCAAGCAAGGAAGAAAGCTATGCAATTCTTGCATTGCTGCGGTGCAAAATTTTGGCTGTTTTTTGAGCTTCAATCCTGTATAACCAAATCATCGACGGGCGCACTCCTCCTCCCGAGCGCCCACGATGGGACCAGCAACACCTCCTCCTCCCGGTTGTTGGTCAGTTTCAGAAGCCCGGCGCACCTCCTCCCGCGCCGGGCTTTCTGCTTTTGGCGAAGCTGACGGCTTGTTATTTCAAGACATCTGCAAGTGTCAGCCGGCCTTGACGCGTGCCGCTGCGGGCACTAAATCCTCGACTATCGATATTTGTTTGATAGCCAGCACTTGGCTCATTTGCCTCGCCTGCGACGATCTCTCCTTCAAATACGAAACTTTCAACGTTCCCATGCGCCTAGGCGCGGAATAGTCGGTCATTTGCAAGAGAAAGGCATCGTTATGGCGACCGGTACTGTAAAGTGGTTCAACGCAACCAAGGGCTATGGCTTCATTCAGCCGGACGACGGTTCGCAGGACGTCTTCGTTCATATCTCCGCTGTGGAGCGCGCTGGCCTCGGTCAGCTCAAGGACGGGCAGAAGCTCTCCTACGAACTCGTCAGCGACAAGCGTTCGGGCAAGGTTTCGGCGGATCGCCTCCAGGCGGCCTGATCAGCGCGACAACCGACGCTTTTCGAAAGGCCGGCTTGTCCGGCCTTTTTTGATGTTTCCAGTTCGTCTCTTGCAGAAGCTGATGATCATCCCCATCTGTTGCTCAACAGCATTTCCGACGCACCGCATGGTCGGGGCTTGAGAAGGCCTGGCGATGATGTGTGTAACGGCAAATACGGGCGACCGTGCCGTCTCTAAAATGGTTTTCATGTCCGCGTTAACGGAATGTTTTCCATTTGGCGAGACGATGACCGCTGGAGCCGGAGTGATCTTACTGAAGATCGCAAGCGGCCGCGTCGGAAATGCTTGCCCCCATTTCGAGTGACCACGGATGTACTGGCACCGGTGAATGGGGTGGAAAGGTCGGGCTCGCCCGGCCTTTTTGTTTTTCAGACCCTGCCGCTTCCGCGGCAGGGTCTTTTCATGTCTTCGGAGTTACTTCGCAAGCGCTTCGATGATGCGCGCCCAGGAGCGGATGCCCTTGTGGAAGGACTTCAGGTCGTATTTCTCGTTCGGCGAATGAATTCGGTCGTCGCTGAGGCCGAAGCCGACGAGCAGTGACTCCATGCCGAGCATCTTCTGGAAATCCCCGACGATCGGGATCGAGCCGCCGACGCCGACAACGAGCGCCGGCTTCGCCCATTCTTCCGTAAGGGCGGTTTTGGCCTTGGTCAGCACAGGAGAATCATAGGCGAGCTGGATTGCCGGCGAACCGCCATGTTTCAGGAATTCCACCGAGCAATCGGCCGGGATCTTCGAGCGAACATAAGCGCGGAAGCTCTCGCGGATCTTTTCCGGGTCCTGTCCACTGACGAGGCGGCAGGAGACCTTTGCCGATGCCTTCGAGGCGATGACGGTCTTGAACCCCTGACCCTCGTAGCCCCCACTGATGCCGTTGATCTCGCAGGTCGGCCGCGCCCAGAGGAGCTCGAGCAGCGAACGACCCTTTTCGCCGGCGAGTTCGGAAAGACCGACTTCGCCGAGGAAATCGCTGCGGCTGTTGCCCAGCGCTTCCCATGACGACTTGATGTTGGAGGGAGTTTCTTCGACGCCGTCGTAGAAGCCTTCGAGCGTCACGCGACCGGTTTCGTCATGCAGGCCGCCGAGGATCTTCGAGAGAATCTGGATGGGGTTGGCTGCTGCGCCGCCATACATACCGGAATGCAGGTCGCGATTGGCGGCGGTGATGATGACTTCCTCGCCGACCAGGCCGCGCAGCGAGGCTGTAATTGCCGGTGTATCCGCGTCCCACATACCGGTATCACAGACGAGCGCGTAGTCGGCCTTCAGCTCGTCGGCATGAGCTTCGAGGAAAGGCTTCAATGAGGGCGAGCCCGATTCTTCTTCCCCTTCGAAAAGCACGGTAACCCGCACCGGCAGGTTGCCGTGCACGTCCTTGTAGGCGCGGCAGGCCTCCACGAAGGTCAGGAGCTGGCCTTTGTCATCGGAAACGCCGCGACCGGTGACGATCTTGCGGCCGTTGCCGAGGTCCTTGACCTTAGGGTCGAAGGGGTCGTCTTCCCAGAGCTCGATCGGGTCGACCGGCTGCACGTCGTAATGGCCGTAGAAGAGCACGTGCGGCGCATCGGTCCTCGCGCCCGGATGATGGCCGACGACCATGGGATGACCGCTCGTATCGCGCACAGAGGCTTCGAAACCGATATTTTCAAGCTCCGCCACCAGCCATTCGGCCGCCTTGCGACAATCGTCCTTGAAAGCGGGATCGGTGGAGATCGACCGGATGCGGACAAGGCCGAACAGGCGTTCGAGGCTGGCTGTAAGGTTCTGGTCGGCGCGGTCGAGAACGGAGGAAAGATCAGTCATGAAGAGATCCTGTCTTTGAAATGTGAGACCCTGAAGCCTCTCGGAAGCGGGTCTCTTGGAAAACGTGTCAATCGTTACGGCGTCCGACTGTGTTAGCAAGCCTCCGCGGGTCGGCACAATGGCAAAGAGGAAAACTGCGGCCACAGATGGGAAGCCTGCCGGGAGAGGCTAAGGTTTCCGCGCGTTCTCGACGATCATTCGCATGTACTCGATCATCAGCTCCCGTTCGAAGCGCTTGAAGCCGGAAAAAAGGGCGGCATCCGCTTCGGCTGCAGCTTCCACGGCCTGGACCTCGAGATCGCGGCCAAGCTGGGTGAGTGTGATGATCTGCGCCCGGCGATCACCGGGGTGGGGCGCGCGCTGGATGAGCCTATCCCGTTCCATCCGCGAAAGCGTATTCGCAAGCGTCGCCTGCTCCACGTCCAGCCTGTCAAGGAGTTGCTTCTGGGTAAGCCCGTCCTCCTGCCAGAGTTCGAGCAGGACGGGGAATTGGCCCGGGGAGAACCCCAGTGCCATCGACCGGCTCTGCAGGGAGCGTGCAAAACCCTTGGCCAATTGACTGGCCAGATAGGTGGCAGAATGCCGACGGTCGAATGTCATAATCTAGGTCTCCATCCCCTCCCTTGATGCGCCCTTCGAGATGTAAATCCTACAGATATATCGCACGCCATGCTTTCGCCAAGCCTGTGCGAAGACATGCAGGATGACAAGTTTTTCGTTCTCAGGAAAATGAAAAACCGCCATGGCCGGGAGGGGACAGCCATGGCGGTTCTGATGGAGGGGCAAAGACCCGGAGAGGGGGATAGGTCTTTGCCCGGTCTGGTGCGGCGGGGGACAGGCCGGCTGCCAGACTGCGGCGTGATCAATCGCCGGTACACATGAGATGTGAGGCTGAATGCGGCTTTTCAAGGGAACCGTCTATTACAAATCAGTAACGTTCGGGTGAGGATCGGAAGCCGGGCGACAGGCGAAGTTTTCATGGACGGATGAAATGCCTCACGCTATTCCTTTGGCCCATGAAAAAAGGCGATCATCTTTTCCTTGTCGACGGTTCCGGCTTCATCTTCCGTGCGTTCCACGCGTTGCCGCCGCTCACTCGTAAATCCGACGGCCTGCCGGTCGGCGCCGTCTCCGGCTTCTGCAACATGCTCTGGAAGCTGCTGACCGACGCGCGTGACACATCCGTCGGTGTGACGCCGACGCACTTCGCGGTCATCTTCGATTATTCCGCAAAGACCTTCCGCAAGGACATCTATGACGCCTACAAAGCCAACCGGCAGGCGCCGCCCGAAGAGCTCATCCCGCAATTCGGGCTGATTCGCGAGGCCACCCGCGCCTTCAACCTGCCTTGCATCGAGACGGAAGGTTTCGAGGCGGACGACATCATCGCCACCTACGCGCGTCAGGCCGAGGCGATCGGAGCCGACGTGACGGTCGTCTCCTCAGACAAGGATCTGATGCAGCTCGTGACGCCGATGGTCCACATGTACGACAGCATGAAGGACAAGCAGATCGGCATTCCGGACGTCATCGAGAAATGGGGTGTGCCGCCGGAAAAGATGATCGACCTCCAGGCCCTGGTCGGCGATTCGGTGGACAACGTGCCGGGTATTCCGGGCATCGGTCCGAAGACGGCCGCACAGCTTCTCGAGGAATTCGGCGATCTCGATACGCTGCTTGCCCGTGCCGGCGAGATCAAGCAGGTGAAACGGCGGGAAAACATCGTTGCCAATGCCGACCAGGCGCGCTTGTCGCGCCAGCTCGTGTCACTCAGGACCGACGTGCCGCTCGACCTGGCCCTCGATGCGCTGGTGCTGGAGCCGCAGAACGGCCCGAAGCTGATCGCCTTCCTGAAGGCCATGGAGTTCACCACGCTGACCCGGCGCGTGGCGGCGGCCTGCGATTGCAATGCCGAGGAGATCGAACCGGCCGTCCTGAAGATCGAATGGGGAGAGAGGGCCCACGGACCGGATCTCGATGCCGGGGTTCCGGCGAAAGCGCCGATCGATACCGGCGAGGCCGCGGCCGAAGCGCCGGCGAGTCTCCCCAAGGCGGCCGTCGCAAAGGGTGTCGGGGGCGCAACGCCCGCCGAACTGGCGCAGGCCCGCATCGAGGCTTTTGCCAAGGCCAAGCTCGACCCGAGTTGCTATGTGACGGTCCGCGATGTCGAGGTGCTCGACGACTGGATCAGGGCGGCGCAGGAGACCGGCCTTGTCGGCTTCGATACGGAAACCACTTCCCTTGATCCGATGCAGGCGGAACTCGTCGGCTTCTCGCTGGCAATCGCCGACAATACCGATAATCCGACCGGCCTTGCCGTTCGTGCGGCCTATGTGCCGCTGATCCACAAGACGGGAGTGGGTGACCTGCTCGGCGGAGGACTTGCGGAGAACCAGATTCCGACATCCGAGGCGCTTGCCCGCCTGAAACCGCTGCTTGAAGATCCATCGGTCCTCAAAGTTGCCCAGAACCTGAAGTTCGATTATCTGGTGATGAAGCGCCACGGCATCACGGTCGAAAGCTACGACGACACGATGCTGATGTCCTATGTCCTGGAGGCCGGCAAGGCCAACCACGGCATGGACGCGCTTTCGGAACGCTGGCTGAACCACAAGTCGATTGCCTTCAAGGATGTCGCCGGCAGCGGCAAGTCGGGCGTGACTTTTGACTATGTCGACATCGACAAGGCGACAGCCTATGCGGCGGAAGATGCCGATGTGACGCTGCGCCTCTGGATGGTCTTGAAGCCGCAACTGGCTGCCATGGGTCTGACCACCGTCTACGAACGGCTGGAACGGCCGCTGGTCGAAGTCCTGGCGCGCATGGAAGAGCGCGGCATCACGATCGACCGGCAGATCCTCTCGCGCCTTTCCGGCGAGCTTGCCCAGAAGGCGGCTGCTTTCGAAGACGAAATCTATCAGCTCGCGGGCGAGAAGTTCACCATCGGCTCGCCGAAGCAACTCGGTGATATCCTGTTCGGCAAGATGGGCCTGCCGGGCGGAGCCAAGACCAAGACCGGCCAATGGTCGACGTCGGCGAGCGTGTTGGAAGACCTTGCGGCTACAGGCCATGAACTGCCGCGCAAGATCGTCGACTGGCGGCAGCTCACCAAGCTGAAGTCCACCTATACGGATGCGCTGCCGGGCTATGTCCATCCCGAGACGAAACGGGTCCATACCTGTTATTCGCTGGCGTCCACCACGACCGGGCGCCTTTCGTCCTCCGAGCCGAACCTGCAGAACATCCCGGTGCGCACGGCGGAAGGACGAAAAATCCGCACGGCGTTCATTTCGACGCCCGGCCACAAGCTCGTCTCGGCCGACTACAGCCAGATCGAGCTGCGGGTGCTGGCTCATGTCGCCGATATTCCACAATTGCGGCAGGCCTTTTCGGACGGTATCGACATCCATGCCATGACCGCGTCCGAAATGTTCGGCGTGCCGGTGGAAGGCATGCCGAGCGAGGTTCGCCGCCGCGCCAAGGCGATCAATTTCGGCATCATCTATGGCATTTCCGCCTTCGGGCTTGCCAACCAGCTCGGCATCGAACGTTCGGAAGCGGGCGACTACATCAAGAGATATTTCGAGCGCTTCCCGGGCATCCGCGACTATATGGAGAGCACCAAGAGTTTTGCGCGAGAGAACGGCTATGTGGAGACGATCTTCGGCCGCCGGGCGCATTATCCGGAGATCAAGTCCTCCAATCCCTCCGTGCGGGCATTCAACGAACGGGCATCGATCAACGCTCCGATCCAGGGTTCGGCAGCGGATATCATCCGCCGCGCCATGGTGAAGATGGAGCCCGCGCTCGCGAAAGCGGGCCTGTCGGCGCGCATGCTCCTGCAGGTGCACGACGAATTGATCTTCGAAGTCGAGGACGAGGAGATCGAACGGACGCTGCCGGTGATCATTTCGACCATGGAGCAGGCGGCCATGCCGGCGATTGCCATGAAAGTGCCGCTGAAGGTGGATGCGCGTGCGGCGAGCAACTGGGACGAGGCTCACTGAGACGATTGGGCTCAGTGCTCGCGCGGAGAATCCGGGTAGAGGGAGAGGAGTGCCGTCGAAAGCAGTTGGTCGGCATAGGAACGGGCGGAAAGCCGTGCGTCCGCTGTCATTCCCATTTCGTCGCACCTCTGGCGCACGGTCTCCAGCACCAGACTGGCAATGCCGCGGGCATGCCCGACATCGGCATCTTCAGACGTGTCCATGGCCAATGCCAGCGCGGTCATGGAGAGGATTTCGAGAACGACGACACGCGCCTCAAGGTCGGTTGCCGCTCCGGCACGTCGCTGTCCGTCAATCGGTTTGGTCTGATCCATGCTTTGCCCTTTCGCCCACGGGAAAGCAAATAGAGCCATGCGGAGGACTTTAAAGCATTGTTGGAAGGGTTTTCGCGAATTATCTTCCGAACGCAACACAACGATGGAGCGCCTCGACCATGGCCTTGCCTGCCATTTCGATCGAGCCGCTGTTATCGACCGTCATGACCTCATAATCGCCTTCGACCGAAAGCGAGCTACGCTCAAGCCGGCGAAGGATTTCTTCCCGCGTCTCCCGGCCACGTCCCTCCAGACGGGCGGCAAGCACATCGAGGCTCGCTGTCACGTTGATCACGATGAGCCGTGAATATGCCGCCTTGAAACGGCCGAGGGCGGAGCGGGAACCATTGGCAACGACGAGCCATCCCTGGTCGACTGCCTCCTTCGTCTCGACGGGGATGCCGTAGCGTAAGCCATGCGCACCCCAGGACACGGCAAAACGGCCGGCCTTTTCAAGCGCTTCGAATTCGGCTTCCGACACGCTGTCATGGTCCTCGCCGCCGGCGGCTGCATCGCGGGTGATGACCCGCCGCACGAAGATGACTTCGTCGCGCCCCTCGAAGAACCGGGCGGCATAGGCCATCAACGTGTCCTTGCCGGCGCCGCTCGGACCGACGACGGCGACCATGCAGCCACGTGAGACCGGTTCGGCCCCTGTCGGCCTCGCGTCCATCAGGCTACCCGCCGTCCTTCCCGCCAGACCGCTCGGGCGACCGGAACACCCTCCATGCGGTGGACGCGCACGACATCGGCGCGCAGCCCGGTCGCGATCCGGCCGCGATCATCGAGGCCGACGGTGCGGGCCGGCGTCGCGGTCACCATGGCGAGCGCCTTCGGCAGGGCAATGCCTTCCACTTCGTCAGCCAGCACGAAGGGTGCGTGCAGCAGGCTGAGCGGCACGTAATCGGAAGAAAGCACGTCGAGCACGCCCCGTTCGGCGAGATCGCGGGCAGCGATATTGCCGGAGTGGGACTTGCCGCGCACGATGTTCGGGGCGCCCATCAGCACGCTCATGCCGGCCTCGTGCGATGCCTTGGCCGCATCGAAGCTGGTCGGGAATTCCGCGAGCCTGACGCCGTTTTCGATCGCCTCGTCCACATGGGTGAGCGTTGCATCGTCATGGCTTGCGACCGTGATGCCCCGCTCGGCGCAGACTTTGGAGATGGCGCTACGGTGCGGCCCCGAATTGCGGGCCGACTCCCCCTGGCGCTTGGCCACGAAGGCGGCAAAGGCCTCGTCGCTGAGACCCCGCTTCGTCTGGTAATAGAGGGTATACTGGTCCATCGTCTGGAATTGCCGCTGGCCCGGCGCATGATCCATCAGCGAAACAAGCCGGACATGCGGATCGTTCTCGAAATCGACAAAATGCTCCATGCAGTTGTCGGCCGAGACCTCGCAGCGCAGGTGGATGAAGTGTTCCGAACGCAGCCGGCCTTGCCGGCCGGCAGCCTGGATGGCATCGGCCATTTCGCGCATCTCGCCCCTGACAAAGCCGCCGTCTTCATCCGCGCCCATGCGCAGGCAGTCGAAAACGGTGGTGATGCCGGAGGTCGCGACCTGGGCGTCATGCGCCTGGATTGCGGCCGTCGTGTTCCAGCGCACGCCCGGACGGGGCGAATAGTGCTGTTCCAGATGGTCGGTATGCAGCTCGACAAGGCCGGGGATCAGGTAGTCGCCCTCGAAATCCTCGCCGACCCGGACACTGCCTTCGGAAATGTCTGCGATCCTGCCGTCACGGATCTGGATGGTGCCGTGCATCGTGCCGTCCTCCAGCACGATACAGGCATTGGTGAGGACGAGTTCGGCGGTCATGATGCGATCTTTCTATTCTCGGAAACGGGCGCGAGCGGAAGCCAGCGATGGACGGTGAGGGGCGCGCCCCGCTCGGTCTCGATGAAGAGCGCAAGCCCGTCGATCGTGAGCGGCGCGTTTGCAAACTCGGAAAAGCGGCGGTCCAGCTCTTCCCGCATGGCCGGTGCATATTCGGATGGCACCTGACCGGTCAGCGTCATATGGAAGCGGAATTCGTCCATGACGTAAGGATAACCCCAGCGGTCGAGGTTGGCGCGGTGCGTGGCGCTCATGGTCTCCGGTTTGCGCCGCGCGATATCCGCATCCGAAAGCGGAGCGCGGAAAGATTCGAATTCCTCGACGACACGGGCGGCGAAATGCTGGAGATCGGGATAGACCGTGTCGGGAACGAGCGCGAAGAAACGCCCGAGCTGCCCGACGATGACGTTCGGAATGTCGAATGCCGGAGTGTCTGCGGCGAAGCGCTCGACGGCGGCGACCAGTTGCGCCTCGGTCTGGTCCGGATGCAGCTCGAACGGCGCCTTGAGCGTCGCATGGAAGCCGTAGCGGCGCGGATCGGCGGTCAGCTCATGGATAGTGTCCCTGGCCAAACCGCCCGCCTCCGGCGTCGGGAACGTCTCGCCGGTAAAGGCGTCGCGGCCGAGCCACTGCGTCGCCGCTTTCGTCAGCGGATGGGTTTCGGCGGGCGAAAAGTAAAGAGCATAGCGCAAGACAGGATTCCGGAATCAGAAGAAGCCGGCGGAAGACTACCCCGCCGCCTCACGTCAAAACAGGACCTCCGGCTAAAAGATTTCCATGACAGAATGATGATGCCGGCTGTTCAATGGTTCGTTTTACCGATGAGCCGGGAGCGCAGGGCATTCGAAATATTGTCGAACAGGAAGACGACGATCAGGATCAGCACCACCATATAGGCGACGTTCTCCCAGTCGGAATTGGTGCGCATCGCCTCCCAGAGCTTGAGGCCGATGCCGCCGGCTCCGACCGCGCCGATGACGGTGGCGGACCGGATATTGGACTCCCAGAAATAGAGCGCCTGCGACATGAAGACCGGCATGACCTGCGGCACGACGCCGAAGCGCTGCACGGCGGACGGCGGCGCCCCGACGGAGCGCACGCCCTCGCGTTGCTTGTCGTCGATATTCTCCAGCGCTTCCGAATAGAGTTTGCCGAACGTGCCGGTATCGGTGAAGAAGATCGCCGAGATGCCGGCAAGCGGCCCGGGACCGAAGGCGCGGGTAAAGAACAGCGCCCAGATCAGCATGTCCACCGAGCGCAGGAAGTCGAAGAAGCGCTTGGTGATCTGGTTCACCGGCCGGTTGCGCAGGATGTTACGGGCGGCGATGAACGACAGCGGAAAGGCGAGCATCGTGGCGAACAGCGTGCCGATGAAAGCCATGACGACCGTCTGCAAAAGCTTGGTCCACACGTCCAGGTGCTGCCAGGACGGATTGTAGAGGATGTCGTTCCAGGCGAGCGACAGGTTGCTGCGCGACGGATCGAGCCGTTCGCCGGAGATGACGAGGCCCGCCACCTCGCCGGCGGATTTCCCGAAGAAGACGGAATTGGTGTCGAAGAAGAAGTTCTCCCAGCCGAGGAACCGCTTGCGCACGCGCACCCGCTCCGCGGATATTTCCGCCCAGCCGGAGAAGCCGAAATAGGCGACCACGCGAGCGCCCGGAGACCGTTGCTCGGCCCATTCGGGCAGGGGGCCGTCCGCGCGCACCTCGCCGGACGTGCGGTCGAGAATGAAGGTGACGGTTTCCGTGCCGCGTGTGAGAACGACCTCGTCCGGTTTCACGTCGATCGTGCGCGATGTCCCCAGTGTGACGAACGCATGCGTCACGATCTCTTCCTTGCGTGTCTGGCTGGCGGTCGCTGCTTGCGGGGCGGCCTGCCCCGGCTTCTGTGCCTGCGCCATGAAGCTGAAGCTGGATGAGGGGGCCGCGGACTGGGTGGAGGGTGCCGCCGGAGCCTCGATCGTGCGGGTTACCGTTTCGCGCGTGGCCTCGAGCCAGTCAGGGTTCGGATTGGGGCCAATCGGGTCGAAACGGGGATAGCTGATCCGCATGGCGCCGTCCGCGTCGATCTCGATATCCGGGCGGATTTCGTAGGAAATCCAATCGGCCAGATAGCTGCCGGCAATCCCCCAGTTGGCATCGTTGATGACCTTGCCGACCGCGAAGAACCACCAGGAGAAAACCAGATAGACGGCAAACGAGAACACGATGATGGGAATGTGAAACCGTTGCCACAGGGTGCGCCTGAATATCTCGGGGTGGCGCTTCGCCAGCATTTCCATCTCGGCGGTATTGAGAAGAGTCATGGTGGCACCCGGTCAGATCACGTGGAAGGCCTGCTCGCCGACCAGTCTGCGGCGGAGCCAGGCGGAAAACTGGTCGACGGCGATGATCGTCAGAAGCAGCAGGAGGATGATCGCGAGCGTCTTCGCCTCGTGACCGCGTCCGATCGACAGGCGGAGTTGTTCGCCGATGCCGCCGCCGCCGACGGCGCCGATGATGGTCGAGGCCCGGACGTTGATCTCCAGGCGCAGCAGGAAGTAGCTCATGAAATTCGGCATGACCTGCGGCACCATGCCGAACCAGGCCCGCTCCACCCAGTTCGCGCCCACGGCCTTCAGGCCTTCCTCCGGCTTCATGTCGGCGTTTTCGATCACTTCGAAGAACAGCTTGCCAAGCGCACCGATGGTGTGGATCGCAACAGCGATCACCGCCGGCAGCGGCCCGAGAGACAGGATCGCCAGGAAGAAGCCGGCGAGCACCACTTCCGGGAAGGCGCGCAGGATTTCCATGAACCGGCGTGCCGTACCGCGTATCCAGACATTGGTGGTCATGTTGCGGGCGGCGAGAAATGACAGGAGAAATCCGAAAACCAGCCCGATCAGCGTGGCCAGAAGCGCGATGTTGAGCGTTTCCGCCATCTTGTAGAAATATTCGGGTATGTAGATGCTGCCGGTCACATATTGGCGGCCCTCCACATAGTCGTATTTCATGCTGCCGTCGTAATAGGGCGATGGAAGGTCGAATAGCGCCCGCCAGATTTCCATCCCGTCCCGCGGTACGAGCTCGCCGACGAAGTCGAAGAAATGCGGCAGCCGGTCGAAGAACTTGCCGGCATTGGTCTCGTTGGCGAACCACAGCGAGCCTGAAACCGTGATCAGCAGGATGACTGCGGTCAGCACGGTATAGAGGCGGCGCTGGCCCGCAAGCTGCTGCCAGTGGCGCTCGACCATCAGCCCGTTGTCGGTCAATCGCGGCTGCGATACGGAAGTCGGCATATGCTTTCCCTGATCCCGGCAGGCAAGATAAGGCCGTCGAGCGGATATCCGTTCGACGGCCGCTTCATCGGGCTTTATCAGCCGCCGATCGTTGCCTTGCGGGCGTCGACGATAGGCTTGTAGAAGTCGGCATTCACTTCGGCGAAGCCGGTAAAGTCACCGCCCTGAACGGCGGAGAAGCAGGCCGGATCGGCCTTCGGCAAATCCATCATGAACTGCTTGAACTTGGCCTTCATGTCGGTGTTCATCGACGTGCGGACGACGACCGGGCCGTTCGGGATGAGCGGCGATTTCCAGAGCTCGACGAGGTCGTCCATGTTGAGGATGCCCTTGTCGACCATCTTGCGCAGGTTGCCGGACGAATAGCCGTCCTTGAATTCGCCGACGCCCGAGCCCCAGGTCGTGCCGGCAGCAAACGTGCCCTTGACGACTTCGAGAACGAGGTTCTCGTGACCGCCGCCAAAGCCGGTTTCGCTGAAATATTCCTTGACCGGTGCGCCGATGGCTTCCGGAAGGGTAACGGTCGGGATGAGGAAGCCGGACGTGGAGTCCGGATCGGCAAAGCCGAGCTTCTTGCCCTTCATGTCGGAGAGCTTGGTCATGCCCGAATCCTTGCGGGCGACCATGATGGAGTAGTAGCCCATCGATCCATCGGTCTGGACCGTGGTCAGGATCGGCTCGACGGCGGCCGGATTGGCGAGGTAGACCTTCGCATAGGCGGAGGCGCCAAGCTCGGCATAATCGAGCGTGCCGCCGAGCAGGCCCTGAACGACGCCGTCATAGTCTGCGGCCGGGAAGAGCGAGACCTTTTCGACGCCCAGAGCGGCCGGCAGCTTGTCGACCATGCACTGGAAATTGCGCAGGCGGTCGGCTTCATTCTCGCCGCCGAGAATGCCGATGCGGAATTCCTTGAGGTCTTCGGCCGCAGCGGAACCGGCCAGCGCAGCCAATGCTACGGCTGCAAGAAGAGCTTTCTTCAACATGAGTTCATCTCCTGGTTTTCCGGGGTTACCGGAAGCTTGGTTCAGAAAGGGTGCCCTTGACGCGGGCAGACGATCCTGGTGCGGCTCAGGCCCTGGCGGTCGCCAGTGCCTCGATGCCGGCAGATAGCGGCTTGCCGGCGGGGCTTGCTGCGCCGGAAATGTCGATGCTGGTGGATGTCATGGTTTCATCGATGCCGGCACCGTCCCTGTCGGAGCCGTAGATTTCGCGCACTGCCGCCGCCGTCAGCTCCTGCGGCGGACCGTCGAAAACGACATGGCCCGCTGCCATGCCGATGATGCGTTCGCAATAGTTTCGCGCCGTATCGAGCGTATGCAGGTTGGTGATGACGGTAATGCCTTCGCGCTCGTTGATGTCGCGAAGCGCATCCATCACGATCTTGGCGTTGAGCGGATCGAGCGATGCGATCGGCTCGTCGGCGAGCACCATTTTGGGATCCTGCATGAGTGCACGGGCGATCGCGACCCGCTGCTGCTGCCCGCCCGACAGAGTTCCGGCCCGTTGCAGCGCCGTCTGTTCGATGCCGAGACGTTCCAGGGCGGCGATCGCCATGAGCCGCTCTTCCCGGCTGAAGATGTTAAGAAGGCTCGTCACCGTCGAACGGTGATTCAGCCGGCCGAGCAGCACATTGGTGAGCACATCCAGGCGCGGCACCAGATTGAACTGCTGGAAGATCATCGCGCAGTCACGCTGCCAGTTGCGGAGCGCCGCACCCTTGAGCGAGGACACCTCGATCCCGCCAAAATGGATGGAGCCGGAGCTTGGGTCCTGAAGGCGGTTGATCATGCGCAGGAGGGTGGATTTGCCGGCACCGGAGCGGCCGATGATGCCGACCATCTGGCCCTGGGGAATTTCCACGCTCACGGCATTGACCGCGATACGATCGCCAAAACGGCGGGTGACCTTCCTCAGTTCGAACTTCATGCTCTCTTGCCCGTCCAACCCTGTTATACAGTTTCGATTAGCGGCGGTTCATGAAGCCTGAATGTCGGTTTTATGTCGGTATTGTTACAATCTCCCGCTGTTTGTAACGGTTGTGTTACGCTGCATGGCGGGACAGGAATTCTTCCGCTGAAAGTGCACGGAAATCCTCAAGGGCGGCTCTCAATTTCAGGTGGTCCCAATCCCACCAGGCGAGCCTGTCCATTGCCTCGCCGACCGCTTTTGTAAAGCGCTCGCGAATGAGTTTAGCCGGCACGCCGCCGACGATCGTGTAGGGCGCGACATCCTTCGAGACGACCGCACCGGCGCCGATCACCGCGCCGTTGCCGACGGTGACGCCGGGCAGGACGGTTGCGCCATGGCCGATCCAGACGTCATGCCCGATCACGACGCGATGGTCGCGCCGCCATTCAAAGAAGCTTTGTTCGTTTTCCGCGTCGTCCCAGTAATTTGCAGCGCGGTAGGTGAAGTGATGCAGCGTCGCCCGCCAGGTGGGGTGATTGGTGGCGTTGATGCGCACGGAAGCGGCCATGTTGACGAATTTGCCGATCGTCGCGCACCAGATCGACCCGTCCTGCATGATGTAGGAATAGTCGCCGATCTCGGCCTCGTCGATGCGGCAGCGCTCGGAGACCTCCGTATAGCGGCCTAGCGTGGAATTGCTGATGCGGGCGCTTTGATGGATAGCCGGCTCAAGACCAAGCTTCTTGCTCATGCTGCGACTGCCTTTCGGGGAGAGAATTGCGTGACGTCGAGAATGCGGTCTGCCACCGCCTCGCGCACTTCCTCGTCGTGGAAGATGCCGAGAAGGGCCACGCCTTCCCGCTTCTTCCCGGCGATCATCTCGACCACGACCTGCCGGTTGACGGCATCGAGCGAGGCGGTCGGCTCGTCGAGGAGCAGGATGCGGTGGCTGGTGATGAAACCGCGCGCGATGTTGACGCGCTGCTGTTCGCCACCGGAGAACGTGGCGGGCGGCAGCGACCAGAGCTCCTGCGGCAGGTTGAGCTTGGCGAGCAGTTCCGCGGCTTTCCCCCGGGCTTCGGCTGCCGCAACGCCGCGCGCGACGAGCGGTTCGGCGACGACATCGATCGCCGCCACGCGCGGCACGGTGCGCAGGAACTGGCTGACATAGCCCATCGTATGCCGGCGGACATCGAGAACTGTGCGTGGATCGGCACGGGCGATATCGATGAGCCGGTCCTTGTGGTCCACGAGGATCTGTCCGGAATCGACGGCATAGTTGCCGTAGAGCATCTTCAGGATCGAGCTCTTGCCGATGCCCGAGGGACCTCCGAGCACGACGCATTCTCCGCTTGCGACGGAAAAGCTCACGTCGTTGACGACCGGCAGCTTGATGCCGTCGCGCAGGTGCATGGTGAAGCTCTTGAAGACTTCCGAAACGACGAGGGGAGTTGCCATTGGTCTTCTCCTCAGACCTGAAGAATGGAAGAGACGAGCAGCTGCGTATAGGGCTCGCGCGGGTCGTCGAGCACCCGGTCGGTCAGCCCATGCTCGATCACGTGGCCGTCCTTCATCACCATCATCCGGTGCGACAGCAGGCGCGCGACCGCAAGGTCATGGGTGACAACGATCGCCGACAGGCCAAGGTCGTTCACGAGGCCGCGCACCAGGTCGAGCAGGCGGGCCTGCACGGAAACATCAAGCCCTCCGGTCGGCTCGTCCATGAAGACGAGGCGGGGATGGGTGACGAGATTGCGGGCGGTCTTCAGGCGCTGGCGCATGCCGCCGGAAAAAGCGCGCGGCTGGTCGTCGATGCGGTCGGTCGAAATTTCGACGCGGGCGAGCCAGTCGCTCGCCGTCTCGCGGATCTTGCCGTAATGCCGGTCGCCGACCGCCATCAGCCGCTCGCCGACATTGGCACCGGCGGAGACCGTCATGCGCAGCCCGTCGGCCGGGTTCTGGTGCACGAAGCCCCAATCCGTGCGCATCAGGAAGCGGCGCTCCGCCTCGCCCATGTGGTAGAGGTCGCGGAAATTGCCGTCGCGCATGCGGTATTCGACGCTGCCGGTCGTCGGGATCAGCCGGGTCGAAAGGCAATTCAGGAGCGTCGTCTTGCCCGAGCCGGATTCTCCGACGATGGCGAGCACTTCGCCCGGCCAGAGCTCGAAGGAAACATCCTTGCAGCCGATGCGGCTGCCATAGAATTTCGAAACGCCGCTGACTTTGAGGAGGGGGGTATCGGTCATGGCGTATTGTCCTTGAATGCCGATGCGCAAAATTCACCCCCCTCTGTCCTGCCGGACATCTCCCCCTCAGGGGGGGAGATCGACAAGCGGGGAAGCCTTAGTCTCAAATGAGGTCGGGCTTTCTGGCAAACGATGTTTTCGAGAGCTGTCGAGCGAGTGCGCCTATCCGATCTCCCCCCTTGAGGGGGAGATGTCCGGCAGGACAGAGGGGGGTAAATCACCCATCCGGTCATTCTGCTGCCTCTTTGTTGGGCGCCAGCATCGCGCCGGCATGGCCGTGTTCGCGGCGTTCCTCGCAATGGTCGGTGTCGGAGCAGACGAACATGCGGCCGCCCTTGTCGTCGAGCACCACCTCGTCGAGATAGACGCCCTCGGCGCCGCAGAGCGCACAGGGCTGTTCGAATTTCTGGATCTCGAACGGATAGTCTTCGAAATCAAGGCTCACTACGTCGGTATAGGGCGGCACGGCATAAATGCGCTTCTCGCGGCCGGCGCCGAAAAGCTGCAACGCTTCCGACAGATGCATTTTCGGATTGTCGAATTTCGGCGTTGGCGACGGGTCCATGACGTAGCGCCCGGCGACCTTCACCGGATAGGCATAGGTCTTCGAGATGCGGCCGTTATGCGCGATGTCCTCGTAGAGCTTCACATGCATGAGCCCGTATTCTTCCAGCGCGTGCATCTTGCGCGTCTCGGTCTCGCGCGGTTCGAGGAAGCGCAGCGGCTCCGGGATCGGCACCTGATAGACGAGGATCTGGCCTTCGGCGAGCTTCTGCTCGGGAATGCGGTGGCGCGTCTGGATGATCGTCGCATCCTTGGTATGCGTGGTGACGGCGACGTTCGCGACCTTCTGGAAGAAGGCGCGGATCGAAACCGCGTTGGTCGTGTCGTCGGCGCCCTGGTCGATCACCTTCAAGACGTCGTCGGGGCCGATGATCGAGGCGGTCACCTGCACGCCGCCGGTACCCCAGCCATACGGCATCGGCATTTCGCGGGAGGCGAAGGGCACCTGATACCCGGGGATGGCGATCGCCTTCAGGATCGCGCGGCGGATCATCCGCTTCGTCTGCTCGTCGAGATAGGCGAAGTTATAGGTGGCGAGGTCGGTCACTCGGCAGCCTCCTGCAGGTCCTTGCCGCTGTTGCGGGCGGCTTCGATATCGGCGCGCATCTTGCGCACCAGAGCGAGTTCCGCCTGGAAGTCGACGTAGTGCGGAAGCTTCAGGTGTTCGACAAAGCCGGTGGCCTGCACGTTGTCCGAATGGGAGATGACGAATTCCTCGTCCTGGGCCGGCGCGGTTATGTCTTCGCCAAGCTCCTCGGCACGCAACGCGCGGTCGACCAGCGACATCGACATCGCCTTGCGTTCGCTCTGGCCGAAGACCAGGCCGTAGCCGCGGGTGAACTGCGGCGGCGCCTTGGAGGAGCCCTTGAACTGGTTGACCATCTGGCATTCGGTGACGCGGATGCGCCCGAGCGAGACGGCAAAGCCGAGTTCCGCGACCTCCATTTCCACCTCCACTTCGCCGATGCGGATTTCGCCGACGAACGGGTGGTTCCGGCCGTAGCCGCGCTGGGTGGAATAGCCGAGGGCGAGCAGAAAACCCTCGTCGCCGCGGGCAAGCGCCTGCAGGCGCAGGTCCCGGCTCATCGGAAATTCCATCGGTTCCCGCGTCAGGTCACCGGCCTGATGATCCGCGGGAAACTCACCGTCCGGCTCGATCAGGCCTTCATGGGCAAGGATGTCGGAAACCCGCATGATGCGTTCATCCGAAGCATCCTTCCGCTTCGGCTCATCGACCGGCTCGTCGGCGAGCAGCGAGGGGTCGAGCAGGCGGTGCGTGTAATCGAAGGTAGGCCCGAGAACCTGGCCGCCCGGCAGATCCTTGTAGGTCGCCGAGATGCGTCGCTCGACTTTCATGGTTGCGGTATCGAGAGGAACAGAAGCGCCGAAACGAGGCAGTGTCGTGCGATAGGCACGCAGGAGGAAGATCGCCTCGATCAGGTCACCGCGTGACTGCCGGACGGCAAGGGCTGCGAGCGCCCGATCATAGAGCGAAGCTTCTGCCATCACCCGGTCGACGGCAAGCCCGAGTTGCTCGATGATCTGACCGATGGTGACGGAAGGAAGGGAGCGGTCGCCCCGGCGCCGGTCGGCCAGCAACTCGTGAGCGTTATTGATGGCGGCCTCGCCACCCTTGACGGCAACATACATGGTTTCACTCTCCTGCCCATCGTCCGGCATCCCCGCTAGATGCCGGAAAGGGTTGGTCACTCTGCCTCAGGGGCTGAAAAATCAGACACCCGTTCACTGGACTGCGATCTTGGTCGTTCGCGGCAGGCACAACAGGGTCTTGCCGGCCGTCAGGATGACGTCGATGCCGCGCGGGAAGAGCGCCCGGTTCTCGGCCCACAGTCTCGGAAAAACGTCGGGAAGTCCTCTGACCCTGGCGGTCGTGGCGTCCTGGATGCCGGGGCCGGTCAGTGTAAGCTGCTGGCCCTCGTCGAGAGCTGCGACCTCGATCATCAGCGTCGTGGAACGGTCCGGATATTCCTGAGTGCCGGCGGCAAACAGGCCGAAGGAGGCGAGCGTTGCGCCAGCCTCGACGAACGCGAACCGGGCCTCCGCTTTCTCGCGGGTAACCGGCGCGCCAGTGTGGAACACCATCCATTCGCCGACGGAGGATCTTGCTAGGCCGGCGCTCAGCCAGACCGGCGTCTCGTGGTCGCAGAGGGTCAGCGCGATTGCGCCTGCCGCTCCTCCCAGAGGTTCAGGCTGGCCGACATCGGAGCTCACGGTGCGGATCATCCCCGGCCGCGCCATGCCGTCCATCAGCAGGCGGAACATGCTCTGGGATTCGAATACCGGTTCACCGAACCCGCCGGAAAACGCTTGCGGCTTGATGCTCATCAATCCTCCCCCCGTACCATTGTGAAGAAATCGACCCGGGTTGCTGCGGTCTCCTCCGCCTTTTGCCGGTCCTCCGCGGCAATGCGTGTCTCTATGGGGGCAAGCAAAGCGGCCTCCACGAAAGCGCGCGTCTCCGCTTCCTGCCAGAGCGCGTCGAACACGGCGGCAAGCCGCGCCTTTTCCTTATCGGTCCCGAGCGCTTGCGCGTGGCCCGCCGTGCCGGATGCGAGCAGCACCGTTGCGCGGGTCACCGTCGCCTCGCCGAGGTTGAAGGGGGCGCCGCCGCCGCCGATGCGCCCGCGCACCATGACGAGCCCGGTCTCCGGCCCTCGCACGGGCTTCACATCCGGTTTTGTCGGAAGCTCCTCCCAGGCGGTGTTCAGTTCGACCGTCTTTGCGCGCGCGAGGAGGTTGGCCGCGCGGCGGCGTCCGGCCATTTCTTCACTCGCCTCGATTTGTTTTGCTAGGTCCATTGCCAAGCCCTCAAATGTCTATTAATATAGACAACCATACAAATCATATTATTCATAACTCTCGGATATAACAAGCGTGTGACATGGATGTGGGACAGATAAACGTCCAACGGCAGAATGGCGTGGCGCTCTGGCGGCAGATCGCCGATCGCATCCGGGCTTCGATCGCCAACGGTGAATACGACGCGACCGGCATGGTGCCGCCCGAGATGGTGCTGGCCGCCCAGTTCGGCGTGAACCGCCATACGGTGAGGAGCGCGCTTGCGGCGCTGGCCCAGGAGGGCATCGTCCGTGCCATGCAGGGACGCGGCACGCTGATCGAGCGCAAGGAGCGTTTGAATTTCCCGATCTCCCAGCGTACCCGTTTCACGGAGGGGATCGGCGATCAGGCGCGGAAAAAAGAAGGCTTGCTGCTGAGTTCGGCGGAGGAGCCGGCATCGGCCGCTCTTGCCGCAAGCCTGCGCATTGCCGAAGGTGCTCCGGTCATCCGGCTGGAAACGCTGAGAAAGGCCGACCGGCGACCGGTCTCGCGCTCGACCAACTGGTTCCCGGCCGGCCGTTTCGCCGGAATGAAGGAGGCTTATGAGGCCAGTGGTTCGATCACTGCGGCCTTTCAGGCACTCGGCCTTTCCGATTACTGGCGCTTTTCGACCGAGATCACCGCAACCCATGCGGATGGGGCAGACCTTGCCGACCTGCAGCTGTCGCCGGGAGCCATCATCCTCGTCGCCCGGGCGTTGAACGTCGATCCGGACGGGGTGCCCGTGCAGTATGCCGTCAGCCGTTTTCCGGCGGATATGGTCCAGTTCACGATCGCGAATTGAAAACGCCGGCCCCTGTACGAAACAAAGGCCGGCATCCAGAATAGAAGAAGCGGCGCTCGATGTCAGTGCGCGCCGGACATGTCGCCGAGAACCTCTTTGGAGGCGACTGTCGAATCCGCGTTGAGCTTGTAGACCATCGGTACGCCGGTCGCGAGGTTGAGCTTCAGGATCTCTTCCTTGCTGAGCCGATCGAGCACCATTACCAGCGCACGCAGGGAATTGCCGTGTGCGGCGACGAGAACCGTCTCTCCTCGCAGTACGCGCGGCAGGATCTCCGTCATGTAGTAGGGCCAGACGCGGGCGCCGGTGTCCCGCAGGCTCTCGCCGCCCGGCGGCGGCACGTCATAGGAACGGCGCCAGACATGCACCTGTTCCTCGCCCCATTTGGCGCGGGCGTCATCCTTGTTGAGGCCGGAAAGATCGCCGTAGTCGCGTTCGTTGAGCGCCTGGTCGCGGATCGTTTCGAGGTCAGGCTGGCCGACCTTTTCAAGCACGATGCGGCAGGTTTCCTGGGCGCGCTTCAGCGCTGACGTGAAGGCGATATCGAACTTGATGCCAGTGTCGGCGAGCGCCTGCCCGCCCGTCTCGGCTTCCTGGATGCCGAGCGGGGTGAGATCGACGTCACGCCAGCCGGTGAACAGGTTTTTGAGATTCCAGTCGCTCTGGCCGTGACGGACAAGGACGAGGGTGCCGCTCATGAAAAGAAATCCTCCGGAAAGTTCAGCGGGAAAGCCCGAGCACGTCGAGCATGGAATAAAAGCCGGGCTTCTTGTCGCGCGCCCAGAGCGCCGCCGCAACCGCGCCGCGCGCGAAGATGGAGCGGTCGCGCGCGCTGTGCGACAGCGTGACGAGTTCGCCTTCGCCGGCAAGGATGATGGAATGGTCGCCGACGACCGAACCACCGCGAAGCGTCGCAAAGCCGATCGTGCCGACAGGGCGTGGGCCCGTATGGCCATCGCGGACCCTGACAGACTGGCTTGCCAGATCGATCCCGCGCCCCTTGGCCGCCGCTTCGCCGAGCAGCAGCGCCGTCCCGGACGGTGCATCGACCTTGTGCTTGTGATGCATTTCCATAACCTCGATATCCCATCCCGTTGCGGGAAGGGCTCTCGCCGCCTGTTCGGTAAGCACGCCAAGCAGGTTGACCCCGAGGCTCATATTGCCGGACTTGACGACGCGCGCATGACGGGCGGCGGCCTTGAATTTCTCCTCGTCCTCTACCGAGCAGCCGGTCGTGCCGATGATATGGACGATACGGGCCTGGGCGGCGAGGCCGGCGAATGTGGCGCTTGTTGCCGGGGTGGTGAAATCGAGCACGCCTTCGGCATCGAGAAAGGCCTGCAGCGGATCGGTGCTGACGGGCACGCCGAGCGGGCCGACACCCGCGATCTCGCCCGCGTCCTTGCCGATGAATGCCGACCCCTCGCGTCCCACCGCCGCATGCAGCATCACGCCCTCGGTTTCATGGATAACCCGAATCAGGGCTTGGCCCATCCGGCCCGCCGCGCCGACCACCACCAGTCTCATGTCATTTGCGGCCATGTGCGACGTAGTCCCTAGTTTCGTCAGATGCGCTTTTCAGGCGATTGCAGATTGTTGAGCCGAGCGTAAAGACCGTCCTTGCGCTGTGCAAGCACATCGTGGGTACCTTCCTCCACGACGCGGCCTTCATGCATGACGATGATCTTGTCGGCCTTGACAACGGTCGAAAGACGATGGGCGATGACGATCACGGTGCGGCCGCGCATGGCCGTGTCGAGCGCTTTCTGGACGGCCGCTTCGGATTCGTTGTCGAGCGCGGACGTGGCCTCGTCGAGAAGCAGGATCGGCGCGTTGCGCACCAGTGCCCGGGCGATCGAAAGGCGCTGCCGCTGGCCGCCGGAAAGCGTCATGCCGTTTTCGCCGACCGGCGTTTCATAGCCCATGGGCTGCGTGAGGATGAAGTCATGCGCATAGGCAAGCCGCGCGGCTTCCTCGACTTCCTGATCGGTCGCATCCGGCCGACCGTAGCGGATGTTGTCGCGGATCGAGCCCTCGAAGAGATAGGGCTGCTGCGAGACATAGGCGAGCTGGCGGCGTAGCGATTGCCTGGTGACGTCGGCGATGTCCTGTCCGTCGATCAGGATGCGGCCTTCCGTCGGGTCGTAGAAGCGCGGGATGAGATTGATGATCGTCGATTTGCCGGCTCCCGATTGACCGACCAGCGCGGTCGTCTTTCCGCCCTCGGCGACGATATCGACACCCTGAAGAATCGGGCCGCCATTGGCATAGGAGAAGGTGACGCCTTGCAGTTCGACGCGGGCATCCTTAACGACGAGATCCCTGGCGCCCGGCTTTTCCCGCTGGTGCGGTTGCATGTCGAGCAAATCATAGATCATCCGGGCGTTTACAACCGCGCGCTCGATCTGGACTTGCATTTTGGCAAGTCGCCGGGCCGGGTCGTAGGCCATCAGGAGCGCCGCCACAAAGGCGAAGAAAGCTCCGGGCGGGATATTGTCATAGATCGAGCGGAAGGCCGCATAGGCGACTACGCTGGAAATAGCGAGACCTGCAAAAGTCTCGGTCAATGGCGACGTGCGCTCCGAAAGCCGGGCTATGCGGTTGCTGCGACGTTCCGCCGTATCGATGATGCGATTGACCTTGCGGTTGAGCTCATCCTCCATGGTAAACGCCTTGACGACGGTAATTCCCTGGATTGTCTCCTGCATGGCGCCGAGCACTTGGCTGTTGACTTCCACCGACTCCCGCGTTGCTGCGCGAAGACGTCGTGAAACATAGCGCAGGGCATAAAGAAGCGGCGGAGCAACGGCGAACACGATCAGCGACAGAACCCAATCCTTGGAAACCATGACAGCGATCAAGGCAATGAGCGTTAGCAGGTCGCGCGCCGTAGACGTAACCGTCAGGTTCAGCACGTCGCGGATGCCGGAGATATTCTGGTTGAGCTGAGCTGCAAGCTGGGCCGAGCGCTTTTCGGCGAAAAAGCCGACCGAGAGCGCCATGAGGTGTCTATAAATGCGCTGCTGATATCTGGCGACGATGTTGTTGCCGATTTTCGAGAGAGTAACGGCCTGACCATAAGTCGCAAAGCCGCGAAGCAGAAACGCCAGGAAAATCGAGCCGCAGATCCACCATACGATATCGGCTCGCTTGTTGGCGAAGGCCTCGTTGACGACCGACTCCATGATCCAGGCGGTGAAAGCGGTGGAAAGCGACATAGCCACGAGACACAGAATCGCAAAGATGTAGCCACGAACGTGATCCTTGCCATTCTCAGCGATGACGCGTTTTAGAACGCTGGCGGCTGTGCCCGAATCGATATGGTGTCTTTTGTCCTTGGCAGCTTTCAAAGGTTTTCCCGTACCGGCTTTAAAGATGCGATATCCGTGCGGGGCGTATTAAACGCTCAGGAACGCTTTTGAAAGCGGCAGGTCCCAGATTCGAGTGTGCTGTTGCATTCCGGCATGGGCCGAGACCAAAATCGGCGGCTTGTGTAATTATGATCCTTGCAGGCCAGCGCCGGGTTTGGTTCCGCGTTGTTCCTTACGAACCGCGAAGAACCCGGGCCATGGTGGGAGTGAGTTCGCCTTGGCTGAAGCTCCGCACGTCTTTGTAGCTTAGCCGACCGGAAGCGATGGCATTGACGTACCGCTGGCAGACGATCCGAGGGGTCTTCGCATCGGCACTATTGGCGAACCATCCGAGTGCTTCACGCATTTCGGCATTCCAATCGATCGGTTTGCCGACGCATTTTTCGACAGCTTTCGCCCGCAATCCCGGATTCGATTTCAGCGCTGCCGCAAGCTCCTTGAACTCCTTTTCGGTCGTGCAACTCGCGAGACCTATGCAAATGACGACAACGCCCAAATTACGAAAAATATTAGAAAACATGAAGATAATGCCCCCAAATAGTGGATACCGTCTCCATCAAAATCGGAGGGAAGGCAAGAGGTCATTTAAGCCAGCGACGGCCATCCATGGAGATCCCATAGGCGGAGGGCGTGCGGGCAAAGCTTGCAAGCCCGGCGAGAGCCGCCTGCGGATGGGTGACCACGAAGGTGGGGATCGTGCGCATCAGCTCGGTATGCGGTGCCTTGTCCTCGAACGCTGTGCGGAATTCCGGGCCTTTCAGCGCCGGGATGATCTTCTGCGAGATGCCGCCGGCGAGATAGACGCCGCCGCGGGCCATGAAGATGAGCGCCATGTCGCCCGCCACGCGGCCGAGATAGGTGGCAAAAAGCGCAAGCGTTTCGACCGCCTGCGGGTTCGCGCCGTTGAGGCCATGCGCCGTGATATCGGCGGGATCGGAAAACGCCGGCTCCAGCCCATCGGCCGCACAGACAGCTTGATAGATGTTCACGACGCCGCGGCCGCTCAATATCTCTTCGGCGGAAACGCGGCCTTCGATCCTCCTGAGATGCGGAAAGATCTCGAAATCACGCTCCGAACGGGGCCCGACATCCACATGCCCTCCTTCGCCGGGAACCGGAAACCACATGTGCCGGGCGTAGACGAGGCCTGCGACGCCGAGTCCTGTTCCGGGGCCTAGCACGACGCGGGAGGCGAGATGCGGCTCGTCATTGGGGCCTAGCGCTTCGCGATATTCCTCCGGCAGCGCGGCGATCGCGAGCGCCTGCGCCTCGAAGTCGTTGACGACCAGCACGTCCTCGAAGCCGAGATTGGCGATCATCATCTTCGGGCGGACGATCCAGTCGCAATTGGTCAGGTCGATCTCGTCACCGTCGATCGGCCCGGCAACGGCAAGGATTGCCGAACGCGGCTGCACCGAAGTCTTGTCCAGCACGACCGTCTGGATCGCGTCATCGATCGTGGCATAATCGGCGGTGCGGACATGCGGGAAGGGCTTCGGCTCGGCATAGGCGTCGATCAGGATCGAAAAGCGGGCGTTCGTCCCTCCGATATCGCCGATCAGGATCGGAAAGGGCAGTTTGTCGGTCTTCATGCTATCGGCCATCGGGGAGCTCAGTCCTTCTGAAAGTCGATGAGTTTTTCGGCTGTAGCACGGTTGAGTGCCATGGGTATATCGTAGACGGTCGCAAGTCGCGTCAGCGCTTTCACGTCGACGTCATGGGGCAGCGCGCTCAAGGGGTCGATGAAGAAGATCAGCATATCGACCTCGCCGGTGGCGATCATCGCGCCGATCTGCTGATCGCCGCCGAGCGGGCCGCTCTTCAGCCTGGTGACCTCAAGCTCGGGGCAGGCGTCCTGGACCCGCCCGCCCGTCGTGCCGGTCGCGACGATGCGGAAACGGGCGAGCGCGTCCTGATGATGGCGGGCAAAATCGGCCATGTCGTCCTTCTTCTGATCGTGCGCGATCAGTGCGATGCAGGCTGTGGCCGACATGAGAGGGATCCTTCCCGAAAGCGACTTTCAATCGATTTGCAACGCGTTCTAGCGCGCCAACTCATCCTTGGGAAGGTGGAGGAGGGGCCGGCGCTTTCAACCGCCGGCCAGTTCGATGATTATTGTAGCGGGCGCGGCACAGGAATCGGCACATTGGCGGCGGCGACGGGCGGATCGTTGATGATCGCCTCGATGTTTTTCACGGGCGAGGGTGCGGCCGGCTGATCGGTGTAGGCCATGGCGCTGCCGCCGAAGGTCGCTTCGTCTTCGGAACGCGAGGAGGAGGCAAGCACGGCCGCACAGGCTTTCGGAAGGTCGGACAGGGTGACCGGGCGCGGTTTGACCGGCTTCTTGTTCGGATCGGGCTTCGGCGGCGCCCATGGCTCCTTGGTGAACCACCAGGCAAACGCCTTGCTGCTGCAGTCGTCGTCCTTCGGTACCGCAGCCTGCTTCCGGCAGCTCGCGGAACCCGGCGGACAGGAAATGCGGATGTGGAAATGTTCGTCATGGCCGTAGATCGGCCGCACCTTGCCGAGCAGGCTGCGATCGCCGGTCCAGGTCTCGCAGAGCTTCTTCTTGATCGCCGGATTGACGAAGACGCGTTCCACCTGCGGATAGCTTGCCGCCTGCATGACCACCCGCGCATGGGTGTTCGTCCATTTCTTCGGATCGACGGTGAGGAACTTGCTCTTGTCGAGCATGGAGGTGAAGGGCATGCTTTCGCGCTCCTGCGGCGAAAGCGGCTGCGCCGGCTTCGGGGTGAACCAGACATCCGCATCGAGGCCGATCTGGTGCGAGGAATGGCCGGAAAGCATCGGGCCGCCGCGAGGTTGCGAAATGTCGCCCACGAGGATGCCCGATCCCCAGCCGAGCTTAGCGGCGTCGCGGGAGAATTGCTCCAGAAGCGCGATCATTTCGGGATTGCCCCAGCGGCGGTTGCGCGAAAGGCGCATGGCCTGCCAGGTCGGCCCGTCGGTGGGCAGCGCAACCGCGCCGGACATGCAGCCCTTGGCGTAGAAACCGAGCGGCTCGGCGTCGGCGGCGCTTGGAAGTTTCGCGGCGCCGAAAAGCTGCTTTGCCGGTGTCGCTTCCTGAGCCGTCGTGGGCCCGGTGAATGTACCGCAAAGGAAAGCGGCCATGGTCAGCCGCAGAATTGTACCCGAAATCAAAGTCATGCCCGTCCGCCGCAAATCACCCGATGGCTTCGAATCTACCGTGAAACAAGATTTTGGTGAAATGGAGATCAGGCCGGAAGCGGCAATTTCACGCGATTTCCGAAGCGGATAAAATGGATGTGAGTGGTCAACTCCTGTTTTTTACCTGCTTTTGCCCTATGCTTCACCGCAACAAACAAACCAATAAGGGGTTATGGATGATCTTCGCCCGGCTGAAGATGGGGTTTGCAGTCGTTCTCGCGACGACTGTTCTTGCGGCATCGGCAACGACGGCCCAGGAACCGAAATGGCGCCACGGCATGGCTGTCATCGGCGACCTGGAACTGCCGGAAGACTTCAAGCAACTCCCTTATGTCGATGCGAATGCGCCGAAGGCCGGCGAATTGCGCCTTGGCGACGAAGGCACTTTCGACAACCTCAATCCCGTGATCGACCGTGGCGCAGTGGCTGCGGGCGCCGGCATAATTTATGACACGCTCATGAAGCGGTCGGAGGACGAGGTTTTCGGTACCTATGGTCTTCTGGCCGAGGCTGTGTCCTATCCGGACGACATGTCTTCGGTCACCTTCCGGCTGAGGCAGGAGGCAAAATGGGCGGATGGCCAGCCGGTCACGCCGGAAGACGTGATCTTCAGCATGGAGAAGCTGAAGGAGCATAGCGCCTTTTATTCCGGCTATTACCGCCACGTCACCGGCGTGGAAAAGACCGGCGAGCGCGAGGTGACCTTCCGTTTCGACGAAAAGAACAACCGCGAACTGCCGTCCATCGTCGGCGATTTTCCGGTTCTGCCGAAGCACTGGTGGGAGGGCAAGGATGCGCAGGGCAAACAGCGCGATATTTCCCGCACCACGCTCGAACCGCCGATGGGGTCGGGGCCTTACAAGATTGCATCCATCCAGCCCGGTTCGACCATCCGCTATGAGTTGCGGGATGATTACTGGGGCAAGAACCTGCCGATCAATATCGGCCAGTACAATTTCCGGACGGTCAGCTACACCTATTTCGCCGACTCCGACGTGGAATTCGAAGCCTTCCGCGCCGGCACGATCGATTACCGCCAGGAGAACAGTTCGAGCCGCTGGGCGACCCGTTATGATTTCGACGCGGTGAAGGACGGCCGGATCACGAAGGAAGCGCTGACCAATCCCTTCAAGGCCACCGGCGTCATGCAGGCGATGGTGCCGAACATGCGCCGCGAAATCTTCAAGGACGCGCGGGTGCGCGAAGCGCTGAATTACGCCTTCGACTTCGAGGATATGAACAAAAACCTCGCTTATGGTGGCTTGAAGCGCGTCGATAGCTTCTTCTGGGGCACCGAACTCGCCTCCTCGGGTCTGCCGCAAGGCCGCGAGCTGGCGATCCTGCAGGAGCTGAAAGACAAGGTTCCGCCGGAAGTCTTCACCACGCCCTATACCAATCCCGTCGGTGGCGATCCGAACAAGGTGCGCGACAACCTCCGCACCGCCGTCAACCTGTTCAAGGAGGCCGGCTGGGAGCTGAAGGGCAATCGCATGGTCAATGTGAAGACAGGCCGACCGATGAGCTTCGAGATATTGCTCAACAGCCCGTCGTTCGAGCGATCCGTCAACCCGTACGTAGCCAGCCTGAAGAAGATCGGTGTCGAGGCCCGCATCCGCACGGTCGATGCCTCGCAATATATCAATCGCGCCAGGAGTTTCGACTACGACATGATATGGGGCATTTGGGCGCAGACCATGAACCCCGGCAATGAACAGTCGGAATATTGGGGATCTGAATCAGTGGATCGTCAGGGCTCGCGCAACTATGCGGGCATTGCCGATCCGGCGGTCGACACGTTGATCCGCAAGATCGTCTTCACGACCGACCGGGAAGAACAGGTTGCTGCCGTCAGGGCGATGGACCGCGTACTCCTGGCCAACCACTATGTCATTCCGCTCTTCTATTCCGGCGAGGCGAAAATTGCCTATTGGAACCGCATAACGCATCCGGAAAAGCTGCCGGAATACGGCATCGGCTTTCCCGATATTTGGTCGTCCAAAGCCGCCGCGAAGTGAAGGTATGGAGCGCGGGCTTGCGCCGGCCACCGGCACCTGTTCCAAATGAGCCCGATGATTCGCAAGAGAGAACGAGGGAAAAGCCATTTGATTTGCGCTGAGATACGCGGTGAGGCAAAGCTCGTAGCGTCTGGCAGGGAATTCTGATGGGCGCCTATATCCTCCGCCGTCTCCTGCTGATGATCCCGACCATTGTCGGCATCATGGCGATTTCCTTCCTCGTCGTGCAGTTCGCGCCCGGCGGCCCTGTCGAGCAGATCATTGCCCAGATCCAGGGCCAGGATACCGGCGACCGGCTTTCCGGCAGCAGCAACGATCTCGCGGTCCAGGGCGGTGGTGAAGAAAGCCGCTATCGCGGCGCCCAGGGCCTCGATCCGGAATTCATCAAGAAGCTGGAGCAACAATTCGGTTTCGACAAGCCGCCGCTGACGCGCTTCGTCGACATGTTGTGGAATTATATCCGCTTCGATTTCGGCGAGAGCTTCTTCCGAAACACGTCCGTTCTCGACCTCATCATCGACAAGTTGCCGGTGTCGATCTCGCTCGGTTTCTGGATTCTGATCATTTCCTACGCGATCTCGATTCCGCTCGGCATCCGCAAGGCGGTGAAGGACGGGTCGACCTTCGACGTCTGGACTTCCGGTATCATCATCATCGGCTACGCTATTCCGAGCTTTCTGTTCGGCATCCTGCTGATCGTGCTTTTTGCCGGCGGCTCGTTCCTGGATTGGTTCCCGCTACGCGGCCTTGTGTCCGATAACTTTGCCGAGCTTTCCTGGTGGCAGAAGATCGTCGACTATTTCTGGCACCTGACCCTGCCGCTGATCGCGCTGTCGCTCTCGGCCTTCGCCACCACGACGCTTCTGACCAAGAATTCCTTCATCGACGAGATCAAGAAACAATATGTGACGACTGCGCGCGCCAAGGGCCTCAACGAACGGCAGGTGCTTTATGGTCACGTATTCCGCAACGCCATGCTGATCGTCATTGCCGGCTTTCCCGGGGCTTTCATCTCCGCTTTCTTCACCGGTTCGCTGCTGATCGAGAACATCTTCTCGCTGGATGGACTCGGGCGGCTCGGCTACCTCTCGATCATCAATCGCGACTATCCGATTGTCTTCGGCACGCTCTACATCTTCTCGCTGATCGGTCTGGTGGTGAACCTCATTTCCGATCTCATCTATACCTGGATAGATCCACGTATCGATTTCGAACGGAGGGACGTGTGATGGAAGCGTCCGCCGTTACGACGACACCTCTGGCACCTCCGCGCAAGCGGCCGTTCCTGTCGCCGACCAACAAGCGCCGGCTTGCCAACTTCCGTGCCAACAAGCGCGGCTTCTGGTCCTTCTGGCTATTCATGGTCCTTTTCGTGCTCAGCTTGCTGGCCGAATTCATTGCGAACGACCGGCCGATCATCGCCTCCTACAAGGGCGAAATCCTCTATCCGGTCTTTGTCGATTATCCGGAGGAAAAGTTCGGCGGTTTCCTGGCGACGACCGACTACCGCTCCGACTATATCCAGCAGGAAATCGAGGCGAACGGCTGGATGATCTGGCCCCCCATCCGCTATTCCTACCAGACGGTCAATTCCAACATCCCGCATTCGGCTCCGACCAAGCCCTTCTGGCTGATGGAGAAGGGTGATCGCTGCAAGGCCTATCCGCAGGGCGATCAGGACCCGAATTGCACTCTCGGCAACCTCAACTGGCTCGGTACCGACGATCAGGCGCGCGATGTCACCGCCCGCATGATCTACGGCTTCCGCATCTCTGTTCTATTCGGGCTGGCGCTCACCATCTGTTCGGCGATCGTCGGGGTCGCCGCTGGCGCGGTGCAGGGCTATTTCGGCGGCTGGACCGACCTTTTGATGCAGCGTTTCATCGAAATATGGTCCGCCATGCCGGTTCTCTACATCCTGCTGATCATCGCTTCGATCCTGCCGCCCGGCTTCTTCATCCTGCTTGGCATCCTGCTGCTCTTCTCGTGGGTCAGCCTCGTCGGCGTGGTGCGTGCCGAATTCCTCAGGGCGCGCAATTTCGAATATGTCAGGGCTGCGCGGGCGCTCGGCGTCGGCAACTGGACGATTATGTACCGGCATCTCTTGCCGAATGCCATGGTGGCGACCCTGACCTTCCTGCCGTTTATCCTGTCCGGTTCGATCGCGACGCTGACCTCGCTGGATTTCCTCGGGTTTGGCCTGCCGCCCGGTTCGCCCTCGCTTGGGGAAATGATCTCGCAGGGCAAGAACAATCTCCAGGCGCCATGGCTGGGTTTCACGGCCTTCTTCACCATGTCGATCATGCTGTCGCTGCTGATCTTCATCGGGGAAGCGGTGCGCGATGCCTTCGATCCCAGAAAGACGTTCGGGTGAGCCGATGACTGATCCTTTGCTCTCCGTCCGCAATCTCTCCGTCGCCTTTCATCAGGGCACAGACACCACCCTTGCCGTCGACGGGGTTTCCTTCGATATCCGGCCGGGGGAAGTCCTGGCACTGGTCGGCGAATCCGGTTCCGGCAAGTCGGTGACGGCAAACTCCATCCTGAAACTGCTGCCCTATCCGTCCGCCAGCCATCCTTCGGGGGAAATCCTGTTCGAGGGCAGGGATCTGCTCAAGGCTCCCGAGCCTGAATTGCGCCGCGTGCGCGGCAACGATGTTACCATGATCTTCCAGGAGCCGATGACCTCGCTCAATCCGCTCCACGCGATCGAGAAGCAGATCGGCGAAATCCTCGAACTGCATCAGGGCATCACCGGGCAAGCGGCCCGCATCCGCATTCTGGAACTTCTGAACCAGGTCGGTATCCGTGAGCCGGAAAAGCGGCTGAGGGCTTATCCGCACGAGCTTTCCGGCGGACAGCGCCAGCGCATGATGATCGCCATGGCGCTCGCCAACCGTCCGAAGCTCCTGATCGCGGATGAACCGACGACGGCGCTCGACGTCACGGTACAGGCGCAGATCCTCGATCTTCTGCGGGGTCTCAAGGGTGAGCATGGCATGTCCATGCTGTTCATCACCCATGACCTCGGCATCGTTCGCAAGTTCGCGGACCGTGTCTGCGTCATGACCAAGGGCAAGATCGTCGAAGCCGGGGCGGTCGAAGACGTTTTCACTAATCCGCAGCATACCTATACGCGCCATCTGCTCGCTTCCGAGCCGAGGGGCGAGCCGCCGCAGGCGGATCCTTCGAAACCGGTGGTCATGGAAGGCAAGGACATCCGTGTCTGGTTCCCCATCAAGGCAGGGCTGTTGCGCAAGGTCGTCGATCACGTGAAGGCTGTGGATGGTGTCGATCTGACACTGCGCGCCGGCGAAACGCTGGGTGTCGTAGGCGAATCCGGCTCCGGCAAGACGACGCTTGGATTGGCGCTTGCCCGCCTTATCTCCTCGCAAGGGCGCATTGTCTTCATCGGCAACCAGATCGATCAGTTCTCGTTCAAGGAAATGCGGCCGTTCCGCGACCGGCTGCAGGTGGTCTTCCAGGACCCCTATGGATCGCTCAGCCCCCGCATGTCGGTGGGCGATATCGTCGCGGAGGGGTTGAAGGTGCACGAGCGAGCTCTTTCTGCCGACGAACGCGACGAGCGTGTCGCCTGGGCGCTGACGGAAGTGGGTCTCGACCCCGCCACGCGCTGGCGGTATCCGCACGAGTTTTCCGGCGGCCAGCGGCAGCGCATAGCGATTGCCCGCGCCATGGTTCTGAAGCCGCGTTTCGTGATGCTCGATGAACCCACTTCGGCGCTGGATATGACCGTGCAGGCGCAGGTGGTCGACCTGCTTCGCGACCTGCAGAAGAAACACGATCTCGCCTATCTCTTCATCAGTCACGACCTCAAGGTCGTGAAGGCGCTCGCCAACCATGTCATCGTCATGCGACTCGGCAAGGTGGTGGAGGCAGGGCCGTCGGAGCGGATTTTCCGTGCGCCGAAGGAGGATTATACCCGTGCGCTGATGGCGGCCGCCTTCAATCTCGAAGCCGTCGAGACCGGCGCCGTCAGCCAATAATCGTCAAGGGTAAGCTCATGTCTGCGAAAAAACCGGTCGTCATCGATCTCAAGTTCGAACGCCGCGAGGTGGATGCCGCACTCGCCAGTGCCTTTCCCGGCCGGACGGTGCTGCATGCCTCGGATCCAGATCTCGATCTTTCGGAAGCACGTTACGCAGTCATCTGGAAACCGGAACCGAACCTCTTTGAGCGCGCGCCGAAGCTGGAAGTTCTCTTTTCGGGCGGTGCGGGTGTCGATCACATCCTGTCCATGCCGAACCTGCCGGACATCCCGATCGTTCGTTTCGTCGACGAGAGCCTGACCACCCGGATGAGCGAGTGGGTCGTGCTGCAATGCCTGAGCCATCTGCGGCAGGCGCCGGCCTATCTGAAACAGCAGCGCGAACACCACTGGCGCGAGCTTTCGCAGCCGGAGGCGAAGGATCTCACCGTGGGGGTCATGGGGCTCGGGGTGCTTGGCAAGGATTCCGTGAAAAAGCTGAAGGTCATGGGCTTCGACGTGATCGGCTGGTCGCGCAGCAGGAAGACGATCGAAGGTGTCGAAACATTCGACAGCGGCGAGCTGGACGCCTTTCTGGCGAGGACGGACATCCTCGTCGGCCTCCTGCCGTTGACGCCGGATACCCGCGGCATCTTCGATGCGTCGCTTTTCGCAAAGCTTCGGCAAGGCGGCGCGCTTGGCAGGCCCGTCTTCATCAATGCCGGCCGCGGTGGCAGCCAGGTGGATGCCGATCTTGCTGCAGCGCTCGGGAAAGGCATCCTCGGCGGCGCTTCGCTTGACGTTTTCGAGCAGGAGCCTTTACCGACCGACAGCCCCTATTGGGCGATGGAAAATGTCATCGTCACGCCGCATGCAGCTTCGGCTTCCGATGTCAGGGCCCTGTTCCGCAATGCCGAGGCCCAGATGGAGCGGCATGAAGCGGCTCAACCTCTTCAGCACGTGGTGGACCGCAGGACCGGCTACTAGGCGCGCCGGAACATTCGCATCCGCCAGCCGTTTCTTGTCCATGGGCCGGGGTAGTCCGGCTCGGACAAGGAGCGAATTCATGGATACCCGTCCCGATCCAAAAGGCCCCGAGAAGCGTCATCCGAACCCCATCGGCTCGCCGGTAGAGGAACCGATGAGCCCGACCGAAGCCCGCCAGGGGCGAAGGGGTTTTCCCGTCCTGATGGTGCTGATTGCGGGTCTCATCCTGGCAATGCTCGCCTGGGGCGGTGCCGAATGGTGGGGGGAAACCACTGCGCCTCCGCCAGAACAGACGGCAACGCCACCTGCGGGAAGCACGGCGCCGCAGAATCCGGACGCAGCACCCTCTGCCGATCCGGCCAATCCGCCGGCACCCACGCCGCCCGCAGGCAACGCGCCGGCCAACAACTGACAGCCAGGATAGGGTCTCTCGGCCGCGATCTTCGCGGCCGAATTGTGTTCTGGACTTCCTCGGCATTTTTTTCGATAAAACTGCCGGAGGTTGATCAGCCGTTGCCTCCGAATGCATCTCAGGCGGTGGAGCCGGTCTTCTCACAGATCGGGGCAAGGGCAGGCATGACAACCAAGACCGATATCGCGACCAGGGTTTACAACCACACCTGGAAGCTCGACCCGATCATCCGCAGCTTGATCGATACGGATTTCTACAAACTCCTGATGCTGCAGATGATCTGGAAGCTCTATCCGCAGATCGACGCGACCTTTTCCGTAATCAACCGCACGACCAGCGTCAAACTGGCCGAGGAGATCGACGAAGGAGCACTGCGCGAACAGCTCGATCACGCCCGCACGGTGAGCCTTTCCAAGAAGGAGATGATCTGGCTCGCAGGTAACACCTTCTATGGCCGCAAGCAGATTTTCGAACCGGAATTCCTGAACTGGCTCTCCACCTATAAGCTGCCCGAATACGAACTCTCCAAGCGGGACGGTCAGTATGAGCTGAATTTTTACGGGAAATGGATGGAGACGACGCTTTGGGAAATTCCCGCGCTGGCCATCATCAACGAACTGCGTTCACGTGCCGCCATGCGCTCGTTCGGCTATTTCACACTCGACGTGCTCTACGCACGGGCGAAGGCCAAGATGTGGGAGAAGGTCGAGCGGCTAAGGAAACTTCCTGGCTTGCGCATCTCCGATTTCGGCACCCGCCGGCGCCACAGCTTCCTCTGGCAGCGCTGGTGTGTCGAGGCATTGAAGGAGGGTATCGGCCCGGCTTTTACCGGTACGAGCAATGTGCTGCTCGCCATGGATTCCGACCTCGAAGCGGTCGGCACCAACGCCCACGAACTGCCGATGGTCGCCGCGGCACTCGCCAGGAGCGATGAGGAATTGCGCAATGCGCCCTATCAGGTTTTGAAGGACTGGAACCGGCTTTATCACGGTAACCTGCTCATCGTCCTGCCGGATGCTTTTGGTACGGCCGCCTTCCTGCGCGATGCACCGGATTGGGTGGCCGATTGGACCGGCTTCCGGCCGGACAGTGCTCCACCGATCGAAGGCGGCGAGATGATCATCGCCTGGTGGAAGAAGATGGGCCGCGATCCGAAAAACAAGCTGCTGATCTTTTCCGACGGACTCGATGTCGATGCGATCATCGACACCTACAAGCATTTCGAGGGTCGGGCCCGCATGAGCTTCGGCTGGGGCACCAATCTCACGAACGACTTCGCCGGCTGTGCTCCTCGCGAGATCGCCGGTCTGATGCCGATCTCCGTGGTATGCAAGGTCAGCGAGGCGAACGGCCGCCCGGCGGTTAAGCTTTCGGACAACCCCCGCAAGGCGACCGGCGATCCGGCCGAGGTGGAACGCTACCTGAAGTTCTTCGGCCAGGAGGGCCGGCACGACCAGGCCGTCCTGGTTTGAGGATTCGTCAAAACCAAACAGGTCGGGAGAAAATCAGTCCCGGCCGATGCGCGGGATGAAAAATCCCGTCCTGCGCTTGTATTCCCGGTATTCGTCGGCAAGCTGCGAGGTCTCGAAATTGCGCTCCTCCATCTTCGCCGCGGCGATGTAGACGATCGCGAAGAAGATCACGGGAACCGGCGACCAGATCGACGACCAGGAAGCCAGCGCCCATCCGGACCAGAACATCAGGTAGGAACTGTAGAAGGGATGGCGGAGATAGCGGTAGGGGCCATCGGAAACGATGCCGTGGGGCAGGGCGGGATCGAAAGCGAACCGCAGGCGGGCCTGGCGCGAGGCCCAGATCGCCCACCAGAAGAGGGCGGCGGCGGCGATCTCGATGATCAGGCCAACGGCCTGCACCCAGAGCAACTGCGTCCCCGTCCATTGCAGGTAAAGGAAAAGCAAAGTCGTCAGTATCACCGCCGCGGATATGAGGCGCGCTCTCCAGGTCATGGCAGCCGACGTGAAGTGATTCTTCAGCGACCACGTATAAAAGCCGATGACCGTAAGACTGGTGATGGTAATGAGGGTATCCAAAACGCCTTGCATAACTCTGTCCCCCGCGAGCGATGCAGAAACTAACGATCCGTTCATCCTGTTACAAGGCAGTTTGGTGCTCGCTTTCAAAGTTTAAAGCTTTCTTTGTGAAAAAGCCCCAGACTTTATCGATGTTATATCTGAAGTCAGGAATGACGGCGTGAAGGCCGCGGAACGAACGATCACGACCCGGCATGGGCGCATCCGAATAAGCGATACGCAGGGCGCTGGCCTTCCGTTGCTCTTCCTGCATGGCTCTTCCTCCTCACGGAAGGTTTTCGAGCGGCAATATGATCCGAGGCTCCTGGAGAAGACGCGCATCCTGGCCCTCGACCTGCCCGGACACGGCGAATCCGATGATGCGGCTGACCCTGACATCGCCTATACGATGACCGGCCTTGTCGAGACGGTAGAGGACGTTCTCGGCAAGCTTGGCATTCATCGGCTCGCGGTATTCGGCTGGTCGCTCGGCGGTCACCTCGCGATCGAATTGCTGGCCCGCAACCATGCGGTGGAGGGGATACTCATCGCCGGCACTCCGCCGGTCGCGCCGGGCCTGATCGGGATGCTGCGAGGGTTCCACCCGTCATTCGACCTCATGCTGGCCTCGAAGCCGAACTGGTCCGAACGGGATATCGATCGCTTCGAAAGCATCTGTTTCGGCCGGAGCGCGACACCCGACATCCGCAATGGGCTCATCCGCACGGATGGCCGGTTGCGGGCGGTCTTCTCGCGAAGCATGCTGCGTGGCGACGGCCACAATCAGCGCCGTGCCGTGCTGGATGCCGATGTGCCGGTGTTCCTCGTCAATGGCGAGGACGATCCGTTCATCCGCCAAAGCTATGTCGCCGGCTTCGAGGATCGCGCTCGCGGTCATCATGTTGAAGTGATCGAAGGCGCCGGACATGCCTTGTTTCGGGAGAGGCCGGAGCCTTTCAACGCGATCCTGGAGCGCTTCGTCGATACCGTGCTCGTGAGACGTACCCGGCAGACACCGCGTGCCGCCTCTTCATCTTGAGAGCTGCGATCAAAAAAACACGTCCGGTCCGCCGGCCCCATTGCCAATGGTCGATCGGAATCTATTTGCCTCCTTGAAGCCGGGGAGGATCTGGCCATGGAATACCGTTTCCTGATTGTCGAGGACAGCCCGCTGGTGGCCATGGACATCGAGGATGCGATTCAGCGAAGTGGGCATGAGGTCGTCGGCATCGCGCCCGACATGACGGGGGCGCTGAACTATACGCGTGAGACGGATATCGCCTTCGTGGATGTACACCTTGCCGATGGTGAAACCGGTCCCGAGATCGCAAGGGCGCTTGCCGAATACGACATCGTCGTGATCATGATTACGGGCAATCCCGGCCTGGTCGCGTCCGGGGTCTCGGGTGCGGTCGGCGTCATGGCGAAGCCACTCTCCGACCAGGCCTCCATGGACCTGATCCAGTTCGCGGTCGATCGAAAGAACGGCCGGCCGGGAACCCCGCCGGCAAGATTGCGGCTTTTCCATTAAATTCTGCCTGCCCGACCAAAACAGGTTGTTCAATCCGTTGATGACAGGCTATGGCAGTCAACGGATTGGGATACATCCAGGCAGCAGCGGGCTCACAATGCGTTATTTCATCACCGGAACGGCAGGCTTCATCGGTTTCCATCTGGCGCGGCGCCTGCTTGAACAAGGGCATGAGGTGCTCGGCTTCGATGGCATGACTCCCTATTACAGCCTGCGCCTCAAGGAGGCACGCAACGCGGGATTGGCGCAGTTTCCATCATTCCGTCCCGTCATGGGCATGCTGGAAGACAAGATGCTGCTGGAAAGATCCTTGGCCGATTTCAAGCCGGATACCCTGGTCCACCTCGCCGCGCAGGCAGGCGTGCGTTACAGTCTCGAAAATCCCAAGGCCTATCTCGATTCCAATCTTGTCGGGTCCTGGAACATCCTGGAAATCGCCCGCACCTATGGCGTGGGACACCTGATGCTCGCCTCGACGTCTTCGGTTTACGGTGCCAATCCCGAGGTTCCGTTCCGGGAGACCGACAAGGCCGATGAGCCCCTTACTTTCTATGCGGCAAGCAAGAAGGCCATGGAGGTTATGGCCCACAGCTACGCCCACCTCTATAAGGTGCCGACCACCGCATTCCGCTTCTTCACCGTATACGGCCCGTGGGGCCGGCCGGACATGGCGCTCTTCAAGTTCGTCAAGGCGATGATCGAGGATCGCGAGATCGAGGTCTACGGCGAAGGCAGGATGAGCCGGGATTTCACCTATATCGATGATCTGGTGGATTCGATCGTCGATTTGTCGCGCATCCTTCCCGGCGAGGATAACCGCGTCCCCGAGGTCGACACGCTGTCAAGTCAGGGGCCGTTCCGTGTCGTCAATATCGGCGGTGGCCAGCCGGCTGGCCTCCTCGACTTCGTCGAGACGATCGAACGGATCATGGGAAAGCCGGCAAATCGCAAGATGCTGCCGATGCAGAAAGGTGATGTGCCGCGGACCTTCGCAAGCCCGGATCTGCTTGTTGCGCTCACCGGCAGGAAACCCGAAACGAACTTGGAAGAGGGCGTCAGAGCTTTCGTTCGGTGGTATCTGGATCATCGGCACGAGATCGACTGATCGGTGCCGATGATCCGGAACCGCCCGAGGACGCGATCGTCTCAGCCCCTGCCGAATTCGTCGGTTATGCGTATGATGTCGTCTTCTCCGAGATAGGAGCCGGTCTGGACCTCGATCATTTCGAGGGTGATCTTGCCGGGGTTGGCGAGGCGGTGGACTTCGCCCTGGGGGATGTAGACGGATTCGTTCTCACGCACGATCCTGACCTCGTCGCCGATCGTCACTTCCGCGGTGCCCTTGACGCAGATCCAGTGTTCGGACCGGTGGTGATGCTTCTGCAGCGAAAGCTTCTTGCCGGGGGAGACGAACAGCCGCTTGACCTGGAAACGGTCGCCGTTGAGCACCGAGGTATAGCCGCCCCAGGGACGATAGGAGGTGGGATGGGTCTCCGTAAGTGCGGCGGTCGCCCGTGCGGCGGCGAGCTGCTTGACGAGTGCGCCGACATTCTGGCTTTCGTCCAGCCGGCCGACATAGACGGCATCCTCGCTGGCGATGACGGCGACCCCATCGAGCCCCTGGACGGCGAGATGGCTGGTGCGCGACATGACGAGCGAATTCTTCGTATTGACCAGCGTCGCCTTGCCGGTGGCGACATTGCCGGCCGCGTCGCGGGTGCCGAGCTTCCAGACCGCATCCCAGCTGCCGAGGTCCGACCAGGTGAAGGAGGATGGCACGACTGCGGCGTTGGCGGTCTTCTCCATGATCGCGTAGTCGACCGAGATGTCCGGGCTGGCCGAAAACGCCTCCGCGTCCAGGCGGGTGAAGTCGAGGTCGCCGGAGGCCTTGGCCACGGCGACGCGGGCCGCCCTGTCCACCTCGGGGGCAAAGGCGGCCATCTCCTTCAGTACCTGTCCGGCGGTAAACATGAAGATGCCGGAGTTCCAGGCGAACCCGCCGGCCGCGAGCATGTGCTCCGCCTCCGCCAGGGCCGGCTTCTCGACGAAGCGCCTCACCTTGCAGGCGCCGGTTTCCAGCGCTTCACCGATCTCGATATAGCCGTAGCCCGTGGCCGGTTCCGTCGGTGTGATGCCAAAAGTGACGAGCTTGCCGGCAAGGGCGGTCTCCCGTGCGATGCGGATCGCCCCG
>NZ_JPYQ01000018.1:0-43868 GCF_000757525.1 Rhizobium sp. YS-1r | reverse complement strand
GCAAAGTCCCATCTTGATTGACGCTGGAATTCCACGTTGATCGTCGCGCGGCACAGCGCTTCCTCGAGCACGCTGATCGATTGACTGATAGCAGACGACGAGACGCCCCTGCCAAGCGCTGCGGCTCTAAAACCACCGCAGCGCACGACGTCCTCAAAGATCTCTAAGCTGTCAAGGCGCAGTGGCCGCATTGCAAAGTCCTGCTTAATAAGTTGATCCGTTTTGATTAGCTTATCCACGCGGCCAATCTGTGTCATCCCTAGAGAAACAACATCTGAAATCAAACGGAGCACCTGCGATCAGGTGTCTGGACGGGATCAAAGCTATGGGTGAAATCACACTGAAACGCAGGAAGATCATGCTGACAGCCGCGTCGGCCGCGACGGGACTGATCTTGCCGACAGGCATGGCCTTCACGCAGACCGCTTCCGCCGCGTTGCCGACAGTCCAGGGTGGAAATGCCGGCCACTACCGCTTTCGCGTCGGCGACATCTTAGCAACCGTGTTGAGCGACGGCCTGATCGGCGGTCCTCCGGGGGTCTATGCCAGCGACGCGCCGGAGGCAGAACTGCAGGAGGTCCTGAGGCGTACCTTCTTACCGACCGACCGCCTGACGCTCAATCTCAACACGCTTCTTATCGAGACGAATGGCAGGCGGATCCTCCTTGAAGCCGGAGCCGGGCAGACCATGGGTCCGCAGGGTGGTCGTATCTTTGAAAACCTGGCCGCCATCGGTTTACGGCCCGAGGACATCGACGTTGTGGTTGTCTCGCACACGCACCCGGACCATGTCGGCAACCTTCGAACCGTGGACGGAGGCAAGGCATTTCCGCGAGCGACCGTCTTTGCGCCTCGTGCCGATTGGCACTTCTTCGTCCGCAACGACCCGGACCTTTCCTACATGCCGGTGCCAGAGGATTTCCGCCGCAATTTCGCAGCGGCTATCAAGCGGAGCGTCGAACCGGTCGCGAAGGGAATCGAGTTGTATGAAGCCGGCGCGGAGATCGTCCCTGGGCTGACCACGCTTCCGGCATTCGGCCACACCCCCGGCATGGCGAACTTCCTTGTTCAATCCGGGAACGATCAGCTCCTGCTGACCACCGATCTCGCCTACCACCCGATCGTCAATGTCGACCGGCCATGGCTGCCTGGGCCAGATCGCGACAAGGACACGGCTCTCGCCTCCCGTCGCCGCATCTTCGACATGGCGGCGGCAGACCGGCTCCTCGTTCTCGGCTTCCACTATCCGTTCCCGGGCCTTGGCCGAATGCTCAAGACGGAAGCCGGCTATGCCTGGGTCCCGGTCAATTGGCAGTTCTAATCCGGTGAGTGACGGAGGCTCCGCAATGACGACATCAAGGCGCGCACTTCTATCGGGTTTTCTCGCCATGCCGATCGTGCCACTGACTGGCACGATCGCTTTCGGACAGGAGGCGCCGTTGCTGCCGCTGACGCGCGGCTGTGCCGACGGCGATGAACCGACGCCCGCCCGTGAGGCCGGTCCGTTCTTCAAGCCGAACTCACCGTTGAAGCAGGATCTCTATCTGGAGGCGCCGCGCGGCGAGCGCATCACCATCGCCGGCTACGTCCTCAATGATCGCTGCCGCCCTGTGCCGCGTAGCCTCGTTGAGATCTGGCAAGCCGACGAAAACGGCGAGTACGATCGGCAAGGCTTCCGCTTGCGGGGACATCAGTTCGCCGATGAGCAGGGACGCTGGTGGTTCAACACCGTCGTGCCGGCGCTGTATCCGGGAAGGACGCGACACTTCCATTTCAGGGTTCAACGGCCGGGCGGCGATGTCCTGACGACGCAGCTCTTCTTTCCGGGCGAGCCTGATAATGCGCGCGATCGGATTTTCGATGAAACGCTGCTCGTGACGATCAGCCCTGCGGGTCACGGCCAGTTCGCACGCTTCGACTTCGTTGTCTGACCCGTCGGTATTTCAGCCAACCAGATCGCGCTCGTCACCAGCTCCAGACCGCGGTGGCTTCGGGAATTGCGATCCGCATCGAACATCTTTTTCTAGGAGGTTCGATCGCCCAGCCGGCGGCGCGCAGGGGTCCGTGCATGAGGCAAGCTTACAAAAGAGGAGACTATCGCGTGAGCGAACAGCAGGATTCCGGTTTCAGCCGATGTGCCTTTATCGGTGCTCTGGGTACAGGAGCCACCATAGCAGCTACAACGCCTTTCTTTTCTGGTGAAGCCCACGCCCACGCCCGGCACCTTCCAGCGGGTGTCGCCCGTGCCGTTGCCGGCGATGCGCTGCACGGCTTCCACCAGCTCTGCGTCGAATATCCTCCCATAATCCGGGCCGGTGACCGCGCGCAGTTCCGTGCGGCCGTCGTCGGTTTCCAGCGTCTTGATCTGCTCGGCGCGATTGGATGCTAGACCATATTGCAGGTTGATCCCGGCGAGTGCGGCCGGGAGCTGCCGTAAATAGGCGGCGGGGGCGCCGACCAGGCTGGCGAGCTGGCCGAAGCTCCAATGGGTCGGGGCAATGGGCGTGTCCGTGCCCGGTAGAATCAGCGCCAGCCGCTCCGGGGCGTTGCGGTTCGCCTCGACATGGATCAGCGCGCTTTCCACGACGCGGGTCCGGCTGCGATCGGCGCGATCCTGCACCGAGCGCGCCAGCTCGGACAACGACAGATATCGTTCGTCGGCCGGACGCGAGAACCACTCCGACGAGACGCGGCCGACCCGCTCGCCGCGGCTGACATCCACCTTGTACCGCCGGTCGTGTCGCGGCGCGCATCGAGAACTTGCATGTTCATGGGACCAATTTCCATGACGGGCGCGGGAGCCTCTCTCCCAGCTATTCACCCGTCACGGAAACCGGTCCGCACTCTCACTCTCAGGGGGCGTTGCGGGGTCTCCCCGCAGAAGGGGTCGGCCGAGACTTAGGCTCGGCCGCAGGGGAAGGCTTTCCCCTCCCGGTCGCTTCAAGAAGCCGATCGTTAAGATCGCAAAGGCGGTTTGCGCCGATTCTTGCCGCAGCCGCGGTACGGCGTGAGCTCCCGAGTGAACTATCCGAGACCGACCTTGTAGCGCGCGAGCAATTCGCCCAGCCGGGCGCGGTTCGACAGCATGGGCGTGGAGCCGATCGCGGCCAAGCGGTCTCGCGCGCGTTCGAACATCGCAACGCAGAGTTCGCCATTATCGTGGTTTGAGCGGTAGGTGATGCCGTCTGCTCCGGCCGGGTGATCATGGATGACGCTCGACCACTGCTGCGCCACCGAATGCGGACCGCTGGTCACGATGCCCGTGGCGCCGATTTGAGCCAGACCAGGGCCGTGAACCGAGACAAGTCGCAGCGGCGCGGTAACTTCGATCTCGCAGAAGGAACGCGCCTCAAGAAATGTCAGAGCGACGAAACGGGCACCGACAGAGCGAAGACACGTTTCAGCGAACGCGCCTTCGATCGTGCGGGCGAGGTAGCAGACGCCGTATTGACGTGTCGGATCATCGAAGCGGTTGCCCCCGGAGGACCCAAAAAAAATTGGGTCAAGTTCGGAACGATGGATACGAACTAGCCGGGTGCCCTTGTCGATGATCTCGATGGGCAGCTCGCGGGAGACGAGATCGGCAGGCGGGAGTGGCCCGGGATCAGGCGGCGCCATGTTCGCCGTAAGCTGCTGCTGCCCTGACCACTTCCTCGATCTGACCCTCGCGAAGAAGATCGATCGGCCGCTGGCCTTCGAATCTGGCGTCGCCGGTCAGCATGAAGTTGACGCGCATCCAGGGGTCGTCGACCACGAATGCGTTCAGCACGTCACGGATGCCCGATAGCAGTCCGTTTTTGCCGATCTGAAAGGCAGGGTAGACATAGCCGTCGCCCACATCGAGCCAGAACACCTGGTTGCGGTCGCGTTTGCGGCCGAGGCCCTGAGGCGTGATGCCAAGGTGCTCGGCGAGCTGTTGCGCGGAAAGGACGCCGCCTTCGGTCTTCAGCATTTCCCGCTTCATTTCCGATCCGCGCAACAACGCTTCGGTCAATGGATCGGGCCGATCCGGAAGGATCTCGGCGCCGATGGCGGCTGCCTCGTGGAGCGAACTGAAAAGAACGTCCGTGTCCGTTGATGCGCCGACGGCCGCCAGGAGTCGATCACGCGGCATCCGCTCGGCGATCCGCGCCAGTGCCCGACCGGTGCGCAGGACGAACGCCGCGACCAAGTCCTCGCTTGGCCCGGCTTCGGGGCGCCGGGCGCGCGTCGATGCAGCGGTGGCTGACTCGCCGCTGAAGTTGGTGGCGCGGCTGCGACGGCGCTGAGTGCTGGCTGAAACGGGAGGGGCCATGAGATGCGATCCCTTGAGGATGTTCATTTGTCCTGCTATATATAATTCATGAAAACGGAAACTTCAATCGCTGAGGCTGACCGCCGCCAAACGCCGCCGACTCTTGGAATTTGCACTATTCCAGAGCGCGAAAACGACGGCGGGCATAGCCGAAAGGCACCTCCTGTATCCAATTTCCCGACGCAACAAATCATAGTAACCCATTGAGAACAATGAATTATAGATAGGATTATGCGATTATGCCCTCATGTCAAACGAAAGAGAAAATCTGGCATCGGCCATCGTCGTCAGCCTCCATGACTACTACTCAGGCGGCTGGGAAGGCCCCGAGGCGCGGAAACGGCGCAGCGCGTCTGCCGCTGTGCGCCGCCGGCGTGCCCCGGATTGGGATCCGAAAGTCATCCATGACTGGACGGCGGGGATGCCGGTCACGGAGGCCGAGCTGGACGTGTTTGAGGCGCATTTCGGTCAGTTCTTCGACGAGCTGCTGGGGCGGCAAGACTGAAATCTGGAACGGAGACCTGTCATGAACGCCAACGCGACTCCGGCCTTGGCGTCGATGGGACGTGCCGCATTGTATCTGAGGGTTTCGACAGGGCGGCAGGCCGAGAATGACCTTTCGATCCCCGACCAGCGTAGGCAGCTTCAGTCCTACTGCCAGGCGAAGGGTTTCACCGTCGCTGCGGAGTTCATAGAGCCGGGAGCCTCTGCGACCGACGATCGCCGGCCGGAGTTCCAAAAGATGATGGACGCCGCCGCAGAAAAACCGGCGATGTTCGACGCGATTATCGTCCATTCGTTCTCCCGCTTCTTTCGCGATCAGTTCCAGCTCGAATTCTATGTGCGCCGCCTGGCGAAGAACGGCGTGCGTCTCGTTTCCATCACGCAGGATCTCGGCGACGATCCGATGAGCGTGATGATGCGCCAGATCATGGCGCTGTTCGACGAATATCAATCCAAGGAAAACGCCAAGCACACGCTGCGGGCAATGCGCGAGAACGCGCGCCAAGGCTTCTGGAACGGGTCTCGCCCGCCGTTCGGATACCGCACTGTAGCGGCCGAGCAGCGTGGGTTGAGGGTCAAGAAGCGGATCGAACCCGATCCCATGCAGGTGGAAACAGTGCGGCTCATGTTCCGGCTGGCGCGCATCGGCGCGGAAGACGGGCCAATGGGATCCCGGCAGATCGCCGACTACCTCAACGTCCGAGGAATTCGCACCCAGACGGGAGGTCGCTGGGGGGGGTGGGGGCAGTTCACCAAATTCTGACGCGCGAGACCTACATCGGTCGGCACCGCTTCAATGTGTCCGGAAAGCGCCGGGGCGAGCGCAAGTCCGAGGACGAGATCGTCGATGTCGAGGTCGAACCGATCATCGATCCCGACGAATTCGCCGAAGTTCAGGAAACCATGCGTTCACGCAGTCCCCAACTGAAGGCGCCGAGATTCGTTGCGGCAGGCACCCTTCTGGGCGGCGTTTGCTATTGCGCCGACTGCGGCGGGGCGATGACGTTGCGAACGTCCGGCAAAGGCGGTCAGTACCGCTACTACACCTGCTGCACGACTGCCCGGCAGGGGAAGACCGCCTGCAAAGGCCGAACGATCCCAATGGACGTGCTGGATGAGAAGGTGGTCGGGTGCCTGGAAGGGCTGCTTCTCGAAAAGGGGCACCTGGAGAAGCTTCTCGCCGGCGTGCTGGAGCGCCGAGAAGCGCATGCCGACAAACTCAAGGATCGAATCGTGGCTCTTCGGAAGCAGGCTGCGGACGCTGAGGCCAAGCTGACCCGGTTATACGCGGCCATTGAGAATGGTCTCGCGGAACTCGACGATTCCAACCTTAAGGGACGAATCGCGGAATTGAAGCGAATACGGGACTCGGCGCGCGCCGATGCCGATCGGGCCGAGGATCGAGGCGAAGGGAAGACGAACCAGATCACACCGGAGCTTCTGGAGGCATTCGCGGGCGAGGCGAGGCGACAGATCAGGGCGAAGGACGGAGGTTTCCGACGGCATCACATCCAGACGCTCGTCCAGCGTGTGGAGGTCGGAGCCGACGAAATCAGGATCAAAGGCTCGAAACCCACGCTCCTCCAGACGCTCATCGCGTCTGGAGGAAACCGTAGAGTGGAAACGGCGACGCACGGCGTTCGCAGCTTCAATCCGAAATGGCTCCCCGGGCCGGATTCGAACCGGCGACCTGTCGATTAACAGTCGAATGCTCTACCGCTGAGCTACCAGGGATCAACCGCTCGGTGGCGGCGTGTGCGGGGGGTAATACAAATGCTTTGTCGTTTTGCCAAGCGCTTTTTGTAAAAAAATCGAACTTGCTTGTTTTATCCCCGTTCAGGCCCCATCTGCTCGGGAAAGACGGCCTTTCGGAAAAAGGAAACTAGTCTCCGGTGGCGCAGAAGCGGAAATCGACGAGATTCGGAGTGGACCCGCACACCCGAAGAGTGGGGTTCGGCAGCTGGCAGATCCCCCTGCCGCGCTCGCGGGCCGGCCGTATCGGCGTCGGCCTCTCCCTGCTGGTGGGCGGCACGCTGGGCTTCCTGCCGATTCTCGGCTTCTGGATGCTGCCGCTCGGCTTCGTGATCCTTTCGCACGACCTGCCGGCCGTTCGGCGTCAACGACGCCGAACGGCGCTCTGGTGGGCGAGGCGCCGCCGCGCGAAGCGGAGCGGAAATGAAAATGACGCTACGGCGGCTCCTGGATCAGCCGAACAGCGAGGCGATCCCCTGGCCGGCGCTGAAGGCGGCATAGGCGAGCACGGCGAAATAGATCACCGTGATGACGTTGAAGAGGTAGCCGCCCAGCACGATCATTCCGTCACGCTGGATCATGCCCGTCGACAATAACAGGATGGCGATTCCCGGCAGCGTGTTGGAGAACGGCACGAGGCCAAGCGGAAACATCAGGAGTACCCCGCCGACTGCGATCGCGAGGCCGTTCAGCCGGTTGATCATTGCACCGGTCGTCAGCGCCGATAGGCGCGGTTTCAGGAAACGGTCGAGGCGGGTGACGATGTTGACGCCCTTTTCCAGTGCCGGCACCAGTTTCTGCGTGTCGAGCTGACGGTCAAGAATCTTCCCCGGCAGCCAGGGCAGACGGTTCGCCGTGATCGCCAGGCTGATCAGGATGATGGCGGCTCCGAAGACGGTGCTGACCCCTGGGATGGAAACCGGGATGAGGAAGGGCAGGGAGGCGACGGCGCAGATGAGCAGCAGCCCCTGTTCTCCGACCGCATCCATGAGCTCGCGCAGCGTGATCGACTGGCCCTTGATGCCTTTGATGAGCCGGCGCAGCGTGTCGCTCAGCGAGGTGGAGGTATCCTGGAATTCGATGCTTTCGTCCAAGCTCATGCTCCGCACAATCTCCCCCGCGCCGGATGCATAGCAGCATTCGGTCCGGGAGCAAAGACCGCAAACCGACGCGCGCGTGCTTCAAGCCATCGCGCGGCGCTCATTCGGTCCTTGGCGCACGTGCCCTATTTCGACTGCATCCAATGATCATAGGCGCCGCAGGCGAGCACCATTACCAGGATTACAAGCACGATCGGGTTGAGAGCCGTGATGAATTCCAGATATTCCATGGCGGTCTCCTCCCACCGCTAGATTGCCGCCCCGGTGTCTCCTCACACCGGACAACGGCAACACCTTTAGCATGGTTCCCGCAGCTTTTCCACTTTGACGAACGCTCGGAGGCTCTGGCATTCCCACTGCGAATCACTAGGATGTTTTCCGGGATTGAAGACGAGGCCGTATATGGCGTTCAGAGTGATAGAGGGCGGGCTTTCGGCCCGCTCGTCGGCGTTTGCCGGTACGACAGATGACGCGCCGCCGACGCAGGAAGACGTGTTGCGGGAAGCGGAGCGGCGGATCAGGGCGATCGGTTACGACAGATGGCGCAACCGTGAGGCGGTCACCGGTATCCCGGCCCCGCGCGAAATCAAATATCTCGCCATGCAGATCGGCTATGTGGCGGAAGCCATCGGCAGGCTCGCCGACATTCCGGCCGACTTTCATTCCGATGTCTATTGGCCGGCCTGAACGCCTCTGCGATCAGCTCAACATTCTCGCTTCGATACTGGCAAGCACGAAGGTTTCCCGCACTTTTTCCAGGGGAAGCCTGCGCTGCAGGCCGGCGGCGCATTCCTTCAATGCCCTGAGATAATAGGTGCCTTCGCGCACCGGCCAACGCCACTTGAGGTATTCCAGAGCCTCTCGCGGGCCGCGAACCACTTCAGGAAAACCATATCCGACACGTACTCTGACAGGGGAACTCCACAGGACTTCATCTGTTGCCGTCACGTCATTCATTGTCCCACACCTTGCATTTGCGGGGATGCAAACTTGCTCGACCGGATTTGGTTCCCTCATTCTGGCGGATTCTTCCCCAACCGCGGCTTTGTCGGTTCGGCGTTTGCAGGCGCCAGCGGGGCCTGCCCGGCATTCTGGCTTTCTCTTCCTAGGAAAAATATGGCAATCGAGGCGAACCCGCTTGCGCCATCATTCGATTCGTTCTAAACGCCCGACACCACTCGCTCTTTAAGCGTTCGGATGGCCTCGTGGCGGAGTGGTTACGCAGAGGACTGCAAATCCTTGCACCCCGGTTCGATTCCGGGCGAGGCCTCCAAAACTTCGCTGCTCCGCAAACGTCTCCTCAAATCTGATTTCCCCTTTCAATCAGGCATTTACCGTGCGGTTTTGTGTGCGTCGCAATATGGTTAATTTTTAACTTTCTTCTCTTAGGCTCGGGAACAGAAAGGCCTGTTTGCTGCTTTATGGGCAGAACGGAGGGAAAGCGACATGATCACCAGGATTATCACCGTCCATCATCAGCCCGCCAACGAGTGTGAAGGCACCGGCACTTTCGCCGATGGCATTTTCCCGCTGACCTCCGCTGAACAGTCTGCTTTCGACAAGGATCATGGCCTGCGCACGTCCTACCGCCGGGATTATACGATCGTTCGCAGGTTGGAAGAGGCGCCGCCGGCCTTCGCCTGATCCTCACCCGTCCGCGGCCTGCGGCGCTTTGGCGATCTCCTCCAGTTTTTTGCTCTGAACCCGGGCCATGTCTTGAAAGCACGCCTCGCCGTCAGTAAGACGGACTTGCGTGAGCCCGGCGCATGGCCGGGTGATTTGGGCCGGGGTGATTCGGGCCGGGTGATTTGGGACGACTGAGATGATGGATTTCGAAGCAGCACGGGCAAAGATGGTCGAGAATCAGATCCGCACCACCGATGTCACGTCGCACTCGGTCCTGCGGGCCTTCTATACAGTACCGCGCGAGGCTTTCGTGCCGGCCGAGGCCAAGTCGCTCGCCTATGTCGATACGGACATCGAGGTGGCGCCGGGGCGCTACCTGATGGAGGCTTCGCCGCTGGCCAAGCTCCTTCAGCTCGCCACGATCATCAAGGATGACGTCGTGCTCGAAGTCGGAACCGGCACCGGCTATGCGACGGCCATTCTGTCCCAGCTTGCCGGTTCCGTCGTGTCGGTCGAGTCAGACGAGGCGCTGGCAGCTCAGGCAACCCAGACGCTCTCTTTGCTTGGCTGCGACAATGTCGCGATCGTGGCGGGCGAGCTGGAAAAGGGATATGCCAGCGAAGCGCCCTTCGACCTGATCTTCATCAACGGCGCAGTCGAGGAAGTGCCGACCGCCTTGCTGGACCAGCTTCGCGATGGCGGCCGCCTCATCGCCGTCGTGGGCTATGGAAATGCTGCCCAGGCGAAGATGTTCGTGCGGGAGCAGGGCGTGATTTCCGAAAGCGCCTATTTCAACGCCTCGGTAAAACCTCTTCCGGGCTTCCGCAAAATGAGAGAATTCGTTTTCTGATCGCGTCTGCAGTCTGAAGGCGGGGACGAGAAGGGGCCTCTGCGGGGCCTCTTTCCCGTTTGGAAAGGCATTGCCTTTCGCGTCCCCGGCAAGTGTGTGACATCCGGGATTCACATCGCCAATAAAACTGTGTATCGGTAGGACGCCTGGGGCAGTTGTCGTTGTTTCCAGCCCCCCCGACACCTTACAGTGTCTGCGATTCAGGGTTTCCTGCTTGGAGCCGAATCGAGTGCCGGTAACAGCGGGGATGAAAATGGCTCAGCCAAATGTAGCGCGTGAACCCTCCATGGAAGAAATCCTGGCGTCCATTCGCCGGATCATTGAAAGCAATGAGCCGAACGCCGAAAACGTGCTCTCCCGCCCGCTGTCTTCGGCCTATGACGAAGAGGGAATGGAGGATTCGGAAGAGACGGGCTTTATTCCGGATAGAGTTGCCAATGATCCCGGTATCCCCTCGCGCAACGAGCCGCTGAATTCGGTGCAAAGACCGTCGGTCGAGCCGGCCCAGCCGGAGCGTACGCTTTCGCTTGCCGATGTCGCTGCAAGGGTACGTGCCGCCTCCGCGCGCCAGCAGGAAACGGGCAGCGTTCGACTTTCCACGGCCCCGGTTGATCCCGAACCGGTTGCGCCCGCACCTGCTCCAGCCTACCGTGAGGAAGAGGAGGCGCGGCCTCGGATGGCGCGCATGTCCGACCTCCGCGAGCCGGGGCCGGCGGTAGCCCCCGCTGCTCTCGTCCCGCAGGCTGCATCCGTCACAGAAGCGCCGGAAGCCGTTCACCAGGCGCCGTCCCCGGTTCTCGAAACGCCCGAGCAGAGCCCGGAGGCGGAGATGCCCCTTCGGCCGGCGCCGCAATTCATGTCCGAACCCGCTCCTGAGAGCCTGCCGGCCAGGATCGAGGAAGCCGCCAATCTCCTGTCAGCCGAAGCGGGGGCGCAGGTCGCGAGATCCTTCAGCGAACTGGCTGCGGTGTTCAATGGGCTTGAGCATCGCTCGCTGGAAGAGATGGCGCAGGACATGCTGCGCCCGATGCTGCAGGAATGGCTGGACGACAATCTTCCGACGCTGGTCGAGCGCCTGGTGCGCGAGGAGATCGAACGTGTGGCCCGCGGCCCGCGCCGCTGATTGCATAGCCGAGACCGATTGAAACGGCCGCTCCGGCGACGGGGCGGCTTTTTTATTGACTTGGATCAGCCCATCCTATTTACACCGCGATATCTTCCCAAGAACAGAACCGGGTCAGGAAATGCTCGAAAAGACCTATGATTCCGCAACCGTAGAACCGAAGATCGCCAAAGCCTGGGACGAGGCGGATGCCTTCCGCGCCGGCGCCAATGCCAAGCCCGGAGCGGAAAACTTCACGATCGTGATCCCGCCGCCGAACGTGACCGGTTCTCTGCACATGGGCCATGCGCTCAACAACACGCTGCAGGACATCATGATCCGCTTCGAGCGCATGCGCGGCAAGGACGTGCTGTGGCAGCCGGGCATGGATCACGCGGGCATCGCAACCCAGATGGTCGTTGAACGCCAATTGAGGGAGCGCCAGCTCCCGGGCCGCCGCGAAATGGGCCGTGAGGCCTTCATCGAGAAGGTCTGGGAATGGAAAGAGGAATCCGGCGGCCTGATCTTCAACCAGTTGCGGCGTCTTGGGGCTTCCTGCGACTGGTCGCGCGAGCGCTTCACCATGGACGAGGGGCTTTCCCAGGCCGTCCTCGAAGTCTTCGTCACGCTCTACAAGCAGGGCCTGATCTACAAGGACAAGCGCCTCGTCAACTGGGACCCGAAACTTTTGACCGCCATCTCCGACATGGAAGTGGAACAGCATGAGGTCAGCGGCAATCTCTGGTATCTCCGTTATCCACTGGAGCCCGGCGTCACCTACCAGTATCCGATTGCGTTCGACGAAGAGGGCAAGCCGACCGAATTCGAGACGCGTGATTATCTGGTCGTCGCCACGACTCGCCCCGAAACCATGCTGGGCGATACCGGCGTTGCGGTAAACCCGGAGGACGAGCGTTACAAATCGATCGTCGGCAAGCATGTCATTCTGCCGATCGTCGGCCGGAAAATTCCGATCGTAGCGGATGACTATGCCGATCCGACCGCCGGAACCGGCGCCGTCAAGATCACGCCGGCGCATGACTTCAACGACTTCGAGGTCGGCAAGCGCGCAGGGCTGCGCGCCATCAACGTCATGAATGTTGATGCGACCATCACCGTCAAGGACAACGAGGATTTCCTGGAAGGCCTGGATCATCCCGCAGCGCTTCACGGTGCCTGGGATCGGCTGGAAGGGCAGGATCGTTTCACGGCCCGCAAGATCATTGTCGAGATATTCGAGGAAGCCGGACTGCTCGACAGGATCGAGCCGCATAAGCACACGGTGCCGCATGGGGACCGTGGCGGTGTGCCGATCGAGCCGCGGCTGACCGAACAGTGGTTCGTCGACAACAAGACGCTCGCCCAGCCGGCGATCGCCTCGGTTCGCGAGGGACGCACCAAATTCGTTCCGAAAAATTGGGAGAATACCTACTTCCAATGGATGGAAAACATACAGCCGTGGTGCATTTCCCGCCAGCTCTGGTGGGGCCACCAGATACCCGCCTGGTACGGTCCGGACGGCCAGGTTTTCGTCGAAAGGACGGAGGAAGAAGCGCTTCAGGCCGCCATCCAGCACTATCTTGCACATGAAGGGCCGATGAAGGCCTATGTCGAGGACCTCCTGGAGAACTTCAAGCCCGGCGAGATCCTGACCCGCGACGAGGACGTGCTCGACACCTGGTTCTCGTCTGCGCTCTGGCCGTTCTCGACACTCGGCTGGCCGGACAAGACGAAGGAGCTCGAAAAATATTACCCGACCAGCGTTCTGGTCACGGGTTTCGACATCATCCCCTTCTGGGTCGTCCGCATGATGCAGATGGGACTGCACTTCATGAAGGACGAGGAGGGCAACGGGATCGAGCCGTTCCATACCGTTTACGTCCATGCTCTGGTGCGCGACAAGAACGGTCAGAAGATGTCGAAGTCGAAGGGCAACGTTATCGACCCCTTGGAACTGATCGACGAATACGGCGCCGATGCGCTGCGCTTCACGCTGGCCATCATGGCGGCGCAGGGCCGTGATGTGAAGCTCGATCCGGCCCGCATCGCCGGTTACCGCAACTTCGGCACCAAGCTTTGGAACGCCACACGGTTTGCGGAGATGAACGGCGTCAAGCGCGATCCGGCATTCATTCCGGAGACTGCGACGCTCACCATCAACCGCTGGATCCTGACGGAACTTTCCGCGGCGATCCGCGATGTGACCGAGGCAATCGAGACGCAGCGTTTCAACGAGGCGGCGGGCGCGCTCTATCGCTTCGTCTGGAACCAGGTCTGCGACTGGTATCTCGAATTCCTGAAGCCGGTCTTTGCCGGTGACGACGAGAAGGCGAAGGCGGAGTCCCAGGCTTGTGCGGCCTATGTCCTGGAGGAGACCTACAAGCTCCTCCACCCCTTCATGCCTTTTATGACCGAAGAGCTCTGGGCCCATACGGCGCCGCGCGACAGCCTGCTCTGCCACGCCGACTGGCCGGCCCCGGAATTCTTCGACCGGGCGGCCGCAGAGGAGATCAACTGGCTGGTCGATCTCGTCTCGGGCCTGCGTTCGGCCCGCGCCGAGATGAACGTGCCGCCTTCGGCCGTGGCACCGCTGATCGTGGTTGGAGCAAATGAGACCAGCCAGTCGCGCCTGATACGCCACGAGGCGGCGATCCGGCGTCTCGCACGTGTCGAAACCATCGAACTTGCGGACATTGCGCCCAAGGGAGCGGCCCAGATCGTGGTGGGTGAGGCGACCGCCTGCCTGCCGCTTGGCAATCTGATCGATCTTGCGGCGGAGAAGGTGCGCGTCGAGAAGGCGGTTGCCAAGACAGAGAGCGAACTGGACCGCATCGGCAAGAAGCTGGCGAACGAGAAATTCGTCACCAACGCCGATCCGGAAGTGGTGGCGGCCGAACGCGAACGCTTTGCCGAACTGCAGGTTCAGATGGCCAATCTCAAGACGGCTTTAAAGAGAATCACCGAAGCCGGCTGATCCTCTCCACGGCGTCGAAAACGAATGCCGCGTCCAGCCATGGGCGCGGCTTTTTGTTTGTAACGCCCGGTCGCCCATTCCGTGCGTTCCTTTGTGCAACTGCACACAGGGGAAAAGCAAGGGTGTTGCAAAATTGACACGGATCAATTTGTTCACGTGAGAAAATTCTACCGACCTGCGTGTTGGATACGGGAAAGTAGTAATTTTGTGCGGGAATTACCCCCAAGCATCCGGTTCCACAGTTGTTTACGTAAATTTGGCAGGCTTTTGCGCTGCGACGGTTCCGATCACCGAAAGTTGTCTTTTGGAAGTCGCCATCTACAGTGATTCCCGTCACTTACCAGGGAGTGGGAACAATTATGATAAGTAGACACATAACGAGGGGACTTCTGGCTCTTGGGGCGGGGTGGGTCCTTCAGTCGTCGGCTTTGGCGGGAGGCCTTGAGCGCGGCGGCTATAATATCGATCTGCTTTTTGATCCGTCGCGCTTTGCGGCTGAATCCACAGCCACTTTCGTCATGCCGCAGCGCAAGGCGAAGAATGTGACTGATACCAATCCTCTGAACGGGAACCTCAATACGATCCCGGGATATTCCACGTCTGCGGATGACAGCGAGAGCTATTTCTCTCCTCGTGTCGGCGTGAAAGCCGCAATAGGCGATGCCGCGGACTGCATGTTCGATTACTCTCAGCCCTATGGTGCTCATACCAATCCGGGTGCCCATTGGGCCGGTGCGAGTGATAACGTCGAAACGAAGGTCAACAGCGACAATTACGCAGTGACCTGCTCCTACAAATTCGACATGGGGCCCGGACAATTCCGCGTCATCGGTGGTGTTAACTATCTGAAAATGGATGGCTTCAAGGAACGTCTGCTGGTTCCGCCGGAAGCGATAGGTTTCGCAGCAACAGGCATCGGCCGGCTGGAGCTCGAAGGCGACGGCTGGGGTTGGCGTGCCGGCGTAGCCTACGAGATCCCGGAATATGCACTTCGCGCGAGCCTGATGTACTACAGCGAAGTCAAACTCAACGAAGTTACCGGCACGGTTGATCTGACACAGGTGCCGGCTTTTGTTCATCCTCTCGGCGGGCTGATCATTCCGGTTGAGGGATCGACGTCGATGCCGGAAGCGATCGAGCTGAAGCTCCAGTCGGGCATTGCGCCGGACTGGCTTGCCTTTGGCTCCGTCAAATGGACGGATTGGAGCCAGTTGCAGCGCATTCCGTTCTACAACAGCGGCGTCGAGATCACCTCTCTTGATCTGGGCTATCGTGACGGTTGGACGGTCACCGGCGGTATTGGTCACAAGTTCAATGATCAGTGGAGTGGTGCCGTTAGCGTCACCTGGGATCGCGGCACATCTCAGGAATACGGTACGCAGACCGACACTTGGCTCTTTGGTGCCGGCGTTTCCTATTCTCCGAACCAGAATGTGGAGATCCGTCTTGGAGGCGTGATTGGCATCCTGACGGGCGGGGATTCCGGTCCGACCACGATCGGCGGCGTTGATGTAGGCGACGAGGCCACCTACGAGTTCGACGACGACCTGGTGGCGGCACTGTCGACTTCGCTCAAGGTGAAATTCTGAGTTTCGACATCGATTGCTACAGGAGCCCGGATGCGAACCCGGGCTCTTTTTTTGGCGACTTTCGTTGTGACGATTTGGCAACACTTTTGAGGGACTATTATCAGGCGCCTTGAGAGGGAGGTTTCTGTCCATTTCCCGCCACAAACGGGGCGCAGCGGTAGAAGGGTAACAGTCGCTGACCGCGGGGGCGGGGCGCGCAATGGAGCATCATGGGCGGGTTTATGAGTGAAAAGCCGGGCTTTTTGCGCTCTGGCAGGCGGATCTTGGCGCCGTTCTGTCTTCTCGCGGAAGTCGCGGTATCGGGTCCAAGTCTTGCCGGAAACGGCACCTACAGTTTCATTCGCCTCTCGGGAGGAGCAGGCACGGGATATCCCCGGGCGACCTCTTTTCTGGCGGCGAGCAAAGCTCGGGCTGCGGCTGTAAGCTGCGCACGAAGTGAAAGAAACTGAAACATGTCGAAGTCTGGCATCGGATCCATGAGAGTATTGCTTCTTGGAGTGTCGCTCGCCTCGGTTATGGCGGGGGCGGCTGCGGCTTTCGATATCAAGTCGGGGATCACCAAGGAATCGGGGCCTTTCGATCTCTTCAAATTCGGCTTCAAGGCTTACAAGAACGGGCAGAAGGAAGACGCGGTCGAAGCTTATCGTTATGCTGCCGAGAAAGGCCATACGGGCTCGCGCTGGGCGCTGGCCAACATGTATGCCTATGGCGACGGCGTCGCGAAAGACGATTTCGAGGCGTTCAAGATCTACAACGAGATCGCTGCCCAGGGCATCGAGCCCGGTTCGGAAGATACCGGCTTCTTCATCAACGCGCTTCTGTCGCTCGCCAATTATTATCGCCGCGGCATCCCGGGCAGCCCGGTCAAGGCCGACATGTCGCAGGCGCGCCAGCTCTATTTCCAGGTTGCTTCGACCTTTGGTGTGGCGGAAGCGCAGTTCCAGCTTGCGAAGATGATGCTCGCGGGCGAAGGCGGAGGCGCCAACATCCAGCAGGCGAAGAAATGGCTCAATCAGGCGCGTCGGAATGGGCACGCCGGCGCCATGGCCGTATTCGGCAACGTCCTGTTCCAGGAAGGCCAGACGGTGCGCGGGCTTGCCTTCATGACGGCGGCACTCGACAAATGCACCGTGAAGGATTGTTCCTGGATGCAGCAGTTGCAGGAGCAGGCCTTCTCGGTCGCCGACGAAAAGGATCGCCGGGGCGCGATCGCGCTGTCCCAGGAGTTCGCCAGGGGCGTTGAATAGGCGCGCCGAATAGAGGCTTGGACCGGCGGCGCCCGCGGCTCAGTTGAAATCGAACAACCCGACCACGGGCACGTGATCGGACGGCTTTTCCCAGGCGCGCACGTGCTTTTCGATCGCGGTTGCTTTCAGGCGATCGGCTGCTTCCGGTGCAAGGAGCAGATGATCGATGCGGATGCCGTTGTTCTTCTGCCAGGCGCCGGCCTGATAATCCCAGAAGGAATAGAGCTTGGTCGCGTCCGTCGTCGCGCGGACCGCGTCGACGAGACCGAGATTTTCAAGGCGCCTGAAGGCGGCGCGCGTCTCGGGCAGGAAGAGCGCATCCGTCGCCCAGACGGCCGGATCGAAGCAGTCATGCGGCTCGGGGATGACATTGTAGTCGCCCGCAAGGATGAGCGGTTCCTCAAGGAGGAGGCAGTTCCGCGCATGTTGCCGCAGCCGCTCCATCCAGGATAGCTTGTAGGGATATTTTACCGGATCTTCGGGCGGATTGCCGTTCGGCAGATAGATGGAAGCGACGCGTATGGCGCCCCGTGGTACGGAAAAGACACCCTCGATATAGCGCGACTGCTCGTCGCCGTCGTCGCCTGGAAGCCCGCGCAGGATTTCATCCGGACGGATCTTGGAAAGCAGGGCCACGCCGTTGAAGCCCTTCTGGCCGTGGGTTTCGACGTGATAGCCGAGCGCTTCGATCTCCAGCCGCGGGAAGCCCTCGTCGACGGATTTGATTTCCTGCAGGCAGACGATCTCAGGCTGGGAATCGGTGAGCCACTGGCGCAGGTTGTCGATGCGTGCCTTGACGCCGTTGATGTTCCAGGTGGCGATCTTCATGGGGCCGTCCCTCCGTTTTCCGCTTCCTCTTTTAGCGAAAGAGGAAGCGTTGGGAAGGGAGAAGATGGATGTCAGACGGAGAAGCTGGTCCGCAGCCGCAGCTTGCGACTGCATTCGGATTCTTGATCTGGAAGGACTGGCCGAGCAGGTTGTCGACGAAATCGATCTCTGAGCCCGCCATATAGACGAGCGAGAGGCTGTCGATCAGCACCTTGGCATTACCGTTTGCGACCACGACATCGTCGTCCTGCGGCGCGTCGGCGAGGTCGAACTTGTAGGAAAAACCGGAACAGCCGCCGCCTTCGACGGAAACGCGAAGGGCTTGCTTGCCGTTTTCCGCACTGACGATTTCGGCAATCCGCTTTGCCGCTGCATCCGAGAGAGTTACATTTGCATCCATATCCGTCTCCTGCCGGGTTCAAGGCCCGGGGAATAACTGTCACCGGCATTGCGCACGGCTCTACTATAGGTATGAAGACGTGAACGGCGCGTCAATGGGCGGCAGGGCGTTGGTGAAGAAACAGGTGAAGGCATGATGATCGATACCGGGACGCTGGGGTTTGGCAGCGGCGAGCGTGCGGTTTACGCCGCCAACCCCTGGGCGTCGCGGGGCCGCATGTTCCCCGAGGAAGAGAGCCTGACGCGCTCGGAATTCCAGCGTGATCGCGACCGTATCGTTCACACGACGGCCTTCCGGAGGCTGAAGCACAAGACGCAGGTCTTCATCAGCCCGGATGGTGACCATTATCGCACCCGGCTTACCCATACGATTGAGGTGGCGCAGATCGCCCGTGCCCTGGCGCGCGCGCTGAAGCTCGACGAGGACCTCGCCGAGGGGGTGGCGCTCGTGCATGATTTCGGTCACACGCCCTTTGGTCACACGGGCGAGGACGCGCTGGACGAGATGCTGAAGCCTTATGGCGGCTTTGACCACAATGCCCAGTCGCTCAGGGTCGTCACCAAGCTCGAGCGCCGTTACGCGGAGTTCGACGGGCTGAACCTCACCTGGGAAAGCCTCGAAGGGCTCGTCAAGCACAACGGCCCGCTCCTGACGAAGGATCGCAAGGGGATACACGGACCGGTGCCGCAGCCGATCCGGGACTATTGCGAACTGCACGACCTGGAACTCGCAAGCTATGCAAGCCTCGAAGCGCAGGTCGCGGCGATTGCCGACGACATCGCCTACAATACCCATGATATCGACGACGGGCTGCGTTCCGGCCTCCTGACTTTCGAGATGCTGGAGGAGGTCCCGTTCCTGGCCGGCCTGATGGCGGAGGTGAGGGGGCGTTATCCGCATCTCGAGCCCAGCCGTTTTGCCTATGAGGTCACGCGCCGGCAGATCACTCACATGGTGGAGGATGTGATCGGCGTGGCGCAGGACAATCTCAAGAAGCTGAAACCGCAAAGCGCCGACGATATCCGCGCCGCAAACCACGTGATCGCCACCTTTTCCGAAGAAATGGCGGAGACCGACCGCCGCATCAAGAAGCTTCTCTTTTCGCACATCTACCGCCATCCGGACATCATGCGCATCCGTGCCGGCGCCACGCAGATCGTCCAGGACCTTTTCAAGGCCTACATGGACGATCCGACATTGATGCGCAGCCACTACTGGGTCGATCATATCGCGGGGCTCGGCCAAGCAGCAAGGGCGCGTCATGTCGGGGATTATCTGGCCGGCATGACCGATACCTATGCCATAAAGGCGCATGCCGCGCTGTTTGACCACACACCCGATTTGCGCTAGGCACCCGGCCAACAACAACGGCTTTCCAAGGGCCCGCGCGGGTTTTCCACGCGGATGAGTGATATGAATCTGTTCGCCGACTTCGAGACTAGAATTAAGAACGCTTTGGAAGCTCTTGATATCATCAAGGAAAAGCGAAGCGAAGTCGATTTTGGACGTATCGCCATCGAGCCGCCGCGTGACCCGAGTCACGGCGACGTCGCCACCAATGCGGCCATGGTGCTGGCAAAGCCGCTCGGCACCAATCCACGCGCGCTTGCCGATATCATCGCCGCGGCGCTACGCAATGATTCCGATGTCAGCGAAGTTTCCGTCGCCGGCCCCGGATTCATCAATATCCGCCTCGCGACCGGCTATTGGCAGCGGCTGCTTTCTTCGGTGATTGTGGACGGGCTGGGCTACGGCCGCTCGACGCTCGGGCAAGGCAGGAAGGCGAATGTTGAATACGTTTCCGCCAACCCGACCGGCCCGATGCATGTCGGTCATTGCCGCGGGGCGGTGGTGGGTGATGCGCTTGCGAACCTCATGGCGTTCGCCGGCTACGACGTGACCAAGGAATACTACATCAACGATGCCGGCGGGCAGATCGACGTGCTCGCCCGGTCCGTCTTCCTGCGCTATCGCGAGGCGCTGGGTGAAAACATCGGCGCGATCCCGGAAGGCCTCTATCCGGGCGACTATCTCGTGCCGGTCGGCCAGGAATTGGCCGCCGAATACGGCCCGCGTTTGCACAACATGCCGGAAGAAGACTGGATGGCGATCGTCAAGGACAAGGCGATTGACGCCATGATGGCGCTGATCCGCGACGACCTCGATGCCCTCAACGTTCATCACGACGTCTTCTTCTCCGAGCGCACCCTGCATGCCAATGGTGCCCAGCGCATCCGTCAGGCGATCAATGACCTGACCTTCAAGGGACATGTCTACAAGGGCACACTGCCGCCTCCGAAGGGTCAGTTGCCCGAAGATTGGGAAGACCGCGAACAGACCCTGTTCCGTTCGACCGAAGTAGGCGACGACATGGATCGCCCACTGATCAAGTCCGACGGCAGCTATACCTATTTCGCCGCCGACGTTGCATACTTCAAGGACAAGTACGACCGCGGCTACGACGAGATGATCTACATCCTCGGCGCCGATCACGGTGGCTATGTTAAGCGGTTGGAAGCCGTCGCGCGTGCCGTCTCGGGCGGCAAGGCAAAGCTGACTGTCCTGCTTTGCCAGCTCGTCAAGCTGTTCCGCAATGGCGAAGCCGTGAAGATGGGCAAGCGCTTGGGCAACTTCGTCACCCTGCGTGACGTGGTCGATGAAGTTGGCCGCGACGCCGTGCGCTTCATGATGCTCTATCGCAAGAATTCCGAGCCTCTCGACTTCGATTTCGCCAAGGTGACGGAACAGTCGAAGGACAATCCGGTCTTCTACGTGCAGTATGCGCATGCCCGCTGTGCTTCAGTTTTCCGTCAGGCGAAGGAAGCATTTCCGGATCTTGACATTGATTCGCTGGACCTGTCGTCCTCGACCGGACTGATCACTGATCCCAATGAGTTGCAGCTGATTGCCAAGCTTGCTGAATATCCCCGGATTGTTGAGGCGGCGGCGCTCGCACAAGAGCCGCATCGCCTTGCTTTTTACCTCTATGATCTGGCAAGTTTCTTCCACGCTCATTGGAACAAGGGCAAAGAACAACCGGAATTACGTTTTGTTAACGATAAAAACCGAGAATTGAGCGTTGCCAGGCTTGGGCTGGTGCATGCTGTCGCCTCCGTTTTGAAGTCAGGACTTGCAATTACGGGCACAGCAGCACCGGAAGAAATGCGGTAAGAAACGCCACCATTTCCCCACATTGCACTGGCATATGCGTAGCAATGTAGGTGAGTGGACGAGGTAATGGCAGATAACAACCTTGTGCGTAGCCGGAATGATTTCCCGGATTTCTTTGCCGATGACGACCCGCTGGCAGAACTCGCCCGCATCGTAGGTTACGAGGATCGGCCCGTCCCGAAACCGGAGGCGCCGGTTGCTGTGGCGCCCGCGCCGCAGGACGAAACGACGCTCAACCTCGAAGACGAGCTTCTTCGCGAGTTCGAGCGTTATGATGCGCCCCGTCTCGATCCTGTCCAGGATATCACGCTGGACGACGCGCCATATGCTTCGGTCGAACCTGCCCCCGCTGTTTCCATTTCCGGCCCGCCGGTGGAACTTGAGGAGCCGGACTTCGTCCCGGCAGAGCCGAGTGTTGCGGAACTGTCGCCGGATTTCCCGCCATCAAGGGACGACATGCGCGACCGTGACGATTTCGGTTTCGGCGACGAGGAGCCGCCGCTCGCGGTCGAAACGGTGGATGCCTCTCAGTCCGTCGGCAAGCCGGATCTGGATGCCAATTCCGTCGAGCCGATTCCCGATGTGTCCGACGAGACGGTTGCGGTGTCTGCCTCGTTCGCAGAACCGGCAGAGCAGCCCATCGAGGAATTCGATCTTGCTGCGGAGCTGGAAAGCTCGATCGGCGAGCCGGTTGTCGAAACTGAGCCGGAGGTGAAGCCGGAACCGAAAGCCAAGGGGTATACTCCGGGTTTCCGCATGCCGCTCGTCAATTTCAATGTCGCCCGCGCAACAGCACCTGCTCCCAGGCAAGAGCCGGCCGCGCCGGTGCCGGACGGGCATGTCTCCGATGCACAAGCTCCTGAGGACTTTCCGGCTGCGGCACGAGAGCAAGCTCCCGTTGCCCAGGTTGCCGCAGGCTCCCCGGTTCCTGATCCGACGGCCGAGACCGAAGAGGTTCCTGCAACTTCTGTTCCTTCGGCCCCTCCAGCTCCCGTCGCCACGGCTGAATCAGCATCCGCGCCGGATCGGTTCTCTGAGCTTGATGAATTGATCTACGACGTCCAGCGGTATGAACTGCCGTCCGAGGCCAGACCGCTTGCGCCCCCTGTCGCCAACACGGATTCGGAGGCATCCGTTGTGGCGTCGCCGGTTGTCGAGCCGGCCGCACCGGCTGCTGAGGTTCTGGCGGCTAAGACGCCGCTCGTCGAAGAGAAGGATCCTTTCTCCGACGAGGAATTCGAGCTTGCCCTCGATGATCTCGAACTCGATCTCGCTGATCTCGTCGTGGCGGAAACCAACAGGCAACCAGAGGCTACGGCGGCACCCACGGCGAAAGCTGTCGACGCGGCACCTGCCAAACTCGAAGCTCCCGCCGAGCAGATTGCACCTGTTGCCGCGACGGCTGCCGCAACAGCGTCTGCCGAGGCTGTCGAAGAGGTCGAGCTGTTCGCCGACTTGCCGTTTGACCCTGCCCAGATTGCCGATTCCGAGGATCAGGTTGAGGCGATCGCCGAACTTGACGTGCCCTCGCTGCCGGCTGAAGAGCCGGAGCAGCCGCCAGTCTATCGTCCGGACTACGACCTCGATATCGATGCCGAGCTGGCGACGCTTCTGATGACGCCGGACAAGGCAGATGCCGCGCAACACCGGAAGCCTGAAATCGACATAGCGGCTTCGGTGCAGGCGGGAGGAGAGCGCAGGGCTCAAGCCGATCGTCCGTCGAGCGGCGATCTCGATGATTTCGAGCGCGCGCTGGAAGAGGATTTCCGGCGCAGCCTTGCTACTCCGTTGCCACCGGCAGAGCATGAAGAGCTGCAATACGCTGAAACCGATTATCTTGCGACAGTGGAAAATGCGCGTCGCTCCGTCATGCAGAAATGGGCCGTTCCGCTGGTTGTTGCCGGTGTCGTCGTTCTTGGCGGCGTCGGTGCCTATGCCTGGCTCGGTAGCGGCATATCGGACGCCGTCTCGGGCGGTGAGCCGGTCGTCATCGCCGCCGACACCGATCCGGTGAAGGTCGCCCCGGAAAATCCGGGCGGCAAGACCGTTCCCAACCAGGACAAGGCTGTCTACGACCGGGTAGCGGGTGTCGCATCGCAGGAACCGAAGCAGGAGACGTTGATTTCTTCGAACGAAGAGCCGGTCGACGTCGTCCAGAAGACCCTGATGCCTGATACGTTGCCGCTTGAAGGGGAAAACGAGATCGAAGCGACGGAGATCGGCGAGACCGAAGACCCGCGCCTTCTGCCGCAGCAGCCCGAACAGGCGGCCGCACCTGCCGAGCAGCAGCCGGTGACGGTCATGCCGCGCAAGGTGAAGACGATGATCGTCCGTCCGGATGGCAAATTGGTGGAACAGGAAGTCGCGGCGCCGGCGCTCGCTGCGCCTGAAAAGATGCCGGCAGCCGGCACCAAGCCGGTGGATGTTGCCGCCGCTTCTCAGCCCGCGGCGGCCTCGATTCCCGCAGCTCCCGCTCAGGTCCCCGCTGCTTCTAGCGCCGGTGCGGCCGGCATCGTTCCTGTCTCCACGCAGGCTCGTGCAGCCGAGCCGGTCGAGGTCGCAAAGGTGGACCCGGTAGCGCCGGCCGGCACACCGGCTCCGGTCGAAGCAGCTCCGGTCGAGCCTGCTGCAGCGCCGGAAGTTCCGGTCGAGGCCTCGGATCCCGCACCGGTGATCCGGGCTCCGGTCCCGATCGCACGCCCGGCGGAACAGCCGGTCAATGTGGTCGCTGCCGTGACGGATCAGGGCAATGTCCGCGCGTCGAACCAGCAAGCCGCAGCACCGGCTTCCACGTCGGCCCAGGGTGCTTCGGTCGGCGCGGGCGGGTATCTGATCCAGATCGCCTCGCTGCCCTCAGAGGCCGAGGCCCAGAAGTCTTATCAGAACCTGTCGGCTAGATATGCCGGTGTGATCGGTGGCCGCGGCGTCGACATCAAGGCAGCCGAAATTGCCGGCAAGGGGACCTTCTACCGTGTCCGTATTCCGGCCGGCAGCAAGAGTGATGCCGTGGCGCTCTGCGAAAAATATCGCGCAGCGGGCGGGAACTGCCTGGTTGCCCGTTAGGAACCTGCCATTGAAAGAGATCGAACGGGGCGTCCAGCGCCCCGTTTTTCGTTTCAAGCCAATCATCTAAGATCGGACCATGAGCGAATCAAAAGCAATGATCCTGGGCTCGAGCGGCCCGACCCTCACTCCGGACGAAATCGCGCTTTACAGGGACGAGCGGCCTTGGGGCTTCATCCTCTTCGCTCGCAATTGCATCGAGCCGGCACAGATCACCGATCTCGTGGCGGCGATGCGCGACAGCGTCGGCCGGCCGGATGCGCCGGTGCTGATCGATCAGGAGGGCGGCCGCGTGCAGCGTATCCGCCCGCCGATGATCGAACGTTATCCGTCCGCCGCCGTACTCGGCGAACTCTACCGGCAGGATCGTGACAACGGCCTGCGCGCAGCCTGGCTGATGTCGCGCCTGCATGCCTTCGATCTCATGAAATTCGGGATCAATGTCGACTGCCTGCCGGTTCTCGATGTACCGGTCGAAGGGGCGAGCAACGTCATCGGCGACCGCGCCTACGGCTATGATCCCCAGGCGGTGGCCGAGATGGGCAAGGCGGCGGCCGAAGGGCTGAAGGCCGGCGGCATGCTGCCGGTCATGAAACATATGCCTGGCCACGGCCGCGGCATGGCGGATTCTCATCATGAGCTTCCGGTCGTCACCGCCTCGCGTGCCGAGCTTGAAGCGCACGATTTCCTGCCTTTCATTGCGATGAAGGACGAACTGATGGCGATGAGCGCCCATATCGTCTTCACGGCGATCGACCCGAGCGAACCGGCCACGATTTCCGGCAAGGTGATCGAGGAGATCATTCGCGGCCATATCGGCTTCGACGGCCTCCTGATGTCCGACGACACGTCGATGAACGCCTTGAAAGGCACGATCGGCGAGCGTGCCGCGAGGATAGTTGGGGGTGGCTGCGATATCGTCTTGCATTGCAACGGCGTCATGGAGGAAATGAAGGCGGTGGTAAAAGAGGCGATCCCGCTTGCCGGCGAGGCGCTGAGGCGCACAAAGGCGGTGGAGGCGGCCTTCGGACCGGGCGACGGCGCCGACGAGGACGTGATCCGGGCAGAGTTTCATGGATTGCTCGCCACCTCCTGAGGCGGAAGGGATAGGGGAATGGCTATGATTACATCGCAGAATGCCATTCCGATGGACAAGCTCTGGCAGGGCGTCGAAAGGGCGACGGACGAGCCGGCCCTGGTGATAGATGTCGGTGGTTTCGAAGGCCCGCTTGACCTGCTTTTGCATCTTGCCCGCAACCAGAAGGTCGATCTTTCCCGTATTTCCGTCCTGGCGCTGGCCGAACAATATCTGCAGTTCATCGAAAGCGTCCGGAGGGTACGCATCGAGCTTGCCGCCGATTATCTCGTCATGGCGGCCTGGCTTGCCTACCTCAAGTCCAAGCTTCTCATTCCGCAGCAGGCCAAGGGCGACGATGGCCCGAGCGGCGAGGAAATGGCGGCGACGCTCGCCTTTCGCCTGAAGCGCCTGGAGGCGATGCGGGAAGCCGCGACCCGCCTCATCAACCGCAACCGGCTTGGCCGCGATGTTTTCGCCCGCGGCGCGCCCGAACATATCCCGCAGCGCGTCCAGTCCGCCTACGACGCGTCGCTCTACGATCTGTTGTCGGCTTACGCGAACCTCCGGCAGCGCAACGCGGTCACGCAGGTCACGATCGAGAGGCGCAAGGTCTGGTCGTTGGTCGATGCCCGCGAACTGCTCACCCGCATGCTCGGGGAGGTCGCCGACTGGATGGCGCTGCAGCACTATCTCCTGCCTTACCTTCCGCCGGAGGACCGGGTGACTGCGACAGCCAGTGCCTTCGCCGCTTCGCTGGAACTGGTGCGTGAGGGCAAGCTCGAAATCCGCCAGGAGGGCGCTTTCCAACCGATCTATCTGCGCAAGGGGCAGGCGTCCGGCAGGCGGCCTATACCGCAGTCTGTCACGGGAGACGCCGATTGACGCCCGAAGAGGACGAAGATCTGCCGGTTGCGGTGGCGGAAGGGGCCGAGCCCGAATATCTTCCGTTGACGGATGTCGAGCGGATCGCGGAAGCACTGGTCTTCGCCTCCGCTGAGCCGGTTTCGGAAGCCTTTCTCGCCGAACGCTTGCCGCGCGGCACGGATATCGGGGGCGTGATGCGGCGGCTGGCGGACGCTTATGCGCCGCGCGGCGTCAATCTCATCAGGACGGGCGACCGCTGGGCCTTCCGCACGGCGGCCGATCTCTCCTTCGTCATCCGCAAGGACGAAAACGAGGCGAAGAAACTGTCGCGTGCAGCGCTCGAAGTGCTCGCGATCATCGCCTATCACCAGCCTGTGACACGCGCCGAGATCGAGGAAATCCGCGGCGTGCAGACTTCGAGAGGAACGCTCGACGTGCTGATGGAGGCGGGCTGGGTGCGTTTCCGTGGTCGTCGCCGTACTCCGGGCCGACCGGTGACGCTCGGTACGACGACGGACTTCCTCGATCATTTCGGCCTGGAAGAACTGCGCGACCTTCCCGGTCTCGAAGAATTGAAGGGTGCGGGCCTCTTGTCCGGCCGCATCCCGCCGGGCTTTGCGATTCCGATCCCGCAGGATGTTGAGGAGCTTGCGGAGGATGAGGACCCGATTACGCAACTCGACCTTGAAGAGCTCGGCCTCTTGACACCGGGCGGTGAAGCGGAGGAATAGCGTCGGATTTCTTTGAAGGCCCGGCTTGGCGGGTGCGAGCGGGCAGGAATATGATGAAATCGGCACAGTCGGCCACCAAGGAGACCAGACAGAAAGTCAGCGTCACGTTTGCCTCGCGGTTGACCTTTGAAGACATCCGCCATGCCTATCACGGCAAGGAGACGATCCGCGGCATTTCGCTGACGGCTGAGCCCGGCGAGGTCCTGTGCCTGCTCGGTCCCTCCGGTTCGGGCAAGACGACGCTGCTCAGGATTGCCGCCGGCCTCGAGGCGCAGAGCCATGGCCGGGTTACCATCGACGGTCGGGAAGTGGCCGGCCCGGACGTGTTTCTTCCGCCGGAAAAGCGGGGCGTCGGGCTGATGTTCCAGGATTTTGCGCTCTTTCCGCATATGACGGTTCTGGAGAATATCCGCTTCGGCCTGACGGCGCTTACAGCCAGGGAGGCGATTGCGGAGGCCGGGGCGGCTTTGCGGCGCGTCGGCTTGTCGCACTATGCGGAAAAATACCCCCATGCGCTCTCCGGTGGCGAGCAGCAACGCGTCGCGCTTGCCCGTGCGCTTGCTCCACGACCGGGCGTGCTTTTGATGGATGAGCCCTTTTCCGGCCTCGATTCCAGGTTAAAGGATGCCATACGTGCCGATACGCTGACGATCCTGAAGGAGAGCCGCGCGACCGCGATCGTCGTCACGCATGACGCCGAAGAGGCGATGCGGATGGCCGATCGGATCGCGCTTCTGAAGGATGGCCGATTGGTGCAGGTGGGTACGCCGGATGATCTCTATCGTCGGCCTTCCAGCCTGTTTTCCGCTGGTTTCTTCTCGGAAATCAATGAGTTCGAGGGCGTGGTCAGGAACGGTAGGGTGGCAACGCCGCTCGGAAACGTATCCGCCGGTGACATCGGTGAGGGCAGAGAGGTCTCCGTTGCCGTCCGCCTGTCCGACGTCGATGTGGTGCCGGTGGGTGGGGCGATCCCGGCACGTGTCCTTTCAAGGCGGTTTCTGGGGGTGGTGGAATTCCTCACGCTTGCGGTTCCCGGCATCGAGGAACCGATCCGCGCGCGCATCCGCGCAGACCGCTTGCCGACCGGGGTCAATGACGTCTCGATAACGGTACTTATCGAGGATATTTTGGTGTTTGAAAAAGCATCATAAAGAGCTTACATCGATTAAACAGATCTAATGGAGTTGAACTATGGGTTCTTTCAGTGTGTGGCATTGGCTGATCGTTCTGGTCATCGTGCTCGTCCTCTTTGGGCGCGGCAAGATTCCGGAGCTGATGGGCGACGTCGCAAAAGGCATCAAGAGCTTCAAGAAGGGCATGACTGACGAAGACGCCCCGGACGCGACGACAGCGAAGACCGTCGATCACAAGCCTGACGAGGTCAAGGAAACCGGCCGGTCCTAAGATCGGGTTTAGGGTTTCAGGAGCCTCATTAGCATGCTTGATATCGGCTGGACCGAGCTACTCGTCATCGCGATTGTCTTGATCGTCGTTGTTGGTCCGAAAGACTTGCCGCCCATGTTGAGGGCGTTCGGCAAGATGACGGCCAACCTGCGCAAGATGGCTGGCGAATTCCGGACGCAGTTCGATGAGGCCTTGCGGGAATCGGAACTTGACGATGTCCGCAAGACAATCTCGGACGCACAGCGTCTGAATCCGACGAATGCCCTGCGCGACGCGATCAATCCGCTCCGGCAGATGGGGCAGGAGATCAAGGCCGATCTGCAGAAGGCGACGCAGGTGACGGATTCTGCCGCGGCCAAGGTCGATACCGAGGCACAGCAGGCCGTTGAGGGCTCCTCCGCTGGTGAAGCCGTGCCGGCAGGCGAGCCATCATCGGCGCCGGCGCCCGCGACAAGCCAGCCGCTGACGCCCGTTCCGGCCGCGCCGGAGGCCGTGGCGCCTGCCGCCATCGCCGAAAAGCCGAAGGCTGGGCGCAAGACCGTGGCCAAAGCGAAGTCCGCTGCCGATGTCTCGGCTCCGGCGGCGGCTGCGATTGAAAAACCGAAACGCAGCCGCTCGGCGAAGTCCGCGCCGATCACTCAAGCGCCGGTTACTCAGGCCACGGAAGAGGCGGCCGCGAAGACATCGGTCCGCAAGCGTGCACCGAAAAAGACCGATACCCAGAAGGGCGACGCATGAGCGGTGATTACGAAGACAAGCCGCAGCCACTCATCGAGCACCTGATGGAGCTGCGCACCCGGCTGATCTGGTCGATCGGCGCATTTTTCATTGCCTTCGTGGTCTGCTTCTACTTTGCCAAGCAGCTCTTCAACCTGCTGGTCATCCCATACAAATGGGCGGTCGTCTGGGCCGGACTCGACCTCGCGAAGTCGGAACTGATCTACACCGCGCCGCAGGAATTCTTCTTCACTCAGGTGAAGGTGGCGATGTTCGGTGCGCTGGTGATCGCTTTTCCCGTCATTGCTTCACAGCTCTACAAGTTCGTCGCTCCCGGTCTCTACAAGAACGAGCGACGGGCCTTCCTGCCTTTTCTGATTGCTTCGCCGATCCTGTTCCTGATGGGCGGCGCGCTCGTCTACTTCTTCTTCACGCCCATGGTCATGTGGTTCTTCCTGGCCATGCAGCAGGCGCCGAGCGAAGGCGAGATCGGCATCTCGCTCCTGCCGCGCGTGTCGGAATATCTCAGCCTGATCATGACGCTGGTACTTTCCTTCGGGTTGGTTTTCCAGCTTCCGGTCGTCACCACGCTGCTTGCCCGTGTCGGTCTGTTGACGAGCGATTGGCTAAGGCAAAAACGCAAGTTCGCGATCGTCATCGCCTTTGTGGTCGCTGCGGTACTCACCCCGCCCGATCCGATGTCCCAGATCGGCCTTGCGCTGCCGACCATCCTTCTCTACGAGATTTCCATCTACGCCGCACGACTCGTGGAGCGCAAACGTGCTGAAGATGCTCTTCAGGAGCAGGCTTCTTCGAACGTTGCCGAGACGGAAAAGGCTTGAGCTTCCGTCTCTCGCCGGGCACGCGGCGTTTCGCTTTGAAGGCAAGGGACGATGCTCGATATCAAGTGGATCCGTGAAAACGAAGGGGCTCTCGATGAAGCGCTGAAGAAGCGCGGCGCCGAGCCCATGGCGGCAACTCTTTTGGCGCTGGACGACAAGCGCCGCTCCGTCATCCAGACGCTTCAGGACATGCAGTCCCGCCGCAACGCCGCCTCCAAGGAGATCGGCGCGGCCATGGCACAGAAGAACACCGAGCTTGCCGAAAAGCTGAAGGCCGAGGTCGCCGAGATCAAGGATACGATGCCGGCTGCCGAGCAGGAGGAGCGCGCCGCCATCGCCGCCCTCGATGATGCCCTGTCGCGTGTCCCGAACATTCCGCTCGATGACGTGCCGGTCGGCAAGGACGAGCACGACAACGTGGTCAAGCACCTCGTCGGCGAGAAGCCGCGCTGGAACCATGCCGCAAAGGAGCATTTCGAGATCGGCGAAGCGCTCGGGCTCATGGATTTCGAGCGCGCCGCAAAACTCTCCGGCGCCCGTTTCACGGTGCTGACCGGCCAGCTCGCCAAGCTCGAACGCGCACTCGGCCAGTTCATGCTCGACATGCACACGACCGAGCATGGCTATACGGAGGTCTCCTCGCCGCTGATGGTGCGCGACGAAGCCATGTACGGCACCGGCCAGCTGCCGAAATTCGCCGAGGACCTGTTCCGCACGACTGACGGCCGCTGGCTGATACCAACCGCCGAGGTGACGCTCACCAACCTCGTTTCCGGCGAAGTGCTGGAGCAGGAGAAGCTGCCGCTGCGCTTCACCGCGCTCACGCCGTCTTTCCGTTCGGAAGCGGGTTCGGCCGGCCGCGACACGCGCGGCATGCTGCGCCAGCACCAGTTCTGGAAATGCGAGCTCGTTTCGATCACCGATGCCGAAAGCTCGATCGCCGAGCATGAGCGGATGACCGAATGCGCCGAGAATGTCCTGAAACGTCTCGGCCTGCATTTCCGCACCGTGACGCTTTGCACCGGCGACATGGGGTTCGGCGCGCGCAAGACCTACGACATCGAAGTGTGGCTGCCGGGCCAGGACACCTATCGCGAAATCTCGTCCTGCTCCGTCTGCGGCGATTTCCAGGCGCGCCGCATGAATGCCCGTTACCGGGTGAAGGACGACAAGAACCTGAAATTCGTCCATACGCTGAACGGTTCGGGTGTCGCTGTCGGCCGTTGCCTGATCGCAGTCATGGAAAACTACCTGAACGAGGATGGTTCCGTCACAATTCCGGACGCTCTTTTGCCGTATATGGGCGGAATCAAGAAGATCGAGCGCGCCTGATGCGGATCCTGCTGACGAACGACGACGGCATCCATGCCGAAGGCCTGGCGGTGCTGGAGCGCATCGCAAGGCAGCTTTCGGACGACGTCTGGATCGTTGCACCGGAGACCGACCAGAGCGGCCTTGCCCATTCGCTGACACTGTCCGAACCGCTCAGGCTCCGAAAAGTTGGCGAAAAGCATTTTGCGCTGCGGGGCACGCCGACGGATTGCGTGATCATGGGCATCCGCGAAATTCTGCCGGAAAAACCGGATCTCGTGCTTTCGGGCGTCAATGACGGTTCCAACATGGCAGATGACGTCACCTATTCGGGCACGATCGCGGGCGCGATCGAAGGTACCTTGCAGGGTGTCCGTTCGCTCGCACTCAGCCAGGCCGTACGCCGGGACAACGGCCGTTTTGCTCCTTGGGACGTGGCCGAGTTTTATGCGCCCGATCTCATCCGCAAGCTCGCCGATGTGGAATTGCCTGACGGCACGTTCCTCAACCTCAACTTTCCGAACTGCGAGCCGAAGGATGTCCAAGGTGTCGAGGTAACGTCCCAGGGCAAGCTCGATTTCGGCCTGACGATCGATGCCCGTCAGGACGGACGCGGCCTGCCTTATTACTGGCTGCGCTTCGGCGACCGGAAGGGACACTTCCGCGACGGAACCGATATTCAGGCGCTGAAGGAAAACAAGATTTCCGTGACGCCGCTGAAACTGGACCTGACCGATCATTCGGTTCAGGATCGACTGGCAGAAGCATTGGGATTCGGAGCGACCGATTGAAATCGGGCATGGTCGAAAAAGAAGGATTTGCGGCGCTCGTGCTGCGCCTTCGGTCGGAAGGTATTTCCGACCTGGACCTTCTGACGGCCGTTGAGCAGACGCCTCGCTCGCAATTCGTCCCGGCTCCGTTCGCAGACGAAGCCTATTCCAGCCGGACAGTGCCGATCGACTGCGGTTCCTTCATGGAGGGAGCCGATCTGGCGGTTCGGCTGCTCCACCGCCTGCAGGTGAAGCCCGGCCATCGCGTGCTCGAAATCGGCACGGGTAGCGGCTTCACCGCTGCGGTCATGGCGCGTATTGCCGAGCGGGTGCTGACTGTCGAACGTTACCGCACGCTGGTGGCCGCCGCCCAGGGCCGCATGGATGCACTGGGGCTGCGCAATGTCGTGGTGCGCCAGGCAGACGGCAGTAACGGCATGCCCGGCGAGGGGACCTTCGACCGCATATTCGTCACCGCCGCCTTTCCATCGCTGCCGCGATTCTATGCGGAGCAATTGACCCACGGCGGTTCGATGATTGCGCCGCTGATGATCGATGACGACACCTGCATGATGCTGAGGCTGACCAAGACCGGCAGCCGATTCGAGCGGGAAGACCTCTTTACCGTCCCTTATCTGCCGATCGTGCCGCATATCGCGGCGGCGCTTTGATGCCAAAGACAGCCATGTTTGCCGTGACGGGGAAGCCTTCCGGGAGTCATGGTTATCAATTTGACAAAAATCTTGGAGCAGGACGCGGGCTTTAACCCGACGGTAAGACTAACGGGTTTTAATCACCTACACGATGGTTGCGTATCTGTAGGTCGAGTCATGCGTTTCAAGAGTTCTCCGAAAATCGGAAAATCCACTGTCAAGCTTACCGTGGCAGTGCTTCTCGCCAGCGCCGCGACAGGGTGCAGCTCGGATGCGACACGCTTCTCGGGCCTCTTCTCGAATTCCGACAATATCACGACGGCGTCCATTCCGCAGCGCCAGGGGGGAGGGGCCTATGGTCAAGCGCCGACACCGCAGGCCGACCTTGGTTCCGGCCAGAACCTGGCGCCGATCCCGCAGAACGATTATGGTTCGCGTGGCGCTGCGATGGCTCAACCCTATCCGGGTAATTCCGGCGGTTACTCTTCTCCTGCCCGCGTCGCCTCTGCTCCTGTTTCCGTCCAGCGTTCCGAGCTTTCCGCTCCGTCCGCCGTCCGCGATCCTGTGAACCGTCAGGAAGCGCTGGCACAGCCGTTCCCGGGTGATCGGTCGAGCGCGCCGAGGCTGGCTGCTCCGTCTGCGGCTGCCTCGAAAACGGACAACCTCACGACCGGCACCGTGAAGCCCATGTCGGGTTGGTCCACCGTCAATGCGCCAAGAGTGACATTGAGGCCCGGTGAAACCGTCTCGACGCTCTCCGGGCGCTATGGTGTGCCGGAAAAGGAAATCCTGAAGGCGAATGGCGGGTCGATCGCTCCGGGCCAGGCCGTCATCATCCCGACGTTCGGAACGGCTCGCAACTCCGCCAAGACCGCAGCCGGCGATATCGACTTGCGGAACAAGGCTCCTGCCCCCGCGCGTGAACCTGAACAGAAGGTTGCCGTTCTGCCGACGCCGTCACGGGACAAGGCGCTTGCCGAGCCCGCCAAGCTGACGCCTCCTGCGGGCGGCAAGCCGCTTGGCGATACCTACACGGTCAAGCCGGGCGACACCCTTACAAAAATCGCTCGCGAGACCGGCACGTCGGTCGACCAGCTCAAGGCGGTCAATAACCTGACGACCGGAAATATTCGTGTCGGCCAGACGCTGAAGGTGGCGAAGGGTGCACCTGCCCGCTCCGCCGATACGCTAAAGACGGCGTCCATTCCGCAGCAACCGGTGGAAAAGCCCGTCGCTCAGCCGAAGCCTGCGGCTCCCGCCGTCGCCCCGGTTGTCCAGGCATCCGCTCCGGCTGCTGCAAAGCCGCCAGTCGAAACGGCTTCCGTTTCCGAGGTCGAGAAGAAGGCGGACGTCGCCGCCGTGGCTCCCCAGTCCACCGGCATCGGCAAGTATCGCTGGCCGGTCAATGGCGCAGTCATCGCCGGTTACGGCCAGAATGTCGACGGCAACCGCAATGACGGCATCGACATCTCGGTACCGGAAGGCACGCCGATCAAAGCTGCGGAGAACGGCGTCGTCATCTATGCCGGCAACGGCCTGAAACAGCTCGGCAACACGGTTCTCGTTCGCCACGACGATGGCAAGGTCACGGTCTATGGCCATGCCGGCAGCATCAACGTCGCCCGCGGTCAGAAGGTCACCCGCGGCCAGACGATCGCCGCCTCCGGCATGAGCGGCGACGCCAAGCGACCGCAGGTCCATTTCGAAGTGCGCAAGGACGCTACCCCGGTCAACCCTGTCACCTACCTTGAATAGAGTAGTGCGTCTCAAGGGGGATGAAGAAAAGCCCGGCAGTGCCGGGCTTTTTTTCGTCTTGAAAGCGTGAAGCCGCAGGCGGTCGTTCATGCCTTCAGGAAAGCCAGCCGCTCGTCGGTGCGGCCCGGTGCGATTTCGAGAATTTCAGCGCTCACGATACCCTCAGCCACAAACGGGTCGTCCAGAACCCTTGCGTCGAGTTCGCTGCGTGATATCCGGTGCGCAAGGATCGCTCCTCCCAGGCTTGGCTGGAGGCCTCCGGTCAACAGGAAAATACCATCCTCGAAGCCGCGTCTGATCCAGTCATTGTGGCCCTCCATGAATTGCGGAGCTTTCGCTTTGCTATCGGAAAATTTGAGCGTGACGATGAACATGCTGAGCCCCTTTCAGGCTTGATGGTTTCATGTGGTTTAAGATTGAACGGTTTCGTCTGGGCGCAGTGCCTCCAGCCAGTCGCACATGCCGTCGACTTCGCGCCGGATGAAGCTCTCGTCGTGGAAAGCCGTTGCGAGCGACGCAACCCCCTGGCTCCGCATGAGGATGTGCATGGCAAGCGCTTCGGCATCTTTTTCCCGACCGAAAGCGGCGAACTGGCGCGCCAGCCAATCGCGGAACAGGATGAAGAGCTTGGCCGCCTCTTCCTTGGCGATATGGTCGAGCTTGGCGAGTTCACTGCAGAGCGTGCCGACCGGGCAGCCGTAAGCCATGATCTTCACCCGGTTCATGATCAGGATGTGGATGAATGAGCGGATGCGGTCCGCCGGCTCTCTGCCCTCGGCCTTCCATGTCTCGAGCATCTGCCGCGTATTGGCCAGCCGCAGGGCGATCACGGCGCCGAGGATTTCGTCCTTCGTCTTGAAATGATAATAGAAATTGCCGCGCGAGAGGTTCACGGCCGACGCGATGTCTGCAAACGACGTGGCTTCGAAACCCTGCTCGTAGAAGAGCCGGTCGGCAGCGTCGACAATCTGCTGGCGTGTATCCGCTGCGCTCATGCTGCCCGTTCTCCTCCGGCATCCATTGACTCACTTCGGCCCCGCATCGCTGAGAGAGCTGCCGTGAGTGCTATAGGTCAATTGTCCTAGGCGATTTAGGACGATTGACCTAATGGAGTCAAGCCGCATATGGAAAGACCGTCCGAACGGCTTGGAGCATCGGCGATCGACGAAGCGGTCGGCAATGACCGGAGAGGGTTTCCCGCTTGGCAGGAGCTCTCCCGTCTTGGCGAACTGTGGAAATCCCGGCTTAGTTCCGGTTCAGGGACTTCCTGAGCCGGCCGGCGAGATCCTGGATATATTGCCAGGCGACGCGGCCGGAGCGGCCCCCGCGCGTCGTCGCCCATTCAAGTGCCTGCGTGTGCAGCGTTTCGCGGTCGAGGCCGAGATCGAAATGGTCGGCATAGCCGTCGATCATCGTCAGATAATCGTCCTGGCTGCATTTGTGGAAGCCGAGCCAGAGCCCGAATCGATCGGAAAGCGACACCTTTTCCTCGACGGCTTCGGAAGGGTTGATCGCTGTCGACTGCTCGTTCTCGATCATGTTGCGCGGCAGGAGATGGCGCCGGTTGGACGTGGCGTAGAAGAGCACGTTGTCGGGGCGGCCTTCGATGCCGCCGTCGAGCGCCGCTTTGAGCGACTTGTAGGCCGTGTCGTCATGGTCGAAGGACAGGTCGTCGCAGAAGACGATGACCCGATGTCCGGAGGTTTTCAGGATATCGAGGAGGTCCGGCAGCGAGGAGATATCCTCACGATGCACCTCGACGAGCTTCAGCGAAATGCCGGTCGCTGCCCGCACGTCTTCGTGGACCGCCTTGACGAGGGAGGATTTGCCCATGCCGCGCGCGCCCCAGAGAAGCACGTTGTTGGCCGGGAAACCTTCGGCGAAGCGCAGGGTGTTCTCGTGCAGGATATCGCGCACGTGGTCCACGCCGCGGATCAGTTTCAGCGCCACGCGGTTCGGACGCGGGACCGGTTGGAGGCGCTGGTTCGCCGGCACCCACACGAAGCACTCGGCTGCATTCCAGTCGTTGACCGCGGGCGGCGGGCCGGCAAGTCGCTCCAGCGCATCCGCCAGCCTGCGGACCTCGGCCAGGATCAAGGTGTTGAAATCGTCGCTCATGGTGTTTCTCCGGTCCTGTCGACCCGCTCGGAGCCGTTTTCCGGTGCGGTAACACGCTCGTTTGTGGATCAAAAGCCTGAGAGCCGTGGATTTGGTACGGGAAAGGCGTGTTTCTGTTGCATTCCAGTCTATCACAACTATATTCCGGCGGCTTGAAACGGGGGCTTCGACGTCTCCGGTAATCTTAGGAGTTGTTGATGTTCATTACCGAAGCATTCGCCCAGGCCGAAGGCGCCGCACCCGGAGGCTCGGCATTCGGCTCCGGCCTTGAAATGCTTTTCCTCTTCGCGCCGCTGATGGTGGTCTGGTACTTCTTCCTGATCCGGCCGCAGCGCGCCCAGCAGAAGAAGCGTGCCGAGACGCTTTCCAACATCCGCCGCGGCGATCAGGTCGTGCTCGGTGGCGGTATTACCGGCAAGGTCACGAAGGTCATTGACGACGCCGAACTGGAAGTCGAAATCGCCGACGGTGTGAAGATCCGTGCCATGCGCGCCTATATTGCGGAAGTCCGCGTCAAGGGCGAGCCGGTCAAGACCGAAGCCTGATCGGACAATCGGAACGCGGTTGCCGCAAATCTGTTGAACTTCCCGAGGGCCGGATCGTCCGGCCCGAAACTTTCTCAAGAAAGCTTTCGACCATGGCGAAAGGCATCGAAATTCGCGAAGCCCATTTTCCCGGTCGCGCTCCGATCGATGCTTATGGCAACGGCGGGTTTCGTTTTGCCGATATGTCGCATCGCGGCTCATTGCTCTGCTTGCCGTCCGGCATCTATGGCTGGGATATGAAGGAGGGCGATCCGCTGACGGTTGAGGCCTTTTCCAAGGTGCTTGCCGAATCCGGCGAAATCGAAGTCCTGCTGGTGGGCTCCGGCCAGAATTTGAAGCCGATCCCCGCCGATCTGAAAGCCGCGCTGAAAGAGAGGGGCATCGCGTCCGATCCCATGAGCACGGGGGCCGCTGTCCGCACCTTCAATATCATGCTGGCCGAATCGCGCGCCGTGGCGGCTGCGCTGATTGCAGTCTGATATGGCTGAAAGTCTGAAACAGGCCTCCGATCCCTGCCTCGCCATGCTCCGCGAGACGGATCGTGACCGCTATCTTGCCTGCCTCCTCTCGCCGGAAGACAAGCGCGGCGCACTCGCCGCGCTCTATGCATTCAATGCCGAGATTGCTCGCGTGCGCGACGTGGTGCGGGAACCGCTGCCGGGCGAGATCCGCCTGCAATGGTGGCGCGACCTTCTGGAAGGCAATGCCCAGGGCGACAGCGGCGGCAATCCGGTGGCCGTCGAATTGCTCGGCGCAATCGAGAAGTACCGTCTGCCGCGCCAGACCTTCGTCGATATGATCGAAGCGCGTATCTTCGATCTCTACGACGACCCGCTGACCGACAGGCTCGCGCTTGAAGGATATGCCGGTGAGACGGCTTCGGCGCTGATCCAGCTCGCGAGCCTGATCCTCAGCGCCGACGATGCCGCCCGTTCGGCCGACGCGGCCGGCCATGCCGGTGTGGCGCAGGCGATTGCAGGCTTCCTGCTGCTGATGCCGATCCATCGCCGCCGCCGCCAGCTCTACCTGCCGCTCGATATTCTCTCGGCGACTGGACTGGACCGCGACATGTTCCTGGACGGCGAAGACAAGCCACGTATCTCGGCCGCCGTCGAGGCTTTCGCGGGGCTGGGGCTCGAACATTTGGCCAGGGCGCGAAAGGCAGGCGCCGTTCCGGCCTCCGTGTTGCCGGCTTTCCTGCCGGTGGCGCTTGCCGAACCTGTTCTGCGCCAGGCCGTGCGGGCGGGTGCTGCCGTGCTCGATACGCCCCTGCAATCTCCACAATGGCGGCGTCAGCTCCGCCTTTTGAAAGCAGCGGTCAGCCGCCGCTTCTGACGGACACCAAATTCGCACAAGCCTCGCCGGCTAAAGGAGATATAGGCAAAGGTAGGCCCATCAAAGGAGAGCGATGTGAGCCCCATCATCGTCTGGTTGATCATCTTCGTGCTCCTGATGGGGCTTGCCTATTATGTGACCCGCCTCGTCAGCGGGGAGCGCACCGAAGGCAATCGTCACGATACCGGTCTGGCGATCCTGGAATTCGGCCGTGCCTTTCCCAATGAAGCGATCCGTAGCCTGCATGTCACGGCGGATGGTGAGGCGATCTTCGTGCGTCTGCACGACAACAAGGCCGGCTTCATGCGCAGCCGACGCAACCACTACGCCTGCCATCTGATCGAGCCGGGACGTGTGCGTGTCACGCCCCTTCCGGACGCCAAAGGTTTCAGCGTAGAATTCCTTGATGCGCCCACCCAGAACGGAACCTTCGTCTTCCCGACAGAGAAGGAGGCAGCCGAAGTCTCCCTCTGGCTGCTCGACAACTACGTCAGCGTCACGGATCGCGAGATCGATGAGATTGCGGAGGCGCCGGCCGAGGCGGAGGCCCCGGCCGAAGACGTCACTCCCGACCGAGCCAGCTAGCGCAGTCCCTGAGCGCGCGGGCGGAGAGCAATTGCCGCTTCACGATCGTCTTGTCCTTGCCGCGGAAGCGCTTGACGCCTTCCGGCCTGACGATCGAACCCGGCTCCAGTTCGGGGAACAGCCCGAAATTGATATTCATCGGTTGGAAGGAGCGTTTGCCCGGTTCGTCCTCCGAAACCAGGTGCCCGCCGGTGATATGGCCGAGCAGAGAACCGAAAGCGGTTGTGACCGGTGGGGCAACAAGCGGTTCACCCTTGCGTTCGGCGGCAGCGAAACGGCCGGCGAGCAGCCCGATCGCGGCACTTTCCACATAACCTTCGCAGCCGGTGATCTGGCCCGCAAAACGCAGGCCCGGCCGGCTCTTCAGCGTCAGCGTCCTGTCGAGCAACACCGGCGAATGGATGTAAGTGTTGCGGTGCAGGCCGCCGAGACGCGCGAATTCTGCGTTCTGCAGACCGGGAATCAGGCGAAAGACGTCGACCTGCGCGCCGTATTTCAGCTTCGTCTGGAAACCGACCATATTGTAAAGCGTGCCGAGCGCATTGTCCTGGCGGAGCTGAACGACTGCATAGGGCTTGACCGTCGGATTGTGGGCATTGGTAAGGCCCATCGGCTTCATCGGCCCGTGCCTGAGGGTTTCGCGGCCGCGCTCCGCCATCACCTCGATCGGCAGGCAGCCGTCGAAATAGGGTGTGCCCTCCCATTCCTTGAAGCCGACGGTATCGGCGGCGATCAGCGCATCGACGAAAGCGTTGTACTGAGCTTCGTCCATCGGGCCGTTGATGTAATCCTTGCCGGTGCCGCCGGGGCCGATCTTGTCATAGCGCGACTGATACCAGCAGATGTCCATGTCGATCGAATCGCGATGCACGATCGGCGCGATCGCGTCGAAGAAGGCGAGCTGATCCTCGCCGGTCTCGCTCTGGATCGCCGCGGCGAGGGCCGGCGAGGTGAGGGGACCGGTCGCGATGATCGCGAGATCCCATTCTCGGGGCGGCAGGCCCTGGATTTCCTCGCGCACGATGGTGATCAGCGGGTGCTTTTCGATTGCTTCGGTGACGGCTTCCGAAAAACCGTCGCGGTCGACGGCAAGTGCGCCGCCGGCCGGCACCTGGTTCCTGTCGGCCGAGGCCATGATCAGCGAACCGGCGAGCCGCATTTCCGCGTGGATGACGCCGACCGCGTTGGACGTTGCATCGTCCGACCGGAAGGAATTCGAACAGACAAGCTCGGCCAGTCCATCCGTCTTGTGGGCGTCCGTGCCGCGCACGCCGCGCATTTCGTGGAGAATGACGGGGATACCGGCCGATGCAATCTGCCAGGCGGCTTCGGAACCGGCTAGGCCGCCGCCAACGACATGAATGGGGGAGAAAGAATTCGTGTTCATGGCCGGCTCAATATCACGCCATTTGCTTGACCGGAATCAAAAATGGGCCGGAATCAAAAAGGCACCTCAGAAGGTGCCTTTGATACGTCCTTGGATGTTCTCCCGGACTTATTCCTCTCGTCGCAGCGGCTTGATACCGCGCGGGCCCGCCTGCGAGAAGCGGATTAACGGAAGGAGCGGGCCGCGATGTGGCGGATGTCGTAACGGGTCAGACCGATGTCGTTGAGCGCCTGGTTGGAAAGATTGCCAAGCTCGTTCATCGTGCGGCGGTAGCTGATCCAGTTCTTAGCGATGCGGATCGGGTTCATGGTTGTTTCCTCGAATTTCATCTTTGTCCTGACGCTCTGTCTCGGCATCAGCGATGACCGTCTTATACAACCGCATAATAAGAAAGTGCAGTGCAAAAAATATGCGACTGCCATGCAAATGTGCAGGGGGTTGATGAATTTTCCGGCTAAGCTTGAAAAGTGGGCAGGTGCTTGAGGCGTAAAATTTCGGGGCACAAACGAAAAGCGCCTCCCGGAGAAGGCGCTTTCCAAAGGTCGCTGACGCGAATATGTCGAGCGGCTTAGAAGCCGACTGCGGTCCGAGCGACGCGGCGGATGTCGGCGCGGCCGATGCCGAGGTCGCTGAGTTCACGGTCGCTCATGCGGCCGAGTTCGTTGACGGTTTCGCGGTACTTGCGCCAGCTGCTGATCTTCTGTGCGATGTTCATGGTCATGTCCTTTTCTCGGGTCCTTGCCAGCAGCCCCTTCGGCGCTGACTTCGATCTCATGACCGCTAATATATGTTGCGCCGCAAAAAGAAACAGCGCTCATTAGGTATGCCACCTATGCGCCCTGCGCATTACGAAACGATTAACCAAGCGGCTTCCTGGGTAATTCATAGGCAAGTTTGCAAGGCTCTATGCTGCGGGGCAGAAAAATAACGCCCACCGGGGGAGGAGGTCCGGTGGGCGTCATTTGTAATGACCGGCGATTTGGGAGGAGGAGGATCGCCAGTCCCATCGGGCTTACGCTGGGAGGAGGAGTGCGTGGCCCGAATTCCTGTCACGGGTTCAATCCCGAGGGCACTTCTTTCTTCCGGGCGGGTGCCAGACCGCCCGAGCCAGAGAGATCGAAATCCGTTCCAATCAATCTCTGTATCTGCATACTATGAGACTGCGCTGTCATTGTGCAGTGCAATATTCGAATGGATGGCATGCGACTGATGCATGGCTTCCATTGCTCGCGACTCTAAGTATGCATATTCGAATTTAATAAAAAGTTATTGATCTTCCTCAAGCCGGTTTCGGCCTGCTTCCGCTGCAGGAACCCGGCTTTTCCGGAAGCGCCAAAAAAGCGTCATTTTTCCTTTGCGTGGGCTGAAACGGGTGATATAGAGACGCGCGCTCCGGAAGGCCTCTGGCCACGAGGATTTTCGACGCGGTTGGGGCGCGGGTATGGTGAAATTGGTAGACACGCCAGATTTAGGTTCTGGTGCCGCAAGGCGTGGGAGTTCAAGTCTCTCTACCCGCACCAGAACCGCCGGGAGTGCGGTCGGAGCCGCTTTCGGCTGGACGACATGCGCTCCGCAAAGCCGCGGCTGGTCTCTTTGAAGTTCCGGCGATGTGCTCACTGAAACTACGGCTGTAGACGCCAGATATTTGGGCACCGCCGCCACGATATGAAGGTTTAAAAATGCAGGTTACCGAAACGCTCGCTGAAGGGCTGAAGCGCGAAATCAAGGTCGTTATCCCGAAGCGGGATATGGAAGCGCAGCTCAACCAGCGCCTCGCCGACGCCAAGGACAAGGTCCGCATCAATGGTTTCCGTCCGGGCAAGGTTCCGGTCGGGCATCTGAAGAAGATGTACGGCAAGTCGATCATGGCCGACCTAGTCAGGGAGATCGTCAACGAACGCCCGACCCAGATCCTCTCCGATCGCGGCGAAAAGTCCGCTACCCAGCCGTCGGTCACGATGACCGAGGATGAGGCCGAAGCCGAGAAGATCCTGAACGCTCAGACCGATTTCGAATTCACGGTCTCCTACGAGGTCATCCCGCAGATCGAGCTGAAGCCGACCAGCGGTCTCTCCGTCGTGCGTGAAGTCGTCGAAGTCACCGAAGACGAGGTCAACGAGCAGATCGAGAAGGTCGCCGAAAGCGCCCGCACCTACGAGAGCAAGAAGGGCAAGGCTGCCGAAGGCGACCGCGTCACCATGGACTATCTCGGCAAGGTCGACGGCGAAGCCTTCGACGGCGGCGCTGCCGAGGATGCCGAACTGGTTCTTGGCTCCGGCCGCTTCATCCCGGGCTTCGAAGATCAGCTGGTTGGCGTCAAGGCCGGCGACGAGAAGCAGATCACCGTGACCTTCCCGGCCGATTATCCGGCGGCAAATCTCGCCGGCAAGGAAGCGACCTTCGACATTACCGTCAAGGACGTTGCAGCCCCGGCCGCCATCGAGATCAACGATGAGCTCGCCACGAAGCTCGGCATCGAATCCGTCGATCGCCTGAAGGAGATCGTCCGCGGCCAGATCGAAAGCCAGTATGGCAGCGTCACCCGCCAGAAGGTGAAGCGCCAGATTCTCGACCAGCTCGACGAGATGTATCAGTTCGACACCCCGCAGAGCCTGGTCGATGCGGAATTCGAAAACATCTGGCGCCAGATCAACACCGATCTCTCGCAGTCCGGCAAGACCTTCGAGGATGAAGGCACGACCGAGGAAGACGCCCGCGCCGAATACCGCAAGCTCGCCGAACGCCGCGTTCGTCTCGGCCTCGTTCTCTCCGAGATCGGCGAAAAGGCCGGTGTCGAGGTGACCGAGGAGGAAATGCAGCGCGCCCTTTATGCTCAGCTCCAGCAGTTCCCGGGCCAGCAGAAGGAAATCCTCGACTTCTTCCGCAAGACGCCTGGCGCTTCCGCCTCGCTGCGTGCGCCGATCTTTGAAGAAAAGGTCGTCGACAAGCTGCTCTCCGAAATCAACGTCACTGACAAGACGGTGACCAAGGAAGAACTGCTCGCCGAAGACGAGGAAGGCGAAACCGCCGCGAAGCCGGCCAAGAAGAAGGCCGCTCCGAAGAAGGCCGCCGCCAAGGCCGAGGCTGCTGATGCGGCCGAAGGCGAGGAAGCTGCCGCTCCGAAGAAGAAGGCTGCGCCGAAGAAGAAGGCCGCTGAAGACAGCGCCGAATAAATTTCGCAGACAAGAGATAGAAAAGCCGGGTCGGAGACGATCCGGCTTTTTTGTTGGTGCGCCAGGCATGGCGCGTGGTGCGAGAGCACCGTTTGGCCGG